>NZ_JBITHA010000004.1:0-690798 GCF_044457485.1 Nonomuraea sp. NPDC050540
CAGCGAGAAAGGCCTCCGCTGGGGAGGCCGGCCCCTCGCATGGGCAGCCTGAAACCGTCCCTCAACCCGGCGATCATTTCCGGTCACAGCACTAGCAACCGCGCGGTGCCGCCAGCGAGATCTTCCGATGCCGCGATGCCGAGCTCCTGTTGTCCGGGCTCGCCGGCACCGGCAAGAGCCGCGCCACACTGGATAAGGTCCACGCGATGATGCTCGCCAACCCGGGCGCCCGCGGCCTGATTGTCCGCAAGACGCTCGTGTCCCTCGGCTCGACGGGCCTGGTTACCTGGCGGGAGAAGGTAGCCGCCGAGTCGATCGCCGCCGGGCACGTGGTCTGGTAGGGCGGGAGTCAGCAGGAGGCAGCCGCCTACCGGCACTCGAATGGCAGCGTGGTCGTGGTCGGCGGGTTGGACAAGCCGCAGAAGGTCATGAGCTCGGAGTACGGCGTCATCTTCGTCCAGGAGGCCGTCGAGCTCACCGTGGACGACTGGGAAGCGCTCACCACCCGCCTGCGCAACGGGCATATCTCCTTCCAGCAGCTGCTCGCCGACTGCAACCCCGCCCAGCCGACGCACTGGTTGAAGGCCAGAGCGGACCGCGGTGACACCCTGATCTCCACTCCCGCCACGAGGACAACCCAGTCCTCTTCCACGAGGACGGCACGCTGACCGTGAGCGGCGCCGACTACATCGCGAAGCTGGAGAAGCTCACGGGCGTGCGCTACCACCGGCTGCGGCACGGGCGCTGGGTGGCGACCGAAGGCCTCATCTACGAGGACTTCGACCCGGCCGTCCACGTCGTCGACCGCTTCGACATCCCGCCGGAGTGGACCAGGTGGTGGACGGTCGACTTCGGGTTCACCAACCCGTTCGTCCTGCAGTGCTGAGCCGAGGACGGCGACGGCCGGCTCTGGCTCTACCGGGAGATCTACTACTCGCGGCGGCTGGTCGAGGACCATGCCCGGCAGATCCTGCGCCTGGTGCGCCGGTGTGAGGAGTGCTGCGGTTCCCGCGCGAGCGATCACGACTGCCACACATGCAAGGGCTGCCGGCTGACGTGGACCGAGCCGCGGCCGAGGGCGATCATCTGCGACCACGACGCCGAGGACCGGGCCCACCCTGGAGCGCCACCTCGGCATGTCCACGGTCGCGGCCACCAAGACGGTCAGCGACGGGATCCAGGCGGTGCAGGCCCGCTACCGCCCGGCTGGTGACGGCAGACCGCGCATCTTCTTCCTGCGCGACTCACGGGCCGAGCGGGATCCCGAGCTGGAGGACGGCAGGAAGCCGTGCTCCACAGTGGGGGAGATCGGCGGGTACGTGTGGGACCAGACGCCGGGAAAGCCGCCGAAGGAGGCCCCGTTAAAGGCCGATGATCATGGTTGTGATGCCCTGCGGTACATGGTCGCACAGCGGGACCTCGGCGCGAGGCCGCGCATCCGCACACTGGGATGAGACAGAAATGATAATGCGGAAGGTGATGCTCCGCTTTAGGATGGCCGCCTATCAGGCGTTGATGTCGTGGTAGAAGTCTCCGCCGAAAGCTGGAACGTAGAGTTCGCTTTGATTTGCCCCAGCAGCAAAGAATGCTGACACCACAATGGCGGTCAGCAAATCTTTCTGCTTCACGGGGATCGCGTTGGCCGCCCCAATGCCGAGGTTATTTCCCTTCACTGACAGTTCATCGTGCCTGGCGAGAATCTTTCCACCGTCCCAGACGTGGATGCGCTTAAGCTCGCTCGTCTGCCGCGCTTCAAACAGGACGATCACCCGCTCAAGGAAGGCACGGGAGTTTTCCAGTAGTGTGGGCGTGGGGATAGGGAAGTGAATCCATTCCCCGCCGTTTTTGGGAAGCGTGAAGGTCGCCCCGTATCCCGCTCGGACGACCGGAAGATTGCGGTTCTCTGACACGGCGGTGACGCCGTGAGCCCATGAAGCGTAGCATTTGCGCTGCAAAATATACTCCCTCGCTCTCGCCGCGTTGGCGGCGGCTGCATGGTCAAAACGTCGCCATGTCTGGCTGCGACGTGAGCGACAGTGACTCTGATACCCCCAACCTCTTTCCCATAAGGTCATCAATCGGCAATTGCCTAATCGCATTTCCCTATATAGCGTCTGTGTGTATTTGGGGGTTCGAGCCGCCCATGAGGCCGCGTCTCGATCAACACACGAGATCTGGGCCGGGGGAGGTCGGTACGATCACCTCTCCCGGTGGGGCCATTTTCGCTCGAACAGGAAAATTCCTGTTGATACGCCTGTATACCGAAAAAATTCCTGCGTGGCGTACCATTCGGAACATGGGACCGCAGCGCACCGCTAGCCGCCGCCGGTGACCGCGTTCATGGACGCGTTCCACGCCGAACGCCAAGCCGCCGCCCGCGCCCCTCTCGCGCCCCGCATCCCGCACACCGTCCGCGCCGCCCGCTGGCTCGCCCGCCGCCTACCCCGCTGGCCCGCCATCCGCACCCTCATGCTCAGCCTCGCAGGGTTCGGCCTGCTCACCGCCGCCGCCTGGACCCTCCACATCGCCGCCGGCCTGGCCGTCGGAGGCTCTTCCTGACCCCGACCGGTCTCGTGCAGCCCGCGCCGTGGAACCTGTCTGACGTCAACCGCGACGTCCAGTTCGACTGGAGCGAGTACACCCTCAACGACTCCGGGCTCTGGATCAACAGCTCACAGGTCGACATGTTCAGCGTGCCGCATGCCGTGGGCGTGAAGAACACGGCGGGCGCGGCGAAGAACACCGGAAACCTGATCACCAACGGGCGTAACTCCTTCTTCGATGCCCTGGCCGGCCAGCCGGGCGGCTGGGGCAACCTCGTCTACACCCGTCCATCGGACGGCCTGCGCCTTCGTGCTCTGGCGCCGGGCAAGGGCATCGACGCCGGGCGGCTGAGTCCCACGATCATGGACAGCTACCTCACCCGATCCTGGGACTTCTACCGCACCCGCACGCTCACCGTCATCCCGTTCGCCAACGAGCCGAACACCCGCTTCTTCGGGCGGACGGCAGGCAACGCGATGGTGTTCACCAACACCGCCGGGCAGACCGTGGCGACCTTCCAGAAGCCGAGCACGGCCAACGTCTTCGGCTGTGATGGGGCTCTGCACGCGCCCAACGATCGGGTGGTCGGCCCGATCGCACGCACGCTTTGCGCGGCCCTGAACCGGTCTACTTTGGCCAGTATCACCACACAGCCATCCCTGAACCCGGCGCTGTTCTATGTGGACGCGGTGACGAACCACTACTCCCGCAAGATTCACGCGCGGATGGTGGACGGAAGGGCCTACGGCTTCGCCTTCGATGACGTCGGCGGATTCGAGTCGCTGGTCCACGACGCCAATCCGGCCAACGCCTACATCACCCTGACAGCGTTCTGACCAAACGGTCAGCAGGGGTAGACGGAGATGCCGGGTGGGTCCTGGAGGCAGGCGAAGGTGCCGTCGGGCAGGGCGATGACGACGACTTCGATGGTCTGGCCGTCGTCGGCCTGGGTGCTCTGCTTGGGCTCGTACTTGACCAGTGAGTCGGCGGGGAAGTCGCGGTCCAGGGTGCGGCCCATGATGAGGCTCACCTCGTAGAGGCGGCTCTTGACCTCTTCGGTGAGCCTTTTGACCCGCGCGCGGTCGTCCGTGCCCAGGGGAACGCGGGTCTGTTCTGTGGTGCTGGTCATGATGTGTCCCTTTCGTGGTTTCTAGGTCTCATCGTGTGGGCGCGGGGCTCCTACCGGCATGAGCATCCCCCTACTCAACCTGGCCACGGGGATGAGGGTCAGCGCCGTCACCGCCGCCAGGGCGCCGAAGGCCAGGCGGAAGTCGCCCATGGTGTCGCGCAGGGCGCCGACGAGGACGGGGGCGAGGGCGGCGCAGCCGTACCCGATGAAGAAGGCCATCGCGCTGATGCGGCCGGCCTGCGCGGCGTCGTGGCTCAGGACCACGGGGAGCGTGAGGATCAGCGTGAACAGGCCGCCGTGGCCGACGCCCAGGGCGGCTATCCACAGCCAGGTCGCCGTGGCGGGGGCGAGGGACAGGCCGGCGAAGCCTATGGCGGTGAGGGTGGCGGTCAGCGCCAGTCCTACGCGCCGGTCTCGGTGCTCGCCCAGGAGTGCGGGTACGGCCAGCATCGCCGCCACCTGGATGCCGATCATCACGGTCAGCAGGCCCCCGCCACCGGCGCCGCTCTCCCGCAGGAGGGGCACGATCCAGGCCAGTTCGCAGTAGTACAGGGCGGAGTTGGCGGCCGACAGGATGGTCACCCGCCAGGCCACGGCGCTGCGCCACGGCAGGCCGCTGGTGGCGGGGCCGGCGGGGGCGGTCACGTCGGACAGGGCCAGGGAGCGCCGCGACGCCGTCCAGACGGCCGTGCCGGCGAGGGCGAGCAGGGACCAGGACGCGAGCGCGCCCGGCCAGGAGCCCAGGAAGCCGGCCAGGGGAGCGCTGATCCCGGCCGCGACGGCGCCGCCCGCGCCGAGCCCGGCGGTGTAGACCCCGGTGGCGAGGCCGGCGCGGTCGGCGAAGCGGGTCTTCACGACGGCGGGGAGCAGTGTCTGGGCGATGGCGATCCCGGCTCCGACCGCCGCCGCGCAGCTCAGCTGCAGCCAGGTGGACGAGCCGGCGGCGCGGGCGGCCGTGGCCAGGGTGATGAGGGCCAGGCCGAGCAGTACACCGCGCTGAAGCCCGAGACGCCGGCCGGCCAGGGCGGCGAGTGGCGCGCACAGGCCCATGGCCAGGGTCGGGATGGTCGTCAGGAGCGCGACGGCGGTCGCGGTCAGGTCCAGGTCGGCGCGGATGCGGTCCACGAGCGGTGAGACCGCGGCGATCGCCGGCCGCAGGTTGGCCGCCGCCACGAACATCGCCAGCCCGGCCATGCCGAGCGTCTGCTTGCCCATCGTCCAGCCTCCATTGATCTCGGATATTTTCTATCCGAGTTCTATCACACAACTCGGACAGAAAATGTCCGTAAGATGGGGACCATGAAGTTGTCCAACGGGGTGGAGTGGGCGCTGCACAGCTGCGTCACGCTCAGCCAGAGCCGCGAGCCCGTGCCCGCCGCCCGGCTCGCGGAACTGCACGGCACCCCGCCCGCCTACCTCGCCAAGCATCTGCAGGCGCTGTCGCGGGCGGGCATCGTGCGCTCCACGGCGGGCCAGGTCGGCGGGTACTCCCTGACCAGGCCAGCCGCTGAGATCTCGGCGCTGGAGGTGGTGCGGGCCATCGACGGCACCGAGCCCGCCTACCGGTGCACCGAGATCCGTCAGCGCGGGCCGCTGGCCCTTCCGGCCGAGCGGTGTGAGCGGCCCTGCGCGATCGCCCGCGCGATGGCGGCCGCCGAGGAAGCCTGGGCGCGGGCGCTCGGCGAGGTCACGATCGCGGACCTCGCCGAGCGCATCGACGCCGACAGCGGGGGTACGGCGATGGCCGCCGTCGGCAGCTGGCTCACCCGCGAAACCACCGGCCGTTAGACCGCCGGTGCGAGGTCGGCCGATCGGGTGCGGGCCAGCAGGAGATAGAGCGGGATCGTGACGGCGAGGCTGACGATCCAGCTGATGTCGGCGCCGGACAGGGCCGCGGCGACAGGGCCGGTGTAGAGGATGGTGCTCATGAACGGGATCTCCACCAGGATCCCGACCGTGTAGGCGATCAGGGCGGGCTTGTCGTACATGCCGTACCGGCCGCCGTCGGGCAGGAAGAAGTCCTCGACGGCGTACCGGCCCTTGCGGACCAGGTAGAAGTCGACCAGGTTGACCGCGGTCCAGGGGATGAACACGTACTGCAGCAGGATGATCAGGTTGGTGAAGCCGGTGACGAAGTCGTCCGACATCAGCAGGGCGACGAACGAGGCCACCGCGACCATCGCCGCGCCGATCGCCGCCCGCTCGCGGGTGCCGGGCAGCCAGCGGGAGCGGAAGGTCTGCACGATGGTGACGACCGCGAGCACGGCGCCGTACAGGTTCATCGCGTTGAAGTGCATGATCACCGCGGCGAAGCTCAGCAGCGCGACCGTGCTCAACGGGCCGCCGAGCACCTGTGGCATCCCGGTCAGGACGTCGCCGCGGACCGCGATGGAGACGATGACGCCGACGGCCATCGGGACGATGCCGCCCAGGACGGCGCCGGCGTACGTCCACCAGAAGGTGGAGCGGAGGCTGGCGGTCCGCGCGGGCATGTAGCGGGAGTAGTCCGACACGTAGGGCGCGAACGCGATCAGCCACAGCGCGCCGACGGCCATCGTGCCCAGGAAGCCGCGCAGGGTCGGCTGGCCGATCTGGAAGACGGTCGCCGGGACGTTGCCCATCACGGCCATGCCGACGACCAGCACGCCCACGGTCGCGACCGACACCGCGGTGATGACGCGGCCGATGAGGTGGATCAGCTGGTAGCCGACCACGCACACGACCAGGCCGACGACCGCGAACAGCGCGGAGAGCAGCCAGATCGGCACCGCGGGCAGGACGGCGTTGACGGACTGGGCGCCGGAGACGATGTTGGCCGCGTAGATGCCGACGTACATGATCAGGACGACGACCAGGACGATGAGCGACCCGCGGACCCCGAACTGGCCGCGGCTCTGGATCATCTGCGGCACCCCGAGTTGAGGCCCCTGGGCGCTGTGCAGCGACATGGCCAGCCCGCCCAGCAGCAGGCCGACGAGCAGCGCGATCAGGCTCCACCAGAAGTCGAGCCCGTAGACCAGGGGCGCGATGCCGCCGGTGACGAACGTCAGCGGGCCGATGTTGGCGGCGAACCAGATGCTGAACAGGTCGCGCGGCCGGCCGGTCCGCTCGTCGGCGGGGATGATGTCGATGCTGCGTCGTTCCAGCGTCATGGTGCTTCCCAGGGCGAGGGCTGGGCCCGGTGGGCCAGGTAGTTGACCTTGAGCTTGGTGAACTCGCGGATGGTCTCCAGTCCGCCCTCCTCGCCGCGGCCGGAGGCCTTGTGGCCTTCGTAGGGGACGTGGGCGTGGTCGCGGAAGGGGGCGTTGGTCCAGACGATGCCGGCCTGGAGCCGGTCGGTGAGCTCGACGGCCTCGTCGAGGCGGTCGGTCCAGACGGTGGCGGCCAGGCCGTACGCGGTGTCGTTGGCGACGCGTACCGCCTCGTCCAGGTCGCGGTACCTGAGGACCGACACGACGGGGCCGAAGATCTCCTCCCGCGCCGCCGCCATGGACGGGGTGACGCCGTCGAGCACGGTGGGCTGGAGGAACGCGCCCTCCTGGCGGGGACGGCCGCCGCCGTAGGCGATCGAGGCGCCCTCGGCGAGCGCGGCGTCGACGGCCCGCTCGACGCCGTCGCGGTGCTCGCGGCTGACCAGCGGGCCCATCTGGGTGGCGGGGTCCATCGGGTCGCCGACCACGACCTTCGCGGTGGCGCGAAGGAACAGTTCCAGGAACTCCTCCGCGATCTCCTCGGCGAGCAGCAGCCGGGACCCGGCCGTGCACACCTGCCCGGCGTTGAAGAAGGCATGGAACACCGAGGCCGCGGCGGCGGTCTCCAGGTCGGCGTGGGCGGTGACGATGTTGGCCGTCTTTCCGCCGAGCTCCAGGTGGCAGCTCACCCCGGACCGCTGGATCAGCGTGCCGACCTCGGTCGAGCCGGTGAACGTGATCTTGCTGACGCCGGGGTGCGCGACCAGCGCGGCGCCGGTCGAGGCGTCGCCGTTGACGACGTTGACGACGCCGGGCGGGAACCCGGCGCGCGAGCACAGCTCGCCGAACATGGCGGCGGTCAGCGGCGTCTGCTCGGCCATCTTCAGCACGACGGTGTTGCCGGTGGCCAGGGCGGGGCCGGTCTTGGTGACGGCGAAGAAGAACGGGAAGTTCCAGGGCGCGATCGCCGCGACGACTCCGTACGGTTCCCGGCGGGAGGTGGTGAGGAAGCCGGGCTGCTCGGCATAGCTGGTCCCGCGGACGTTCTCCGGCAGCGTGGCGTAGTACTCGAGGATCTCGGCGCAGACCGCGACGTCCGCGCGGGCGTCCTCGATGGGGTGGCCGCTGTCGCGGGACTCGGTGACGGCGATGGACTCCGCCTCGCTCCGCACGACCTCCGCCAGGGCGCGCAGCAGCCGCGCCCGCTCGGCGGGCGGCAGCCGCCGCCAGTCGTCCCGCTCGCCCGCCGCTCCGGCCGCGCTCACGGCGGCGTCCACCTCGGGTACGCCGCCGAGCGCCACCGTGGCCAGCCTGGACCCGGTGGCCGGATCGACGGTCTCGAACGTGGCCCCGTCGGCGGAGGCCACGCTCCGCCCGCCGATCAGGTGCCGGACGTCGGCGCTCATGCCGCGACCCCGGCCGGGCGGCCCGTGCGCAGGGACTCCTCCAGGGCGAGCGCCGCGGCCAGGGCGCCGCGCGCTTCCTCCCCGGTGACCAGGGGCGGGCGGCCCTCGCGGACGGTGGCGAGGAACCGCTCGACCTCGTTGACGTACATCCCGGTCTGGACGCCGAAGACCTCGCCGTTCAGCGCGTCGGGGAACTGGGCGGCGTCGCCGTGGACCACGACGCCGTGGTCTCGCTCGGTCAGGTACGCGTTGCCGTTCACGCCCACGTAGGACAGGGCGTGGTCACCCTGGTCCAGGCCGGCCTGGTCAGGCAGCGCCCAGGAGGTCTCGTGGGCGCCGACGCAGCCGTTGGCGAAGCGCAGCGTGGCGACGATGGAGTGCGCGCCGCCTTCGTCCAGGCCGGGGACGGGCGTGCGCGAGGCGACCCCGCTGACCTCGACGATCGGCGATCCCACGATCCACTGCAGCACGTCGAAGTCGTGCACCGCGAGGTAGAGGGCCAGTGACGTCTGTCCCTGCTGCCGCCGCCCCTCTGACGCGGGCCAGTTCCGCCTGGTCACCGTGTGTACGGCGGGCCCGAGCGCGTCCGTCGCCGCCCGCACGGCCAGATACCGGCTGTCGGCCCGCAGGGAGTGCCCGACGACCAGGCGCCCTCCGGGGTCGGCGGCCACCATCGCGTCGGCGTCGGCGAGCGTGGTCGCCACCGGCTTTTCGCAGAACACGTGCTTGCCGGCGCGCAGTGCCGCGATCACCGGCTCCCGGTGCCGGCCGTCGGGCGTGCTGACGAAGACCGCGTCGACGTCGCCGGAGGTGACGGTCTCGATGGCGTCGGTCGAGAAGCGCACGCCCTCCGGCAGTCCCGCGGCCGTCTCGGGGTCGAGGTCGCAACAGGCGACGATCCGTGCGGCTCCGCTGGCGTGCAGGGCGGCGACCCTGATCCTGCCCATCCAGCCCAGTCCGACGACCGCGCAGTTCACCTTTTGCATGGTTGGCTTCCTTCACCTGAGCAGGTATACGTGCATAAATGAATAACCTGCTTGACTATGTGTCCAGGAACTTAAATACGCCTGCGGTGCTTGTCAAGGAATATCTTGGACAAGTAGTCAGCGCGGATTCATATCTTCAGGGAGTGACGGATGTCCGAGGACGAGATCCTCGACCGGCTCTGGCGGGCCCGCTTCAGCCCGGACGGCAAGCACGCCGAGTGCCCGGTCTGCGGTGAACTACGGGGATTCCACCGGCTCCACGGGCGCCGGACCTACAGCTGCGCCACCTGCGGGCACCAGGTCAGCCCGACCGCGGGCACGGTCTTTCACGGTTCGTCCACACCCCTCGCCACCTGGTTCGCGGTCATCAGGCGCGAACGGGCCAGGCGGGGTGTCGGGGCCGCCGATCTGGCCCGCGAGCTCGGCCTGCCGTACGCCACGGCCTGGAGGTTGTTGAAGAAGGTGCGCCAGGAGCGTGCGGGGCTGGACGCGCTCGGCGAGGTCTGGAACACCGGCGAGGAGCCGCCCGAGCCCAGGACGGAAACGGCCGCGCCGTCGCGGGAGCAGCAGTTGCTCGCGGCGGCGCGCGACGTGGTGGTGGAGGAGGGGCTTGAGGCCACGACCGTGCGGGCCGTGGCGGCGCGGGCGGGCGTCTCCACCGGCGTCGTCCACTACTACTTCGCGAACAAGGACCAGATCCTGCTCAAAGCGTTGCGGCAGGCCCATGAGAAGGCGTCGGGGCTGCGCGACGCGATCATGGCGGAGCCGGCGAGCTGCGCCGAGAAGCTCGCCGGCCTGATCGCGCTGGCCATCCCCACCAACGGGGCCGAGCGGGACGAGTTCGTCCTGTGGCTGGAGTACTTCCACGTGGCCATGCGCGGCAGGCTGCCCGGCGCGGACCTGCCGATGGCCACCCGGTTCCGGCAGTACTTCTTCGACGTGATCGAGGAGGGAGTCCGGTCCGGCGAGTTCAGGCCGGCCCGCGACGTGAACGCCATCGCCGAGCAGCTGATCGGGCTGCTCGACGGGCTCGGGCAGGCCGCCGTCCTGGACCGGCAGTGGATGTCCTACGAGCGCATGGCCCACCTGGTCCACGACTTCGTCGAGAGCACACTCCGGCCGCGGCGCCCGTGATCAGAGGCGCCGGATCGGAAGGGTTCTGGGGCCGCGGACCTGGCCGGTGGCCCAGGTGACCGCTTCCGGATCGGCCAGCGTGAAGGACGGGACGCGCTCCAGCCACACCTCAAGCGCGATCCGCAGCTCCATGCGGGCCAGGTGCGAGCCGACGCAGCGGTGGATGCCGAGGCCGAAGGCGACGTGCCGGTTGACCTCGCGGTCGATCACGACCTCGTCGGCGCGCTCGAAGTAGGCGGGGTCGCGGTTGGCGGCGGGGAACGACAGCAGGATCCAGTCCTCCGCCTTCATCTCCACGCCGTTCCAGCTCAGGTCCTCCTTCACCAGCCGGGCCATGGTCACCGGCGCGTAGGCGCGCAGGAACTCCTCCATGGCGGTCGGCAGCAGCTCCGGCTCGGCGACCAGGCGTTCGCGGTCGGCGGGGGTCTTGGCCAGGTGCCATAGGGAGGCGCCGATCGCGCTCCACGTCGTGTCGATGCCGGCGATGAGCAGCAGGGCCATGGTGCCGGCGACGTGGTCGGGGGAGAGCTTCTGGCCGTACAGCTCGGCGTCGATGAGGAAGGTGGTCAGGTCCTCACGCGGGCGGTCGACGTGGTCGCGGATCTGGACCAGCAGATAGTCGAAGAGCCGGCCCATGTTGGCGACGCGCTCGTCCGGCGGCAGGTTGACGCCTTCCAGCGCGCTTTCGATGAACTCGCGGAACCTGGGCCCGTCCTCCACCGGGAAACCGAGCATGTCGGCGATGACGCGTACCGGGATGTGCTGGGCGTAGTCGCGGGCGACGTCCACGACCTCCCGGCCCTCCATGGCGTCGATCAGCGAATGACAGAACGCCCTGGTCGCCGCCTCCCTCTTGCCCACCTCGGTCTTGGTGAAGGCGGGCAGCAGCAGTTTGCGCGCGTCGTGATGGAAGGGCGGGTCGGAGGAGATCGGCGGCACGCCGCCCACGGGCGCGATCTCCTTGGGCGGGCGGAAATTGCTCATGATGATCGAACGCGAGGAGAAGCTCTCGGTGTCGTAGGCGATCGCGGCGACGTCCTCGTAGCGGGTGGGCAGCCATCCGCCGCCGAACCGCTCGGTGTGCGCGATGGGACACCGCTGCCGCAGATCATCCTGGATGGGGTACGGATCAGCCGCCCATTCCCCCTCAGTGTGGGAGAAATCGGTCGCCCAGTCGGCGACGGGGCCGGTGATGATCTCGTTGCGGGTGCCTTCGAGCGGGGCGTCCTGCCGGTCGTCCGCAGCGGGGGTGAAGCGGTCGTCGACGGTCATCTCACGCCTCCTGTACGGCTATCGCGCGTTCCGGGCAGTTGGCCGCGGCCAGCCGGGCGGCGGGCACGTCGGCGCCCCGCACGAGGCCGTCGCCGGCGACCTGCCCGTAACCCTCGTCGTCCTCGGTGAACAGCTCGGGCGACAGGTCGTAACAGCGCCCGTGACCCTGACATCGTTCGGCGTTGATGTGGACTTTCACTGCTTGTGCTCCTGTGCTCCTAGTGCGGTCACGACGCGGGAGAGCAGTTTGGCCCACTCCCCGGCGTCGACGGCGTGCAGGTCGGGGGTGATCAGGGCGCTGCCCATCGCGAGCAGGAGGCAGAAGTGGGCGAGGGCGTCCGGCGACAGGTCGGACCCGATCTCCCCGGCGTGCTGGGCGGCCTCCACCAGCCCGGCCAGCCAGTCGGCGCGCTCGCCGACGTACCCGCGCATGGGCCTGGCCAGCTCCTCGTCCCGGCGGGCGGCCACCAGGGCTTCGACGATCAGGTAGCCCGCGGCCTCGCGCCGCTCGGGCAGGCGGCCGCCGACGATGAGGAGCAGATCGGTGATCGACCGGTCGGGCTCGGCGGTGAGCAACTCGGCCAGCAGCCGCGGGCCGTGCGCGCGCAGGGCGGCCACGAGCAGGTCGGCCTTGGAACCGAAGTGCGCGTAGAGCGCCCCGTTGCTGACCCCGGCGGCGGCGGCGATGTCGGCCACCCGGGTCCCGTCGTACCCGCGCTCGGCGAACGCCTCGGCGGCGGCGTGCAGCAGCCGTTGACGTGTCTCGGCGGCGGTGACGCCGGCGATGCGGCCCATGCCCGAATTAAAAGACCGTTCATTTGATACGTCAAGACTTTTCAGCGCAGCCCAGGTCTCCGTGGCTTGTAGGGTGCGGAAATGGCAAGGAGTGAGCGGCTCGCGGAGCAGTTGGACTGGTACTGGCGCTCGAACCTGCGGCCGCGGCTGGACGGTCTGACCGACGAGGAGTACTTCTGGGAGCCGGTGCGCGGCTGCTGGAGTATCCGCCCACAGGGCAGTTCGGCCGCACCGATGCCGCTGGGTTCGGGCGGGTGGACCATGGATTTCGGGTCCCCTGACCCGGTGCCGGCGCCGGTGACCACGATCGCCTGGCGGCTGGCGCACATCATCGTCTCGTGCCTGGGCTATCGGGTCGGATGGCACTTCGGCGGCCAGGACGTCGACTCCCAGACCTTCCCCTACGCGGGAACCGCTGACGAGGCGCTGAAGCAGCTCGACGAGATGTACGGGAGATGGAACGCGGGGGTCCGCGCACTCTCGGACGCCGACCTGGACGCTCCGCCCCCGGTGGGTCCCGAGCGGCGTCCCATGGAGGGCATCGTCCTGCACGTCAACAGGGAGCTCATCCATCACGGCGGCGAGATCTCCCTGTTGCGCGACCTCTACCGCTGGCAGAACTGAGCCGTATCGCGCACTTCTGGGCGCGGGATTTCGGGCGTGCCGATGAGTTTTGTGCGGGTCCGTGGTCTATACGGCTGGACACACCGACAGCATGGAGGCAGTGATGAGCGTCGACGACTCCGGTCCCAGGGTGTTGGTGGTGGGGGCGAGCATCGCGGGGCCCGCGCTGGCCCACTGGCTGCGCCGGCGGGGGGCCGAGGTGACCGTGGTGGAGTGGGCTCCCGAGCTGCGTCCCGGCGGGCAGGCGGTGGACGCGCGCGGGATCGCCAGGGAGGTCATCGAGCGTATGGGGCTGGACGCGGCGGTGCGCGCGGCGTGCACCGACACCGCCGGCGCGCACACCGTGGACGCGGACGGGCACGTGCTGGAGACCTTCCGCGCCGACGACCATGGTGGCGACGGGTTCATCGCGGACATCGAGATCCTGCGCGGGGACCTGTCCCGGGTGCTCTACGACGACACCCGCGACGGCGTCGAGTACGTCTTCGGCGACCGGATCGCGGAGCTCGCCCAGGACGCGGACGGGGTCGACGTGGTTTTCGCGGGCGGCGACCGGCGGCGCTTCGACCTGGTGGTCGGGGCCGACGGGCTGCACTCGGCGCTGCGAGCGATGGTCTTCGGGCCGCATGAGCGGTTCCTCCGCCATCTCGGGCACGTGCTGGCCTTCTACAGCGTGCCCAACGAGTTCGGGCTGGACCGCTGGCTGCTCGAGTACCAGGATCAGGAGTCCGGGCGCTCCGCCCTCCTGCGGCCCATCCAGGACGCCACCCGGGCGATGGCCATGTTCTACTTCGCCTCGGCCGGCTTCGACGTCGACCACCGTGACGTCGCGGCCCAGAAGACCCTGCTGCGTGAGCGGATGGCGGGCCTGGGCTGGTTGACCCCGGACATCCTCGCGCACCTGGACGACACCCCGGACTTCTACCTCGACCAGGTCGCCCAGGTGGTGATGGACCGCTGGTCGAGTGGACGGGTGGGGCTGCTCGGGGACGCGGCGTTCAGCTCCTCGCCGATGTCGGGGCAGGGCACCGGGGTGGCGCTGGTCGGCGCCTACGTGCTGGCTGGCGAGCTGGCCGCCGCCGGGTGGGATCCCGCCACCGGGTTCGCCCGCTACGAGGCGCGGATGCGCTCGTTCGTCGAGGCCAACCAGGAGATCGCCCGGTTGAACGCCCGCAGCCGCGAGGTACCCGGGCCGGACGCCGAGCCGGGTCCCGATTTCGCCGGCGAATGGTTCGCCGAGCTGGTCGGGCGCGCGATCAACGGCGTCGAGCTGCCCGACTACGCGGGGGTGCCGGACTCCGCGGCCCCGGCGGTAGGGCTCACATAGGCCGCAGGACTCACCTGACGGGTCGAGCTTCGGTGGGACACCGCCGGACGACCTCCGCCCATGCCGCGTCGCACCCGAGACGCCGGACACGTTCGGCGATCGCTCGTACACTTTCTGTGGTTGCTGGCGATGGGGAGAGGGTCGGGGACGATGAGCGGGCCGGAGTCGGTGACTTGTCACGAGGACCTGGTGAAGCTGCTGGCCGAGCAGTTCGCGCGGGCCGACATGTCCCTTCGGGAGCTGGAGACGCGGGCGGACAGGGCGGGTGGTGCGCGGCTGCCGCGCACCACGTGCGCCGACATGCTGGCCGGCCGGCGTTTCCCCAAGAAGGCGGTGATGGTGGCGTTCCTGCGGGGGTGCCGGGTTCCCGATTCCCAGCTTCCGGCGTGGGAACAGGCGTGGGACCGGGTGCGGGTCGGCCGGCTGCCCCCGGGGGCGAACGCCGAGCCGCCGGTCTCACCTGTGCGTGTGGGGACGGCCCGGCGGTGGCGGCGCGCCGGGCTGCTGGCCGCGATGGCCGTGGCGACGGTGGCGATCAGCCTCGGCGTCATGGCTCAGCGGGGGACTCCCCAGCGCGGCTCGTCCGGAGGGGTGCCCGGCCACTTCGTGGGCGTCTCCCACATCGTCAGTGACGACGGCCGTTCGTTCCCCCGTGGCGGGTCGAGCCGGTTCACCGTGCGCGTCGACCCGGCCAGCACGGGGGTGCGGCTGGTCCGCCGGCTGGACGTGGGCGTCGGCCTGCAACATGCCACGATCACCGTCAACGGCACCCCGGCCGCGGAGTGGCGGCCGCTGCTCGAAGACGCCGTCTACAAGTGGCGCGACCAGATCGTCACGCTCCCGCCGCATCTGACCACGGGCCGGGACTCGCTCACCATCGTCAACACGTCCGTGTCGGCCTCGGGCTTCAACGAGTTCTTCTACACCGTGGAGCACGAGGTCGACGGTGTCTGGACGGTCGCCGACCGGCTCGACGTCGGCCGCGGCCACGCCGCCGGCGAGGCCGCCCACGACTACCGCGTCGTCGGGGAGGACTGGGCCGACGTCCAGACCTTCGCCTATCCGCCGCGGAGGGAGGACTGGCGGGTCCGGTGAGCCGGATATTTAGTTATGCGAATATAATCGTTGTATGCCTATAACCAGTAGGACGCCCGTCGCCCTCGCGCTGAGCCCCCGTCAGCGGATGCTCGTCCTGGCGATCTGCTGTATGAGCCTGTTCATCGTCGGCCTGGACAACACGATCGTGAACGTCGCGCTGCCCGCCATCCGCCGCGACCTGAACGCCTCCATCTCCGGCCTGCAGTGGATCATCGACGCCTACACGGTGGTGCTGGCGAGCCTGCTCATGCTGGCCGGCTCGACCGGTGACCGGGTCGGCCGGCGCCGTACGTTCCAGATGGGGCTGGCGTTGTTCACACTCGGCTCGCTCATGTGCTCGCTCGCGCCCGGCCTCGGCTGGTTGATCGCGGCTCGGGCGCTGCAGGCCGTCGGTGGTTCCATGCTCAACCCGGTGGCCATGTCGATCATCACGAACACCTTCACCGAGCCGCGCGAGCGGGCGCGGGCCATCGGCGTGTGGGGCGGCGTGGTCGGTATCAGCATGGCGCTGGGGCCGCTGGTCGGCGGCGCGCTGGTGGACTCGGCCGGGTGGCGGGCGATCTTCTGGATCAACATCCCGGTGGGGGTGGCCGCGTTCTTCCTGTGCGCGCGGTTCGTGCCGGAGTCGCGGGCGCCGCGCCCGCGCCGGGTGGACCCGGTCGGGCAGGTGCTGGTCATCGTGATGCTGGCCGTCCTGACGTACACCCTCATCGAGGCGCCGGCGGCCGGGTGGGGGTCGCCGCGGACGCTCGGTGGGTTCGCGGTCGCGGCGCTGGCGCTGGCCTGTCTGGTGCCGTACGAGCTGCGCCGAACCGAACCCCTGATCGACCTGCGCTTCTTCCGGAGTGCGCCGTTCGCGGGGGCCACGGTGATCGCGGTGTGCGGGTTCGCCGCCTTCGCCGGCTTCCTGTTCGTGAACACGCTCTATCTGCAGGACGTGCTGGGCCTGTCCGCGCTGCAGGCCGGCCTCTACACGCTGCCCATGGCCGGGCTGACCCTGGTCTGCTCGCCGCTGTCGGGCCGGATCGTCGGGAACGCCGGGACCCGCGTCCCGCTGCTGGTGGCGGGGGCCACCATGGGGGCCAGCGGCCTGATCATGACGGGGCTGGCGGCGGACACGCCGACCTGGCGGCTCATGGCCGCGTACGTGCTGTTCGGGGTGGGTTTCGGCATGCTGAACGCGCCGATCACGAACACCGCCGTGTCCGGCATGCCGCGTACCCAGGCCGGTGTGGCCGCGGCCGTGGCGTCCACGAGCCGCCAGATCGGCCAGTCGCTCGGTGTCGCGGTCATCGGCTCCCTGGTCACGTCGGCGGTGGCCGGACCGTTCGCGGCCGGGTTCCCGGCGGCCAGCCGTATCGGCTGGTGGGTCATCGTCGGCTGCGGGGCGGCCATCGTGCTGCTCGGTATCCTGACCACGACCGGCTGGGCCCGCCGCAGCGCCGCCCGTACCGCCGAACGGCTCGCCCAAGCTCCCGACAGAACGGCGGACGCCCCATGAACGACACCCCCGACCAGGAGGCGGTGGCCCGCGTCTGGGCCGCCATGTACGACCTCGTCCTGCGGCAGGAGGACCGTCGCAAGGAGGTGGCCGAGACGCTCGGCGTGAGCTTCTTCCGGGTCAAGGCGCTGCGCCGGCTGCTGGCCGGGCCGAAGACCATGCGGGAGCTGACCGCCGACCTGTCGACCGACAAGCCGTACACCACGCTGATGGTGGACGATCTGGAGCAGCGCGGCTACGTGACCCGCAGCGTCTCTCCCGACGACCGGCGCAGCAAGATCGTCACTCTCACCCCGGAGGGGACGGCCGCCGCAGAGGCGGCCGAGCGCATCCTGGCCCGCCCGCCACGCTCCATGCTCGCCCTGGACCCCGGCGACCTGGCCGCCCTCGACCGCATCATGACCAGCCTGCGCACCCCGTCATGACCAGGGGACGTGGGCGATCTTCTTGATGGAGCTGCCGGGGTAGACGACGATCAGGTGTTCCTCGTCGGGGGCGTCGGCTTCCTTCCCCTCCCATGCGAGCTCGCGGGCGTACACGCGCATCCGGTACCGGCCCGGACCCGCGGCCAGGTCCGGGAGCGGGCCGAGCGCGCCGCTGTCGCCGCCCTCGGAGTATCGCGCCACCCCCAACCGGCCGGTACGGCTGGCGATCCCCACCTCGACCACCCTGTCCCAGCCCTTGAGCCGGAGCGGCGGCGCCTTGCCGAAGGCCTTGAGCGTGAGGCACATCGGCTCGTTCTCGCCGAACGTCGTGATGGCGGCACTGCTGCCCACGGCGTCGATGAAGCCGTCGTCGACGGCCTTGAAGAAGTCGCCGCCCGGGGCTTCGATCTCGTCGTAGACGTCGTAGCCGCCGCCTTCGAACAGCATGTACGCGGCGGTGCCCTGCCGTTCGGCCCGCACCTTCGGCCAGGGGTCGGAGCAGTGGGCGTTCATCCTGGCCATCTCGGCCTGCCACGCGGCCTCCCGGACCTGGTATTGCCTGAGCTGCTCGGCCTGTTCGAGTACCTCGTCGGCCTTCTGCCGGAGGACGACGGCCGGGCACAGGAAGTTCAGGGCGGCGGCGAGGTCGTCCGGCTCGGCCGCACCGCCTGCCAGCCGGAGCCGCTCGGCGCGGTCCTTGGCTTGGGGCAACGCGCACATGTCCGTTCCGTGCGCGAGGACGCGCTGGTCGGGCTGGTCCGCGGGGAACATGTCGCCGGTCCTGGCCAGGCAGAGGAAGGCGCGCCGCCGGTCCTCCGGACGGGTGCTCGCGTACGAGGGGCAGGGCTCTTGCGCGGCGGTGAAGCTGAACCTGGCACTTTCCTCGGTGCCGACCACGACGAGCGGCAGGGCGAGCGCGAGCGCCACGGCCAGCCGTGAGGGGCGGCCGGTCGCCGGCCGCACGGCGGCGGGACGGGCGAGCTCGTGCGCGGTACGCGCCAGCCACACCGTGGAGAGAACGTAGAGCGCGCTGAACAGGAGTCCGACGCCGCCGAACAGCAGGTTCTCGGAGCGGGGGAGAAGGGTGAGCACGGGCAGGCCCAGCCGGGCGACGAGGCTGAGCTGCCCGATGCCGATCGTGGCGCCGCTCCAGCGACTGTCGCGGCGCTGCCCGATGAGGATCATCACCATGCAGGCGAAACCCGGCGCCGCGAGCAGGTCGATCACTCCGGCGGGCTCGTTCCCGAGGGGGAGCGGCACCAGGTCGACCAGGCAGAGCGCGATGGCGACGGCACGGAACCACACCGGAATCCCGGAGATGACGTGGAGTAGCAGGATCACCGTGGCGGCCCACAGGCCCGCGTTCGCGAAGTCCTCCACGGTGTCGGACAGCTCTTCGACGAGCTCCCAGAGGCCCAGGTCGCCGACGATGCCCGCGTAGATCAGGCGCCGGAGCCAGACCACGCTCGGCGGCAGGTTCGCCGCGCGCGGCAGCGCCGGACCGCGCAGGACCTGCCACAGCGCCCAGGCGTTGAGTCCGCAGATCCCGGCGAGCACGGGCCCCAGCCAGTCTGCCACCGCGAAGGGGCCGACCCAGAGCGTGGCCATCGACAGCACCCGAAGGTCGCCGGACACGACGGCGTGCACCCCGGCGGCGGTCGCGGCGGTCAGGTAGAGGGTGACGATGACGGCCGCCGTCCGGCCGAAGCGGTATCGGCCGACGGCGGCCCGGAGGCGAGTGACGATGTGGTGATCTTAAGGCGAAAAATCAGTCGAAAAGGTCGAGATCGGTGCGGATGATCTGCTCGTAGAGAGGCTGGAAGTTGAGCCAGCCGACGAAGTCGTTGCCGATCTGGCCGTGGGTGAGCTTGGCCTGGTCGTGGTCGATCTGCACGGTCGGGCCCGCGGCCTTCGCCAGCAGTTGCGCCTGGCACGAGCGCTCCATCGTGATGAACCACCAGGCGGCGGCGTCCACCGAGTCGCCCACGGTCAGCAGGCCGTGGTTGCGCAGGATGACGGCCTTGTGGGAGCCGAGCGCCGTCGCGATCCTGCGGCCCTCCTCGGTCTCCACCACGACGCCGGTGTAGTCGTCGAACAGGCCGTGGTCCTCGTAGAAGGCGCAGGCGTCCTGGGTGAGCGGTTCCAGCATGGCGCCGAGTGAGGACAGGGCCTTGCCGTACACGGAATGTGAGTGCGCGGCGGCGACGGCGTCGGGGCGGGCCTGGTGGACCATCGCGTGGATGGCGAACGCGGCCTGGTTGACGTGATGGCGGCCGTGGACGACCTGGCCCTCGTGGTTGACCAGGATGAGGTCGCTGACCTTGATGTGCTTGAAGGTCATGCCGAACGGGTTGACCCAGAAATGGTCGGTGTGCTCCGGGTCGCGGGCGGTGATGTGCCCGGCGACGCCCTCCTCGAAGCCGAAGCGGCCGAACAGCCGCAGCGCGGCGACCAGGCGTTCCTGTCGGTGGCGCCGCTCGTCGGCCACGTCGTCGAACTTCGCCGGCAGGGGGAAGGACAACTGGTCGGTCGGGATGGGCTCCAGGTTCATCGTTCCTCCAGGATCGACGGGTCGAGTTCGGCCGGTGTGCGGAAGCCCGCCAGGCCAAGAGTGAGGTCGAGGTCGGCGAGCAGCGCGCGCACGACGTGCCGCACGCCGTCCTCGCCGCCGCACGCCAGCCCCCAGACGTAAGGGCGGCCAAGGAGTACGGCCCGCGCCCCGAGCGCGAGCGCCTTGACCACGTCCGCCCCGGACCGGATCCCGGAGTCGAACAACACGGTCAGCCCGTCGCCGGCCGCCGCGACGACCCCGGGCAGCGCGTCGAGCGAGCCGAGCGCGCCGTCCACCTGGCGGCCGCCGTGGTTGGAGACGACGACACCGTCCATGCCCGCGTCGGCGGCGCGCCGGGCGTCGTCCGGATGCTGGACGCCCTTGAGGACGATCGGCCCGTCCCAGTTGTCGCGCAGGAGCGGGAGCTGGTCCCAGGTGTGGGCGCGGCCGTTGAACATGGGCGCCCACGTCATGATCGCGGCGTTGAGGTCCTCCTCGACGGGCCGCTCCAGCCGGGACCGGAAGACCGGGTCGGACAGCGGGATCGCGAGCCCGGTCCCGCGCAGGAACGGCAGGTAGGCGCGGTCGAGGTCGTTGGGCCGCCAGGCCAGCGTGAAGGTGTCGAGGGTGACCACGAGCGTGTCGTAGCCGTTCTTGCGGGCCCGATCCAGCAGGCTGAGCGTGACCTCGTCGTCGTGCGGCCAGTACAGCTGGTACCAGCGCGGCCCGCCCGCCTCGGCCACTTCCTCCAGCGTGTGCGAGGAGGCGGTGCTCAGGATGGTCGGCAGTCCCAGCGAGGCCGCGGCGCGAGCGGTCGCCAGCTCACCGTGCGGGTGCACAATCGACTGCACGCCGATCGGCGCCAGCGCGAGCGGCGCGGGATAGGTACGGCCGAACAGTTCGGTGCTCAGGTCCCGCTCGGTGGTCTCGCGCAGCATCCTGGGCACGATCGCGCGCCGCACGAATGCCGCCCGGTTGGCCGCGTCGGTCTCGCCGCTGCCGGCCGAGCCGGCCACGTACCAGTAGGGGCCCTCCTCCAGCAGACTGCGGGCGGCCTCCTGGAGCTTGGCCGGGTCCACCGAGTACGGCGGGAGCGCGCCGGTCAGGCCGTTGAGGTAGATCTCGAGCTGAAAGTCGGAATAGGCCACCCGACCAGCCTGTCTCGCCGATCACCGGCGGGCAACGTTCACCGGTCGCGAATCCGGTTCGGAAGATTGTGTCGTGGCACAATGAGCGAGTGGATCCCAGGTTCGCGGCGCTGAGCGCGCGGCTGCTGGAGCGGGTGGAGGAACTGGGCGGCGAGCTGGCCAGGCGGGTGCGCGCCGCGGAGGCCGAACTGGCCGTGGTGCCGCCGGACGACCTGGCCGCGGTCTGCGCCGAGCAGTTGCGGCTCTCGCTCACGCACCTGTCGGGCGGCGCGGTGATCTCGACCGCCTCCACCGAGGCCAACGCCCGCCGCCGCGCCGAGCGGGGCGTGCCGCTCGCCGCGCTGCTGCACAGCTACCGGGTGGGCACCCAGTTCCTGTGGGAGAGCTTCGTCGCCGAGGCGGGCGACGACGAGCACGCGATCCTCATCGCCAGCGCGAGTGAGATGTGGCTCGGGCTCGACCTCATGTCGGAGGCCATCAGGACCGCCTACCGCGAGGTGGAGGCCGAGCGCGACCAGCGGGCCAGGCGGGATCGGGACGTGCTCTTCGACGCCCTGCTGGGCACCGACCCGGTGCGGATCCGGCAGAGCGCCGACGCGCTCGGGCTGCCGCACCGGGGGCGCTTCCACGTGATCGCCGCCGAGGTCACCGCGGGGATGCCGGTCGCCGCGGTGTGGCGGCACCTGCCGACGGAGCGGCTGGCCGTACTGCCGCTGCCGGAGAACGCGGCGTTTCCCGTGCTGACGGGAGGACGTTACGGGGTGAGCCCCGCCTACGAGCAGATCTCGCAGACCGCGGCGGCGCTGCGGCTGGCCAGGCTGGCGCTGGCGGCGGGCGCCGAAGGCGTCTCCCACTACGGCGACCGCCCCGTGGCCACGCTGGTGGCCAGCAGCCTGGAGACCGCCGACGACCTGGCGCACAGGGTGCTCGGCAGGCTGCTCGACCTGCCCGCCGATGACCGGGACGCCCTCCTGGCCACCGCCTACACGTGGTTCGCGGAGGGCGGCTCGACGGCGCGTACCGCGCAGGCGCTCTTCTGCCACCGCAACACCGTCCGCTACCGGCTGGGCCGGGTGAAGGAGCTCACCGGCCGCTCGGTCGACCATCCGCGGCAGGCGGCCGAGCTCTTCCTGGCCCTGGAGACCGTCTACGTCCGCAGGTAGAGCTCGGCGTTGGGGCTGTACCGGTGCAGCCCCAACGCGGCAGGACCGGTGTCAGCGGCGGCTGATCCTCGCGTCCCTGATGTCCGCGGGGAGGACCGGCTTGCCGTCCACGGGCGGGGTCGGGCCGCCCGGGGTGGGCTGGATGCCGCCGGCCGCGATCCTGTCGAGGGCGGCCAGGCCGGGGCCGTCGACGGTTCCGAAGACCGTGTAGTTGGGCGCCAGCCCGGAGTCGCCGATGACCAGGAAGAACTGGCTGCCGTTGGTGCTGGGCCCGGCGTTGGCCATGGCCAGCAGGCCGCGCGCGTACGTCTTGCGCACCCCCGTCGGATCGCCGGGCCACGGCGGCAGGTCGGTCGGCAGTTCGTCCTTGTACTTGTAGCCGGGTCCGCCCTCGCCGGTGAAGCTCGGGTCGCCGCACTGCAGTACCTTCAGCCGGTCGTAGGCGGTCAGGCGGTGGCAGGAGGTGCGGTCGTAGAAGCGGTGCCTGACCAGGTGCACGAAACTCTGGACGGTGCACGGCGCCTTGACCGGGTCGAGTGTGAGGCGGATGTCGCCGTGGTTGGTCTCCAGGACGGCGGAGACCGGCCGGGTGGGGGTACGGCGCGGGTCCGGCGGCAGGTGCACCCGGCGGGCCGGCGGCTCGTCGGGCGTCTGGGTGTAGGCGCACGGGCCCTTGGTCGTCTTCGGCGGCCGGTCGGCCGAGGCAGCCGAGGCGGGGGTGGCCACGAGCGCGACCAGCGAGCCCGTCGCCGCTGCGGTTAAGGCGAGTCGTGCCAGCGACATCTGTCCTCCACAGGGGTTGTCAACGGATCAACCCTAGGGCGTCAAGGCATGGGCGTCGACAGCCGGAAAACCAGAGGAGTTCCCGGGCTTCGCCTTGCTACCTTCGGCGGAAAATCAGCGAGCGAAAAGGGAGATCGGAAATGCCGATGACCGCCGACCGGCTCAGGTCAGCGTTCCTGGACTATTTCACCGCGCGCGCCCACGAGCGCCGGTCGTCGGCAGGTCTCATCCCGGCACACGCGGCCGCCCCGCTCTTCGTCAACGCGGGCATGGTGCCCTTCCTGCCGTACTTCCTGGGCGAGGAACGGCCCGGCTTCAGCCGGGTGACCACCGCGCAGAAATGCGTGCGCGTCCGCGGCAAGCACGACGACATCGACGTGATCGGCATCAGCAGGCGCCATCTCACGTTCTTCGAGATGCTCGGCAATTTCAGCTTCGGCGACTATTTCAAGCGCACGGCCATCGAATACGGATGGGATTTCCTCACCGAGGTGCTCGGCATCGATCCCGACCGGCTGTGGGTGACCGTGCACGAGAGCGACGGCGAGGCGGCCGAGCTGTGGCGGGAGGTCGCGGGGGTGCCCTTCGCGCGGATCCAGCGGCTCACCGGCGACAACTTCTGGGAGATGGGGCCCACCGGACCGTGCGGGCCCTCCTCGGAGATCTTCTACGACATGGGCGCCGAGCTCGGACCCGATGGCGGGCCCGCGCACGGCGGCGAGGATCGGTTCGTGGAGATCTGGAATCTCGTCTTCATGACCTACAACCGGCTCGACGACGGTTCTCTGCGGCCCTTGCCGCAGGTCAACATCGACACCGGCGCGGGGCTTGAGCGCATCCTGCCGATCCTGCGGGGCGGCTCGTCGGTGTTCGAGACCGATGTGCTGCGGCGGTTGATCTCGGCGGCGGAGGAGGCGTGCGGCCGGCCGTACGGGATGGACGAGGGGCGTGACGTGAGCCTGCGCATCGTCGCCGACCACGCGCGGTCGATGACGTTTCTGCTGGCCGACGGCGTCGTCCCGAGCAACGGGGAGCGCGGGTACGTGCTGCGCCGCATCATCAGGCGGGCGGCCCTGCACGCGCGCCGAGCCGGGGCGCGCTCCGGAGTGCTGCCGCGGATGGCCGGAGCGGTCGCGCAGGTCATGGGCCAGGGATATCCGGAGCTCGCCGGCACGATCGACCGGGTCAAGGAGACGCTGGAGCGTGAGGAGCACCGCTTCCACGAGACGCTCACCCAGGGGCTCGGGCTGCTCGACGGCCTGGCCGGGCGGGAGGAGATCTCCGGCGAGGTCGCCTTCCTGCTGCACGACACCCACGGCTTCCCGATCGAGCTCACGAGGGAGGTCGCGGCCGAGCGCGGGCTGACCCTGGACGAGGACGGCTTCGCCGCGGCCATGGAACGCCAGCGGGCCGGCGCGAGAGTCGTGAAGGCCGCGACCACGAGCGGCACCGGCCGGGAGGTCCTGGATGAGTCCGGCACCACGGAATTCCTGGGCTACGAGGTCACCGAGGCCGACACCACCCTGCTGCGCGTCACCGTGATCGAGAGGGGCCGCGCCGAGCTGTACGCCGACGCCACCCCCTTCTACCCGGAGGGCGGCGGCCAGATCGGCGACACCGGCCAGGTCCGAGGGCCGACCGGCCGGGGCCGGGTGCTCGACACCGACGCGCCCGTCCCCGGCGTCATCCGCCACCTGGTCGAGGTGGCGGAGGGCACGTTCGAGCCGGGCCAGCGGGTGCGCCTGGAGGTCGACCGGGACCGGCGCGCGGCGCTGCGGCGCAGCCACACCGGCACCCATCTGCTGCACTGGGCGCTCAACGAGGTCGTCGGCGGGCACGTGCGGCAGCAGGGCTCGCTGGTCGCCCCCGACTACCTGCGCTTCGACTTCAACCACCACGCGCCGCTCACCGACGACCAGATCCACGAGGTCGAGGCGCTGATCGCGGCCGAGGTCCTCGGCAACCAGACGGTCGAGGTCACCAGAGTCGGCTACGAGGAGGCCAAGCGGGCGGGCGCGATCTCCTTCTTCGGCGAGAAGTACGGCGACGTCGTGCGCGTGGTCAAGGCCGGAGAGCACTCCATGGAGCTGTGCGGCGGCACCCATGTCTCCCGGCTGGGCGACATCGGCCAGGTGCTCATCACCGCCGAGTCGTCCATCGGCGCCAACCTGCGGCGCGTGGAGGCGCGGGTGGGCCTGGCGGCGTTCGAGGAGGCCAGCGGGCAGCGCGCGCTGCTGCGTACGGCCGCGCGCCTGCTCAAGAGCGAGCCGGGCGAGGTGCCGGACGGCATCGAGCGCCTGCGGGAGTCCGCGCGCGGCGCCGAGCGCGAGCGCCGGAGGCTGGCGGCCGAGCTGGACAGGGAGCTGGCGACGGCCATGGCGCGCGGGGCCGAAGGCGGCGTCGTGGTGCGCCGGTGTGACGGGCGTGACCAGGCGGCGCTGCGGCACCTGGCCGGCGAGGTGCTGGCGGCAGGCGTTCGCGCGGTCGGCCTGGTCGGCTCGCCTGACGGCAGGACGGTCGCGCTCTCGGTCGACCTGGCCGAGGGCGGCTCCGGCGCGCCGGAGATCGCCCGGCGGGCGGCCGGTGCGGTGGGCGGCGGCGCGGGCGGCAAGGACCCACGCCGCGCGGTGGCCGGTGGCCGTGACGTCTCCGGTGTCGAGCGGGCGCTGGCGATCCTGCGCGAAGAGCTTGCCTGAAGCATGTCGAGAACGGGGCGTCGGCTTCTACGTCCCGGGTGAAGACGTACCTGAGGAGGAACGATGTCCTACACCCGTGACCCGCGAGTCGACGCCTACATCGATGACCTGCCCGAGTGGCAGCAGGCCATCTGCCAGGAGGTGCGCGACCTCGCCCACGCCGCCGACCCGGAGCTGAGCGAGACGGTCAAGCGCACCGTCCTGCCGTACTTCGTGCTGCGGGGCAACGTCTGCGCGCTGCTGGCGGCCAAGAACCACGTCAACGTGTTCCTGTACGACGGCGCGATCGTGCCCGACCCCGAAGGCATCATCACCGCGGGCCACGGCAACAAGACCGCCAGGATGATCTCGGTACGGCAGGGCGAGCCGATCAACAGGCCCGCCCTGCTGGCCATGCTCCGGCAGATCATCGCCAACAACCGGGCCGGAGGCTGGCGCCGGATCAAAGCCCAAGGCTGACGCCTGTTGCGCACACCGTTCTCTGTGGGTACAGTGTTCGCATACGGGAACGACGTACTTCGCAGCTGGAGGCAACCCCATGGACGCCCGCAACCCCCGCAGGTGGCTCATCCTCATCGTGTTGTGCCTGAGCACACTCGTGCTCGTCATCGACAACATGGTCCTCACGGTGGCCATCCCGCCGCTGGCCGTCGACCTCGGCGCCACCGCGCAGGACGCCCAGTGGATCCTGGACTCCTACATCCTGGTCTTCGCCGGTCTCCTGCTCACCGCGGGCAGTCTGTCCGACCGGTTCGGCCGCCGCCGGGTGATGATCATCGGACTGGCCCTGTTCGGGCTGTCCTCCTTGGCCGCCACCTTCGCGACCGACCCGGGCACGCTGATCGCCGCCCGCGCCGTCATGGGCATCGGCGGCGCGCTCATCATGCCGAGCACGCTGTCCATCCTGATCGTCGTCTTCGACGAGGAGGAGCGGCGCAAGGCCATGGGCGCCTGGTCGGCCGTGGCCATGCTCGGCCTGGTCGGCGGCCCCGTCCTGGGCGGCGCGCTGATCGCCTGGTTCTGGTGGGGTGCGGTCTTCCTCATCAACGTCCCCATCGCCGCCATCGCCATCGTCGCCGCGCTCGTCCTCATGCCCGAGTCCCGCGGCCCGGCCACCAAGGCCGACCCGCTCGGCGCGATCCTGTCGGCCGTCGGCATGGTCACCCTGGTCTGGACCATCATCGACCTCCCGCACGGCCTCAACTGGGTCAGCCTCGTGACCTCCGTCGTCTCGCTCGCCGCCTTCGTGATCTGGGAACTGCGGACGCCGTACCCGATGGTCCCGCTCGCTCTGTTCCGCAACCGCACCTTCTCCGGCGCCAGCTTCTCCCTCACCCTCGTCCAGGTCGGCAACGGCGGGCTGCTGCTCGTGCTGACCCAGTTCCTGCAGTACGTGCTCGGCTACACGCCCACCGAGGCCGGTATGGCCTTCATCCCGATGGCCATCGCCTCGCTGGTGTTCAACGGGCTCGGCGCCGGGCTGGGCGCCAAGATCGGCAACCGGCCGCTGATCGCGGGGGGCATGCTGGTCATGGCCGGCGGCTTCGTCCTGCTGGCCTCCCTGGGCTCCGGCTCCGGTTTCGTGCTGACGGCGCTCGCGCTGTTCGTCCTGGGCGCCGGTGGCGGGCTGGCCATGCCGGCCGCGATCGCCGCGCTGATGGGCACCGTCCCGCCGGAGCAGGCCGGCGTCGGCTCCGCGCTCAACGACACCATCCAGCAGGCCGGCGCCGCGCTCGGCATCGCCGTCCTGGGCAGCATCCTCACCTCCGGCTACACCGGCGCGCTGCCCGCCGGCGCCCCCGCCGCGGCCAAGAGCTCCATCGGCGACGCCCTGGCCATCGGCGACGCCGGTCTGGCCACCGCCGCCCGGGACGCCTTCACCACCGCGATGTCCAGCGCCTTCACGCTGAGCGCGATCGGTGTCGCGGCGGCCGCCCTGCTCGCCGTCCTGGTCATCCGGGACCGCAAGCCCGCCGCTCCCGAAGCTCCCGCCGCTCCCGAGCGGGAGCTGACGCCCACCCACTGAGGATGAACCCCTTGACCCCGGCCTCGACCAGGCCGGGGTCAAGCGCGTGTCGGGGCGCGGGCGGGCGGTGGCGCGGGGTTAGCCTGCGGTGCGATGAAGAGTGCCGCCGCCTGGCTGCTCCCCGGCGAGGAGCGCGGAGTCCTGCCCGCCATGCTCGTCGTCCTCACCGTGGTGACGGGGATCGTGGACTCGGTCAGCTTTCTCGGCCTGGGCAACGTGTTCGTGGCCAACATGACGGGCAACGTGGTGTTCGTCGGGTTCGCGCTGGCGGGGGTCACGGAACCGAGCCTGTGGGCCTCGCCGCTGGCCATCGCGTCGTTCGCGCTCGGGGCGTGGGCGACGGGGCGGGTGGCGCGCGGGGTGTCGTTCGCGGCGTTCACGCTGGTGCATCTCGGACTGCTCGTCGCGGCCGTTCTCGTGCTGGCCGGGCCCGGGGCGGACGCGGTGGTGATCGTGCTGCTGGCACTGGGCATGGGCATCCAGAACGCCTCCGTACGCCACACCGGTATCCCCGACATGACCACCACGGTGCTGACCACCACGCTGACCGGCCTGGTCGCCGACTCGCCCGGCACCGCCAACCGGCGGCGGGCGGTCTCGATCCTGGCCATGTTCACCGGCGCGCTGATCGGCGGATTCCTGCACCTGCGCGTGGGTGACGCCGCCGCGCTGGCGGTCGCCGCCGTGCTGCTCGCCGCCGTGAGCGCGGTGCTGGTGCGGCTATCCGGCTGAGGGCACGCGGGCCACGCCGCCGAGCAGGCCCGGCTTGCCGAAGTCGGGTTTGTGCTCCTCCCACTCGGGACGCCAGGCGTCGACCGGGACCACGCCGGGATCCAGCAGGTCAAGGCCGTCGAAGTAGGAGCCGAACGTGTCGGCGCCGCGCGGGACCACGGAGCCCGTCGAGGACGACCGGTAGACGGCCTGCCCGGCGCGGACGGTCTCGGTGGCCAGGTCACCGGCATAGCCGTGCGACATGGCGAGATAGCTGCCGGCCGCCATCGACGCGCGCAGATGAGTCACGATCGAGGCCGCCTCCAGGTCGGACGGGACGAAGTGCAGGATCGCGAACAGCAGCACCGCGACCGGCCGCTCGAAGTCGAGGTGGGCGCGGATCTCCGGATGGCCGGTGATCGTCTCGGGCCGCCTGAGGTCGGCGTCGATGACGATGGTCCGCGTGTTGTCGGCCAGCAGGGCGCGCGCGTGGGTGAGGACGATGGGGTCGTTGTCCACATAGGCGATGCGGCAGTCGGGGGCGGCGCCGAGCGCGACCTCGTGCACGTTCTGCTGCGTGGGCAGACCGGCGCCGATGTCGACGAACTGCCGCACCCCCGCCTCGACCAGCACGCGGACCACCCGGATGAGGAAGTCGCGGTTGGCGCGGGCGATCTCGGTGATCTCGGGGACCAGCCGCACGATCTTCTCGGCGGCCTGGCGGTCGGCGGCGAAGTTGTCCTTCCCGCCGAGGAAATAGTCGTACATTCGCGCGACGCTCGGCGTGTGTGGATCGATGCCCGGGACGTGCTCGCCAGCCGACATGGGTAAATCTTAGGTCCAGACGGTCACTATTACCCCGCTGGTTACGTCATAGAGACTATGAAGAGCAATCTGCGTGACGTGATCAAGGGCCAGGTGCTGCTCCCCGGCGACGAGGACTTCGACGAGGCCCGCAAGCCCTGGAACTCCGCAGTGGACCAGCCGGTCGCCGCTGTGGCGCACGCCGCCGACGCCGACGACGTCGCCTCCCTGGTACGGCATGCCGCCCAGGCCGGCCTGACCATCTCCACCCAGCCGAGCGGCCACGGCGCGTCCGGCAACACCGACGGCGTGATCCTGCTGCGCACCGCCGCGCTCGACCGGGTGGAGATCGACCCGGAGCGCCGCCTGGCCCGCGTGGGCGCGGGCGCGCGATGGGGCCAGGTGCAGGCGGCGGCGGGCGAGTACGGCCTGACCGGCCTCGCGGGCAGCATGCCGCTGGTCAGCGTCACCGGCTACACGCTTGGCGGTGGCCTCAGCTGGTTCAGCAGGAAGTACGGCCTGGCCGCCGACGCCGTCCTGGCCTTCGACGTGGTGACCGCCGACGGCGCGCCGGCCCGGGTCACCGCCGACTCCGACCAGGACCTGTTCTGGGCGCTGCGCGGCGGCGGCGGGGACTTCGCGCTGGTCACGGCGGTCGAGTTCGCGCTCTACCCGGAGCCGGAGCTCTACGGCGGCAGCATGATGTGGCCGGACGAGCGCGCGCCCGAGGTGTTCGCCGCCCTGCGCGAGGTCGTGACCTACGCGCCCGACGAGCTGTCGATCTGGCTGAACCGGGTGCAGTTCCCCTCGGCGCCGCCCATGGCCGGGATCAGCACCGCCTTCCTGGGCTCGGCGGAGGAGGGGCGGCGGCTGCTGCGCAGGTTCGAGGAGATCGGCGGGATGCTGTCCGACAGCCGGGGGCCGCTGCCGACCGCGGAGCTGGGCTCCATCACCAACGAGCCGACGAACCCGTCGCCCGGCGTCTCGCGGGGCGAGCTGCTGACCGGGCTCGACGACGAGGCCGTGGCGATCCTGCTCGCCGAGCCGATCGACCCGCTGATCAACGTTCAGGTCAGGCAGCTGGGCGGGGCACTGGCCAGGGGCGGGGAAGGCGCGAGTGGCGGGGTGGCGGAGCCGTACCTGCTCTATCTGCTCGGTCTGGCGATCGACCCGCAGCTCTCCGCGGCGTCGCGGGACAAGCAGGAGCGCCTCGTGGCGGCGCTGGGCGAGCGGGTGCCGGGGCGCAAGCCGTTCACCTTCGTGGCGTCGGGGGAGAGCGCGGCGGCGGCGTTCTCCGCGCAGACGCTCCAGCGGCTGCGGGCGATCAAGCGGGCCCGCGACCCCGAGGGCGTCTTCCGCTCCAACTTCCCCGTGCTCGGCTAGGACGGGCACGGCTCCCGCGCGGGGGCGGGGCGCAGCGCGCCGGCCAGGACGCCCATGAGGAGCACGGCCACGATGATCAGGGCGAAGGCTGCGGGATAGGACAGGACGTCCGCGGCCCCGCCGATCACGGCGGGCGCGATCAGGCTGGACAGGTAGGTGATCGTGGTCACGCCCGCCACGCCCTCGCCCGGCGAGCTCCCGGTACGGCCGGCCGCCGCGTAGGCCAGCGGTGCGCTGACCGCGACCCCGATCCCGATCAGCGCGAAGCCCACGGCGCACACCCAGGTCGTGCGACCGGCGACGACCAGGACCCCGCCGACGGCGGCGACGATCCCGCCCGCGCGGACGACGCCGACCGCGCCGAACCGGCCGACGATCCGGTCGCCGAGCAGCCGGGTCCCGGCCATGAAGAGCATGAAGACCGTGTAGGTGGCGGCCGCCGCGGCGGGTGCGGCGGCGGTGACCTGGGTGACGTAGACGGCGGCCCAGTTGGCGGAGGCGCCTTCGGCGAAGGTGCCGCAGAAGCCGACCAGCCCGATCGCCGCGATGGCCCGCGTGGGCAGCGCGAACCTGCGCGGCGCCGGCTCGCCGGCGGCGGCGGGTTCGTCGGCCAGCAGTCCGCGCCCGGCGACGGTGCTCAGCCCGAGCAGCAGGACGGCGACGGCCGCCAGATGCAGCCGGGCGTCGATGCCCAGGTGGGCGGCGAGCACGCCGAGCCCGCCCGCGGCGAGGCTGCCGACGCTCCACAGGCCGTGCAGCCCGGCGATGATGGAGCGGCCGAGCCTGCGCTCCAGGACGACGGCGTGCGCGTTCATGACCACGTCGCTGGTGCCCGCGGCGGCGCCGAGCAGCAGGAACGCCCCGAACAACCACCCGGGCCCCGGCGCGATCACGGGCGCCAGGACCAGGACGCACCACAGCGCGATGAGGATGCGCGTGGCCCGCCGCCCGCCGATCCGGTACGCCAACCGGCCGGCCATCGGCATCCCGATGAAGGCTCCGATGGGCTGGCAGAGCAGCACGAGCCCGAGCATGCCGGGAGTGAGCGCGAAGTGGTCCTGCAGCCAGGGGATCCGCGTGGACAGGCTGCCCGCGACGGCCCCGTGGGTGGCGAACACGAGAGCGATGGCGCGATGGTTGGTCACAGACGAGAAATTAACAGTTAGCCTTCCTGATGAAAAGAGCGCGTGGCTATCATGGGCCCGTGAAGACCGCGACCCCGGCCATGGCGCGCGCCATCAACGATCGGCTCGCCCTCGACCTGCTGCTCGAACGCGGCCCGCTGACCGCTCCACAGCTGCGCGAGATCACCGGCCTGTCCCGGCCCACGGTCTCCGACCTGGTCGAACGGCTGCGCTCGGCCGGACTGATCGAGGTCACCGGCGAGTCGGGCGAGGACCGGCGCGGGCCGAACGCCCGGGTCTACGGGCTGGTGGCCGATCGCGCGCACGTCGCCGGGGTGGACATCCGCTGGACCGGCCTGCGCGTGACCGTGGCCGACCTGACCGGGCGTGAGGTCGGCACCGCCGTACGGGAGCCTTCTGAAGACCTGTACGAGGCGATCACCGGAGCGGTCGCGCAGGCCGCGGGCGGGCGGCGGCTGCAGGCGGTCGTGATCGGCTCGCCCGGCCTCGTCCACCCGGAGACCAGCGCGCTGACCAGCGACTACCGCGTGCGCGGCTGGCATCCCGGCCTGCTCGGCGAGCTACGGCGGAGCCTGGGCGTCCAGGTCGTCCTGGAGAACGAGACCAACCTGGCGGCCATCGCCGAGCACCGGCAGGGCTCGGCTCGCGGCGTCGCCGACTTCGTGCTCATGTGGCTGGACGACGGCGTCGGCGGCGCGATCGTCCTGGGCGGCAAGCTGCGCAGGGGCATGTCCGGCGGCGCCGGCGAGATCGGCACGCTCGACCTGGGCATGCACGACCCGACCCTCTGCCGTGCGGTCGAGGTCGCGCTGGAGGACGGCACGGGCCTGGCCGAGCGCGTCGCGAGGGGCGTGTTCGCGGTCGTCGCCGTGCTCGACCCCGGACTGGTCGTGCTCGGCGGACGCATCGGCCGGGAGGGCGGCGAGGAGCTGGCCGCGCTGGTCGAGGAGCAGGTCGCGTTGCGCTCGCCGGCGCCCACCCGGGTGCGGCCGAGCACGGTCGAGGGCAACGCCGTCCTGCAGGGCGCCGTGCTGACCGCGCTGGACCTGGCCCGTGACGAGGTGTTCGGCTAGCGGAAGCCGAGCCTCTCGCCCAGCTCGCGCAGGCACTCCTCGTAGACCGGGGACAGGTCGGTGAAGGCGAAGTCGAGCTGGTGAAGGACCTCCATGCACAGCAGGCCGTACAGGCGGATCCAGCAGGACAGGAAGACGTGCGCGGCCTCGGGCGGCAGCGCGCCGCCGATGGCGGCCGAGTAGTCGCGTAGCTGCTCCTGCAGGGAGGGCGGCAGGTCGGCCAGGTTGGGCACGGGGAAGGGCCTGGTCTGCCACAACTCCGTGACCAGGCCGCTGAAGATCTGTTCGAAGCGGTGGGCGGCCTGGTATCGGGGTGATTCCGGCAGCTTGTTGGGCGGGCTCGGCGGGCTGGCGAAGATCCAGCCGAACTCGGCCGGGTGCGTGATCGCCCACGTGCGCATGGCGTGGCACGTCTCCAGGATGCGCGTCTCCAGCGGCTCGCCCGAGTGCCGGTCGCGGGTGGTCTCCATCACCTCGGCCACCTCGCGGAAGAAGCCCGCGGTGACGGCGCCGACCAGCTCGTCGTGCCCGGAGTAGTAGTGGTAGAGCGCGGGGCCGCTCATCCCCACCTCCCTGGCGACGGCGTTGATCGTGACCGCGCCCGATCCCTGTTCGACCAGCAGCCGCCGCGCCGCCGCGTGAATCTCGGCCAGTGTCGCCTGCCGGAGTCTGTCCCGCCTTGTCGTTGCCACATTGACATCCTAGAGCATCTATGTTTGCTTAATAGCTCTAAGTTAGCCTATCGCTATTAAGGAGGCGTGATGCGGAAATACTTCGCCCGTTACACGGTCGAGGCGACCGTCACCCACAACGAGCTGGTCACGCCCACGATGCGGCGGATCCGGCTGGTGGCGAGCGCGCCGATCGGCCTGCCGTACCGGCCGGGCCAGCACGTCAGGGTCCAGATCACCGACCCGCTGTCGGTCCCCGGAATCCTGCGGCCCGGTGAGACGCTGCGCACGTACACCATCTGGGAGCTCGACGGGCTCGCCATCGAGCTGCGCGTGCACGACTATCCCGGTGACGGCATCGGCCTGGTCTGGGCCCGCGAGACCAAGCCCGGCTCGGCCGTCACGCTGTGGTGGCCGCAGGGCGACTTCTTCACCCGCGAGGCGCCGTTCCACGTGTTCGTCGGCGAGGAGACGGCGAGCGCCGCGTTCGGGCCGATGATCCGCGAGCTCGGGCCGGCGGCGGAGGTGTACGGGGTGCTGGAGAGCGAGAGCGCCGAGCACGACCTGCCGATGCCCGGCGAGCACCCGCTGCGGCGCGTTCACCGGCGCGGTGTCCCCGCCGTGTCCTCGACCGTGCTGCTGGCCGGGCTGGCCGAGCTGGAACTGCCCGGCAACACCGGCGCCGCCTACGTGGCGGGTGAGGCGAAGACCTGCCAGATGGTCCGCGATTTTCTGGTGCGCGAGCGGAACTGGGCCCGTACCTCGATCAAGGTCAAGCCTTTCTGGGCCCTCGGGAAGAAAGGGCTGCACTGAGTCAGATCAGCGTGCTCAGACCGGTGTGGAGTTCGGCGCGCTCCTCGTCCGTGAGGACCTTGTACGGCTCGGCCGCCGCCACGTTGGTGGCGTGTTCGATCTCGGCGTGCAGGGGGCCTTCCCGCAGGTTCACCACCTCCCCGGCGGTGAGGCCCGCTGCCCGCCAGGCGGCGGCGTGGGCGTCGGCCCGGCTGTAGCGGAGCACGGCCAGGCGGTTGAACAGCAGGAGACCCGGTGCGGCGCCGGGTGGTTCGTAGGGCGGGGCCATCAGTTCCAGCGCGCCGCCCGGTCGCCTGGGGGCGGCGGCCAGCACGCGGGCCACCTGGGCGGCCAGGCGCGTCACGTCGGGCCAGATCCTGGCGGCGGTGGCTTCGTGGTGGGCGTACAGGGCCCTGATGAACGCGGTGGTCTTGGGGGTCGGGTGGAGGGCGTCCGTTTCTTTGAGTGTGCCTTGGGCCAGGTGGACGGCCACTTCTTCCGCCAGGTCCGCGGGCTTCGTGTAGCGGTAGATCGTGGACAGGCCGGCACGGGTCAGGGGACGGAGGGGGAGCGTGGAGCGCAGGTCGACCAGGAAGCCCGGGGTGAACGCCGGGTGCTCGAAGCCGGGGCGGGCGGCGGCGTGAAGGTTGACGTGGGCGGCGTCGATGACCGGCGCGATACGGGCGGCGAAGAGGTGAAGATTCGGCATTACGGGGAGATTATGCGGCATCCGTAGCGGATCGGCAGGGGATCGGAACCGGCTGGGAGCAGGGTGAAACCGGTTCGACCGGGCTGGTGTTCAACCACCGCTCATCCCTCTCGCCCCAGGAGCCGTCGTGGTCCTCGCCAGCCCAGCCGTGCGCAGCCCCAGCCGCTGGCTGCCCCTGCCCGTCGTGCTGGTCGCGGTGTTCGTGACCACGCTCGACTTCTTCATCGCCAACGTCGCCATCCCCTCCATCCGCACCGACCTCGCCGCCGGTCCCGCCGCGACGCAGCTCGTGTTCGGCGGGTACGGCCTGGCCTACGCCGCCGGGCTGATCATCTCCGGCCGCCTCGGGGACCTTTACGGGGCGCGCAGGATCTTCATGGCCGGGCTCGCGCTGTTCACGCTGGCCTCCGTGGCCGCCGGTACGGCACCGGGCATCCTCGCGCTGATCGTGGCCCGGGTCGTGCAGGGGAGCGCGGCCGCTCTCCTGGCGCCGCAGGTCCTCACGCTGATCGGCGCCCTCTACCCCGGCGCCGACCGCGCTCGGGCCTTCGGCTGGTACGGCACCGCCACCGGCGTGGCCGGCGTCAGCGGGCAGGTGGTCGGCGGACTGCTGATGGCGGCGGACCTCGGCGGGCTGGGCTGGCGCGCGGTCTTCCTCATCAACCTGCCCATCGGCGTCGCCGCCCTGCTGGCGGCCAGGATCGTCCTCCCCGAGCTCCCGGCCTCCGCTCCGGCGGTTGCGGGGCGGACGTTGGACGTGCCGGGAGCGCTGCTGGTCGCGGGTGGGCTGGCGGCGATCGTGCTGCCGCTGGTGCAGGGGCCGGAACTGGGCTGGCCGCCGTGGACCTGGCTGCTGCTCGCCCTTTCCGCGCCCCTGCTCACGGCGTTCGTGGCCCGCCAGCGTACGCGCCCCGAACCCCTGCTGGACCTGCGCGTGTTCGGAGAGCCGGGCTTCGCGCGCGGGCTGGTGGCCGTGGCACTGCTGTTCGGCGGGTCGGCGGGGTTGTCGTTCGTCCTGGCCGTCTACCTGCAGGACGGCCTGGGTCTCGGGCCGCTGGCCGCCGGGATGGTCTTCACCGCGCTCAACGCGGGCTTCTTCGTGGCCTCCCTGCGCCGGGGCCGCCCGGTGGCCGGAGCACTGGCCATCGTGGCCGGTCTGGTACTGGTGCGCGGGGCGGTCGGCGCGGGCGAGCCGTACCTGATAGCGGCGGCGCTCGGAGTGGTCGGGGCAGGGATGGGCCTGCTGATGTCCCCGCTGATCTCGGCCGTCCTGGCGAGAGTACGCAGGGAGCGGGCCGGCGCCGCGGCCGGAGTGCTGGGCACCGCCCAGGAGACCGGCGGCGTCCTGGGCGGAACGCTGACCGGCGCCGTCTTCCTGGCCGCCGCCGACCGGGGCTGGACGGCGGCGGCCCAGAGCGCGCTGGTGCTGCTCGTGGTGCTCGCGGCGGTCGTGGCCGTGCTCGTCTTCTCCAACAGGCAGTAGTTTCGCTCTGACGGTCCTGGGAGGTTCGGTGATCGCGGTGCTGGGGGAGTGTGTGGCGGACGCGTTCTCTGGTGAGGCGGTCCGCGGGGAGCCGGCGCTTCGGGTGCTGCCGGGGGGCGGTCCGGCCAACACGGCGGTGGCGCTGGGGAGACTGGGGACGCCCACTCGGTTTCTGGGGCGGATTTCTGGTGATGTGTTCGGGCGGCTGTTCAGGGAGCGGCTGGTCGGGGCCGGGGTCGATGTCTCCGGGGTGGTGGACGCCGCCGAGCCGAGCACGCTGGCCGTCGCCACGCTCGATGCGGCCGGGCGGGCCGTCTACTCCTTCCACGCCGACGGGGCGGCGGATTTTCAATGGAGCAGGGCCGAGCTCGGGCTCGATCGGCTCGGCGAAGCGTCGTGCTTGCACACGGGGTCGCTGGCGCTGGTCAAGGAGCCTGGGGGCGAGGCTGTGGCCCACTTCGTGGCGGCCGCGGCGCCGTACGCGACGATCTCCATCGATCCCAACGTACGGCCCGGCCTCGCCGGTCGAGAGGCCTACCTGAAGCGACTGCCCGGCGGCGCCGACATTCTGCGGCTCAGCGAAGAGGATCTGGCCTTCCTGCTGCCGGGAACCTCCCAGGAGGCCGCCTGCGACCGATGGCACGGGCAGGGCGTACGCCTGGTCGTGGTGACCCGGGGCGCCGCCGGGGCGATGGTGTCACTGGACGGCGAGCGGGTCGTGGTGCCCGGCGTGCCGGTCGAGGTGGTGGACACGGTGGGCGCGGGGGACGCGTTCACCGCCGGGCTGCTGCACCGGTTGCACGGACATCTCGGCGGCCGCCTGGACCGGCTCGACCTGGAGACCGCCCGCGCGGCCGCCGCCTTCGCCGCCGAGGTGGCCGCGCTGACCTGCACGGTCGCGGGCGCCGACCTGCCCGGCCGGGGGCCGGCGGCGGACGACTGACGGAAGCGGCCGGCCGAAGCCCGGCCGCTTCCGCGCGGGTGGTCAGGTCAGAACGCCCGCGACAGCCACCCCGGTCTCCGGGTACGCCGCCAGCAGAGCGCCGATCTCGGCGTTCAGGTCGGCGACCGGCTCACATCCCAGCAGCTCCCCGACCGCCGCCCCGGTCGCCGGATGCGCGGCCAGCAACTCACTGACCGGCCCGGAAGCCGCCACGGCCTTGCGCGACGAAGGCTTGGCCAGCCACGGCGGCGTGAACGAGTCCACCTCGCCCAGCCGGGCGGGGAACGTCCGCTCGGCCTCACGAACCAGCACCGGCACCAGCTCGGGCGCCTGCTCCCGCAGGGCGGTGATCAGCTTGGGCAGCCAGGGCAGCAGCACGTCGTCGGGCAACTGCCCGAACGCCCTGGACAACACCTCCACCACGAACGGCGCCAGCGCGGGCGCCGACTCCAGCGCCTGCACGAACCCGCTCACGTACTGCGGCACCGACGGCACCACCAGCGGGCTGCCGAGCAGCTCACCGACCAGCTCCCGCAGCTCGGCCATGCTGAGCAGCCCGAGCTGGTAGCGCGCCGTCCACAGCAGCGCCACCTTCGCCGGCACCGTGGGGTGCGACTGCTGTACGGCCAGCTCAAGCTGAGCCCGGTCGCAGCCCAGCGACAACGCCAGGCTCTCCATCGTGAACAGGAACCCGAGCATCGCGCCCACCTGGCGGACCCCGGTCTCCTCCTCGACGAAGGCCGTGGGCAGCAACGTGCAGTAGTGCGCGTACCCGGTGGTCACGAACGCCTTGGCCCACTCCGGCAGCTCCGGCTCCGTGGCCCGGTAGTGGGCCAGCAGGCGGCGGATGCGCCGTAGCACGTCGGGGGCGTCGTCGACGGTGCGCTCGCCGGACAGCAACTGGATGGCGCGGGCCCCGAGCTCGTCGGTGAACCGCCTGCTGCCCAGGTAGAGGATGGAGTCCTCGACCGCGTCCAGCGCCGCCGACGCGGTCGCCTTCGGGTCCCAGACCGCGCGCCGTAGCCGCTGTTCAAGGACCTGTTCGATGGTGACGCCCTCGTAGCCCAGCTCGATGATCGAGCGCTGGTTGCGGCCGATCGACAGGTCCCAGCTCTCCTGGTGGGAGCGCTCGCCGAGCCGGCGCGAGCCCATGATGGGCCGGACGGCGTCGTCGGGCAGGAGCCTGCGCAGGATCCACAGCAGGTGGGAGCAGGGTTCGAGCTCGGGCTGGGCGTCGAGGTCGATCAGGGCCCGTTGGATGGTCCGCTTCTCCAGGTCGAGCCCAAGCGGCTTGAGCCGGTCGAGGACGTCTCTGGCCAGGGGCGGCAGCGAGTCGTAGCCGACCTGCCCGACCTTGTCGCCGCCGAGCATGATCTCGACCAGCCGCCGTACGTCCCTGCGGCCGGGCACGACGTCCTTCTCGATGCAGGTGACCGCGGCGTCCTGGAAGTCGTACGGCGTAGGCCGCTTCCTGTTGCGCATGCCCGCGAGCAGGATCGACGTCTCGAACACCGCGATGGCGTCGGCGGTGCTGGCCAGGTAGCCGTTGCGCCTGGCCAGCCGGACGATCTCGACGCACCACCCGAGCAGCTCCGCCTCGTCGAAGCCGTCGAGGACGGGCGGCTGGGTGAGGAAGGCGTGCAGCCCTTGCGACTCGACCGGGGCGGGCGCCTTGCCCTTGCGCTTGGAGCCGAGCTGGTAGGAGGCCAGGCCGTGCCGTTTAAGCGACTTGTCCCAGGTCGCGGCCGCGATCGAGACCGAGCCCGGCGCGAGGCCGAACTGGTTCTCGATGGCCGAGTGGCTGGAGGGGATGAGCCCGTAGAGCCAGCTCGTCTTGGTGCGCGGGCTGATGTCGAGGTGCTCGTCCATGACCGGGCTGGCGGCGTGGAAGGCACCGCACACGTACAGGCAGTCGGCGGGGTCGGCGCCGGTCGCGGCCAGGTGCTCGCGCATCCTGGTCCACATGTAGCGCTCGCGGTCCTCGTCCACCTCGTTGCCGCCGGGCTTGATGCGGCGGAACAGGCTGCCGATGAGCACCATGACCTGGCGGTAGGTCTCGTAGTCCGCGCCGGACAGCGGCTGCTCGACGTACTGGTCCCACCACTCCGACCAGTGGCGCACCTTGCCGTGGTGGAGCAGGTGCTCCTCCAGGGCGGCGAAGCCGGGCCGCAGGTCGCCGATCTCGATGCCGACGTCGGCCGACTCCGCCCGCGGCTCCCACTGGAACACGTGGTCGACCGACCGGTCCACCAGGACGATCTCCACGCCCGGGGTGTCCAGGGCGTAGGCGATGGCCTGGTACTCCGCGGACGACTCGGTGATGGGCGCGACCACGCTCAGCGGCGCCCACTCCTTCGGGAAGCCGTCGATGTCGGTGGCGAAGGCCTGCAGCGCGACCGGGAGCTTGCAGTTGTGCAGCTCGTCCAGGACGGGTCGCAGGTCTTCGCACAACTCCAGGTAGATGACCTTGGGCTGCTTCTCCCTCAGCCGCCGGACCATCGCCAGCCCGGAGGCCGGCGAGTGGTGGCAGACCGGGAAGATCTCCACATCGGTCCGCAGCGCCTGCTCGACGTCGTCGATCAGACCGGCGCCGAACGTCTCCGCGGCGCTCGCGAGCTGCTCGCGCAGGGGGTCGAAGGGGTTCATGACAGGGTGGAGATCGCCTCACGGCCGCCGTCGAGGAATTCCTTCCACGGCCCGCCCTCGTCCTTCTTGCTGCGCGGCTCGATGACGCCGTGCAGGTACTTGTTGAGAATCGCCAGATCCTCGGGGCTGCGCCGGGCCAGCGAGCCGACCAGCGAACTGGCCAGGGTCGCCGCCTTCAGCGTGTTGTCGCCGAAGAACTGGCTGTGCAGGATGGCGTCCTCCAGCACGCCGATCTGCTCGGCGGTGGACAGCGCCGACTCCAGCTTCTCGTCGTCGCTGGTGGCCGAGGCGGCGGCGGCGCGCAGGTCGGCGAAGCTCTGCAGCAGGATGTCCAGCAGCGTCGGCGGCAGCTCCAGCTCGATCTGGTGCCTGCGCAGCAGCTCCTCGGTACGGAAGCGGACGATCTCCGCCTCGCTCTTCTTGTTCGTCACCACGGGGATGCGCACGAAGTTGAACCGGCGCTTCAGGGCCGAGGACAGGTCGTTGACGCCCCGGTCACGGCTGTTGGCGGTGGCGATGATGGAGAAGCCGGGCTGGGCGAAGACGATGTTGTCGTCATCGGGCAGCTCGGGGATGGAGACGTACTTCTCCGAAAGGATCGAGATCAGCGCGTCCTGCACGTCGCTGGTGGAGCGGGTCAGCTCCTCGAAGCGGCCGATCACGCCGCGTTCCATCGCGGTCATGATGGGCGAGGGGATCATCGACTCCTTGGACTGGCCCTTGGCGATGACCATGGAGACGTTCCAGGAGTACTTGATGTGGTCTTCCGTGGTGCCGGCCGTACCCTGGACGACCAGTGTGGAGTTGCGCGAGATCGCCGCGGACAGGAGCTCGGCCAGCCAGCTCTTGCCCGTGCCGGGGTCGCCGATGAGCAGCAGGCCGCGGTCGGAGGCGAGCGTGACGACGCTGCGCTCGACGAAGCTGCGGTCGCCGAACCACTTCTGCGGGATGTCGCGGTCGAGTCCGTCGGCGCGGTCGGAGCCGAGCACGAAGATGCGCACCATGCGCGGGCTGAGCCGCCAGGAGAACGGCTTCGGGGAGGTGTCGATCGACTCGAGGTAGTCGAGCTCTTCGGCGAACTTGATCTCTGCGGGGGCACGCAGCAACGGAGGCTCCTAGGTGTTCAGGAAAGTCTTGAGCTCGTTGACGAGCTTGCGGATGTGTCCGGAGATGACCGGTGTGCCGAGGGCTTTGAGCTTCTGGCGGTACCACGGGTCCACGCTGGCGTGGCCCGAGCTGTTCACCGAGCCCACCGGGATGAACTTGACGCCCGACTTGTGCAGCGCCTCGAAGTCCGTGATCAGCGACCGGTTGTCGTAGAAGTCGGAGATCCACACCATGACGGTGTTGCGCGGATCGGTGATCTTCGGGCGGGCCAGCGCCATCGCGACCGTGCCGTTGGTGCCGCCGCCGAGCGTGGTGCGCAGCAGCACCTCGAACGGGTCGTTCACCCACGGGGTCAGATCGAGCGCCCGGGTGTCGTACGCGACCAGGTGCACGTCCACCTTCGGCAGCCCGGAGAAGATCGAGGCCAGGATCGTGCAGTTGACCATCGCGTCCACCATCGAGCCCGACTGGTCGACGACCACGATCATCTTGGCCGGGGTGGTGCGCTTGGCGGTCTGCTTGTAGAAGAGCTTGTCGACGTAGAGCCGTTCGTCCTCGGGGCTCCAGTTGGTGAGGTTCTTCCAGATCGTGCGCTCAAGGTCGAGGTTGCGGTAGACGCGCTTCGGCGGCACCGACCGGTCGATCGTGCCCGCGCTGGTCTTCTCCACCTGTGTACGCAGCACCTGGGCGACCTCGTCGACGAACCGGCGGATCAGCGCCTTGGCGTTGGCCAGCGCCACGCCGGAAAGGTTCGCCTTGTCGCGCAGCAGCTGCTCGATCAGCGACATGCTGGGCGTGAGCTGCTTGGCCAGCTGCGGGTCGGCCAGCACCTCGCGCAGGTGCATGCGCCTGACCAGGTCGGCCTCGACCTTGCCGAGCTCGCCCGCCGCCTCGCCGCCGAACGCCTCCTGCAGCCATCCGGCGTCCTGCTTCCACCCGGCCAGCTGGGTGGCGCTGACCGTGCCGTTGCCGGTGGCGAACGTGTTGAGCAGCAGCTTCGACACCAGCGCCGCGTTGGTCACCTCGTCGCCGTCCAGCTTGCGCAGCCTGTCGGCCAGCTCGGGATGGCGCTGCACCAGGTTGTCGATGGACACGCCCGGGTCGAGCAGCGCGGGCGGCAGCCCGAGGTCGTCGACGATGGCGACGCTGGCCTTCTCCAGAGACGGCTGCTCCTCGCCCTCGAACACGCGTGCCAGCAGGCGCCAGTAAAGGATCTGACGTCGGGTTTCGCTCATTTGCGCAACAACCGTCCCGCTCGCTCCTTGAGCACCGAGACGGGGTCGCCGGCCTTGGCGCCGCTCTTGAGCACCTTCTGGTCGGTGGGTCCCTGCGCCCAGTCGCCGTTGTGCGCGGCCACCGGCTCCTTCTTCACACTCGCCTGTACGGCCAGCGGTTGCAGCCGCCATCCCCCGCCGTCCCAGCGCATCAGCCCGATGCACGCGGTGGACGCCTTGAGCAGCTGGGGCGTCAGCGGCCCCGACTGCGGCAGCCGGTCGAGGTCGAAGGGCAGCTCGGCGCCGTCGAGCCGGATCACGGCCCCGTCGCTCTTGTAGCCCTCGACGAACACCGGCTCGGCGACGCGGACCGGGTGGCGGTCCAGCGGCGGCACCGCCGGCGCGCTCGCCCCGCCGAGCTGGACCCGGGCGGTGGCGAACGGGTCGCTGTAGGCGCCCGCGCCGGCCTTGGCCTCCTGCCAGAGCAGGTCGCCGCTGGGCAGCAGGGTCATGCCGGTGATCTCCAGGCTGAGGTGCTTGGCCAGCGCGCCGGTCAGCACGGGGTAGTCCTGGAACAGCTGCCACACGAACGGCCCGGCGATCGTGTCGACCTTGGCCGCGGACACGCTGGTGCGCACCAGGCGGCCGTGCGGCTCCAGGATCGCGTGGAGCTGGATCTGCGCGGCCGTACCGTGCTCGTGGATGTCGACACCGAGTGGCAGCAGCCGGCCGGAGACCTCTTCGGCGCCCTCCACCGCGCCCGTCTGGGTGAGCAGCAGGGCGCGCGCCCACAGGTCGGCCCAGCGGCGCACGGGCAGATGCTCCATCGCGCCGACCGGGGAGGAGGCGCGCAGCTCCGCGGCGAGGCCGTCGAGCAGGACGCCCGCCCGGCGCAGCCGCGGTTCGGCCAGCATGCCCTGGATCGCCTGGTCGGCGGAGGAGGCGAGTTCGTGGTCGACGCCGCGCCAGCCGGTGATGGCCAGCTCGGCCAGCCAGGAGCGGCAGGCGCTGGTGAGCGGGTCGGCGGCCGAGGGCTGGGCGCCGCTCCAGGGCGCGCGGGTACGGCCGAGCGCGGTGTCGAGCCGGGCGAGCAGCGCGTCGTGCACCGCGCCGAGCAGCGTGGTGCGCGCTCCGGCCAGCGCCGTCAGGTGCTCCTCCGCGATCGAGCCCGCGGTGAGCTTCCCGGCGGCGTCCGCGGCCAGGGGGCCGAGGGGAGTGGCGGCGACCGCGCCGGCGAGCGCGGTCAGCGCTTCCGCGCGCTCCTCACCCAGGCGGGCGAAGCCGTTGGCCAGCGCGTCGTCGAAGCCGGCCACCAGGCCGAGCGCCTCGTCGAGTCCGGGCTGCGGGCCTTCGCGCAGGGCCGCGAGCTGCGTGGCGAGCATCAGCTCACCGCCCCGAGCGAGGGGAACCAGTGCATCTCGGCGACCGGTTCGCCGGTGGCGGGCAGTTCGAGGTAGGCCAGGTGCCGCAGGAAGCGGCTGAAGACCACGGCGGCGGGGATGGACTCGTGCCCGCCGTCCAGGTTGCGCACCAGGTCGCCCGCGCGCTCGCCCTCGACGCGCAGGTAGCGGGCCACCTGATCGAGGCCGTACTGCAGGACGGCCTCGTCGACCAGCGAGTGCAGGTGCTTGCACGGCGCGCCGCGCAGCCCGCCGCAGGGCCGGTTGTTGTTGGTGCTGCAGTTGTAGCCGTGGGTTCCGGCGGTGATCGAGGAGACGTACACCCGCTCGATGTCGGAACCGCTGGACACCACACCTTGCAGCCGGCCCTCCGCCATCTCGACGAAGGGCACTTTAGCCAGCTTGCGCGGTTGGATGGGTGATACCACCCGCAACGCGCTGAGCTGCTCCCACGCGGGTCTGTCCGCGTTCAAAGGACGACCTCCAAGATTGGTATCGGTCGATCAGTGAACGGGAATTTACCCGACCAGTCCGACAATTTCCGATCAACGAAAACCTTCGGCGGGCAGCGCGCGGCGCAGGAAGTCGAGCTGGTGCGCGAGCAGGAACTCGGCCGTCGGCCGGTGCCCCGCACGGGTCAGCGGCAACACCTCATGCGGGCGCCCGGCCTCCAGCAGCGCGGCCGAGAGGCGCAGCGTGTGCGCGGCCACCACGTTGTCGTCGGCCAGCCCGTGGATCAGCAGCAGCGGCCTGGTCAGCCGGTCGGCCTCCAGCAGCGGCGAGCACCGGTCGTAGGCCTCCGGGTGCTCGTGCGGCTGCCCGAGGTGCCGTTCGCGCCAGTGGGTGTCGTACATGCGCTGGTCGGTGACGGGCGCGCCGGCGATCGCCGCGTGGAAGACGTCCGGCCGGCGCAGCACCGCGACCAGCGACAGGAAGCCGCCGAACGACCAGCCGCGGATCGCCACCCGGCCCAGGTCGAGCGCCGGCTCCAGCTTCGCCGCCTCGTGCAGGCCCTCGACCTGGTCGTCGAGCACCGGCTGGGCGATGTCGAGGTGGATCGCGCGCTCCCAGGCGGGGCCGCGGCCCGGCGTGCCCCTGCCGTCCACCGCGAGCACCGCGTAGCCCTGCTCGGCGAACCACTGCGAGACGTAGGTGGCCCAGAACGGCTCGGCGGTCACCTTGCGCATGGCCGGTCCGCCGTACGGGTCCACCAGGACCGGCAGCGGCCCGTCCTCCTCCCGGTGCCACGACGGCAGGAACAGCGCCGCCCGCAGTTCGCGCGGGCCCAGCCTGAGCAGGCGCATCCGGAGGTCGAGCACCGGCTTCTCGGCGTGGGAGACGATCTCCTCGCCGCTGGCGCGGATCCTGGCGCCGATCACCGTGGTGCCGCCGCGCGCGGTGTCGTCGAGTCCGGCCGGGCCGAGCTTCTCCAGGCCGGCGTCCGGGTGGTAAGACCACAGCTGGGTCTCGGTGGGCTCGTCGGTGGCGGTGAACAGCACGCTCTCGCCGTCCACGGACCGCACCGCCAGCAGGTTCAGGCCGGGCGGGGTGACGGGCCGCCCGCCGTACAGGAGGGTGCGGGTGTCGTCGCGGTCGTCGCTCGTGAGCCACACCCCCTTCCCGGTACGGCGCGGCAGACCCGGCACCAGCGTCACCCAGGCGGCGTCACGCTGCTCGGCCAGCAGTTCCGTCCGCCCGGTGGCGGGATCGACGGCGAGAATCCGGACCCGGCGCTGGTCGCGGCTCTGCACGGCGGCGTAGGGCCCGTGCGCGTCCCAGCCCGCGGCGGTCAGGTACTCGTCGTCGGCCTCGACGCGGATCCGTGTGCCGTCGAGATCGACGATCCACAACGTCACGTCGGCGTTGGCGGTCCCCACGGCCGGATAGGGGAAGGAGCGCGACGGCCGGGACGGGTCGGACGGATCGGCGAGATGCCAGCGCTGGACGGGCGCGGTGTCCACCCGCGCCACCAGCAACCGCCGCCCGTCGGGCGCCCACCAGAAGCCCTCGCGCCGCCCCATCGACTCGGGTGCGACGTACTCGGGCAGCCCCCACGTCACCTCGGGCCCGTCGGGCTCGGCCACGGCCCGGTCGCCGTCGCCGTCCACGCCGATGACCCGGAGCGCGCCCGCGCTGACGTAGGCGACGCGCTCGCCCGTGGGGTCGGGCCGGGGGGCGCGCACCGGTTCCGCGGAGGGCAGCGCGCCCTCGGCCGTGCACAGCTGCCCGTCGCGCTCGAAGGCCAGGACCCGGCCGTCGTCGTCGGCCGCGTACGCGGTGATGCCGGGCCCCGCCACCAGGCGTTCCTCGCCCTGGGCATGCGCCCACAGACTGCTGTCACGCAGGAAGAAGACGGTACGCCCGTCGGCGGAGACGGTGAAGGAGGACGGCCGGCCGAGCGTGAACCGCTCGGTGCGCGCGAGCTGGCTGAGAAAGGTCATGAACGCAGCATGGCCGCCCCCGTGATCACGGGAAGCGGCCTTCTCCATCTTCATTCTACCAGGCTGGTGTCTCCCAGCGACTCCAGCAAGGTGCGCAGCAGCCCCGCCAGCTGATCGCGCTCGGCGGGACCGAGCGCGGCCAGCAGGCGGTCCTCGTTGTCCACGTGCGCCCCGACGAGCCGGTCGACCAGCTCAAGACCCTGCGGCGTGAGCCGGATCCGCACCGACCTGCGGTCGCCGCTGGCCCTGACGCGTTCGACGAGGTCCTTGGCCTCCATGCGGTCGATCCGGTTGGTGATCGCGCCCGAGGTGACCATGGCCGCCTTGAGCAGTTCCCCCGCGCTCAGCTCGTACGGCGCGCCGGACCTGCGCAGCGTGGCCAGCACGTCGAACTCCCACCGCTCCAGCCCGTGCTCCTGGAAGAACGCCTTGAGCTCGCCGCCGAACAGCAGGCTGAGCCGGGAGACCCGGCCGATGACCCCCATCGGAGAGGGGTCGATGTCGGGGCGTTCCCTCTTCCACTGGGCCAGCAGCATGTCCACCGCGTCGCTCATGCGAAACCTCTTAGCGTTCATAGACTTGACGTTCACACAATAAAGTGATGATATCTCAACGTTGAGATTATCAATGAGAGGTGATCAGCGTGTCCATCGTCACGCAAGAAGAGGTCTCACTGAAGGAATGGCTGGCCGTGGCTGCCGTGGCCGTGGGCACGTTCGCCATGGTCACCGTGGAGCAGCTGCCCGTGGGCCTGCTCACCGCCATCGGCGGCTCCTTGGACATCTCCGAGGGCGCCGCCGGGCTCATGGTGACCGTGCCCGGCCTGGTCGCCTCCGCCACCGCGCCCCTGCTGCCCGTGGCGATCGGGCGGCTGGACCGGCGTACCGTGCTGATCGGGTTGCTCAGCCTGATGGTGGTGGCCAACGCGGTCTCCGTGGTGGCGCCCAACTTCGGCGTCATGCTGGCCTCCCGGTTCCTGGTCGGCATCGGGATCGGCGGGTTCTGGGCGCTCGCGGCGGGCATCGCCGTACGGCTGGTGCCGGAACGTCATGTCGCGCGGGCCACCTCGCTGGCCTTCGGCGGTGCGACCGCGGCGAACGTGCTCGGCGTCCCGGCCGGGACGCTCATCGGCGGGCTCACCGACTGGCGGGTCGCCTTCGCCGCCGTCGGCGTGCTGGCCCTCCTGGTGGTCGGCGCGCTGCTGTGGCTGCTGCCGAGGATTCCCGCCACCGCCCCCGTCCGCCTGCGCGAACTGCCACGCCAGTTCCGCAACCCGGTCGTACGCGCCGCCGTCATCTCCACGTTCCTCGTGGTCAGTGGCCAGTACGCCGCCTTCACCTTCATCAGCCCGATCCTGCAGAACGTCTCCGGCGTGCCCGCCGACCTGATCGGCCCGGTCCTGCTCGGCTTCGGCGTCGCCGGAGTCGTCGGCACCTTCGTCGGCTCCTCCTGGGACGTCCGGCGCCGGGTCGTCACGCTGAGCGTGACCCTGGCCGTGATCATGGTGATCTTCCCGCTGGCCGGCACCACGCCGGTGACCGGCTCGATCCTGCTGCTGATCTGGGGCCTGGCCTACGGCGGCGCCCCCGTGGCCGTGCAGACCTGGATCCTGAAGGGCGCCGGACCCTCGGCCGAGGCGGCGACCGCGCTGAACACCACCGTCTTCAACCTGGCCATCGCCTTCGGCGCCGCGTTCGGCGGGATCGTGGCCGACAACCTGGCCATCACCGGCGCCCTGTGGTTCGGCGCCCTCCTGATGGGCCTCACCGCACTGGCGGCTGTTACTGTGAGCGCGCGACGCGGGGTGCCCGCCAAGGGCTGAGATCCAAACCCGTCGAACCTGATCTAGTTCGGACTAGCGAAGGGACTGTCGTGTTCACCGACGACGCCTGGAACCAAACCGCCGGCCTGCTGCGGGCCATCCACGAGCACCCGTTCAACACCGCCCTGGGCGACGGCACGCTCTCCCGTGAGCGCTTCGCCTTCTACATCGTCCAGGACGCCCGCTACCTGGAGGCGTTCGCCAAGGCCCTGGCCACCGCGGCCGTCAGGGCGGCGGACCCGGACGAGATGGCCTTCTGGTCGCAGGCCGCCCACGACGCCATCGCCGCCGAGCGCACCCTTCACGAGGGCTACATCGAGCAGTACGGCCTGACGGCCGCCGACCTGACCGGCGTGCCCACCTCGCCGACGGCCCTCGGCTACTCCTCCTGGCTGCAGGCCACCGCGCTGTCGGCGCCGTACCCGGTGCTGGCGGCGGCGGTGCTGCCCTGCTTCTGGATCTACGAGGACGTCGGCACCGCGCTGGTGGGCCGCAGCTCCGAGACCCATCCGTACCGCGCCTGGATCGCCACCTACGCCGACCCCGAGTACGCCGCGTCGGTCACCCGTGCCAAGCAGATCACCGACCGCCTCGCCGCCGAGGCCGACCCGGCGCTCCTGGAGCAGATGCGGGCGGCCTTCGTGAAGGCGGCGGAGTTCGAGTGGATGTTCTGGGACAGCGCCTGGCAACTGGAGTCCTGGCCTACCGCGAAGTGGCTTTAGCCGCCCGGATCAGCAGCACCACGACGGCGATCGAGCCGGCGGTGGTGAGCACGAGCTTGGCCCAGCTCGCGGCCGTCGCCCATGCGGGCATGGCGTCCAGGGCCGCGGCGACCAGCGCGTGCGTGTCCACGCCGGGCAGCACCGGCTCCAGGAAGCGGGCCGTGAACACCTGACCGGGAATGATGACGACGCCGAGCACGAGCAGGATCGGCTGGAAGATCCAGGACAGGATCCGGCCGATCCGCCTGCCGGTCAGGTTGAGCAGCGCCAGGGCCACCAGGATGACGATGATCACGATCGCCAGGCCCTCGCTGCCGGCGAAGCTGATGCCGTTCCGGGTCAGCAGCTCCAGGGGCTGGTTCTGGCGGGCCATCTCGGTCTCGGCGGCTCGCTGGGCGGCGGCGCCGTAGAAGGTCACGGAGTAGATCCCCAGCAGGAACGGGACCACGGTCAGTAGCTGGATCACCGCTGCGGCGATACGGGCGTTCATGGAAGTCTCCTCATTTTGAACTTAGTAAAACCCTAAGGCGTTGTTGAACTAAGTGCAATATGATGGCGGTATGTCGCTGACCAAAGAGCAGATCGTCCTGGCCGCCGTCGAGGTCCTAGACGCCGAGGGCGTGGCCGGCCTGAACATGCGGCGGCTCGGCGCCCAGCTCGACTCGGCCGCGACCGCCATGTACTACCACGTCAAGAGCAAGGACCGGCTCGTCGAGCTGGCCGCCGACCACGTCTTCGGCGAGATCGGGCTGCCCGACCCGGCCGCCATGGGCTGGCGCGAGGCCGCCGCCGAACTCGCCCGCGGCGCCCACGAGATGATCGTCCGCCACTTCTGGCTGATCCCGGCCATGAGCACCCACGTCATCTACGGCCCCAACAAGGCCCGCTACGACGAGCACTGCCTGACCGTCCACGAATCGGCCGGTTTCGCCGCGCCCGACGCCGACCGGGTCGCCGCGTCGATCCTGATGTTCGTGATCGGCGCCGCGCAGGGAGAGGCGGCCGAGTCGGCCCTGCGCGCGAAGGTGCGCCGCGCGGGCGCCGACGAGGAGAAGCGGATGGACGAGGCGATGACGGAAATGGTCGAGACCGCCCAGCGCTTCCCCCGCCTGCGGGCCCGCCTGGAGCCCGACTACCCCACCGGCGGCGACGCCTTCGAGTTCGGCCTCTCGTCGCTGCTGGACGGCCTCTTCACGCGCCTGACTTGACCTCAATCATGCTGGAGGTTGAAAGGGTAGGGGCATGAGAGCCATTCATGTGCGAGAGTTCGGCGGCCCCGAAGTCCTGACGCCCGTCGAGGCGCCCGACCCGGTCCCCGGCGCGGGCGAGGTGGTCGTCGACCTGGCCGTCGCCGACGTCATCTATCTGGACACCCTGCTGCGGGCCGGTTGGGGCGCGGACTTCTTCCCCCGCGACCTTCCCTACGTGCCCGGCGGCGGCGGAGCGGGCGTGGTGTCGGCCGTGGGCGCGGGCGTCGACCCGTCGTGGACAGGGCGGCGGGTGGTGGCCAGGTCGTCCACCGGGTACGCCGAGCGGATCGCCGCCGCCGCGGGCGAGGTGGTCGAGATCCCGGACGGGCTGGGTTTCCGGGAGGCGGCGGCCGTACTGCATGACGGGGTGACGGCGCTGCTGCTCGCCCGTGACGGGGCGGTCGTGAAGGGGGAGTGGGTTCTGGTCACCGCGGCGGCGGGCGGGGCCGGGTCGCTCCTGGTGCAGCTCGCCCGCGACGCCGGGGCCCGGGTGGCCGCGGCCGCGCGGGGCGAGAAGAAGCTGGACCTGGCCCGCGAGCTGGGCGCCGAGTTCGTCGTGGACTACTCGGCCGAGGACTGGCGGCAGCGCGTACGCGCGGCCACCGGCGGCGTCGACCTCGTCTTCGACGGCGTGGGCGGGGCGCTCGGGCTCGCGGCGTTCGAGACGGCCGCCGAGGGCGGGCGGTTCGTCACCTACGGCACCTCCGGCGGGGAGTTCACCACGATCGACCCGGAACTCGCCGAGCGGCGCAAGGTCCGTGTCCACAACGCGCTGGAGGCGGGCCCGCCCGAGCAGGACGAGGTCCGCGACGTGCTGGCCCAGGCGCTCGACCTCGCCGCGAAGGGCGTCATCACGCCACGGATCGGCGCCACGTTCCCGCTGGAGCGCGCCGCCGACGCCCACGCCTCCCTCGCCGAACGCGCCACGGTCGGCAAGTCGCTGCTGCTCGTCAGCTGACGTCCGGCGTGTGCCATGCGCCGTTCCACCCCGATGGAACGGCGATGTCACGCCCTACGGGATGAGCGCGCCGCCACGAGAGCGGGGCGCACCATCCCGAGGAGAACCCTTGATCACCACCATGAGCCGCCGGTTGGTCGCCGCGATCAGCGTCCTGACAGCCACGATCGCCACGCTGATGTTGTTCGTCGCACCCCCGGCCAACGCCCAGTCCTGCAGGACCGACAAGAACGCCGTCATCTGCCTGGGCATCACCAAAGCCGGTCCCGGCATCTACGACGTGCACATCGGCATCGACGTCACCATGAGCCAGAGCGACGCCCAGGCCATCATCGACGCGCCGGGCGAGCCGTTCTCGGCCAAGACGTTCGGCGAGGACCCCGCCTTCGACAACGCGCTCTTCTCCGTCCCCGTCAGCTGGGTCTCCGCCTGGTCCGGCGGCCTCAGCGCCGAGTTCGACATCCGCGTCGGCGGCAGCCGCCTCGACGAGGACAACTCCTGGACCGACAACAAGGACGACGTGTACGCGAAGGTCTGGCTGGTCGACGCCAGGATCAACAGGACCCACGAGTACCGCTCGGTCACCCTGCACGAGCACTACGAGCGATAACGGTCCCACCTGATGAGCCCCGAGGCACCCGCCCCGGGGCTCACCGCCGCTCAGATCTGCCGGGCGGTCCACGGCTCCCACAGCCAGCACGTCACCACGACCAGTCCGACCGCCGGTATCCCCGAGTACCAGACCAGCGGAACCCAGTCCGCGATCGACCACAGCTCGGCGGCGACCACCTGATACAGGCCGATCCCGGCACACCCGATGCCGCCGGAGGGGGTGGCGAAGATCAGGTGCGTGTGCGTGAGCACAACGGCGACGCCCCACCATAACCACGATCTTGGCGACATGGCCCGCCAAGATATCCCTATCCTGGAACGGTGTGGTGGGCAGGCTCGTTCGCGGCCGTCGCGGTGGTGGCGGGACTGTCCTTTTCCTGTACGGCCCGCGTCGTCCTCTGGTTCGTAGCCCTGGCCGCGGCGAGCGCGACAACCGTGACCCTGGCCAAGGGCGGCACTCCCGACCAGGTCGCCGGGGTGGCCTTCCTGGCCGCCGGTCTCAGCGCCGCCGGCTGGGCGCTGGGCAGGTCGGCACGGACGCACGGAGCCAGGAGGCGCGCGTTCGCCGCGTACGCCTCGGGCGCCGCGGCGGTGCCCGGTCTGGCGGCCGAGGCCGAGCGGCACCGGCTGGCCGCCGACCTTCACGACACCGCCGCCCACCGGCTGACCGGCATCATGATCGGCGCCTCGTCCGCGCTGCATGTGCGCGATGACCGGATGACGGCTGAGGCGGGGGCGCATGCCGTACGGGAAGGGCGGCTTGTCGTCGCGGAGCTGACCAGGCTGGCCGCGCTCGACGCCCGCGCGGACCACGCGCGTCTGGCCGACCTGGACGCGCTCGTCGCCGCCTGGCCGGAGCGCGGGGTCTCCTACCGCAGGGACGCCGAGGACGCGCCGCCGCCGATCGCGGCGCTGGCGGTGCGGATCGTCCGCGAGGCGCTGACCAACAGCCGGCGTCACGCGCCAGGCGTCCCGGTCGAGGTGCTGGTCAGAGGGTACGGCGGGCGGCTGGTCGTCACCGTCACCGACCAGGGGAGAGGCGGCGCGTTCGACGCGGGGAGCGGCTGCGGCCTGGCGGTTCTGCGCTCGGAGGCCGCGGCCGCGGGCGGATCGCTGGAGGCGGGCCCCACAGCGGGTCCCGCAGCAGGTCCCGCAGCGGGTCCCGCAGCGGGTCCCATGGCGCGCGGCTGGCGGGTGCGTGCCGTGCTGCCGCTCGGCGGCGGCGGCCTCCGGCGGGGGCGGTGGTGGAGCGAGCATGTCCGGAACTGGGCGCCGGTGGTCCTGGGCGTCGGGATCCCGGTGGGCGGGCTGCTGGTGCCCGATCCGGGGGACGTTCCGCTGCTGGCCAAGGAACTGGCGCTGCTCGTACCCCTGCTGATCCTGCACGCGCTCCCCCTGCGCTGGCACCTCGCGCGCCCGATACCCGCGCTCGCCGTGACCCTGTCCCTGTACCCGCTGATCGAGCTGGCGCGGGTCGCCGGCTGGCCGATCACCCCGGGCGGGGACCTCGTGCTGTGGTGCGGCTGGATCGAGTTGATCATGGTTTACGGCATCGGCGTGGCCCGCGGCCCGCGCGGCGTGCTCGCGCCGCTGGCCGTGGGCTCCGCGATGGGCGCCGCGCTGGCCTGGGGGCCGGGGATCGTCGGGAACCGGTTCGCCGCGTGGGTGTTGCTGAGCGCGTTCGTGCTGGTCCCGGTGGGGATCGCCTGGGCGGCCGGTGTGCTGCTCGCCGCCGGGAGGGCGCGCCGCCGCGACGGGGCCGCCGCCCGTCACGGCCGGCTGCGCGAGCGGGCGGCGCTGGCCGAGCGCGCCCGTGTCGCCGCCCGGCTGCGCGCGACCGCGCTGCGGCACGCCGAAGCGCTCGTGGCCGCGGGCGACGACCTGCCCGTTGTCGCCGCGCGGTCGCGGGCCGCGCTCAACGCGCTGCGGGACCTGCTCGGCGAACTCCGCCGTCCCGCCGACGACGACCCGCCGCCGTGCCTGGCCGGCATCGACGCCCTCGCCGTACGGCGGGGCGTGCTCGTCACCAGCGTCGGCGAACGGCGTCAGATGCACGGCGCGGTCGAGGCGACGGCGTTCTGGGCGGCCCGCGAACTCCTCGGTCACGACGCCCCGCTCACCGTCACCTACCTGCCCGAAGGCGTAGAGCTGTCCGCCCCGGCCGGCCGCGCCACCCGCCGCCTGCGCATGGTCGCCGAAGCCGCCGGCGGCGCCGTGTCCGCCAGGGGCGCCCAGGTCCGCGTCTGGCTGCCGTCATGATCAGCGTCCTGCTCGCCGACGACCACGCGATGGTACGCGCCGGCATCGCGGCCGTCCTGTCCGCCGAATCCGACATCACTGTCGTGGCCCAGGCCGCCGACGGCGCCGCCGCGATCGCCCTGGCAGAGGACCTGCGTCCCGACGTCATCCTGATGGACATCAAGATGCCCGGCACCGACGGCCTGTCCGCCACCCGGACGATCACCACCGCGCTGCCCGGCTCCCGCGTCGTCGTCCTGACCACGTTCGGCCTCGACGAATACGTGTATTCCGCCCTGCGCGCCGGCGCCTGCGGCTTCCTGCTGAAGGACGCCGAGCCCGGCCGCGTCATCGAGGTCGTCAGGCTGACCGCCACCGGCCAGTCGTTCCTCGACCCCGCCGTCACGGGCCGCCTGATCCAGCAGTTCGCCCGCCACCGCCCGCCCAGCCGTTCCGAGGCGCTCGCCGCGCTGACCCCCCGGGAGAACGACGTCCTCGCAGAGGTGGCCCGAGGCCACAGCAACGCCGAGATCGGCGCGAAGCTCGGCATCAGCGCCGCCACCGTCAAGGACCACGTCGCCGCCATCCTGGCCAAGCTCGGCGTCCGCGACCGCCTGCACGCCACGATCTTCGCCTACGACAACGGCCTCGTCCTGCCGGGCGGCGACTAGTACGCTGAAGTGATCGCGCGGTCGCGAGGGAGGACCCATGGTCTTACGGATCACCGTCACCCTGCTCACTGCACTGGCGCTCCCCGCTCAGCCGGGCGCCCCGGGGTTGACCATCAAGGAGAACGCCCACCAGGTCAGAGCCGTAGGCCCCGGCTTCGTCCTGAAACTCACGCCTCACAGACTGTCGGTACGCGTGGACGAGGACCGGTTCGGCGACCCCGGCACCGGTAACCCGATCGTCCGCGAGACCATCGACCTGACCGGCCGCACCCTGCGCCCGTTCGTGTGCGAGCACGGCACGTACACCATCCGGACCGGCACCTTCAAACGCATGTGGCGGATCTCCCAGCTCGCCAAGCGGCCCCAGCCGTACCCGGACGGCTTCGCCACGGCCGCCCCCGGCCTCTTCACCCCGTTCCTGGGCGAACTGGAAGGCACGGTCACCGACGCGGAAGGCCGCACCCTGCGCTTCCTGATCTCCGACCTGGTCCAGGAGGTCCAGGGCCGGCGTGGTTTCTCCGCGACCGCTCCCATCCACGGCTTCTTCGTGGACGAGCGAGGAAGGGTCCGCGACCGGATCTCCCTGACCGGCCGCTTCAACATCGGCCGCGACGGCCGCCCGATCTTCGGAATCGAGGACCGGGGCACCTGCCGCCAGATCGCCGACCTCCCCTTCGGACCGGGAAGCGAACAGGCGGTGGTCACCGGCCCTCTCTTCGTCCTCCCCTTCAAGGCGCCCCTGACCACCCAGGTCCTGCCGTGATGGACGAGGCGTTCTACGACGATCCGCACTCCCGCTACCTCGCCTGGCGGAGCGAGTCCCCGGTGCTCTGGATGGATCAGGCGCCGGGCGGCACGCCGGGCTGGCTGATCACCGGCTATGCCGAGGGGCGGGCCGCGCTGGCCGATCCCGCGCTGTCCAAGGCCAACGCGAACGTCGAGGCCGCGCTCGCCCGGCACGGCGCGCGTGCGATGATCAGCGGTCAGTGGCTCACGCAGAACATGATCAACTGCGATCCGCCCGACCACACCAGGCTCCGCCGCCTGGCGGCCAAGGCGTTCAGCCCGAAGGCGATCGACGCGCTCCGCCCCCGGATCGTCGAGATCACCGAATCGCTTCTGGACGGCCTCGTCCGGGACGGCGGGGTGGTCGATCTCATGGCCCGCTTCGCGGGGCCCCTGCCGATCACGGTGATCTGCGAGATTCTCGGCATCGTCCCCGGCGAGCGCGGCGACTTCGAGGCCTGGACCGACGCGCTGATCGGCCACGCGCCCGCCGAGGAGAAGGCGGCGGCGACCGCCGCGATGGTCGGCTACCTGTCGGCACTGGTCGCCGCCAAGCGGGCCGACCCGGGCGAGGACATGCTGTCGACGCTGGTCCAGGCCCGCGACGAGGGCGACGCCCTCACCGAGCGGGAGCTGATCGCCACGGCGTTCCTGCTGCTCGTCGCCGGGTACGAGACCACCGTCAACCTGATCTGCAACGCCCTCAACGCCCTGTTCGACCATCCCGGCCAGCTTGCCGCGCTACGCGCGGACCCGTCCCTGGTCCCGGGCGCGGTCGAGGAGTTCCTGCGCTTCGACGGCCCGGTCGGCCAGGCGAGCCTCCGGGTGACGACCGCGCCGGTGTCCTATGGCGGCGTCAAGATCCCGGCCGGCGAGGTCGTCCACGTGTCCTTGCTGGCCGCCAACCGGGATCCGGCCCGTTTCACCGAGGCCGGCCTGCTCGACGTCAGGCGACCCGCCTCCGGCCACCTGGGGTTCGGCCACGGCATCCACCACTGTCTCGGCGCGCCGCTGGCCAGGATGGAGGCGGAGATCGCCTTCAGCGCGCTGCTGGCCCGCTTCCCCTCCTTCTCCCGCGCCCCCGGACGCCCTCCGGTCTGGACACGAAGCGACCGCCTTCGGGGGCTGCGTTCCCTCTGGGTGGATCTGGGACCACCTGCTCAGGCGCTCACCCCCAGCCGCAGCGGCCGGTAGATCAGCCCGTCGGAGCTCCACCGGACCGACGCCAGATCCTCCGTCGCCCGCAACCCGGGCAGCCGCCCGGTCAGCGCGCGGAAGGCCTCCTGGAGTTCCATCCGAGCCAGGTTCGCGCCCAGGCAGTAGTGCGTCCCATGCCCGAAGGACAGATGCGGATGAGGCGGGGACGTGGCGAAGCGCCGGATGTCGAACCGGCCGGGATCGGCGTACACGGACGGGTCGTGGTTGGCGGCCGACGGGTTGGGCAGCACGACCGAACCGCCGGGCACGACCCCGCCGGACAGCTCCAGGTCCCTGGTCACCAGCCGCAGGAGCCCGTTGCCGCCCGACCCCTCGTAGCGGAGGATCTCCTCCACCGCGGGTTCCAGCAGTCCGGGGTACGCCACCAGGTGCCCGTACTGCTCGGGATGGCTCAGCAGGCGGAACACGCCCCTGATGATGATCGAGGCGGTGGTCTCGTGCCCGGCCAGGATCAGCGTGAACACCATGTTGGTCAGCTCGTCCTCGCTCAGCCGGTCGCCCTCGTCGCGGGCCTCGATGAGCAGGTCGAGCAGATCGTCACCGGGCTCGGCCCGGTGGGCGGCGATGAGCTCGCGGGCATAGTCCAGGAACGCCGCGAACTCCACGCCCCTGGCCTCGGCGTCGGCGTCGGAGGTGGACAGGAACGTCTCGGTCCAGCCGCGGAACTGCTCGAAGCGGTCCATGGGGACGCCGAGCATCTCGCAGATCACCCGGGCAGGCAGCGGCAACGCGAAGCCGGTCACCACGTCGAAGTCCGCGCCCGCCCGGTCGAGCAGCTCGTTCGCGATGGCCGCGGCGCGCGGACGCCAGCGCTCGATGTGCCGGGGCGTGAACGTGCCCTGCATGATGCGCCGGTACCGGGTGTGCTCCGGCGGGTCCTGGTTGATGAGGGCGGCGGGGTCGTCGTCCACGCTGGTGCCGCTGACCATCCTGGGCAGGCCGGGGGTCCGCAGGTTCCGGCTGCACGACGGCGAGGTCATCAGGGTACGGACGTCCTCGTACCGGACGGCCATCACGATCTTGTCGCCACTGGGCATCGTCGTCGGCTCCAGGGGAGCCTCGGCGTGCCGGCGGGGCAGGTCGGGCGAAGGTGAGCCGAGGGGGCCGGGCGGCAGGTCCGGCCAGGGCCATGTGGTGCTGGACTGTTCCATTGAGGTCGCCTCCTGGCGATACGTCCAACGCGCTGAATGGAACGTACGAGACCGTCCGTAGCTGGTCAATCTCTCCAGGTGTTTATGGCGTACGACACCAAGATTAAGAGCCGCAAAATTTCATTCGACAAAGATTGAATGAAGACAACCTTCGCCACTATCTTCATGATCTATATCGGGGGACCGCACCCCCCGAAATGCGCCTTCAGAGAGGTGAGCATGCCCACCACCTGGCCGAAGCTCCTCAAGTCCGCGACCGTCACCGCGTTATGCGCGCTCGCTGTCGCGACGATCCCCCAGGTTGCCTCGGCACAGGACGCGAGTGTCCTGGCCGTGTCCCACAAGAGCCCGTTCAACTGCGGGAAGACCTTCAGCGCCAATAACTGGACCCCGAACCACAACCCCGGGGGCTCCATCGACTGGCAGAACCACAACGGCGACGACATCAACGGTGAAACCGTGCGCGCCACCGCCGCCGGGACCGCGTACTTCCACGACGCGGGCGGCGTCAGCTACGGAAAGTGGGTCGAAATCCGCCACGGTGACGGCAGCAGGACCCGGTACGCGCACCTGTCGAGCATGGTCCGGGGCGCCGGGGGCTCGATGAGCGTCGGCCAGGGCGCCGTCATCGGGGCGGTCGGCTCGACCGGCGGCTCCAAGGGTCCGCACCTCCACTACGAGCAGCGGACCTCCGGCGGTGCGATGGACACCAGCCCGACCGTGGAGGGCGTGACCGTGTCGCTGGGCCAGAGGAGGCCCGTCAGCAGCACCAACGGCTGCGGTGGCGGCGGCAACCCGCCCAACCCGACCAACCCGTACACCCCCGAGAAGGCCTGCGGCAGCGGCTACGCGGTCATCGACTCCGCCGCGCTCACCGGCGGCCGTACCTACCTGCTCTACAACGCGGGCAACGGCAACAACTGCGTCGTGACGATGAAGTCGACGAGCCTCGGCACGGCGTCGGCGGTGTCGGCCTTCCTCGAACCGCAGGGCGAACGCCGTGCCGCCGACTCGGGCAACTACGGCTACTACGCCGGTCCGGTCCGGTCGAACGCGGCCAAGCAGTGCGTCAGGTGGGGTGGCTCGGTCGGCAGCAGCGCGTACACCAGCCCGTTCGAGCACTGCGGCTGACCCTTCGGAGCGGCCTTTCTCCGGAGCGGCTTTCTCCGGAGCGGTCTTCTTTCGGAGTGGGCTTTCGGGAGGCCGCTGCCCGGGTCACCGGGGAGTGGCCTCCGCCAGCACGGCCTGTTCCTCGGCCGCCGTGAACCCGCTGCGCAGCGGCGGCTCGCCGCGCTCGCGATCCCACGCCAGGACGTCGGCCGCCGTCGTCTCCAGCGGGGTCGCGGGCAGGCCCGCCGCTCGGGCCTTGGCCGGGCTGCGTTGCTGTGAGGCCCGGTTCGGGCGTACGAGGGGGAAGAACGGCGGCACCGACTCGGGCGGAACCGGGACGATCTCCACCTCGCTGCCCGCCACCCGCGCGCAGGTCTCGATGAGCCCGCCGAGCGTGGTCGGCTCGGGCGGACCCACCGCGTGGAACGCGCCCGGTCGTTCGTCTGCGAGCAACCGCACCACCAGGCGGGCCAGGTCGCGCGAGTCGACGATCTGGATCGGCTGCCCGGGGGCCGCGGGGAGCGCCACCCGGCCGCCTTGCGCGGCCCGCCGTACCCAATAGGTGAACATGTCCGACGGGTCGTACGGCCCGGCCACCTTGCCCGGTCGCACGATCGTGGCGCGCGAGCCGTACCTGGCCATGACGGCGTCCTCGCACGCGACCTTGAGCGGGCCGTAGGTGTCGTCGTCGATCTCCTCGGCCTCGCGCAACGGCGGCCTTCTCGGAGTGTCCTCATCCGAGCCAGGTCCCACGCCCGTGCGCTGGTAGACGGCATGGCTGGAGATGAACAGATACCGGCCCACCCGATCTTCCAGCGCTTCCATCGCCTGTTCCACGTGGCGCGGGAAATAGCCGCTGACGTCCACCACCGCGTCCCACGTCCCGTCGCGCAACGCGGCGTAGTCGCCGACGTCCCGGTCCCCTCTGTACCGGATCGCCGACGGGAACAACTCCTGCCCGGTCTTCCCCCTCCCGAACAGGCTCACCTCGGCGCCCGTCCGCAGGGCGTCCTCCACGATGGCCCGGCCGACGAAGGACGTGCCGCCAAGAACAAGGATCCGCATGGTCGGCGACGTTACCAAGCTGCCAGGATAGAACGCCCCGCCTAAGGAGCCTTCCATGCGCCTGGCCGTTGCCACGATCGCCATCGCGGCGCTCATCTCAGGTTGCGCCGGTGCCCCGGCTCCTCCCCGTGCTTCTCAAAACGTTCGTATCCCGCCGGTTCCGGGCCCGGAGGCATGGGCCGGCTACATCCGCGAACTGGACACGATCGACCGGGACATCGTGCACGGCGACGAGCAGAAGGCCGTGGACCGGGCGCGCAACCAGTGCCCGTGGCTTCAGCAGTGGCCGAAGGTGCGGATGGACGCGCTCATCCAGGTGGACAAGCGCTTCACCTCCCCTGATCACCCGAAGGGGTTCGGCGCGGCGAAGGGGAACCGCATCAACAACGCGATCAAGAAATACATCTGCCCCTCCTGACCTCTTAGGAAACTTTCCTTAAAGAAATCTCAGAGAGGTCCCCAGGCGAATCCTGGACGCCAACATTCAGCAGGCCCAGAGGAGCCATGCATGAATCTACGAAAATGGGTCGCAACCACGGCCGGGCTGTCCGCAGCCCTGATCGTGGGCCTGGCCACACCGGCCATGGCCACCCCCACCGGATGCACGTACCAGCTCAGCTCAGCCTCGGCGTCCAGCACCTGCACCGGCGGCACCGGCGAACACCGCATCCACGTCGTCCAGCGACACTTCTCCCCAGAGGTGGGCCTCATCGCGATCGAGGGCCCGTGGGCCCCCGTGGGATCCGTCTCCTTCACCCGGATCACCCCCCACACCACGATCAGCGTCTGGGTTGAGACCAGAGGCTGACCTTCATGGGTACGGTCTCCGGCCTCGCGCCGCTCCTTCCCGCGTCGGTACGGCTTGGCACGATGCCGTAAGAGCTGGACAGCACCGGAGACCGTCACCTTTGGGCATGAGTACAGAACCGACTGATCCTTCAGCTCTCCAACGGGCCGTGAAGGATGAGCTGGCGAGCACGGCAGGAGCCTGGGCCGGTCGCGGATGGCGACCTCCCCGGATGGGAAGAGGAATGCCGGGAACTCCGGCACGTGCTGGATCGGCACGGCATCGTCTTGCCGGCTCACGGATACTCGCCCTTCCCCTGGACCCGCGCCTCCGGGTGGAAACGGTGCTCGATGCCTGGTTCCACTGGATCGACTGACCATGGAGGCTCAACAGCCTTTCCCTGAGAATTCTTGTTGCTGAACACCGGTTGCCCTGCCTACCGTGGCGGCGATGAGAGAAACCAGTGAATCGAGCGGCCCCACCCTGCTGTGCATTGTCGGACCACCCGCGGTCGGCAAGATGACCGTCGGCAATGAAATCGCCGGCCGGACCGGCTACAAGCTGTTCCACAACCACCTGTCCATCGAGCCGGTGCTGCGCTTCTTCGATTTCGGCACAGAGCCCTTCGGAAGACTCGTAGGAGAGTTCCGCAGGCGAATATTCGAGGAGGTGGCCGCCAGTAGCATCCCCGGCCTGATCTTCACCTATGCCTGGGCCTTCGACGTCCCAGAAGACCAAGCCGAACTGGAAGGTTACACCGCCCCATTCCGCGACAACGGCAGCCGAATTCTCTACCTGGAACTCTCCGCCACCCAAGAAGCGCGCCTGGAGCGAAACCAAGGAGAACTCCGCCTGGCCGAAAAGCCCTCCAAACGCGACCTCGCCCGCTCAAGACAGCACCTGCTGGACGCCGACGCCCAATATCGCCTCAACTCCAACGGCGAGTTCGACGGCCGAGACGACTACCTGCGCATCGACAACACCGCCCTGTCGGCAGAAGCGGTCGCGATCCACACCATCAAGCACTTCGGCCTGCCCGGAAAAACAGGTCACCCCGGCACCGCCTGACCAGCCTCAAGACCAGGACGCCACCCCATCCACTGACAGCGGGCTCAACAACAGACACTTTCCACACCCTGTGGACAACACTTCTGGATAATGCCCACAGCCCGCGCAACCGACTCTGCATTGGCACGGTCCGCGGGCACCCGCCACCGATGAGGCAAATCGGGGCCAGTTGTCCGCAGGAGACGCATCGGCTCGGGCACGGACGCCGGCTGACGACGGCGCATCCTCCCTCGAAATCCCGCGCCGAGCCGAAAGCCACTCACGAATAAAGCATCCCGGACATTACGAACATGACACCGCAAACCCTGCGCTACTCGGCCAATTCCGGGGCGACGGCGACAAGGAATCAGCCTTTTCCGCTTGAGTCCTCAACGCCATCGATCATCCAGCAGTCAAGGAGGCCCCAGTGGCGGCACAATGAAACGCAAAGGCGGCCGAGCGGAAGGCAGTTGTCGATGTCCGATGTCCAGCGAGTTGATCACGGCACTTGCACCGTCCTGCGACTCGTCGGCGCGTTCGGCAGAGAAGCTGAGCCGACGATGCGGCTTCAAGAAGTAATGGACCTGCTTCCCCCTCCCGCATGCGTGGTGCTCGACGTAACCGACATGACGAAATGGGACGAGACGACAGTCAGCGCCCTCATCTCCGCCGGAAAGCAAGCCTGGTCCGGGGCCGGATGGCTGGTAGTCGCCGCCGCACCACCGGACCTGGCCGAACGTTTCCACGAGGCGGCACTCCCGTTCGTGCTGTACGACACGACAGCAGACGCCATAGCCGCCTTCGGCAGCCATGGCTAGGGGCGCCGGCGCTCGAGCTACACCCGGGATCAGCCAGAAGCAGACGCGATCAGCACCTGCCCATCGCCTGCGACTACCGCTTCTCAGCCCGGTAGCGCTTGAGAAGCGCTGTGATCCTGTCGTGGTCCCGGGCGCCGTTAAGCTCGCCGAGCAGATCATCAGGACATAGCTCATAGAGGTCACCCCACCAGCGGCGCCCCTTGTTGTCCCAGATCCGATAGCCGCCGGAAACGCCTCTAGCGACGTAGCGTCTCCTGCTCATAGTCGGCCACCGTGCCATCAGTCACTTCAGAGGGCAAGGCCATTTCAGAGGGCGAGGTCGGCGACCATCATGGGATCGAGTCGGTGGCCTCGCCGTACGACATGTCCGCGAAGCCGAGCGCTCCGACCCTGAAGGCAAGTCCTTGTGGCGGGGCAAGGCAAACGACAACGCGACCGAGACCCCAACGAAGGTTGCCGTGCGGAACCCACAGGCCCTCCATACATCAGGTCCCCGGTCTAACACGCCGGCCCATGGCCGCGGTGATCGCTCTGGAACACACCACCTTGAGACCTGGTGAGGTGGCAGCTGCGCTTCTCGCCTGGACACAGGACGTAATCCCAGGCACCGCCACCGAACTTCCACCAACGTGCTCATGCGATGGATGCTCTTGGGAAGATCCGCGCGGACACCTCGAACGGATACTCGCGGCGCTGCCCCGCTGGGCGAGGCCCTACCTCGACGGCCTACTACTTCCCATCGACATAAGCCTCCTCACCCGAACGTCGCCGGACCCCACCTGACGTGCCATAGGCAAAACCTCAAGAGATGATGAATGCTGTGCCCGACCTGTTGTGGGATGACGTGAAGGTTCTCTTCGACCCCGAAATCAGCGGAGCGTTGCCTGATGTGGTCGTAGAAGGGACGTCTGTCGAGGACTGGCAGATGCTGCTGGACCTCGTTCAGACGCAGGGTTGGCAGCACGCCTACTCGCTGGATGGCGAGCCGACCGAGCAGGTTTCGGCTGCCGATATGGCCGCGGGTGGCGCATCCGAGTTCAGCGCAACGCCCGAGCTGAGGGTCTGGCCGATCCCCGAGGTACTCCTGATCTTCCGGATGTATCAGGTTGAGTCCATCGACTTCGATGTTGATCTCAGAGAGCTGCATGGACAGGAGCGGCTGGACGTCCTGGTGGACGTGTTCCGGCTGATCGGACGGCGTCTCGGGAAGTCCGTATGGATGTCTGCGGAAGGCTCTCCCGGTCATCCGGATCTTGGGTTCGATGTCGAGGTTGACCGGGTGGTACTGATGGCGGCACCGGGCGGGTAGCGACTGTTGCGGGGCTTGGATCGGAGACTCATGTTCACCCCACGTGGCGCGCCCACAAGAACGGGCCGCAAACTCGGACAGCATCCCCGGTGCAGCCGGTCAAGTACGACTGCCCCCCGCAGGGCCGCGGAGCCGACCGGCCCCACTCAACCCGCGGCCGGTAGCCGGGCGTTTCAGGTGATGCGGCCGGTCCAGTAGGAGGCTGCGGCGCGGTAGACGCTGTTCAGTACGGTGTCGAAGTACGGGGAGACCCCCGTGTCGTAGCGGCCGTCGCCGTCGGTGTCGGAGACTCCCACGGTGATGCCGTTGAGGTAGCCGAGGCCCTGTTCGTCCTGGTAGTCCTGCAGCCAGGCGGAACCGAGCGAGCCCTCACCGGTGAACGGCGACTCCACACCGACCAGCTGGTCGGCGGACGGGCTGGTCAGGTTCGTCGCCGACACCTGCCCGGCGGAACGTTCGAGATTCTGGCCGGAGTAGGGCCGGGTCCCGTCGGGGTGGGGGCCGGCGGGGTAGCCGAAGAGGTTCACGGCGGGGGCGGTCGTCTCGTTGATCGTTCGGTTGTAGGCCAGGCCTTGCATGCCGACGATCTCCCCCAGCCGGCCGTTCGTCGTCAGCGTGCCGTCGTCGGAGGGGACGACACCGCTGTAGACGTTGACGAAGGCGACATCGCGGTCGGGGTCGCGGTACTGGGTGAAGTCGTAGTGGGTGAACACCTGTTTGCCGGCGTAGATGCCGAACGGGGCCGTGCCGTCGGTGGCGGGGCCCGGGATGAAGACCCAGTGGTAGTTCGTGGCGGGTGCGCTCACCATGTCGTACACACAGTGCGCGGCTGTGGCGACGAGGTTGCGGTACTGACTGTAGACGGAGACGCCCGAGCACCAGTGCGGCTGGTGGTCGCCACCGACGAAGTACACCTTGCCCGCGGTCTGCGATGGTTCGTCCTCCGCCAGCGGGGCCATGGGGCTGAACTGGATGGGTTTGCCGGACGGCACGATGGGCTCGGAGACGCGTTCTCCCTGGATGTCGTACGGCTGGCCGAGGGGAGTGGCGGTCTTCAGCTTGGCGCCCCCGTCGGCCAGCCAATACGCCACGGCCTGCTGGGCCGCCGGCACACCGAAGACGAGCGGGGCCGACACCACGTCCGCCGCTTGCGCGTGCGCGGCTGGAGCGGCGGTGGTGAGCAGGCATAACGCGAAACCGCACGCGAGCAACTTGCGTCTCATCTCGATCTTCCCCGTTCCTCGATGACGGCCTCTGTGGAGCAGCATGAAGATCGTAAACGCCGGAGGTCGTACAGGGAAGACTTTATCGAACTGGCTTTCTATAGCTGTATCGAGCCACTGCACGCCCCGAGTGTGGCCATCCGTACGTTTATGCAGGTCAGCATGCCAAGCGCCCTGGCAGCGTACGCCTGAGCTGGTAGGGACCTGACAGCTCCGCGACCTCGCTCGCCGCAGGAGGGCTCGCGAACCCGGACCCAGGATTCGGTCAGAAGTCGTAGCGGTGGTAGTCGGCGGCCTTGGCCTCCTTCTCCGTGCAGAAGAACGCCTCGTCGAACGGTGCCACCGCGTAGTTCTCGTCCCCGGGGACGTTGTAGCTCATGGCGGCCGCAAAGCCGGTGGCGACGACGGGCAGGCCACGTGGCACGGATAATGGACCAACGCGATCACGTAAACGACCACGGCCGCCACCAGCCATTCCCAGCGCGGCAGTCCGATAACGAACACGGCCAGCCGCGCTTCGCTCGCTGAAATGACCAGGCGATTCGATTATGGATGGCATAGGTAATGAGGTCAGGTTCTGAACCACAGGGGGCAAGTGGCGGCGGACCGGAGCGTTCGACGCTGGAACACCTCCACTTGAGCGGCCCGCCGAGACGGAACACACGATTTCAAACAGGTCGCTGATTCGCCGGAGGCCACGTTCGGCTTGTTGGCAGACGCTCTTGTGTGTTTCGTGAGCGCTCGTTCGCTCCCACGGTGGCGGGAGTCGGCAGGGCAGTCTGTGCCTTCTGAACATCGCGCACTGCCTCGTGTAGGCGATATCGCCTCAAGGCCCGCCGGCTCTCGAGCGGTAAGAAGGGACGTTGCCGGGAGCGAGGTGTTCGCCCTCGTGGTGTTCCCTCGCACATAGGAACGAGCTCAAGAAAGGGCCTTTGACCAGGGTGGGATCCAACTGCCCAACCACCCAGCTGGGCAACGGGCGGGCCGGGAGGGCGTCCGACCGGAGGGAGGTCCTTCAGGGGTCGAGCTTCAGCTCGACTGGAGAAACAGTCTTGCCCCCCACGCGCGAAGCGCACATGAGGGGCAAGACCATTGCCTGTGGAGCCTAGGAGATTCGAACTCCTGACATCCTGCTTGCAAAGCAAATCGAACACTTGTTCTATTGCAGCTTGCATGCTTTGGACCTGCGGCGGAGGCCGCTCCCATCGTCCGCTGGCGTCCACCGACGTCCGTCAACGTCTACGACGATTGTCACCCAGTTCGTCACTCCCCAGCGAGGAAGGCCAGAAAGGCGCTTCGCGCGTCTCCTCAGGCGTGCTTCGCACGCGAAAAGCGGCTGAGGAACACTAGGGGGCATTCACGACGTCCCTGACGGCATCATCACGGTTGCTCTAGTAAAGACATCAGGACAAAGCTGTACGTGGCTGTACGGCGCTCTCAGCGCCTCACGCACCGCATGTGGATCCAAGAGTGTTCCTCAGCCGCTTTTGATTTCCGCGCGAAGCGCGCCAGGAAGACGAGCGAAGCGCCCCTTCTATCTATCCGGGGACACCGGGGACACTGGCGAGTGTCCCCCATGATCTATTCCGTTGACGCTGGTCAGCCCCGGTTGGGGGACACCGGGGACACGGGGGGACACTTCCCTTCCGTCTCTTCGGGGACACGGGGGACACCGGTCAATGGTGAGTGTCCCCCGCGCCCGGTTTCGTTTGTGCTGGTCAGCCCCGGTTGGGGGACAGCGGGGACACGGGGGACACCCAGGGCGCGGCCCCAGCGCCAGGCTACGAATCGGAGCCGCCGGCCGAAGGGTGTCGCCAATAGATGATCGTGGCGTCGTCGGACATCTTGTTCCGCGGCCAGCGACGGCCAGACGAGTCTTCGCGCTCGGCCTTGCGGATGTGGCGAAGCACGGCCTCTGGTCCTTCGGCTGCTATCACAGACATGAGTCCCCGCCAGTCCATCAGCTTGAACGGGTCTACAGGCCGTGCGGCGCCGTCGGTGAGAACAGCAAGTTGGCGCACGTCCGCCAGGCTTTGCTCACCTGTCACGGCATGGCTCACGACCGTGGGGTCGGCCGCTGCGACCCAGTATCCATCGCTTGAGTTCCGCACAGCCAGTTCGGCGTGCTTCCTACGGATGAGCCCGATCTCCCTCTCTGGCGAATCACCAGCGGGCACATCTATCTCGGCATGGATGGAGGCATTCACCCTGGCCAAGCGATCGTCTGCAATGACGTGGGACCGTTCGTCCCCGTCGATCAGCAGCGTGATATCTCCCAAGATGAGATACCTGATCTGGGAACTGAAAAATTGAACAAGGCCGACCGCTGCGGCCGGCGTTCCCGGATGTGACAGATCACAGGTCCCGGCATGTAGTGATGCGGTCTCCCTGACCGCATCACTGAGAATCTCGACCGGAGTAGAGTGCCCGTCCTGCTTCATGACCGCGCTGGCCAGCGTGTTGACGTACCAGACCACTCCATGGACACACCCCGACTCCGTGCGCTGAGTAAGCCCGTCCAGGATGAGCAATCGATCCGGCCCAACCACGGCCAGGTCTTCGTTCGATTTGAAGGGCGATCCCGCCTCGCTGGCGACCTGAACACTCATCGGGCTCAACTTTCATGCCGGTAGATCGGGCTCACCTGCTCGACAGAGCGAAGCGCCAACTGGTTCCCAGGCTCGAACTCGTAGCGAACGATCGTGGAGAATCGCCGCGTCTTCAACTCCTTGTAGAGCGACGCGTAGTTATCCACAACAAAGTGTGCAGCTCCAAGGGTGCCGGGCGCGTGAGTACCCGCCAGGTAGAGGAAGCTGCCCTTACCGTCAGGGCGCGGAAGGCGGCCCACGTACCCGTAGTCCGCCGACTCTCCCTGATCGCGCGGAGATCGGTACTCCTTCTTCTCGGTGAGATCGATCAGATACCACCCCTTGTCATCAGAGACGTACCGGATGTGTGGGTCCGCTTCCATGACCTGGCTGAGGAATGGCAGGAGCCGGGGATTGGTGAGGACGATGAGGTTGGGACGATTGAGATGCACTAGACCGGGTGCCGGTACGACCTCGTTGGCCGCGTCGAGCCCGACCCCTCGTGCTGCGTCCGCGAGTAGCTCATAGGCGGTGAAGGACTCCGCGGACAGCGTGTCGCTGGGGTCGGTTCGGTTCGTCTCACGCTTTGCGCCGATGGCGACGGTGATCTTTCCGTTTCCGAAGAACGCACGCTCGGGTTTGATCCCTGCGGACAGCAGTTGAGAGATCCGTCCCTTGGACATGTCCAGCAGGGCCGCAATCTGGGACTGCGTCATCCCGGCGGCCAGCATCTCCTCCATGGCCTCACGCCGGACGCGCGACAGCTCGGCAATCGCGACCTGATGTTCGTCGATCAGTGTGCCTACCGCCTTGGCTCTCTCTCCTGGGTCTGCCATCGCCGCCAGATGCTCAAGCTCGTTCATCGTCGCTCCCGGTCTAGGGCCCTAACGACACCCTAGCTGTGTTTAGAGGGCTATGGGAGACCCACACGATCACCCCCCAACACTTTTCTGGTTTATGGGGGTTGACGCATGCGGTTTAGAGGTGCTTACTTGGAATCACCCCGGCAAACCGGAGCGGTTCGTAGGGGTAAACCAAGCAAGGCGGCGCCAGGCACTTGGAAGGTGATCCGACGGGATCACGCGCCGATGGTGACGGATGGCTCTGGCTGACGGGTCGGATGCACTCGCTGCTTTGACAACTACATGGCTACCGCCTCCCGACCGACAAAAAGGCGGCCCGATCAGGCACATAGGACCTGGTCACCACTCATGCCCGTGACCCGTCAAGGGAGCCCTTCACCATGGACACCGTCACCAAAGGCACGACTCAGAACACCTCTGACACCGGTCAGGCCCGCCGCTACATGTGGCTGATCACCGTTCAGTGGCCCACCGGCAGCGGGTTCGCCCAAGCCACTCTCCGCAGCACAGTTCTCATCCCGGCCGGCGCCTCCCGCCTGGACATCTTCACCCAGGTCTGTGAGCTGGCCCAGCGGGAGATCGGCGTGGACACGCCCACCGTCCTGTTCTTCTCGCTGGAGCCCGACCGGCTGAACGGCTAGCGCTCTACCGCCCCGATGGTCGTAGGCAGGGTTCGACTCCCAGCCGGGGCACTCCCGAGTTCACCGCCCTCCCCGCTAGCGGCCAACACGGGCCTGCCAGGGCTTTCATTCCGGGGCTGGTCTTCCGTCCCTCGCCTGATCCGGCACCTTCCTGTGAGGAGAACCGAGCATGAGCACCTGCACGACCTACACGCATCCGGACGTGTTCACCCGCGGCATCAGCGAAGGGTGGGCAGACCCGGAGACCGACCCCGCCCGCATCGACTGGACGGCCCGCCAGATGGCCGCCGCGATCCCGTTCGCCGTGATCGACGGTCGCCCGGTCAACCCGTGCGAGAGGACCGGCGTCCGCTACGGCCGTAACGAGCTGGGGCACTGGGGCGAACAGCTCGCCGCTGACGCCATCGTCACCGCCGACACCGCCGGTGGTCGCTGGCTGCTGCTGGTCGAGCGTTCGGACGGTCACGGATGGGCGCTGCCCGGCGGTTACGTGGACCCCGGCGAGCACCCGCAAGCGGCGGCCGTGCGCGAGCTGGCCGAAGAGACCGGCCTGGTCCTGGCCGACGTGACCCGCCAGGCGCTTCCCGCCCGGTACGTGCCGGACCCGCGCGCCAGCGACGAGGCGTGGATGGTCACCGTGCCGGTCAGGTTCGATCTGGGCGCCGTGCGCTCCACCGACCTGCCCGCCGTGGTCGGCGCGGATGACGCCAAGCGCGCCCGGTGGGTGCGCGCCAACAGCTACGCCGACCTGGTCAACCAGCTCACAACCTTCTACGACGGCCAGGTGTTCCGCGCACACCGGCCCCTGCTGCGCGACGTGCTCGGCTAACCGCTCTTTCCGCTCTACCGCCCCGGATGGTCGCGGGCAGGGTTCGACTCCCTGCCGGGGCACACGGGCTCACTCCGAGCCCCGCACCATCACACGTCTTTCCACTCCGGAAGGGGTCATCTGATGGCCAAGAACACCGCTCGCAGCGGCTTCACCGCGATTCAGGTCGGTTCGGTCGGCCCGAAGGACGCCAAGAAGGCCAAGAACAAGCCTGAGGCCAAGGGCAGTGTCGTCAACGTCTGCACCGGCGGCGCTCGCGTGGGCGTGCAGGCCGATGTGGTGGTGGGTGACCTCACCATCGATCTCAGCCGGTAGCCGCACCCCCGGCCGACCCGTCCGCTCTACCGCCCCGATGGTCGCAGGCAGGGTTCGACTCCCTGCCGGGGCGCTGGCATCGATCGCTCACACCGAAGGGATCACCCCATGAAGCGGCGTAAGGCCATCGAGTTCTACAGCCCGGACGGCACGGAGACCTGGGCCGGTGACTGCCCGAGATGGATTGCCATCACCCGCCGCATGCGCCCTGACCTGCGTGAGCGCAGGGTCATCGTCTACGGCAAGCCGTGGGCCTGCTCTAGCTGCCACCCCTCGCACTGATCACCTACAGCCCCGATGGTCGCAGGCAGGGTCCGACTCCCTGCCGGGGCGCTCCGGCTGTTTCGCCGATCCCACCCGCCATCCCCCGCCCGTTCGGCCGACAGGACGAAGGAGACGATCACCGTGAGTCTGTTCGACAACGCGCGCAAGCAGGCCAGCAAGGCTCTGGACGAGCAGAACTTCTACGAGGCGCGAGCGCGTAAGGCGCGTACCCCGCTGGCACGCCAGCGGCTGTCCGGCAAAGCGCGTGACGCAGAGATCAAGCGGCGCGTGATCAACGGCGAATCGACCGCCGGTATCTGACCCGCTCGAACCCCTGGACGGGGGCGGCCCCCCGAACCGCCAAGAACGCGAGGCCGCCCCCTGTCTGCACTCCCAAAGGAGCACATCCATCATGACCTACGACAGCACCCTGACCGAGGTGGACGTGCAGTTCGTCTGCGCTGTCTGCGAGGGCCTGGAGGTGGCCGCGCCCGGCACGGAACCTCCGTGCCCGCCCATCTGCCACACCTGCGCCCGGCTGACCACGGCCGACCTGCTGGCCGATCGGCTGGACGGTCTGGAGGTGGCGTGGTGAAGCGCACCGCAGACCTGCGCGCCCTGCTGGACGCCGTGCTCGCGGCCGGTCAGGCGTGCGGCCCCGACACCGCCGAGCTGTTCACCGACCGCGACGGCGAGTCGTTCGAGGACCGCTACGCGCGTGAGCAGCAGGCCAGGGCGATCTGCCGGTCCTGCCCGGCGCGGGCGGCCTGCGAGACCTACTACCAGGCGATTCGTCCCCGCGACGGCGTGTGGGCCGGTTTGAGCCAGGAAGACCGCGACAGCCTGCGCGCTCAGGCGGTGGCGTGATGGCCGCCGCCGCTACGCGATGCGTCGTGTCCGGCCGCAGGCGACGCCTGCCCTTCCCCCGTCCCCTACCTCGTGCCCTGCGCCTAACCCCCGAAAGGCCGCTGCGATGAGCGAGAACACCGACCGGTGCAGCGTGTTCTGGTCTACCGACTTCGACCGGTACGCGTCCGGAGAGCTGCGGGTTGAGCGGGTGCGCTGCGCGCTGTGTCAGCACGCGCCGTGTGACTGCCCGCCCTTCGGCACCGACGAGTACTACGCCCTGATCGACGCCCGCCACGGACAAGGCAGGGGCGGACGGTCATGACCTCCTTCCTCATCGTCCTGGGGGCGTTCCTGGTCGGCGTGCTGGCCGGTGACCTGATCCGCATCGGCCAGGGCCGCCGCGACATCGCCCGCATCCACCGCTCGGCCGATCTGGCGTGCCGCATCTGGTCGGCCGACCCGGCCAACTGGTGTGACCGGCCCGGCTGCCCGCGCTGCTGGGGAGATGCCGCATGAAGCGCACCCATGGGTGCCGGATCACGTTCGTCCCGGCCGACGGCAGTCCGGAACTGGACTGCACCCGCACCGGCTGGCACGGCCCCTTCCACGCCACCGACCGCGAGAGCTTCACCAGGGTGCCCGGTGGCGCGCTGGTCACGCTCAAGGACACCGCCCCCGATCGGAGGACCGGCAGATGAGTACCGTCGCCAACCCCGACCCGCCGCCCGAGCCCGGCCCGGAGGAGACCGCCCGCGCGCTGGCCGAGCTGGAGCTGTACGCCAACCACACCACCCCCGACCCGCGGCCCACCGCCCCGCCCGCTCCTGTCGTTCCGGCCGCGGCGCCGCCGGGGGTGACCAAGCGGGTGCGCAGGCTGCGCGCGGAGGTGGCCGAAGCGCACCTGCTGGCCGATCTCCAAGGCGATGACACGCCGTTGCTGCTGGACACGCCCAAGGTGCGCAAGCGCCGCAAGGCCGCCCAGCAGGCCGCCCGCCTGCACGCGCTGGCCCAAGACCCCGAGATGCGCGCCTGGCAGGCCGCCCGCATGCGCCGCCTGCTGGTCGCCGCGGCGCTGGTCTCGCTGACGCTCGCGCTGGCCTGGTCTACCGCCGGTGTGCAGTTGTTCGCCGCTGACGGCGCTCCGGCCTGGTCACCCGCATGGATCTTCGCCTGGCTGGTTGAGCCGTTCCTGTCGCTGGCCCTGCTGGTCGTCGTCGGCGCCCGTGCCTATCTCGGCACCCGCGGCCAGCCGCTCAACGACCGCAAGCTGATCCGCATCGAGTGGTTGTTCCTGGGGCTGACGCTCGGCATGAACGCCTGGCCGTACCTGCCCGGGGGCCTGCCGGACGGGACCGACTTCTCGCTGCCGCGGCTTGTGCTGCACATCCTGGGTCCCATCGTCGCGGTGGCTATCGTCACCGCCCTGCCCGTCATTCTGGCCGCGTTCTCCCGCCTCAACCACGACCCCGCGCACGGCCGCGACGGCGGGCTTACCGGCCTTACGTACAGCGCCGATACCGCCCGGCTGATCGACCGGACACAGGCGCTCATCACCGCCGGCGAACTGCCCGACAGCCCCAGCGCCTACAAGATCCAGCGCGCCCTGCGGTGCGGCATGGACGACGCCCGCGCCGTGCGTGACGCCTTCCGCACCCACGACGGCTAGGAGACCGACCATGCTCGCCTACGCCACCCTGGCCACCGTCGCCGTCGCGGCCATCCCCGCCGCGGCGCAGGCCCGCATCTGGCTGCACGGCCGGCGCGACCGCGCCGAGATCCGCGCCAGCTTCACCGACCACCGCCGCACCTGCGGCGGCCCCCACCCGACCGACACGCAGGGCGCGGCCCCATCCGCCAAGACAACGGCCGCGCCCTGCAACCCCGCCCCCTGCAACGGAAACGAGGCGACCCCATCATGACCCACCTGCCGAACGAGCCCGACCCGCCGCACGGCGACACCCCCGTCACCAGCCTCAACGGCGCCAAGGTCGCCACCCTGCCCGACGCCGGACAGCTCGCGCCCGCCGACGCGCCGCCGGCGAAGGTGTCGGACACCTCGTATGAGATCGAACTGGACGACGCTCCGCCCGACGACGCCGTACCGGTTGCGGTGGATCTGCCCGAGGCCGACCAGCCGCCCGCGGCGGCCAAGGACACCCGCAAGCCCATCATCCCGGCCGGGCTGCGCCGCGGGAACCGCGCCACCACGCTGCGGCTGGCCGCCGGCCGCTACGGCTACGTGGCCGCCTTCCACACCGTGCGCGCACCCCTCTACCTGGCCAAGACGCTGTGGTGGGCCGTCGTCGGCATATTCCGGCTGGTCGGACGGCAGATGCGATGGTGGTGGGTCAGCGATGAGTACCTACTGCGTCAGCAGGCCGCCAACGCCAACGACCCGGCGATGTGGCTCAAGCTGCTCAAGGAGGCCAAGGCCACCCGCCGCTGGCGCGGCATCGTCTTGTTCGTCCAAGCCGTCGCGTTGACCGTAGGCGCGCTGCTGGCCGCCCGGCTGCCGCTGATCTGGCAGCTCGTCATCGCCGCCGGCCTGGTGCCGTTCCTGGCCCACCACGGCCGCCCCGCCGGACGCGCGATCGTGGCGCCGGCCCTGGTGACCCGCCGCTACCGCAGGCTGAACAGCGACATCGTGCTGCGCGCCTACTACTCCGCCGGGCTCGGCCACCCCGACAAGCCGAACCAGCGCATCGAGTTCGGCACCGCCATGGCGCGCGAGGGCAACGGCTCCAAAGTGCTGGTCAACCTGCCCTACGGCAAGACGTTCGCCGACGCGGTCAACGCCCGCGAAAAGATCGCGTCCGGTCTGGACGTCGCGCTCGCGCAGGTCACCATCTCCCGCGACCCCGAAAGCCACCGCTCGCACTGGCTGTGGGTGGCCGACTCCGACCCCCTCGCGACCGCCGCCGGACGTACGCCGCTGCTGGCCTGCAAGCAGACCGACATCTGGCAGCCCGCCCCGCTCGGCCTGGACGAGCGCGGCCACCTGGTCACCCTGCTCATGCTGTGGGCCTCCATCCTGGTCGGGGCACAGCCGCGCCAGGGCAAGAGCTTCACCGCCCGGCTGCTGGCCCTGTACGCCGCCCTCGACCCATACGTGCGCCTGGACGTGTTCGACGGCAAGGGCTCGCCCGACTGGCGCAAGTTCGCACTCGTGGCGCACTCGTGCTCCTTCGGGTTCACGATGACCCGCGACGGCGACCCGCTGGAGGTCTTCGTCCAAACCCTGCGTGACCTCAAGGCCGACGTGCAAAGCCGCTACCAGCGGCTATCCGAGCTGCCGGTGGACATCTGCCCCGAGGGCAAACTCACCCGGCAGATCGCCCGCGACCCGCAGTACGGCATGCCGGTGCGGCTGGTCATCATCGACGAGTGCCAGGAGTACTTCGACACCGGCGACAAGGAGCTGAACAAGGAGATCGCTTCCCTGCTGGTCTTCCTGGTCAAGGTCGCACCCGCGGCCGGCGTCATCGTGCTGGACGCCACCCAAAAGCCCGGCGGGGTCGGCACCAACGACGTGGCCACCGCGTTCACCAGCTTCCGCGACAACCACCAGGTGCGCATCGCCCTGCGCACCGGCTCGTGGCAGGTCTCCGACCTGGTACTCGGCTCTGGCGCCTACTCCGAGGGCTTCGACTCCTCCACCCTGCTGCCCTCGTACAAGGGTGTCGGGCTGCTGCGCGGCGCCGGCGACGACACCCCGACCGTGCGCTTCCACCTGGCCGATGCCGAAGACGCCGAGAAGATCCTGCTGGCCGCGCGCAAGCTGCGCGAGCACGCCGGCACCCTGTCCGGCATGGCAGCCGGGCAGACCGCCATCCGCGAAGTGCGTGACGTGCTGGCCGACGCCCTGACCGTCTTCCAGGGCAGCGAGACCGGCCTGCCCTGGGCCGTGCTGGCCGCCCGCCTGTCGGAGCGCATCCCCGAGCACTACGCCGACACCACCGGTGAGGCGATCTCGGCTCAGCTTCGCGCGCTCGGTGTGCCGAGCGTGGACATCAAGCGGGACGGCAAGGCGCTCAAGGGAGCCCGTAAGACGGCCGTCACGGCCGCGATCGAGCGGCGCGACACCACCGCCGGCTGACACCGACCGGCCCCCGGCGAACCCCCGCGGAAGGGGTTCGCCGGGTCGCGACTCGCCCGCGACCGGTCGCGGCTGCGCGACCCGCGCCGCGACCGGCCACACCCACGCTGATCAGCCCGAATACCCGCAGGTCGCGGGTAGCGGGCACAGCCTCCCACGCTCGGAAACCGCTCCTGGAGCCTCCCCATGACCCTCTACGCCGCGACCGCGACCCCACCCGCCGCGACCTACGCCTGGCTGGTTCTGGCCGCCCTCGTGTGGGCGCTCATCTACACCGCCAAGTGCGCCGCCGCCCCGTTCACCGGCTGCCGCCGCTGCCACGGCGCAGGCAAGAAGATCAAGCCCAACGGCCGCATCAAACGCTGGTGCCGACGCTGCGACGGCACCGGCCTACGCCTGCGCTGGGGCCGACGCGCCTACAACTACCTGCGCCGCCTACGCCGGGACGGCACCCGATGAACGGCCACACGTCGCCTCCCACCGTGGTGACACACGACGCGTCGCCTACAGCGGCCGCACTACGGGACACGTCGCACCCGCCGTCGGACACGACGCGTCGCACGCGGCCCGAGACGACGCCCCCATCGGCACTGCCCTCGCGCACCTGCGCCTGGTGCACCGGCCCCATCCCCGCCACCGCCCGGCGGGACGCGCTCTGCTGTTCGGTGCGATGCAGGCAAGCCCGGCACCGCTTCACCCGCACCGTGGGCGCCGCGCCAGGCGTCGCGGCTGGCCACCCGCTACGGCTCGCCTACGCAGACCCGCCCTACCCCGGCAACGCCCGCCTGTATCGCGGCCACCGCGACTACGCCGGCGAAGTCGACCACACCGCCCTCATCGCCACACTGGCCAGCTACGACGGATGGGCGCTGTCCACCTCCGCCGCCGCCCTGCCCACCGTGCTCGCCCTCTGCCCGCCCGGCGTGCGCGTCGCGGCCTGGCACCGCGGTGAACGCCCCACCGCAAGCCGCTGGCCGCTCAACGCCTGGGAACCCGTCATCTACCACGGCGGACGCCCGAACGACCCGTCGCGTCCCACCGGCGCGACACGACGCCTCGACTCCCTCATCCACGGCGTCTCCCCAATGACCACCCTGCCCAGCAGGGTCATCGGCGCCAAACCCGCCGCGTTCTGCCGCTGGCTGTTCGACCTCCTCGGCGCACAACCCGGCGACAGCCTCGACGACCTGTTCCCCGGCTCTGGCGCCGTCACCCGCGCATGGACGGCCTTCACCAACGCCCCCGACCCGTCGCCACAGGCCCTAACCGACACGTCGCGTCCGTCGCCGAGAGACGCGACGCCTCACCGGGGTGATGCCACATGAGCGCCGACCCCAACATCGTCCTCTACCAAGGCAAACCGCGGCGCCTGTGGCACGGCCGAATCGTCCTCAACTGGACCAAACAACGCGAGCGTTGGAACGGCGGACGCGTCCGCCCGTGCCGGTACTGCCTGCAGCCGTGTCACCTGCTGGACGACGACGACCGCCCGGTCCACAAGGTCTGCCTGGAGCTGGCCATCACCGCCGCCCTGCTGGCCGAACGCGGCAAGGAGGCGGCATGAGCACGCCCGGCACCGTCTACCTGCTGCACTTCGCGCAGCCGTACAAGCACGCCCGCCACTACATCGGATGGACCGGCGACCTGGACGCCCGACTGGCCGAACACCAGGCCGGCCGCGGTGCGCGCCTGCTGGCCGTGGTCAAGGCCGCCGGCATTACCTGGACGCTGGCCCGCACCTGGAACGGCCCCCGAAGCCGCGAACGCGCCCTCAAACGCCAAGGCGGCGCAAGCCGCTGCTGCCCCCTGTGCGGCGTACGCCCCCGCCCCGACAACCAACCCCCGCCACCACCACCGACTGCTGCCAAGCCGGTCGTCATCGCCCGGCCGCGGCCCGGCGACCCGGACCTTCTCGCCAAGGTGGCCGCCGCCTTCCGCGAGGCCGAAACCCTGCTGCCCGTCCACGAGATCGCCCAACGGCTACCCGTGCGCCCCGGCGGCCCCTGCTTCGACTGGGAAACCCCCGTCATGGCCGCCACCCTGCGCCGTAACGCCATCCCCATCCACCACCACACCCACCCGGCCGGCGCCATCCTGCTCACCGAACTGCGCGCTGCCCTGTGTGACGAGGTGGCGGCATGACCGACCTGACCCGCTTCTACTTGGGTGCGCACCAACCGCACTGGCTGTGGACCACCGACATGCCGCTGTTCGTCAGCCACCGCCAGCTCGCGCGAAAGGTGACGCTGCAACGTGCACGCTGCCGCTGGGCGTTGGACTCCGGCGGGTTCACCGAACTGTCCCTGCACGGCCGGTGGATCACCACCGCTGAACAGTACGCCGAAGCGGTCACACGGTACGCAATACACGTGGGTCGGTTGGACTTCGCCGCGCCACAGGACTGGATGTGCGAACCCGTCATGCTCGCCACCACCGGCCTCAGCGTTCGTGAACACCAAGAACGTACCGTCGCCAACTACCTCCACCTCAGCGCCATCGCTCCCGGCCTGCCGTTCATCCCCGTCCTGCAAGGCTGGACCCTGACCGACTACCTGGCCTGCGCAGACCTCTACCGATCGGCCGGCATCGACCTCACCACCCTGCCGCGCGTCGGGCTCGGCTCGGTCTGCCGCCGTCAATCCACCGGCGAAATCGCCACCATCGTCACCACCCTCAGCAACATCGGACTGCGCCTGCACGGCTTCGGAGTCAAGACCGGCGGACTACACCGCTACGGACACCACCTGGCATCAGCCGATTCCATGGCATGGAGCTACGCCGCCCGCCGCGAAGCCCCGCTGCCCGGCTGCGCCACCCACAAGAACTGCGCCAACTGCCTGCGCTACGCCACCGCGTGGCGCACCCGTCTCCTAGCGCGCCTAGCCCGGCACGGCCGCCAGCAAGACCTCTTTGATCTCACCGCCGAAGGGCTTCCCGCATGAACACCTGCACCCGCTACGCCCTGGCCGCCGCCGCCCGCGGCTGGCGCGTCTTCCCGCTGGCCTACCCCAGCAAGGTCCCGATTCAGGACTGGCCGTGGAGGCAACGCCACACCACCGACCCCGACGCCATCACCCGATGCTGGCAACGCCACCGCTACAACATCGGAATCGCGTGCGGGCCGTCCAACCTCGTGGTGATCGACCTCGACACCCCCAAGCCCGACGACACCCCGCCACCCGCAAGGGACCGGCCCGGCATCACCGACGGCACCGACGTGTTCGCCGCCCTATGCGCCGAGCACGGCCAACCGCTACCGCTGGAAACCTTCCAGGTCCGCACCCGCCGCGGCGGCCTGCACCTGTACTACACCGCCCCCCACGGCATCAGACTCGGCAACACCCAGGGCAGCCGGGGCGGACTCGGCTGGCTGATCGACACCCGCGCGCACGGCGGGTACGTGGTCGGCCCCGGCAGCTTCGTGGACGACAAGGACGGCACCGGCACCTACGAGGTCCTGCACGGCCCGCCGGCCGCGCCGCTGCCCGGCTGGCTAGCCGACCTGCTGCGCCCCCGCCCGCTGCCCGAACAGAAGCCCGTCACCATCGACCTGGCCGCCGACCGGCGCGGCGCCTACCTACGCGCCGCCGTCCAAGGCGAACTCGACCGGGTGCTGAACTCCCCCGAGGGCGGCCACAACAACGCCCTCTACGTCGCCTCCGTCGCGCTCGGGCAGCTCGTGGCCGGGGGCGAACTGTCCGAACACCAGGTCACCGACTGGCTGACCAACGCCGGCGTCCAGGTCGGCCAGCCCTACCGCGCGGCCAGCCGCACCGTCACCTCCGGGCTACGGGCCGGTGCCCGCCGGCCACGAACGGTCGCGGCATGACCAGCCAACGCCCGCCGCACCTGCGGCTGGTCGCCGGGGACGCGGTGCCCGTCCCCGGCGGCCCGCCCGGGGCGGCGCCGTTCCGCACCTCGTGGACCGCCGACGAGCTGATGGACCTCACTTTCCCCGAGACCCGATGGGCGGTGCCCGGCGTCATCGCCGAAGGGCTCAACCTGCTCGCCGGCCCGCCCAAGGTCGGCAAGTCCTGGCTGTCGCTCGGCACGGCCATCGCCGTGGCCGCCGGGGGCAAGGCGCTGGAGGCCATCGAGGTGGAGCCCGGCCCCGTGCTCTACCTGGCGCTGGAAGACACCCCGCGCCGGCTCCAGTCCCGCATGCGCAAAATCCTGGCCGGGCGGCGCGCACCGCGAGCGCTGACCCTGGCCACGAGCTGCCCGACCCTGCCTCAGGGCGGAGTCGAGCGCATCGCGCACTGGCTGGACAGCAACCCCGGCGCCCGCATGGTCGTCATCGACGTGTTCGCCAAGGTCCGCGGCGCCACTCCGCCCGGCCTGTCCGCCTACGATGCCGACTACACCGCGATGGGGCACGCCAAACGCCTGGCCGACACCTACGGCGTGGCCGTCGTCCTGGTCCACCACGTCCGCAAGATGGGCTCTGACGACTTCCTAGAGCAGGTCTCCGGCACCAACGGCCTGGCCGGCGCTGCCGACGCCACGCTCGTCCTCAAACGCGCCCGCAGTACCGCCGACGGCGTGCTGCACGTCACCGGCCGCGACGTCGAAGAAGCCGAGTACGCGCTGTCCTTCCAGCCCGCCGCCGGCGTCTGGCACCTACTCGACGGCCCGCCCGAAGACCTCGCGCTGGGGGAGACCCGCGCGGCCATCACTCGCTACGTCCGCGAACACCCGAACAGCACACCGAAGGTCATCGCCGAAGCAACCGGCCTCGTACACAACACCGTCAAGCGCACCTGCCAGCGCATGGCCGCCGACGGCCAGCTATGCGCCGACGCAGGCGGACGCTATCGGCTACCGGGGACAGCCACGGGGACAGAGCACCCCGAAAGTGCCCCCCGTGTCCCCGCTGTCCCCCAACCCGACCTGACCAGCGCAAACGAAACCGATCAAGGGGGACACCCGCCGCACCCCGGTGTCCCCCGTGTCCCCGCTGACAAGGAGAGCCCGGACTCATGACCACCCCGACGCCGGACCCTCTCCGGCTCAGCGACCTGGAGCTCTACACGGTCAAGGACGCCGTGCGTCTGCTCAAGCTCAGCCGCTCCGAGATCTACGTGCTCCTTCGCTCCGGCCGACTGGCATCCGTCGCGGAAGGCCGCGCACGACGCATCACCGCCCAAGGCATCCGCGACTACATCGCCCTACTCAACAGCGAAGCACAGGAGAAGGCAGCATGACCAAGCGACGCAGCAGGGGAGAAGGCGGCCTGCACTGGGACGACAAGCGGCAACGCTGGATTGCCAGCCTCACCATCGGATACACGCCCGCGGGCAAGCGCATCGTCAAGAAGGGCAGCGGCAAGACCAAGACCGAGGCCAAGAACAAGCTCAAGGAGATCCTGCGCGACCACGACGACGGCCTGACGGTCAAGTCCGGCGTCACCGTGGCGAGCGCCGTGACCTACTGGCTTGAGCACGGGCTCAACGGCCGTTCTCGGCGAACCGTGGAGCTGTATCGGGAGTTCGCTCGCATTCACATCATCCCGGCGCTGGGCAAGCGGAAGCTCAGTGAACTCTCCGTGGAAGACGTTGACCGGTGGCTCGCGCACAAGGCGAAGACCCTGAGCACACGGACGTTGAAGTTGATCCATGGCATTCTCAACCGGTCCGTGAAAAACGCCATGATCCGCGACAAGGTGAAGCGCAACGTGGTTGATCTGTGCGAAGTACCGGAGGGCCGGGCAGGCCGCGCGTCCAAGGCGTTCACGCTCGCGGAGGCCGAAGCTGTTCTTGACGCTGCCGACGGTGCGGGAACCCGCATTCGCGCCTACATCGTCCTGTCGCTCCTGACCGGAGGACGAACCGAGGAACTCCGGGGACTTCAGTGGTCCTTCCTGGTCGCCTACAACGAAGACGAGGGCCGTTGGGTCCCCGTCCACGAGGTGGGATGGGATCACGAGGCGTTCGCCATCTACGTGTGGCGCTCGGTTCGTAAGGGTGGCGACACCAAGACGGTGAAGTCCCGCCGGACGCTCAAGCTTCCAGGCCGGTGCGTGGACGCTCTGCGCGTGCTCTGGGAGAGCGACAAGGCGGAATGTGAGGCTCAGGGACGAACCTGGAACGGGCAGGGGTACGTGTTCAGCACGAGCACGGGAACCATGCTCAGCGCGGGCAACGTCCGACGGGACTTCAAGAAGGTCGTCAAGTCGGCCGGTCTGGACGAGAAGGAATGGACGCCACGCGAGATGCGCCAGAGTTTCGTCTCGGTTCTGTCGGACTCGGGGGTACCGATCGAGGTCATCTCGCGCCTGGTCGGGCACACTCATTCGCTGGTCACCGAGACGGTCTACCGCCAGCAGATCCGCCCGGTCATGCAGGAGGGCGCCACCGCCATGGACGTCATTTTCCGGGCTTAGTCACCCAGTTAGACACTCACGCCCCGTTCCCTGATCAGGGAACGGGGCGTTTTCGCAGGTGGAGCCTAGGAGATTCGAACTCCTGACATCCTGCTTGCAAAGCAGGCGCTCTGCCAGCTGAGCTAAGGCCCCTTACGACGCACTAGCTTACCGGCCCGCAGTGGCTACCTGGTGCGTACCCAAGTCTTCGATCAAGATCAAATCAGGAAGGTCGGCGATCGAGTCCAGTATGTGGGTGGCGCCGCCCTTGAGGAGGCGTTCCCGGCTGTGTACTCCGGTCATCACTCCAGCCACCACCGAAGCCCCGGCCCGCCGCCCGCACAGCATGTCGCTCTCGGAATCTCCGACGACGGCGACCTGCCGGACATCCTCGATTCCCAACCGGAGTACGGCATGCAGCACCATATCCGGCCAAGGCCTACCCCGCCCCCCAGCATCCTCGGGGCAGATGGCCAGATCGACCCGGTCATGCCATCCGAGCACGCCAAGCACCCGGCCTAAGGTGGCGCGGCTGAATCCGGTGATCAGGGCGAGCTGCACACCGGAGCCGCGCAACTTGTCGAGCGTCTCCAGCACGCCAGGGATCGGGACAAGCCCGGCACGGTCCAGGGCGCCCTCGTAGGAGCGTTCGAACGTCAGGTTCGCCGCTTGTGCCTGGGCCTCGTTGCCGGGGAAGATCCCGCGGAAGACCTCGATCTTGGGACATCCCCGGGACCGGTGCACGTGAACCATGGCACGCGCATAGGCCCCGGTCCCGGGGACGATGCCCTGAGTTGCGATCGCTTCGGCGAACGCACGCTCGACCATGGCGATGTCACCGATCGTTGTGCCGGCGAGGTCGATGCACGCCAGCTTGATGGGGACGACGACGTCGCTCATCGCCTCGCCAGGTCGGTTAGTTCTCGCTGCCGGTCGCCTCGGTCCAGAGGTCGAGCTCGGCGCGGTCGGCCTGCACCTTACGCCAGATCAGCAACCCCCCAAGGGCGATCAGCGCCAGAACGATCAGCTTCTTCACGGTGTGACCCCACTTCTTCGACGGTCTCACCTGCCGGGGTGAGACCCAACGGTTGGATGCAGCCTAGCAAGTGATGGCCGTACTCCCGCTGTCGAGCACCCATGAACCTCCCGAATCAGGCAAGTAGACAAACCCCCATGGGGTATGTTACGTTCCTCGCCGTCGAGATACCCCATGGGGGTATAAGCGCAAAGGAGAATCGCAGTGGCTACCGAAAATCCCAGGCGGTGGTGGGCGCTACTCGTGCTCGCGACCGCCCAGTTCATGGTGATCATGGACACGTCCATCATCGGTGTGGCGCTCCCGGAGATGCAGCGGCAACTGGGGTTCACCCCGGGCGGGCTCCAGTGGGTCTTCAACGCCTACGTGATCGCGTTCGGCGGTCTGCTCCTGCTCGGTGGCCGGCTGTCCGACCTGCTGGGCGCGCGCAAGGTCTTCACCACCGGCTGGATCATCCTGATCGCCGGCTCGGTGCTGGCCGCCGCCGCGAGCACGGCGTGGGTCGAGGTGCTCGGCCGCGCCGTACAGGGAGTGGGCGGGGCGCTCATCGCGCCCGCGGCGATGACGCTGCTCATGATGCTGTTCGGGCACAGTCAAAAGGAGCTCGGCAAGGCCATGGCCCTGTACGGCGCCGCCGCCCCCGCGGGCGGTACCGCCGGAGTCTTCCTCGGCGGCGTCATCACCGAGTACCTGAGCTGGCCGTGGGTCTTCATCGTCTACATCCCGATCGGCCTGGCCACGCTGGCCGCCACCGGACTGCTCCCCGCGGTCAAGGGCAGGCGCGGCTCGGTGGACGTCGTGGGCGCGATCTCGGTCACCGCCGGCCTGGCGCTGGTCGTGTACGCGATCGTGGCGGAGAACCTGATCGCCGGAGCCGCGGGCGCGGCGCTGCTGGTGCTGTTCCTGATCGTGCAGCGCATGGTCAAGCAGCCGCTGATGCCGCTGTCGATCTGGCGTACACCCGGCCTGGCCACCGCCAACCTGGCCATGGCGCTGCTCGGCGCCGCCTGGATCCCGATGTGGTACTTCCTGAACCTCTACCTGCAGCAGACCCTCGGCTTCGGCGCGTTCGCCAGCGGCGCGGCGCTGCTGCCGATGACGGTCGCGGTCATGATCTTCATGATCGGCATCACGGCCAGGCTGCTCGGCCGGTTCGGGGCCAAGCCGCTCATCGTGCTCGGGCTGGCGGTGCTGGCCGCGGGCGTGGCGGGGCTGTCGTTCGCGCGGCCGGGCGGGACGTTCGTGGCGGACGTGCTGCCGGCGAGCCTGGTCGCGGCCGTGGGCATGTCGCTGGCCTACATCCCGGCCATGATCTCGGCGATGTCCGGCGCCAAGCCGGAGGAGGCCGGGCTGGCCTCGGGCATCGTGAACACCACCTACCAGGTCGGGTCCGCCGTCGGGCTGGCCGTCATGACGGCAATCGCCACGTCGCAGGCCGAACTCATCGACGGCTTCCAGGGCGCCTTCGTCGGCGCCGCGGTCGTGGCGGGGCTCGGCGCCCTGCTGAGCGTGGTGCTCATGCGCCGGCCGCGCGCCGCCGTTCAGGATCAGGGAAAGGTTTCCGTGTAGCCCCGAAATACCCTAGGGGGGTACGGTGTTACACTCAGAGGCAGACAGAGAAGCTAAGGAGATCGACATGACCAGCGCCACCTACACCGTCAAGGGCATGACCTGCGGCCACTGCGTCAGCTCCGTCAAGGAAGAGGTCAGCGAGGTCGCGGGAGTCTCCTCAGTGGAGGTTGACCTGGCCAGTGGACTGCTGACCGTGGAGAGCGTGAGCCCGATCGACGCCGCGGACATCCGCTCGGCCGTCGAAGAGGCCGGATATGAGCTGGTGACGAAGTGAACACCGCCGCGAAGCTCGGGACATATGTGCTCGGTCTTGCGGTCGTCTTCGGCGGAACCTGGGGCGTCGGCAACCTGGTCGGCCCCCAGGCCACCCCGCAGAAGCCCGTCACCGCAGGTCATGACATGTCGCAAATGTCAAAGCAACCAACCTCCGAGCAGCCAGTAACAGCACAAAGCGCTAGTGATACCCCTGGGGGGCTCCAAGTGTCGCAGAACGGCTACACCCTCAACCCGCTCACCGCCGCCAAGGCCGGTGCGCCCACAGACTTCCAGTTCACCGTGACGGGCCCCAGCGGCAAGCCGGTGACCGACTACCAGGTCGAGCACGACAAGAAGCTCCACTTCATCGTCGTCTCCCGTGACCTGTCCAGCTTCCAGCACGTCCACCCCGAGATGAGCGCCGACGGCACCTGGTCGGTCAAGATCGCCTTCCCGGCCGCCGGAACCTTCCGCGCGTTCGCCGACTTCACCCCGACCGGCGGCCAGGCCCTGACGCTCGGCGCCGACATCCAGGTCGCGGGCGACTTCCAGCCCAAGCCGCTGAAGGCGGTCAGCCGCACCTCCGAGGTCGACGGCTACACCGTGACGCTCGACGGAGACCTGGTCCCCGGCCAGTCGAGCAAGCTCACGCTGAACGTCAGCAAGGACGGCAAGCCGGTCACCGACCTGCAGCCGTACCTCGGGGCGTACGGGCACCTCGTGGCCCTGCGCGCCGGTGACCTGGCCTACCTGCACGTGCACCCCGACGGCGCGCCCGGCGACGGCAAGACGCAGCCGGGTCCGGGAATCACGTTCTACGCCGAGGCACCCAGCGGCGGCGACTACCGTCTGTTCCTGGACTTCCAGCACGGCGGAGCCGTACACACCGCGGACTTCACCGTGAAGGCCGGCGAGGGCGCCGCCGAACCGGGAGCCAAGCCGAGCGCGAAGAACGACCACGACTCCACCCCGCACGGCCACTAGCAGGACGCGACGTACAGAAAGGAGAGGTGATGTCCTCCCTCACCGACGACCAGCCCCAGGGCGCCGTCGAGCTATCGATCGGCGGCATGACCTGCGCGTCCTGCGCCAACCGCATCGAGCGCAAGCTGAACAAGATGAACGGCGTGACCGCGACGGTCAACTACGCGACGGAGAAGGCGAAGGTCACCTTTCCTGAGGGTCTGGACCCCGAGCGGCTGATCGCGACGGTCGAGTCGGCCGGTTACACCGCGGCGCTGCCCAAGGTCGAGAAGGCCGAGGCGGGAACCACCGGCGAAGAGGACGACGAGCTCAGGCCGCTGCGCAACCGGCTCATCACCTCGCTCGTCCTCGGCATCCCGGTGATCGCGATGGCGATGGTCCCGGCGCTGCAGATCGAGTACTGGCAGTGGTTGTCGCTGACGCTGGCCGCGCCGGTCGTGGTCTACGCGGGCTGGCCGTTCCACAAGGCCGCCTGGACGAACCTGCGCCACGGCGCCGCCACCATGGACACCCTGGTCTCCATCGGGACGATCGCCGCGTTCCTCTGGTCGGTCTGGGCGCTGTTCCTCGGCACCGCGGGCGTACCGGGGATGACGCACCCGTTCGAGTTCTCGATCGAGCGCACCGACGGCTCCGGCAACATCTACCTTGAGGCCGCCGCGGGCGTCACCGCGTTCATCCTGGCCGGCCGCTACTTCGAGTCGCGCTCCAAGCGCCGCGCGGGCGCCGCCCTGCGCGCGCTGCTGGAGCTCGGCGCCAAGGACGTGGAGCTCGCCGACGGGCGCCGCATCCCCACCGACCAGCTCGCCGTCGGGGACACCTTCGTCGTACGGCCCGGCGAGAAGATCGCCACCGACGGTGTGATCCAGGAAGGCAGCTCCGCGGTAGACGCCTCCATGCTGACCGGCGAGTCCGTCCCGGTGGAGGTACGGCCGGGCGACCCCGTCACCGGCGCCACCGTCAACGCCGGCGGCCGGCTCATCGTGCGGGCCACCCGGGTCGGCGCCGACACGCAGTTGTCCCAGATGGCCAAGCTCGTCGAGGACGCGCAGACCGGCAAGGCCGCGGTGCAGCGCCTGGCCGACCGCATCTCGGGCGTCTTCGTCCCGATCGTGATCGCGCTGGCCGTGGGCACGCTCGGTTACTGGCTCGGCACCGGCAACGGCGCCGGTGCCGCCTTCACCGCGGCGGTCGCCGTCCTGATCATCGCCTGCCCCTGCGCTCTGGGCCTGGCCACGCCGACGGCCCTGCTGGTCGGCACCGGCCGGGGCGCCCAGATGGGCATCCTGATCAAGGGCCCCGAGGTGCTGGAGTCCACCCGGAAGATCGACACGATCGTCCTGGACAAGACCGGCACCGTCACCGAGGGCAGGATGACGCTCACGGACGTGCACCTGGCCGAGGGTGAGAACCGCGACGAGGTGCTCAGGCTGGCCGGAGCGCTTGAGCACGCCTCCGAGCACCCGATCGCGCAGGCCGTCGCCAAGGCCGCGCAGTCGGATGCCACGGTCGAGGACTTCGCCAACGTCGAGGGCCTCGGCGTGCAGGGCATCGTCGACGGGCACGCGGTCCTGGTCGGGCGGCCCAGGTTGCTGGAGGAATGGTCGCAGCACCTGCCCGCGAACCTGGTCGAGGCGCTGGAGGCCGAGCAGAACGCCGGCCGTACCGCCGTCGCGGTCGGCTGGGACGGCAAGGCCCGCGCGGTCCTCGTCGTGGCCGACGTCGTGAAGCCGACCAGCAAGGAGGCGATCGAGCGGCTGCGCGCGCTCGGCCTGACCCCGGTGCTGCTCACCGGCGACAACCAGGCCGTCGCGGCCACCGTCGCCGCCGAGGTCGGCATCGACCAGGTCATCGCCGAGGTGCTGCCGGCCGACAAGGTCGACGTGGTCAAGAAGCTGCAGCAGGAGGGCAAGGTCGTGGCGATGGTCGGCGACGGCGTCAACGACGCCGCCGCGCTCGCCCAGGCCGACCTCGGGCTGTCGATGGGCACCGGCACCGACGCCGCCATCGAGGCCAGCGACCTGACCCTCGTCCGCGGCGACCTGCGGGTGGCGGCCGACGCGATCCGCCTGTCCCGCAGGACGTTGAAGACCATCAAGGGCAACCTGTTCTGGGCGTTCGCCTACAACGTGGCGGCGCTGCCCCTGGCGGCGCTAGGCCTGCTCAACCCCATGATCGCGGGTGCGGCGATGGCCTTCTCCAGCGTTTTCGTGGTGTCCAACAGCCTGCGGCTGAAGGCCTTCAAGTAGATTCTCAGTTCTAGGCGCCGGCCCCGACCTCACAGGGGGCCGGCGCCTTTCACGTGCTCGAGTATCGCCTTCGTGACCACGTCCGGGCGGGCGCGGTGCACGTAGTGCCCGGCGTTCTCGGCCACGATGTGCCTGCTGCTGGTCGACAGGCCCGTCAGCTCCCGCTGCATCGGGAACCAGACGCGGTAGTGGCGGCTGAAGCTGGCGGCCTGCTCGGGCGTCCTGTTGTCCTCGTTGTGCTCGCTGCACGTCACCACCGTCAGAGGGATGTCGCCCAGGGTGGGGGCGCGGCGGCCGGTCTCCGTGCCGATCTGGGCGCGCAGGGTCTGCTCCCACCACGTGGTGCGGCGCTGGCGGTCGCCGAGGTCGAGGTGGCCGGGGCTGTCCAGGAGGCCGAGGTCGACGGCCAGGCGGCGCAGGCCGTACGGGGTGATCCGCTCGATGAGGGCGCGCCTGACCGTGGTGAGGTGGTAGCCCGGGTAGCGCCTGGCCTGGTCGTGGTGGCTGGAGTCCACGAGCACCACTCCGGACACCTCGCCTGCGTGGGCCGCGGCGAACAGCCGGACGACGTAGCCGCCCATCGAGTGCCCCACCAGCACGTACGGCGGGCCGTACCCGGCCAGGGCGAGGGTTTTGCGCAGGTCGGCGGCGGCGTCCAGCATGGCCAGCGGCGAGCTGACGGGGTCGCTCCATCCCATGCCGGCGCGGTCGAAGACCACGGCCGAGGTTTCCTGGCCTAGGACGGGCAGGAGGGGGGCGTACTCGATCGAGGTCGTCCCGAGCGCCGGGACGATCACCACGGTGGGGGAGCCGCGACCGGCCTCCAGCATGTGGATCATGCGTCCGCCGACGTCCACGAGGCGTCCTGGCGGCGGGTGCCGGAGTCGGTCCTGATGTGAGCGCCAGCTCTGGTAGAGGGCGCTGGCGAAACCGGTTAGGGCGAAAGCGGCAAGCGATCTTCTCAGAAGGGCCACTCTCACCATCAAAGCAATGAGCGGGCGTTTGTCCAGTTCAGGACAGTATCCACTCAACCCCCCAAAGCCTACCTTTTAGGGGGAAGGGTGCAGTGAAGGGTCGGATAAATACATTGGCGCATCCGGAAAACGTCCGGCTATCTTAGTGATCGTTCGTGACACAAAAGCCTTTATCGAGAAAAGTCGTCCTGAAAGAACAGGGACGCGGCCTCCGGCCTGCCCGACGGGAATGGCGCCCCCCGGGTGGACGCGGAGACCACCAACGCCCCGGGAACGCGCCCACGCCAGCCGCTCCCGGGGCACAGAAATCGTCAGGCGCGCACGGACAGGCCGTGGTGGAAGACGCCGCGGGGGTCCCAGCGTGCCTTGACCCGCTGCAGGCGGGCGTAGTTCTCCCCGTAGTAGAGGGTGGACCAGGGGACGCCGGAGGTGTTCCAGCGCGGGTCCGCATGGTCGATGTCGGGGTAGTTGATGTAGGCGCCGCCGCAGTTGCCGCCGGGCACCGGGACGCCTCCGGTGTGCGCGAACGTCTTGCCGTGCAGGCCGCGGACCCATTCCAGGTGGGCCTTGCCGTCCTGTTCCGGGGCCCATCCGGCCAGGTGGATGACCTTCAGGATGGACGAGCGTTCGTGGGTGGCCGTGGCGGTGGGGGCGACGGTGTTGATCCGCCCGCCGTACGACAGGAGCCAGAGCATGCCGCCGTCGGCCACCGGGCCGGGGGCGGTGAGGTGGTCGTAGGCGACGTCGGCCTGCGCGTCGGTGAACCGTTCGCGGAGATGGGCGGACTTGGCCTTGTAACGGCCGGACTCCTGCTCCGCGCCGAGGGAGAGGTCGCGGACCGCCCGGAACCAGGGCTGCTGCAGGAGGGGCGGGACGAAAGCCTCCGGGGTGACGCCCTCGCCGACGGCGGCGAAGAAGTCGCGTAGCAGGCGCTCGGCACCGGGCACGTCCCCGGCGATCTGGGTGGGAAGGATCATGCCTCCGGGGTCGTCGCCGGACTTGCGGCCGGGAATGATCAGCGAGCCCCACATCCCGGCGTAGGGGGAGCCGGGGGAGCTGTTGCGCTCGTGCCAGGTTCCGTGGTTGCGCAGGAGCCGGCGGAAGGACTCCTTGGTCATGCCCGCCCAGGACCAGATGGCCACGCCGGACACGACCTTCGCGGGCGGCTTCGGCAGCAGCTTGCCCGGGTCGTCGCCGCGGGCCGCCGGGTCGCGCAGCCAGTAGCGGGTGACGATGCCGAAGTTGCCGCCGCCTCCGCCGGTGTGGGCCCACCACAGGTCGTGGTTGGGGTCGGACGGGTTTCTGGTGGCCACGACGGCGCGGGCCCGGCCTGACGCGTCGACGACGACCACCTCGACGGCGTGCAGGTAGTCGACGGTGAGACCGTGCCGGCGCGACAGCGGGCCGTACCCGCCGCCGGCGATGTGGCCCCCGGCGGCCACGCCCCCGCATTGGCCGCCGGGAAGAGTGACGCCCCAGCCGAAGTAGAGGGTGCGGTACGCCTGCATGAGCGTCGCACCCGCCTCGACCAGGAAAGCCCGGCGCTTCTCGTCGTAGGTGACCTCCTTCATCTCGCACAGGTCGATCACCACCTGCGCGCCGTCGCCGACGAAGTTCTCGTAGCAGTGGCCGCCGCTGCGGACCGTGACGCGGCGACCCGCCCGTACCGCCTGGTTGACCGCGGCCACGACCTGCTCGGTGGAGCCGGCCATGTGGAAGTAGTCGGGCTCGTGGCGGAAGCGCTGGTTGGTGCGGCGCTCGGCCAGGTCGTCGTAGCGGGGGTCGCTACGCTTGACGATCACCGGACCGATGGCCGGGCGGTCGGCGGCGGCGCCGTACGCGCTGTCCGCCAGTACCGCCGTGCCGCCCACGGCCGCCGTGCCACCGATGAAACCTCGACGCGTGACATTCATATCAATGACGCTAGAAGTACGGCACGGCCCCAGGAATGCACTCAGATGCACGCCAGGGTGGAGCTAGGTCCACCCGGCCGAAAAGGAGGGTGAAGAGTGGACTTCCACGTCAGCCTCGAAGGCCGCGGCGACCTGGCCGCGCGAATTTACCGGCAATTGCTCGACGCGATACTCGACGGCCGCCTCAGACCGGGCGAACGGCTGCCGCCCACCCGCGAGCTGGCCGCTCGCCTCGACGTCTCGCGCAACACCGTGGCCGTGGCCTACGACCGGCTGGTGGCCGACGGCTTCCTGGCCGGCCGGGCCGGGGCGGGCACGTTCGTGACGGGAGAGCCGGTCAGGGGAAGGGCCGCGCCGAGAGGCGTGGTGCGGCCGAGGGCGCTCTGGCGCGACGCGGCCGAGCCGCTGACGCCGCCGCGCGGCCGGGCGCACCACGACTTCACGGTCGGGCTGCCGGACCCGAAGCTGTTCCCGATCGCGAGCTGGCGGCGGCTGCTGGCGCGGGAGCTGCGGGTGAGCTCGGCGGGCTACCTCGACCCCGCGGGGGACGGCTCGCTCAAGGAGGCGATCGCGCGGCACGTGGGCATCAGCCGCTCGGTACGGGCCGGCGCCGACGACGTGATCGTCACCCAGGGCGCCCAGCAGGCGCTCGACCTGATCGGCCGGGTGCTGATCGAGCCCGGGGCGTGCGTGGCCGTCGAGGAACCGGGCTACCCGCCGGCCCGCCGGCTCTTCCGCTCGCTCGGCGCCCGCGTGGCCGGGGTGCCGGTGGACGAGGAGGGCCTGGACGTCGCCGCCCTGCCCAAGGCCGCCCGGCTGGTCTACGTGACGCCGTCGCACCAGTTCCCGCTGGGTGTGCCGATGTCGCTGGCCCGCCGTACCGCGTTGCTGGAGTGGGCGCGGCACCGCGACGCGGTGATCATCGAGGACGACTACGACAGCGAGTTCCGCTTCGGCGAGCGTCCGCTGGAGCCGTTGCAGAGCCTCGACGGCGCCGGCCGGGTCGTCTACGTCGGCTCCTTCTCCAAGACGCTGCTGCCGACGCTACGGCTGGGCTTCCTGGTCGCGCCCGCCTCCCTCCGTACGGCGCTGCGCGCCGCCAAGCAGCTCACCGACTGGCACGGCGACCCGTTCGCGCAGGCCGCGCTGGCCCGCTTCATCGACGAGGGCCTGCTGGCCAGGCACATCAGGAAGGCCACCAAGGAGTACGCGGCCCGGCACGCGCAGATCACCGCCCTGCTCGCGGCCGACGCCCGTTTCCAGCTGGTCCCGTCCGCCGCGGGCCTGCACGTCTGCGCCCGCCTCGACCCCACCCTGGAGGTACGGCCGGCGCCGTCGCTGGCCGTGGAGTCCCTGGCCTCCTATTACGCGGAGGGCGCCCCCGGCCACGGCGTGGTCCTGGGCTACGGCGGCATCTCCCGGACCGCCATCCCCGAGGGCGTCCGCCTGCTGACAACCGTTCTAAAGCGAATCGATAACCCTCGCGTCTAGCGTCTCCCCTGTTCGCGGATACGAGGGGAATCAAGATCATGCGAGTTCGTACAGTGGTCATGGCGGTTGTGGCGGCGGCCGGGGTGACGGTCGGCGTCGGGGCGGCGGCCCAGGCCCAGAACCCGCCCTGCTACGCCCAGGGGGACGGCAGCCTGAAGTGCGGCAACTACGCGCCCAGGCCGATCTACAACAAGACCAGCTGGGGCGACCCGGACAACCAGCAGACCTGGCCCAGGAGGGTGGACACGCTCCGCTCCAACCCGAGCTGGTTCAAGTGCTACATCAGGGGCGAGAAGCACAGCGGCGGCAACAACGTCTGGTACTACACCCAGGGCGACGACAGCGGCAGGTACGGCTGGGTGCCGGCCAGCACCCTCTACACCCCGAAGGACCCCTTCCCGGGCGTGAAGAAGTGCTGACGCTAGCCTGACGCCCATGGATGAGCTCGACGGGGTGGAGGTCCTCGCCTTCGCCGACGGCCCGGCGTTCGAGGGCTGGCTGGCCGGACACCACACGCGGCAGGAAGGCGTGTGGATCAAGGTGGCCAAGAAGAAGTCGGGCATTCCGACGGTGACCGAGGACGAGCTCGTCGACATCGGGCTCTGCTACGGCTGGGTCTCCGGGCTGCGCCGTTCGCTGGACGAGCGGTACTACCTGCAGAAGTACGTGCCGCGCCGGGCCAGGAGCCTGTGGTCGCAGGTGAACGTGGACAAGGTCGCCATGCTGGCGGCGGCGGGCCGGATGCGCGAGCCCGGCCTGGCCGAGGTGCGCAGGGCGCAGGAGGACGGCAGGTGGGCGGCCGCATACGAGTCGCAGAAGGCGGCCACGGTGCCGCCTGACCTGGCGGCGGCGCTGGAGGCGGACCCCGCCGCCAAGGAGGCGTTCGAGCGGCTCGACAAGACCGGGCGCTACCTGGCCATGCTGCCGGTGCTTCAGGCGCTGACGCCGGAGGCCCGCCAGGACCGGTTGGACAAAGCCCTGCATCTCCTGACAAATCGCCCGGTGTAAGTCAACGGCTCCAGAATCGTCGGTGCCCGCGTTCGCCCGAGACCTCCGGCTCGTTGGGCGGCGCGGGCTCACGCACGATCACCACCGTGGCCCGCGCGTGGCGGGCGCAGTACATGCTGGTCGAGGGCAGCAGCATCCGGCTGAGCAGGCCGCGCCTGCTGCGGCCGAGCACCAGCAGGTCGCACTCGCCGGCCAGGTCGACCAGGTGGTAGCCGGGGTCGCCCATCCGGCCGACGACCGCGGTCACGATGTCGGTGGGCACACCGCCGCACACCTCGACGAAGGCGTCGGTGACCACCTCCGTACTTCGAGTCTCCTCTCCGGCCCTGGCCGCGTGCTGCAGCGGCAGTGCCTCGGGGAAAGGATGGATCGGCGCCCGGCTCACGTGCACGGCGACCAGCGGCATGCGGCGTAGTCGTGCGGCGCCGATGGCCCAGGCCAGCGCCAAGCGCGCGGCCGGCGATTCGTCCACACCGACGATCACGCGCGCTCCGCCGGGCAGGTCTTGATCCACGGCGCCCTCCTCGGAAAGAGGTACCTGACCATAGTGCTCCTCTCTGCGCGTGAACGGGAGGTGGCACTTTCCGAACTCTGGAGTCGCCCGCGAAACGGGGCGTAACATGCGGGGGTGGAACGCGGGTGGGTGCGGCCCCGTCCAGCCCTCGACCGGCGGCTCGACGGTGCGCTGACGCACAGGCTCACCACGCTCGTCGCGGCCACCGGCTACGGCAAGTCGATCGCGCTGGCCGGTTGGAGCCAGGCCGTCGGCGGCGTGCTGCACCGCTTCGGTCCGGGCGACCGGGAGCTCGCGCCGTTCTCCGCCGCGGTGATCGCGGAGCTGGCCACGCGCGTGCCCGACCTGCCCGCGGAACTGCCCGCCGCCGCAGACGCCCCGCTCGGCCCCGACGCCGACGAACCCGCCAGGGCGGCGGCGCTGGCCGGCGCGCTGGCCGAGGCCCTGCGGTTACGGCTGCGGCGTGGCCTGGTGATGGTCTTCGACGGCATCGACGTGATCGCCGGCGCGCCGGGACCGGTGCGGTTCGTGGAGACGCTGGTGCGCGCGGCGCCCCGGCACCTGCACATCGTGACCGCGTCCAGGGCGCCGCTGCCGTTCCCGACGGCGCGGCTGCGCCAGGACCTCGAAGTGCTGACCTTCGACGCGACCGACCTCGCCCTGAGCGTCGGGGAGTGCGCCGACTGGGCCCGCGACCGGCTCGGCGCGTCCGGCGCCGCCGTCGCCCCCGCCCTGCACGCGGCCAGCGGCGGCTGGCCCGCCGCGGTGCGGGCCGCGCTCGACGCCATGGCCCGCGCCGAGCCCGCGCTGTGGCCCGCGATGGCCTCCGGCCTGGCCGCCACCTCCGACACGCTCGAACGCCTCACGCTCGACGCCCTGCGCGACCTGCCCGCCCAGATGCGCGAGCTGCTGCGGGCGGCGACGGTCCTGCCGGTGCTCACCGCCGACCTGGCCGCCACGCTCGGCGTGCCGCCCGACACGCTGACCTCGCTGACCGGCCGCGGACTCTTCCTGGAAGCGGCCCAGGGCGGCCACCGGCTGACCGCCACCAGCCGGCACGTGCTGGCCAGGCACGCGCCGCTCGACCGGCACGAGTCCCACGACACGGCCGAGGTGGCGGCCCGCTGGTACGTCGAGCACGACCAGCCCGAGCAGGCGCTGCGCGCCGCCGTCGCCACCGGGCACACCGAGCTGACCGCGTCGCTGCTGACCGCGCACGGACCCCGGCTGGCCGAGCGCGGCGACGACGTCCTGGCCGGGCTGGCGCTGCTGCCGGAGGACCGGCGGGAGAGCCCGGCCATGCTGCGGCTGGCCGGAATCGCCGAGCAGAACCGCGGCGACTGGCGCCGCGCCCGCGAACTGCTCGCCAGAGCGGCCGACAGCCCCGCCTTCGACGCCTTCCTGGCCCGGCGCCTCGGCTTCATCGACCACCTGCGCGGCGACCTCGACGCCGCCATGGCCATGTACCTGCGGGGAGCCGAGCACGGCTCGCCGCCGGCCGACGCGGCCATCTGCACCGCCTCGGCCGCCTCGGTGCTGTGGCTGCGCGGCGACCGGGCGGCCTGCGCGGAGACGGCCGAACGCGCGCTCGACGCCGCCGCGCTGCTGGGCGACCCGGGCGCGCTGGCCGCCGCCACCACGGTGATCGCCATGGTCGCCGCGCTCGACGGCGACCGCCGCGCCAACGACGCCTACTACCTGCGGGCGCTGGAGTACGCCGAGCGGGCCGGCGACATCCTCCAGCTCATCCGCATCCGGGCCAACCGGGCATCACGCCACATCGACGAGGCCGACTACCACGCCGCGCTGGCCGACGTGGACATCGCCGGTCGGCTGTCCGACCTGGTGGCGTTCGCGCCGTGGGCCGCCCTGGCCGTCTCCAACCGGGCCAAGGCGCTCATCGGGCTCGGCCGCCTCGAAGAGGCCGCCGTGGACGCCGCCGACGCCGTGGCGCGCTGGGAGGCCATGGGCTCGCGCATCGGCTACGGCCTGCTGCAACTGGCCAGGATCCAGACGCTGCGCGGCGAGCGCGGCGCGGCCGCTGCCACCTACCGCCGGGTCCAGGTGGAGGCCGGGCGCTCGCGTGACGCCCAGGCCCTCGGCAACACGCTGACCGAGCTGGCCGAGCTCCTGGCCGCCGAGGACCCCGACGAGGCCGCCCGCCTGGCCGCCGAGGCGCTCAAGCACACCGAGGGCATGGCCGCGGTGAGCGCCCGGGTGGCCGCCGCCCGCGTGGCCTTCGCCGCCGGCCGCGCGGAGGCCGCCAGGAAACTGCTCGACGAGGCGGAGCCCATCGCCGCCGAACGCCGCCACCACACCGGCCTGGCCGCCATCGCCGAGCTCCGGGCCGAACTGGACAAGGACCACGACCGCGCCGACGACGCCGTACGCATCTGGAGCACGCTCGGCGACCCCGTCGGACGCGCCAGAGCCGAACTGGTCAGAGCGGCACTCGCCGACCCCGCCGTCGGCGCCGAGGTGGCCGGGCAGGTCGCCGAGCGCATGCACGCGATCGGCTGCCGCATGCTCGACGACCGCATCGACGCGCTGCTGGCGCGCGTCACTCCCGCCTCGGGCGCGCGGGTGACGGTCGAGACGATGGGAACCTTCCGCGTGCTGCGCGGCTCCTTCCCCGTCCCGCGTACGGCATGGCAGTCCCGTAAGGCCCGTGACCTGCTGAAGATCCTGGTCAGCAGGAGAGGCAGGGCGATCGGCAGGGAGCGCCTGGTCGAGATCCTCTGGCCGGACCAGGAGGACGAGGCGGTCGGGCTCAAACGGCTCAACGTGATGGTCTCCACGCTGCGCGCGGTGCTCGACCCGGCGCACGAGGTGGAGATCGTGGTCTCCGACGAGGGCGCGCTCCGGCTCGACCTCGACCACGCCGACGTGGACATCGAGCGGTTCCTGGGGCTGGCCGGCGCCGCCGTACGGCTGGAGCAGGCCGGGCGCGGCGGTGAGGCGCTGGCGCGGTGGAAGGCGGCCGAGGCCGCCTACGGCGGGGAGTTCTGTGAGGAGGACCCCTACGCCGACTGGGCCGTGGGGCTGCGCGAGCAGGCCAGGCTCGCCTACGTGCAGGCGGCGGCGCGGCTGGCCGGCGCGAGGGCGGAGGAGGGACGCCACCACGAGGCGGCCCGCTACTGGCTGCGGCTGCTGGAGCGCGACGGCTACGACGAACGCGCCCACCTGGGGCTGATCCGCTCCCTCGACCAGGCGGGACGGCGCGGCGACGCCCGCCGCCGCTACCACGTCTACACCGAGCGGATGCGCGAGCTGGAGGTCGAGCCCGCGCCCTTCCCCACCTGAAAACCCACCCGAAAACCCACCTGAACCAGACCTGAACCGCGCCGGTGGATCGTGCGGGCATGAGGACGGTCATCGTACGCCTGGTAGAACCCGAGCAGTCCGGCGGCCAGCTCCGCGGGCTGCTCGAGGAGGTGGGCGGCGAACCGGTGCCGTTCAGCGGGACCGACGCGGTGGTGGATCTCCTGCTGACGGCGGCGGGACTGAGGACCTGAACCTCCCGCGAACCGGGATCCCGACGATGAGATCCGGGAGGAGGGCTGCGATGAGCAATCGATGGCCATTCATCGGACGGCAGGGCCCGCTGGCCGCCGTCCACCGGGCGCTGCGATCCTGCACGGGAGCGATGATCGCGGGCGAGGCCGGAGTGGGGAAGAGCAGGCTGGCGGCCGAGGCGGCGGCGGGCCTGACGGAGCACTGCGTGGTACGGGCCCTGGGCACGGAGACCGCGGCGATGATCCCGTTCGGGGCGTTCGCGCACGTGCTGGGCGGGCCGCCGGACGGCGGCGAGAACCTGCTGGGCTGGGCCGCCCGGCATCTGCGGACCCGGGCGGGACAGGCGCCGCTGCTGGTCACCGTGGACGACGCGCACCGGCTGGACGCCGCCTCCGCCGCGCTGCTGCACTACCTGGCCACGCGCGGCGAGGCGGCATTGCTGGTCACCGTGCGGACCGGAGAGCCCGTGCCCGAGCCGGTGGCCGCCCTCTGGAAGGAGGAGTTGGTCACCAGGATCGAGCTGGCGCCGCTGACCCGCGACGAGGTCGGCCGGGCGCTCACCGCGGCGCTGCGCGGTGACGTGGCGGCCGAGACCGTACGCCACCTGGCGAGGGTGAGCGAGGGCAACATGCTCTACCTGCGCGAGCTCGTCCACGCCGGGCGCGACATCGGCTGCCTGGCCGAGCAGGGCGGCCAGTGGCGCTGGCGGGGCGGGCTGTCGATGACCACCCGCCTGCGCGAGCTGGTCAGCGAGCGGATCGGGCATCTCGACCCGGACGAGCGCGAGGTGCTGGAGCTCGTGGCGTTCGGCGAACCGCTCGGCACCGACCTGCTGGTCACGATGGCCTCGGCGGGCGCGGTCGAACGGGTGGAGGACCGCGGTCTCATCGTCGCCGACGGACCCGGCATGCGGCTCGGCCATCCGCTCTATGGCGAGGTGGTGCGGGGGCGCTGCCGTACGCTCAGGGCCCGGCGGCGGCTGCGCACGCTGGCGGAGTCGCTGGAGGCCAGCGGGATGCGCGGGCGCGACGACATGCTGCGCGCGGCCGTGTGGCGGCTCGACAGCGGCTCGCCCGCCGACCCGCGCATGCTCCTGGTCGCCGCGCACCTGGCGTGGGGGCGCCAGGACCCGCACCTGGCCGCCCGGCTCGGCCGGGCCGCGGTCGAGGCGGGCGCCGGCATCGAGGCGGTCGCGCTGCTCGGGCAGGTGCTGACGATCCTCGGCGACACCGGCGGCGCGCAGGAGGTGCTGCGCCGTCAGGACGGGCCCGGCGCCACCGACGCCGAACGCGCCCAGCACGCGCTCGCGCTCGGCGTCAACATGCTCTGGTCCGGCGACACCCACGAGGCCGGCCGCGTCTTCGAAGGCGCCGCCGACACACTGGCCGACCCGGCCTGGCGCCAGGAACTGCTCGTCTACCGCGGCGTCGTCGACTTCTTCACCGGCCGCCTCGACGCCGCCGGGCGCACGCTCACCCGCGCCCGCGACCTCGCCCCCGACACCGCGCGCGGCAGCGGGCACCTGGCCGCGCTGGAGTCCTGGGTGAGCGCCCACTCCGGCCGCAGCGCCCGCTGCGTGTCCGTCGTGGAACGTGCCATGGCCGGCGCGGACGCCTGGCGCGACCGGGCCCCGCACGCGCTGCCGGTCATGCTGGACGCGCGGTGCGCGGCCCACCTGTTCGCGGGGGAGCTCGCCGACGCCGCCCGCATCGCCGTCCAGGGCACCGAACTGGCCGCGCCGGACCTGTCGGTCTGCGGGTTCGGCGCCTACCGCGCGCGGATCTGCCGCCTGCGCGGCGACGTGGCCGCCGCCCTGCGCTGGTGCCGCGAGGATGTCGTACGGCTGCGCGCCCGCTCGCCGTACCTGGGCAGGTGCCTGGCCGAACTGGCCCACTCGGCGGCGCTGCTGGGCGACCTGGAAACCGCCAGAAAGGCGTTGACCGAAGCCGAAGAACTGGCCGGATGCTGGAACTACACGCTCCAGCCCGTGCTGCTGGCCAAGGCCTGGCTGGCCGCCGCCGACGGCGACCTCGACGGGGCCGTGCGCACGGCGCTGTCCATGGCCGCCGACTGCCCCTACCTGGGCTACCGGATGCTCGCCCTGCACGACGTCGTCAGAATGGGCGCCGCCGACCTGGTGACCGGCTCGCTGGACGAGCTGGCCGGCCGGATGGAGGGCCCCTTCGCCCAGATCTGCGCCCGCCACGCCCACGCCGCCGCCCGCAACGACCCGCCCGGCCTGCGCGCGGTGGCGGCCGAGTTCGAGTCGCTCGGCATGGTGTTGTACGCCGCGGAGGCCACGGCGCAGGAGGCCGCCGCCTACCGCCGGATGGGCCGCGGCTCCGCCGCCAAGGGCGCCCAGACCCGGGCCTGGGCCCTGGCCCGGCGCTGCCCAGGCGTCACGACCCCCGCCCTGGTCGAACTCGCCACCCCGGACCTGACCCCGCGCCAGCGGGAGATCGTCCAGCTCGCCGCGGCCGGCCTGACCAACCGCCAGATCGCCGACCGCCTCACCCTGTCCATGCGCACCGCCGCCAACCACCTGCAGGCGGTCTACGACAAGCTGGGCGTCAACGACCGTGCGGAGGTGGCCCGCCTGCTGGGGACGAGCTTCTAGTCCCGCCCACGTACCAGAGCACCGCCGCCCCCACCAGACACAGAAGAGCGGCCGCCGTGATCGGATAGGAGAACTCCATGTGCGCGGCGATGATGTTCAGCGCCAGTGAGGCCGACACCAGCAGGTTTCCCCAGCCGCTGATCCGGTTGAAGTGGTGCCTGCGCAACCAGGGGGTCCAGGGCGGGAAGCGGTCGAAGAAGATGACGTACGCGGCCACGACGGTGTTGGCGGCCACCAAACCGAGGGTCACCCAGGTTAAGGCGATCATCATCTGTCCAGTATGACCCGTTCCAGGGTGGTGAGGCGGACGTGCGGGCCGCTGATGGTGGCGTGGGCGAGGTCGGCGGCGGGGATCTCGGTGGTGCCCGGTGCCTCGCCCGCGTGGTCGTCACACCAGGCGACCACCTTCTTGGGGTCGGTCAGCGGCGCGGCGAAGTGGACCAGGCTGATGTACCAGCGCTCCCGGGGCCACGACTCGAACGCCCCGCGTGCCCCCAGCGCCTCGGCGTACCGCCGCTGGAGGGTCCAGATCGTGTCGTCCTCCGGATAGCCGAAGGCCAGGACGCCACCGGCGTGCGGGCTGACGCCCTCGACGCGCATCCGCACCGGCGGCAGCCCCCGGGCCGCGGAGCGCAGGGCGGCGGCGTAGGTCAGCAGGGCCGGGTCGGCGGCGGGGATCACCCGCCGGTACGGCTCCAGCGAGCGCAGGGTGACGTGCAGGACGCCGCGGCCGTGAGTCCAGTGGCCGGGGCCGGCGGCGGCGCCCGCCGCTCTGGCCAGCGACTCCAGCCGGTCGAGCGTGGGGCCCGTCGGGCGCAGGACGGTGGTCATGCCCCAGCGCGGGCTTCCTTCGGCGAAGGGCAGGTCGTGGGTGGCCTCGCCGTCGAGCAGTGCCCGCCGCCCCCGGGTCTGGAACGCGGCGTAGTCGGCGGTGAGCTCGTCCCGGCTACGCATCCGCGGCAACCGCATAGGTCCCCAGGGAGGGCTCCAGCAGGTCGAAGGCCATGCGCCCGGCCTCGGTCAGCGCCGCGGCGATCGCGTCGTGGTCCTGGCCGTCGAGCACCCGGGCCAGCGTCTCGTCGAACAGCAGCCGGTGCGCCGCCCCGAGTTCCGCCGCCGCGAGCCGGGGCAGGAAGCCGGGCTCGGTCTCGGCCGCGAGCCGGGCGGCCAGGGCGGCCTCGCGCTCGTCGTGGAACTCGCGGAGCCTGGCCACCAGCGCGGGACTGTCGGTGATCATCCGGGCGAACTCCAAAGGAGCGAAGCCGATCACCGGGTCCTTGCGTTCCACCGCGGCCAGGAAGGCGGCACGGAGCGCGGCCAGCGCAGACCGGCCGGCCGCCCGCTCGGCGACCGTGCGCGCCAGCCCGGAGACGAACGCGTCGCCCAGGTCGAGCGCCAGGTCCTCCTTGCGGGGGAAGTAGTTGGTCACCGTCATCTTGGCCACCTGCGCGGCGGTGGCGACGTCGGCGATCGTCACCTTGTCGTAGCCGCGTTCCAGGAAGAGCCTGGTGGCGTGCTGGGAGATGTTCTCCCTGGTCTGCTGCTTCTTCATCGCGCGGAGCCCTGTCGTCATGCCGCCATTTTGGCATGACGGACTCAAGTTTGTCATTGACCTAAATTTAGGTTTCCGCTCTCTGGCTACCTTGGCGGGGTGAGCACCTCCGCCCTCGAAGCGCTCGGCTCCCGGCCGCTGCCGTTCCTGCGTTCGTCCTGGCCCTGGCGGGCGCTGGCGTACCTGCTGGCCGGCGCGGTCTTCTGCGTCGTGCCGCTGGTGGTGGCGGCGGTGTCCGAGGTGCTGCCGGGGTGGGCCGCGGCGGGTGCCGGGATCGTCGCGCTGGTGGCGTTCGGGCCGTTCGTGTCGCGCTTCGAGCGGTGGCGGATGCGGCTGGTGGACCTGTCGCCGGTGCCCGGGACCCGGGAGCGGCGGCGCGAGATCGGGCTGGCCGTGCTCACGCTGGTCGCGTTCTGGTGGATCGACCTGGCGATCGTCGGCGTCGCGGTGGGCGGGCCATCGCTGCTGGTGCTCTCGCCCGTGGTGCAGCCGGAGGCGGCGGGGGCGATCGCGGTGGCCGCCTCGTTCGTGGGAGTGGCGCTGGTGCCCGTGGGGGCGTACGTGCTGACGGCCTGGGCGGGGGCGCGCGCGGCGATGGTCAGGGCGGTGCTCGCGCCCGAGCGGGCGGAACTGGAGGAGGTCAGGCGGTCGCGGGCGCGGCTGGTCGACGCCTTCGAGGTCGAACGGCGCCGGATCGAGCGCGACCTGCACGACGGGGCGCAGCAGCGGCTGGTCGCGCTGACCATGACGCTCGGGCTGGCCAGGCTGGACGTTCCCGACGAGGCCCCGCTGGCGCGTACGCTCGACCGGGCGCACGCCGAGGCCAAGCAGGTGCTGGCCGAACTTCGCGAACTGATCCGCGGGGTGCACTCCCAGGTGCTGACCGACCGCGGCCTGGCCGCCGCCGTCGGCGAACTGGCCGCGCGCTCGGCCCTCCCCGTGACCATCAAGACAGATCTGGACGTACGGCTCCCGCCGCCCGTGGAGATCGCCGCCTTCTACGTGGTCAGCGAAGCCCTCACCAACGCCACCAAGCACAGCAACGCCACCAACATCACGATAAGAGTGGAAAAATCGCGCGAAAGCGTGTCGATCGCCGTCACCGACGACGGCCGCGGCGGCGCCGACGCGGCGGCGGGAACCGGGCTCACCGGGCTGGCCGACCGGCTCGACGTGGTCGGCGGCAGACTGTCCCTGTCCAGCCCGCCCGGCGGCCCGACCACCATCAGAGCGGAGATCCCGTGCGCGTAGTCATCGCCGAGGACGCCGTCCTCCTGCGTGAGGGCCTGGTGAGCCTGCTCGAACGCTTCGGCCACCAGGTCGCCGCCGCCGTCGGCGACGCGGACGCCCTGCTCGCCGCGGTCCGCGAGCACGCGCCGGACATCGTGGTCACCGACGTGCGCATGCCGCCGGGGTTCGCCGACGAGGGCCTGCGCGCCGCCCTGGAACTGCGGCGCGACGGCCTGCCCGTGCTCGTGCTCAGCCAGTACGTCGAGCAGACCTACGCCGCCGAGCTCCTGGAGACCGGTACCGGCGTCGGCTACCTGCTCAAGGACCGGGTCGGTGACGTGAAGGAGTTCGCCGACGCCCTCGACCGGGTCGCCGCCGGCGCCACGGTCGTGGACCCCGAGGTCGTCCGGCAACTGCTCGGCCGCCGCCGCGATCCGATCTCCCGGCTCACCCCGCGCGAGCGCGAGGTGCTGTCGCTGATCGCCGAAGGCCGGGCCAACGCCGCCATCGCCAGGGAACTCGTGGTCACCGAGGCGGCCGTCGCCAAGCACATCGCGAGCATCTTCGCCAAGCTCGACCTGCCGCCCACGCAGGACGGTCACCGCCGCGTGCTGGCCGTGCTGGCCTACCTCACTAGGTGACGCAGAACTCGTTGCCCTCGGGGTCGGTCATCGTCACCCAGGAGTGCGGTCCCTGCCGTCCCCGGTGGGAGAAGCTCGCGCCCCTGGCGGTCAGCCGTTCGACCTCCGCCTCGACGTTGTCCTGACCGACCTGGACGTCGAGATGGACCCGGTTCTTGACGGTCTTGGCCTCGGGCACGAGCTGGAAGAGCACCCGCGGATGCCCCTCACTCCGGATGGCCACGCCTTCCCGCCAGCGAAGCTGCCCGTCGTGCACGATGGTGTCGGCCTCGGTGGCGAACCCCTTGGAGACCATGTCGCGGATGAAGTCGGCGTCCTGGGGTTCCACCTCCCAGCCGAGCGCGTCCGCCCACCAGTCGGCCTGCGCGTGCGGGTCGGCCGCGTCGACGCTCACTTGGAAGCCATAGCTCATGTTCGACAACATAGGCCAGACCATGCCTGAAACGATCCGCCGCGCCGAGCCCCGCGACGCCGGGGCGCTCACCGCGCTCATGCACGCCTCCAGCGCCTACCACGGCGAGTACGCCACGATCCTGGAGGGATACCAGGTCACCGCCGCCTACCTCGCCGCCCACCCGGTCTTCACCACCGACGACCATCTCGGCTTCTACGCCCTGGTCGGCGACGAGCTCGACCTGCTGTTCGTCGCCGACCGGGCGCAGGGCACGGGTCTCGGCCGCCGCCTGGTCGAGCACATGCTGGACCAGGCCCGCGCGGCCGGGCTGACCCGGGTCCGGGTGGTCTCCCACCCGCCCGCCGAGGCCTTCTACCTGCGCATGGGCGCGGTACGTGTGGGCACGTCGCCGCCGAAGCCGCCGAGGATCACCTGGGAACGGCCCGAGCTGACCTTCGGGACGGGCGCGTGAACGAGCAGTGGCAGGAGATCGGTGACCGGGTCTTCGTACGCAGGCACGAGTCCGTCGACCTCAACGTGGGCCTGGTCGTCGGCGACGGGCACTGCCTGGTGTTCGACACCCGCATGTCCCACCGGGAGGCCACGGACCTGATCGCCGCCGTCCGCCGGATCACGCCGGACCCGTGGACCGTGGTCAACAGCCACGCCCACTGGGACCACTTCTTCGGCAACGCGATGTTTCTGCCCGCGGAGATCTGGGGGCACGCCCGGTGCGCGGAGGAGATCCGGTCCGGCGGCGAGGCGCAGCGGGCGGGCGTGCTGGGTTTCGTGGCGGAGGAACGGCGGGCGGAGATCGAGGAGATCGACCTGGTCGTGCCCGACCACACCTTCACCGACCGGGCCACGCTCGACATCGGCGGGCGGGCCGTACATCTGCGGTATTTCGGGCGGGGACACACCGACAACGACATCGTGCTGCACGTGCCGGACGCCGGGGTGGTCTTCGCGGGAGACCTGGTCGAGGAGGGCGCGCCGCCGGCTTTCGGCGACTCCTACCCGCTCGACTGGCCGGTCACGATGTCCGCGATGCTGGCCGGCCTGCCGGAGCCCGTGATCGTGCCCGGTCACGGCGCGGTCGTCGACCGCGCCTTCGCGCGGGGCCAGCGTGACGAGCTGGCCGAGGTCGCCGCACTGGCCCGCCGCGCCCACGCCGAGGGCCTGCGCGACCTGATCGGCCGCTTCCCCTACCCGGAGGACGTGGCCCGCCAGGCGATCGAGCGCGCCTTCAAACAACTCGACTAGGCGGCACGCACTAGTGCATAATGCAATATAGAAGGAGGCAACATGGCGCGCCGTCCCGATCTGGTGGGCCTGACGGTGCTGGCCATGCTCTCGGTACGCGCCAGCCACCCGTACGAGCTGCACCGCTTCATCGTCGACACGCACAAGGACTACGTGACCGGGCTGCCGAGGAGCCTCTACCACGCGGTCGAGAAGCTCACCGGCGACGAGCTGATCGTCGCGGTGGAGACCACCAAGGAGGGCCGCCGCCCCGAGCGGACGGTCTACGAGATCACCGACGAAGGCCGCAAGGAACTGTCCACCCGGCTCAGGTCGCTCCTGCAGAGCCCCGGCGGTGACCGCCGCGCGTTCACCGCGGCGGTCTCGCTGATCGGCTGCCTGCCCGTGCCCGAGGCGCTCAACGCGCTGCGGGCCAGGGCGGCCTCGGTACGCGGGCTGATCACCGCCATGGACGGACACGTCGCCGCCATGCGCGACAGCGGCCTGCCCGAACTGCTCATGATCGAGGTCGACTACGAGCGGACGCTGAGCCAGGCCGAGCTGTCCTGGATGGACGGCCTGATCGCGCGGCTGGAGAAGGGCGAGCTGTCCTGGCAGGGGACGCTCGCGCGCGAGCTGATGGAGAAGACCCTCGAATAGGAGGAAACCATGAAGAAGCTCATCACCGAGGTGTCCGGCGTGGTCGAGGCCCCGGGCGCCGAGGTCTGGGACGACCTGGCGCGCAGCCTGCTGCCCGACGGCCACGAGGAAGGCCGCTTCACCGTGGAGGACTTCCCCGGCCACACCTCGACCGTCGAGGTCGCCGGGCGGACCATCGCCTTCCAGGGCGGCTGGTGGTACCGGGGCGAATGGAGCGTCGAGCCGCACCCGCTGGGCTCGCTCCTGGTCCACCGCGTCTTCAACGTGGCGACCTGGATGCGCTGGGGCGTACCGCTCGCCAACCGCTTCTTCGTCGGCTTCAAGGAGTCCACCAGAAAGGGCTTCGCCGAGCGGCTTGTCCAGCTGGGAAATCGTTTGGGGTGTTCGACCACGCTGGCTTAGGCTGCCGCACCATGAGCATCACGTGGGGGCCGCTGCGCAAGGACGACGCCGGACGGTGGGCGGAACTGACCGCCGCGATCCAGGCCGTCGACCAGGACGGCGAGAACTACGGCGCAGAAGACCTCACCGAGAGCCTCACCAGCCCGCTGGTCGACCTCGCCGAAGGCACGCTCGCGGCCAGGGACGGCGACCGCCTCGTGGCCTTCGCCTTCCTCCCGATCAGGCAGACCGCACCGGAAGTGCACCGGATGGGGCTGTGGGCCGGCGTCCACCCCGAGCACCGCCGTACCGGCCTCGGCACGCGCATCCTCGACTGGGCCGTCGAGGCCGCGCCGCGTCTGCACGAGCGCGCGTACCCCGGAAAGCCGCTCGAAGTCCAGGTCCACACCCGCGACACGCAGATCTGGGCGGCGAAGCTCTTCGAGAGCAGGGGCTTCGCCCAGGCGCGCTGGTTCTTCCAGATGGAACGCGACCTGGCCACGGAGATCGAGTCCCGCCCGCCCGTCGCCGGACTGCGCCTCACCACCTGGACCCCCGACCGCGACGCGGGCGCTCTGAACGTGCGCAACGAAGCCTTCAGCGGCCACTGGGGCACCACCCCCCACACCCCGGAAAGCTGGACGGAGAAGATCACCAGCACCCGCGCCTTCGTCCCGGAGGGCTCCTTCCTCGCCCTCGACGGCGACGAGGTCGTCGGCATCCTGATCACCCACTACTTCGCCGCCGACACCGCCGTGACCGGCGTGCGCGAGGCGTGGATCCAGATCATCGGCACCCTCGCGCCCTGGCGCGGCAAGGGCGTGGCGAGCGCGCTCATCTCACACGCCCTCACCGAGCTCAAGAGTCAGGGGTACGGCAGAGCCGGCCTCAGCGTCGACGCCGACAACGGCACCGGGGCGCTCGGCGTCTACGAGCGCTCCGGGTTCACCGTGGTCCAGCGCACCTCCGCCTACACGAGGATGTTCACGCCAGCCTGATCTTGCCGCCCGATACCTTGATCTTCTTGCGGGGGAGCGCGCGGGTGGCGGGGCCCTGGACGACCGCGCCGGTCGAGATGTTGAACTTGCTGCCGTGGCACGGGCAGTTGATCGTGCCACGGCTGACGCTCGCCAGCGTGCAGCCCTGGTGGGTGCACTTGGCGCTGAAGCACCGGAAGACGTTCTTCCTCGGCTGGGTGATCACGTACGTGTTCTTGATGATCCGTCCGCCGCCGACACGAATGTTCTTCGTGAGGGCCAGGACGGGCTTGGCGGATTCCGCATCTGCCTCGGCCTCGGCCCGGCTTGGGGACTGCGCGTCCGCGTCGGCCCGGCTTGGCCACAGGAACACGGTCGCGGCGCCGGTGAGGGTGGCGCGGGCGACTAGGGCACGGCGTGTGAGCATGGTTGCCTCCTTCAACCGTCCACACGTACCGCATCGGCGTAGTGGTTCATGGGGAAACGTGCGACAAATCCCCCGGAGATGGCGTGGACGGTGCCGCCGTGGAGCGTCGCGATGTCCCTGGCGATCGGCAGGCCCAGGCCCGCGCCGCCGGCGTCACGCGCCCTGGCCTCGTCGAGCCTGGTGAACCGGCCGAACACCGCCTCCCGCTGCCCCTCAGGAATCCCCGGCCCGTCGTCCTCGACCTCCAGCACCGCCGTCGTACCCTCGCGGCGGACCCGGACCACGACCGCCGAGGCGGCGTGCCGTACAGCGTTGCTCGCCAGGTTGGTCACGAGCCGGCCGACGTGGCCGCGTACACCCTCGATCACCACGTCCGGCTGCACGTCCAGCTTCAGCTCCACCTCCGGGCGGCGCTCGACCCGCACGGCCTCCTCGGCGGCGATCTGGCCCAGGTCCACGTCGGCTGCCTGGAGCGGTTCGCCCGCGTCCAGCCGGGCCAGCAGGAGGAGGTCACCGGCCAGTGCCTGCAGGCGTTCGACGTCGGCGAGGGCCTCGGCGGTCAGCTCGCTCGGCTCGGCCAGCTCCAGCCTCGCCCGCAGGGTCGCGATCGGGCTGCGCAGTTCGTGGGCGGCGTCGGCGACGAAGCCCTTGTGCCGGTCGACCGCCGTCTCCAGCCGGTCCAGGGTGCCGTTGACCGTGGTCGCCAGGGCGGCGATCTCGTCCCCCGAACTCGGCACCGGGACCCGCTGGTGCAGGTCGCGGGCGGTGATGTCGGCGACCTTGGCCCGGATGGCCGCCACCGGGCGCAGCGCCCGGCCCACCGACAGCCACGTCATCACCGCCACCACCAGCAGCAGCGCGGGCACGCCAGGAAGCAGCACGCTGTTGAGCGTGGTCAGCGCCTCCTCGGCCGGGGCCAGCGAGGAACGCGCGAGCACCATGCCCGGCCCCGCCTCGGTGGCCACCGACATCCCCACCACTCGGAACCCGTCGACCTGCTCCCAGGCGGTGGTGAAGGTCTTGCCGTCCGCACTGAGCATGATGTCCGGGTCGACGAGGGTCGTCTGGTACGGCTGGGTGGTGCCCATGGTGGCCTGGTAGGGCACGGAGGTGTCGGTCAGGGTGGCCATCTCGGCCTTCTGGGCATCGCCCCGCGCCACCGACGCCTGCAGGACGGGCGCCGCCTCGACGGCCCGCCGGGCGGCGTCCGCGTCGACACTGGCCAGGAGACTGCCGCGCATGGACTGGGTCAGCACCAGCGCCGTCACCCCCAGAGCCAGGGCCACTACCAGGGTGGCGGCAAGGGTGGCGCGCAGCCGTACCGACGAGGCCCCCTCCCGCACCCGAGCAACGAGCGACCCACCCCCCTGAACCCTCCCCGCGCCCTGCTCCAGCGCCACGTCGTGCCCCCGCACCCCCTGACGCCCCCGAGCAACCCGCCCGGCCCGACCCCCCAGCCCGCTCTTCCGCCCCCGCGCACCTCCGTGCTGCTCCACGGCCATGCGCACCCGCCCGCTCTTCCGCCCCCGCCCGCCTTCGTGCTCCTCCGCAGCAGCGTGTGCCCGCCCGGCCTTCCGCCCCCGAGCAACCGAAGTGTCTTGGCGCGCCCACCCAGCCGGGGCGTCCGCGTGAGTGCCCTGGGGCGTCCGTGCGGTCTTGTGCGCCCCCGCAGGAGTGTCTAGGCGCGCCTCCGTGGTCCGCTGGTCCCGCGTGGTCTCGTCTTCCCTCGCGGGTTGGTGCTCCTGCGTGGCCGGCGGAGTGGTCTTGGGCAGTTCGGGGGCAGGAGGTGTGTGCGGGCGGGGCCGGGGATTGTGGGGGGTTGTGTCGCCGTTGCCGGTCATTCCGCCTCCAGCCGGTAGCCCGCACCGCGGACCGTCACCAGGGTCGTCCTGCCGAACGGCAGATCGATCTTGCGGCGCAGCGCGCTGATGTACACCTCGATGATGTTCGCGTCACCGTCGTAGGAGAAGTCCCAGGCGGCGGCCAGCAGGTCGCTCTTGGACACCACCTCGCCCGCCCGCCTGGCCAGCCCGTGCAGCACCGCGAACTCCTTCGGCGTCAACGACACCTCCGTCTCACCCCTGCGGCAGCGCAGCCCGGCCGGGTCGATCACGAGGTCCCCGACCGTGATGGACACCGGCCGCTCCCGCCCGCCCCTCCGCACCAGCGCGCGCAACCGGGCCAGCAGCACCACGTACGAGAACGGCTTGGCCAGATAGTCGTCGGCGCCGGTGTCGAGTGCCTCGGCCTCGTCGTAGACGCCGTCCTTGGCGGTCAGCATCATGATCGGCGTCCAGTTGCCCGCCTCACGGAGCTTGGCGCAGACGGCGTAGCCGTTCATCCGCGGCAGCATCACGTCGAGCACGATCACGTCGTAGTCGTTCTCGGTGGCCATCCACAGCCCGTCGCGCCCGTCATAGGCCACGTCCACCGCGAACCCCTCGCCGGTCAGCCCGCCCTTCACCAGGTCGGCCAGCCGCTGCTCGTCCTCAACCAATAGCACTCGCACGCCTCTCAGAGTGCAGCAAGCCACCTAAAGCCAACCTGAAGATCATTTAGGGCGCCTTCAGCCTCTCTTCAGGTACGGCAGAGCAGATTCGTTCTCGTCCGACCCACACGACAGGAGAATTCATGTTCAAGCGACGCGTAATGGTCCTCAGTGCGGTAGGCGTGCTGGGGCTCGCCGCCCTGGCCGGATCGGCGATGGCCGACGAGACACCCGCACCCGGCGCAGGCGGCAAGGTCGTCTGCACCGACGAGAACGGGAAGGTCGTCGCCGAGCTCACCCAGTCGACCAAGGCGATCGCCATCGACAAGGACGGCAAGGTCACCACCTGGGCCGACGCGGAAAGCGTGCCCGCCGAAGGCGCCACGCTCAACCCTGACAAGGACGCCGAGAAGGCCGACGACCCAGGCAAGGGCGGCGTCCTGGAGTTCACGGAGGCGGTGCCGGCCCTTCCGGCCGAAAAGGGCACGGACCAGGGCGGCCAGGCGGAGGCCGGTTCCAAGCCTTCACTGAACGTGATGGGCACCCCGCCCGCGGACGGACTGGCCAAGACGGTCTCCATCAAGTGCGAGAAGGCCGACTAGCCACACCGGCAACCATTCCTTACCGGCTACCGGCTACCGGCCCCGCCGGTGACATGTCCACACCGGCGACCACGACCGACCACGGTTGACCCCGATCGATCATGACTGGCCACGATCGATTAGGACCGGCCATGGCTCGCCGTGGTCGACCACGACCGGCGACAGTCGATCGCAGCCGACTGTGGCCAACCGCGACTGGTCGTGACTGGCCGTGTCTGACCACGACCGGCGCCAACCGGCCGCGGCTGGTCTTGACCGACCACGATCGGCGGCGACCGACCGTGATTGGCCGCGCCCGACCGCGCCTGACAGCGGCCCGGTCGCGCCCGACCGCGCCTGACAGCGGCCCGGTCGCGCCCGACCGCGCCTGACAGCGGCCCGGTCGCGCCCGACCGAGACCGACAGCGGTCTGACCACAACCGGCCGCGCCTGACAGCGGCCCGGCTGCAGCCGACCGCGACCGACCGCGACCGGCCACGGCCGACAGTGGCCGATCAGTTGGGTGTGGTGCGTCGTGATCAGGTGACGGGCTGGGGCGTGCGCCGGCCGTACGGACGGGGAGTACGGGCGGTGGGAGGTTCTGGTGTGGGATCTAGGTGAAGGTTGGGTGCGGGCCCAGGGCCCAGTATTCGTACAGGCCGTGCCCGACCTGGCCGTCGTATTCGAACCGGCCGACCGCGTCGACCATGCCCCACATGCGCGCCGCGTCGTCCGGGAGCGTATAGGTCACACCCTGGACCACCGGGTCCGGACCCTGGTACATCCCGTGCTTCCAGTCGGGCTCCAGGCCGTACCCGGTGCCGACCATGAGGTGGACGGGCAGGATCGGACGGGCGCGTACCTCGAACGGCTTGCCGCCGGGCGGGGAGAACCCGATCACGGCCTCGACCACGTCACGGGTGCCGGGGGCGTAGACGGGCTGGTATTCGGGGCGGCCGAGGTACTCCTCCTCCCGGCCGTCCGACCAGACCCGTGTCGCCTCCTCCAGCACCCTGCGGCCCTTCTCGTCCTCCTGGATGATGCAGAGGATCGCGTGGTCGTCGAACTGCATGGGCGCGTACAGCCAGTAGAACGTGCCCGGGTTCTTCGACTGGATGCCGGGCGGCTCGGGTTCGCCCACGGGTCGTACGCCCCAGGAGCGGTCGCGGGTGCCCTGCCAGCGGTCCGGGGTGACGGCGATCTCCTCCTCCCCGATCCGGATATTTCCTGACCACCGTCCGGTCTGCGCCATCCGTACCGAATCGAACATGACCCGCTCCTGCCAGCGCACGAAGTGGCGCGGCTCCAAGGTCGCCGGGATCGTGCCCTCCCAGGTGAGGTCGAAGGACAGGCCATGCTCGTTCGGCTCCAACAGCACCCGGAGCCGCTTGAGCCCTTCGATGACCTCCACCCGGAACGGGCCGATCTCGGTGTTCATCCGGTCCGCGCCCAGCTCCCGCGAGGCGCGGACCACCCGGTGCAGCCGCTGCGTCCTGACGCAGGCGAAGGCGTCGGTGACACCCAGGTTGGGGTACTGGCCTACGCCGATGATGAGCATGAGCTCGTCGGTGGCGGCGTGGCAGTTGAAGTAGTAGCGGTCGTAGAAGTTGCGGTCGGAGGTGGCCACGTGCCGCATGACCTGGGGGGCTTGGTGGATCGGGTAGTCGTCCAGGGGTGAGAGCGCCATGCCAGCGTTGTAGCAAGCGCTTGGTACAACGTCAACGCCCACCCCCTGCCCAGCCCCTCCGCCCGGCCCGCGTGCCCCGCGCCGGCTTGCCCGCTCTGGTCTGCGCTGTGCCGCTGCTCGGGCAGTGCGGTGTCCGGGCGCGGGGTGCCCAGGGCGCGGGGCGGGAAGCGCGGGGTGCCGGGCAGCGGGGTGCCGGGCAGCAGGCTGGGAAGCGCGCGGTGCCGAGCAGTGGGCTGGGAAGTGTGGGGTGCCGGGCGTGAAGTCCCGGATGTGGGGTCCGGGGTCCGGGGCGCGAGGCTGGGAAGCGTGCGGCGCTGGGCAATGGGTGCCGGGCAGCAGGCTGGGAAAGCGCGCGGTGCCGGGCAGTGGGCTGGGAAGTGTGGGGTGCCGGGCGTGGGGTCCCGGATGTGGGGTCTGGAGTGGGGGGTCTGGGGTGCGGGGCAGCGGGTGGTGGGGAGTGTGTGGGGGTGGGGGCAGGTTGGGGTAGCAGAAAGCGCGCCACCCCTAGGTGGCGCGCTTTCTGCGGATAAATCAGGACATCTTGCGAGATGCCTCGTTGGCCGTGGACGAGATGTGGTCCGCGGCCTTGTCCGCCGTGTCAGAGACCCGGTCGGCAGCCTTCTCCGCCCGGTCGTTCACCCACTGTGAGGCGTCCGAGGCGGAGTCCTTCATGTGGTCAGTCCACTGCTGCGCGTTGCGGCGGTAGAACATGTAGCCCATGGCGCCCACCGCCAGACCGGTCATCAGCAGGATCACCGGCCACCGGCGGGACTTGGGCGTGGGCGTCGGATCGATCTTGTGCGCGGCTTGGGTCAGCATGGTGCTGACCGCCGGCGCGAGCCGATCCTCCACCTGATGCGCCGCGTCTTCCAACCTGGGCGCTGCCCAGTAGCGGGCATCTTCGATGCGCTGGGCGGTGGCCACTTTGGCCTGGTCCGCCATCGGCGCGAGCCGGCGGCCCGCCTGCACGGCCTGAGCCTTGACGCGGCCCATCCATGTATCGGGTATTTCGATCACCGCACGGCGTCTTCTAAGTGTCAGGGACACGACAACCTCCCCTGTCATTGGGGCCCCGGAGCGTGACCTTCCCGGTACAAGGCGGCTCAATCATCGTGAGCCGTGGGAGGATGCTGCCAACGGCCCGAGGGCCATCGACATCAAAACACCACAAAACCAACCCTGTGCATAGAGGGGGGCAGCTGTCTCGTGGCTGAGAAGCTGATCGCAAACCTGAAGACAAACCACGGCCTGATCCGTATCAAGCTCTTCCCTGAGCTTGCTCCGAACACGGTCGCCAACTTCGTCGAACTCGCCGAGGGGACGCGCGAGTGGACCCACCCGGAGACGGGGGAGAAGTCCACCAAGCCGCTCTACGACGGCACGATCTTCCACCGCATCATCGACGGCTTCATGATCCAGGGCGGGGACCCGCTCGGCCAGGGCATCGGCGGCCCCGGCTACGCCTTCGACGATGAGATCCACGCCCAGAACAACTTCAACCGCCCGTACCTGCTGGCCATGGCCAACGCGGGCATCCGCATGGGCAGGGGCACCAACGGCTCGCAGTTCTTCATCACCGTGAGCGCCCAGCCGCACCTCAACGGGGGTCACACGATCTTCGGCGAGGTCATCGAGGGCAAGAACGTCGTCGACGCCCTCTGCAAGGTGCCGACCGGTCGCAACGACCGGCCGGTGCAGGACGTGGTCATCGAGTCGCTCACGTTCGACCGCCAGCCCGCCTGAGTTCGCTTGCGCGTCGGGCGGGCTGCAGGCCGTAGGCTGCGAGCATGACCAGCCAGCCGCCCAGCCCGCCCGAGCATCCCGCCGAGGCGGTGCCGACGTGTTACCGGCATCCCGACCGTGAGACCTGGGTTCGCTGCCAGCGCTGCGACCGGCCCATCTGCCCCGACTGCATGCGCGACGCCGCCGTGGGCTTCCAGTGCCCCGAGTGCGTCGCCGAAGGCAACAAAGGGGTACGGCAGGCCAAAGCGGCCTTCGGCGGCACGGTCGTCACCACGCCCTACGTCACCTGGGCCATCCTGGCGGTCAACATCCTGGTCTTCGGCGCGCAGTACCTCACCGGCAACGCCGTCACGGCCCGCCTGGGGATGTGGCCGATGGGCGTCGCCTTCGGCGAGCAGTACTACCGGCTGATCACCGCCGCGTTCGTGCACGGCGGAGTTTTCCACATCCTGTTCAACAGCTGGGCGCTGTACGTCGTCGGCCCCTACCTGGAGCGCGCCTTCGGGCACGTGAAGTTCACGGCCATCTACGTCGTCAGCGCGCTCGGCGGCTCCACGCTCGGCTACTGGCTCGACACGCCCGACACGCTGACGGTCGGCGCGTCCGGCGCCATCTTCGGCCTGTTCGGCGCGATCTTCGTGGTCGGCCGTAAGCTCAACATGGACGTGCGCGGCATCGCCGTGCTGATCGTGATCAACCTGGTGATCACGTTCCTGCCCGGGTTCAACATCAGCTGGACCGGCCATGTGGGCGGCCTGATCACCGGATCCGCGCTGGCCGCGGCGCTGGCGTACGCCCCCAAGAACAACCGCGCCCTGGTGCAGACGCTGACCGTGGTGGGGGCGGTGGTCGTCCTCGGCGTGCTCGTGTTGCTCCGGACGTCCGCGATCGTGAGCTGACTTTCCCCAGGTGTGGAAAAGACTGTGGAAAGAACTAACGCCAGCGGGTGGAAAGCACCACACCGAAGATGATGAAAACGAACCCGATCAGCAGGTTCCAGTTCTGTAGGTCGCCGAGGAAGGGCGCGTCGGGCGCGATGTAGTAGACGGCGATCCACAGGATGCCGATGATCCACGTGCCCACCATCGTCGGTGCCAGCCAGCGGGGGCTGACCTTGACCTGCTGGGTCTTCTGCGGCGGTGTGTAAACCGCCTTCTTGCGAGCCTTGGGCTTGGACACTGGATAACTCCTGCTGAGGGCCTGGGGCATCCGGATCGTCCACAGGCTCTGTGGTTAGCGTAGTTGAAGCGTGGCCCAGGATAGTCGCCACGCGCATGACATGGCGATCCCCAGGGAACCGGATCAGTCACGAATACCCTGGCCGGGTGAGGGCCATCCTGCGGAGCGTGGGCGAGCTGAGCATCACGGCGGGCGTGATCATGCTGCTCTTCTGCGCTTACCTTCTCTGGGGCACCAGCGCTTACACCCAGCGCCAGCAACTCCTGCTGCAGCAGCAACTCGCGGAGGAGAGCGCCACTCCGGCGCAGCCGGCCGCCGACGGCAAGATCCCGAAGATCTCGCTGGGGAAGGCGATGGCGCTGCTGCGCATCCCCAAACTGGGCCGCGACTACCGCTACGCGGTGGTGGAGGGTGTGGAGACCGACCACCTGAAGAAGGGGCCGGGCCACTACCCGGGTACGGCCCTGCCCGGCCAGGTGGGCAACTTCGTCGTCTCCGGTCACCGGACCACGTACTCGGCGCCCTTCAACCGGATCGACGAGCTCCAGCGCGACGACGAGATCGTCGTGGAGGCCCGCGAGGCCCGCTACACCTACCGGGTCACCTCCCAGGACATCGTCGAACCCAACGAGATCGAGATCATCGCCCCCGTCCCCGGCAAGCCCGACATCAGCCCCATCCGCTCATATATCACGCTCTCTACCTGTCATCCCGAGTACTCGGCCGCCCAACGGCTGATCGTCTACGGCGTGCTCAAGGAGACCGAGGAACGAAAGGTCTGACATGTACGGCTGGCTCTGGCGCAAGCTCCCCGCCCCGCTGGGCAAACGGCTCCTGACGGCCGCGGTCCTGGCCGCGATCGCGGCGGCCGTACTCTGGTATGTGGTTTTTCCCCTGCTCGAACCCGCGGTGACGCTCGACGAGGTCACCGTCAGAAAGTGAGCTCCACGTGACGAGGGTGCTGGTCGTCGACAACCACGACAGCTTCGTCCACACGATCGTCCAGTACCTGCGCGAACTGGGCGCCTCCTGCGACGTGCGCCCGCGCGACGAGGTGCTGCCGCCCGACGCCGACGCCTTCGACGCGGTGCTGATCAGCCCGGGGCCCGGCACCCCCGAGGCGTCCGGCATCAGCGTCCCGCTGGTCCACCACGCGGCGAACCGCGGCCTGCCGCTGCTGGGGGTGTGCCTCGGCCACCAGGCCATCGCCGTCGCCTACGGCGCGACCGTCTCGACCGCCCCCGAACTCATGCACGGACGCACCAGCCAGGTGGAGCACGACGGCAAGACCCTCTACGAGGGCCTGCCCAGCCCGGTCGAGATGACCCGCTACCACTCGCTGGCCGTGGACCCGGCCACGGTTCCCGACGTCCTGGACGTCGTCTCCCGGACCCCCGACGGCGTCATCATGGGCCTGCGCCACCGCACGGCACCCGTGGAAGGCATCCAGTTCCACCCAGAGTCGATCCTGTCCCATCATGGGCACCGACTCCTGGCGAACTGGCTGAACTCGACGCTGTAACGCGCTCGGGGCCGCGCACGACTACTCATTAAGCGTCCCCGCCGTTGCCCCCGAGCGGCGGGGACGCCTTTTCGCGTCACCACCCCCGGGAACGCCGACGGGCCCCCCGGGAAAACCGGAGGGCCCGTCGTCCGGCCTCAGAAGCCGCCGTCGTCGCCCGGAGGATCGTCCTCCGTCGGCTCCCCGGTCGGCTCGTCCGTGGGGAACGGCGGGTCGGTGGTGGGCGTGTCCGTCGGCTGCACGTCCGGCCCGGTGGAGACCACGATCGTGACCGTGGTCTTGGGCGCCACCTTGGTCCCCTCACCCGGGTTCTGCTGGATGACGACGCCTTCGGGCTTGTCCGGGCTGGACTGCGGGACCACCTTGACCCGGAACCCGGCCGCGCGCAGCGCCGCGGCGGCGTCGGCCTCGGTGAGGTCGAGCACGCTCGGCACCTCCGACAGCTCCGCCGGCACGAAGAGCGTGACCGTGCTGCCCTCGTTGACCTCGGCGCCCGACTCGGGGTCGGTCTTGTACACCTTGCCCTGCGACTTGCCGGACACCCCGGTCTTGAACACGGGTTTCAACCCGAGGTCGGTCAGCATCGTCCGGGCGGCGTCCTTGTCGAGCCCGATGAGCCCGTCCGGCACCTTCACCTTCTGCACGCCCTTGGACACGGTGAGCGTGACCTCGCCGCCCTTGGGCACCTCGGCGCCGACCGCGGGGTTGCTGGAGATCACGACGCCCTTCTTGACGTCGCTGCTGAACTCCTCCACCACCTTGGGCGTGAGCCCCAGCGTGGTGAGCTGCGTCTCGGCTTCCTTCTGGGTCATGCCGGTCAGCAGCGGCACCTTCACCGGCGCCGTGGTGGTGGGCGTGCCGCCGCCGCCTCCGCCGAGGAAGGCGTACGCGACACCGATGAACGCGCCGATGATCAGCAGCGGGATCACGATCCACAGGGCGGTCTTGACCGCCTTGTTGCCGCCGCCGCCCGCGCGCCGGCGACCGCCCCGGCCGCCGTGCTCGGTCTCGCCGTACTCGTAGGGCGGGACGGCGCCGGTGCGGCCGGTGGCCGGGCCGCCCTGCTGCTGCGTGGCGGCCATGGTGCGGGTGCCCGCGCCGTAGTTGGTCATCGCCATCGTCTGCGCGTCGACCGGCATCCCGGACATCGCGCGCTGTATGTCGGCGCGCATGTCCTGGGCGCTCTGGTAGCGCTGGGCGGGGTCCTTGGCCATCGCCTTGAGCACGATCGCGTCGGCCCACGCGGGGATCTCGGGGTCGATCTGCGACGGCGGGATGGGCTCCTCGCGCACGTGCTGGTAGGCGATCGCGACGGGGGAGTCGCCGGTGAACGGCGGCTGCCCGGTCAGCAGCTCGTAGAGCACGCACCCGGTGGAGTAGATGTCGCTGCGGGCGTCGACGCGCTCGCCGCGGGCCTGCTCCGGCGACAGGTACTGGGCGGTCCCTATCACCTGCGCGGTCTGCGTCATGGTGGCGGCCGAGTCGGCCATCGCGCGGGCGATGCCGAAGTCCATCACCTTGACGTCGCCGGCCCGGGTGATCATCACGTTGGCCGGCTTGATGTCACGGTGGACGATGCCGCCGCGGTGGCTGTAGTCGAGCGCGCGCAGGATGCCGTCGACCAGCTCGACCGCGCGCTCCGGCATGAGCCGCCGGTCCTGGCGCAGCAGGTCGCGCAGCGTCCGGCCGTCGACGTACTCCATCACGATGTAGGGCACGGGGGTGCCCTCGGTGCCGTCTTCGCCGGTGTCGTAGACCGCGACGACGGCGGGGTGGTTCAGGGAGGCCGCCGACTGCGCCTCACGCCGGAACCTGGCCTGGAACGTGTGGTCCCTGGCGAGGTCCGCCCGGAGCGTCTTGATGGCGACGATGCGGTCCAGCCGGATGTCTCGGGCGCGATACACCTCGGCCATGCCGCCGCGCCCGACGACACCGTCGAGTTCGTAGCGACCACCGAGTAGCCGAGGCTGAGTCATTTCCTGCACTGTCCCTTACCGTTCATCTTGGGTACCGGCCTGCACCGTGCTGTAACGAGTGGCCGCCGGTGTCCATCATCGACCCCGAGACGCATCACGTCTCCTCCTTCGGCGGGTTTGTGTCACCCGGGTCAGGTGAGGCCGTCGGTGTCGGTGTCGGCGACATCGTGGGCGTTGGGGTGGGTGTCGGAGTCGGGGTCCGGGTCCGGGTCGTCGTCGGGGTCGGTTTCGGAGTCGGCTTCTGACTTGGAGTTGCCGACGAGCTTACGGTAGCTGACCGCGAGGTTACCGGCCGCGTCGACTTCACCGGAACCACCGAGGGGCGCGGGGTCGGCGTCTTCGTCTTGCGCGGTTTGATCTCCGCGGGCCGGTTGAGCGACGCCTGGGTGGGTTCGGCCACGTCAGGTGGTGGTGCCTCCTGCCCTCTGGCCACCATGAAGGCGCCGAAACCCACCGCCGCCACGGAGGCCGCGGTGGCGAAGAGCACAACGGTGCGCCGGCCCTTGCGGGCCGCCGGGGCCTGCCGCGTGGTGAGGGGCGCGCCGCCGCCGAGGTCGTCGGTGGTGCGATCGGACCCCTCCGGCTGCGCGTACGCCTCGCCGTACCCCTGAGCGACGCCCTCGACCTCGCCCGATCGCGGCCCGCTCGCTTCACCGGTGTACGGCTCCCGCACCCGGAACCCGGCCGGGTCGGTGAACATGCTCAGGTCGGTCCGCTGCTGGAGCGCGGCCAGCGAGTCGCGCAGCACGTACGCCCGATCGGCCAGCTCCATCGCCGAGGCGGGCCGGCGCTCAGGGTCCTTCGACAGCAACGCCATGATCAGCTCGCGCACCGGCCGCGGCACGTCCACGCCGAGCGGCGGCGGCGACTCGTTGAGATGCATCAGCGCGATGGCGACCTGGGTGTCGGCCTGGAACGGCGGCCGCCCGGCCAGGCACTCGTAGGCCACGACGCCGAGGGAATAGAGGTCTGTCGACGGGGTGAGGGTGGTGCCCTGGGCCTGTTCCGGGCTGACGTACTGGGCGGTGCCGAGGACGGTGCCCGTCTGGGTGACCGGCGCGGCCTCCAGGGCCCTGGCGATGCCGAAGTCGGTCACCTTGATCTTGCCGTCGGGGGTGACCATCAGGTTGCCGGGCTTGATGTCGCGGTGGATCACGCCGGAGCTGTGGGCGGTGTGCAGCGCCTTGGCGGTCTGGTGGATGACGTCGAGCGCCACGTCGGGCCCGAGCGAGCCGTTGCGCCCGAGGATGGCCGACAGGGGCTCGCCCTGGACCAGCTCCATCACGAGGAAGGCCAGGTCGGCCTCCTCGCCGTAGTCGAAGACCTGCGCGATGCCGGGGTCGGCGAGCCCGGCGGTGATGCGCGCCTCGTTGCGGAAGCGGCTGCGGAAGGTGGGGTCGCCGGAGACGTGGCTGCGCAGCACCTTGACCGCGACCTCGCGGGCGAGCAACTGGTCGCGCGCACGCCACACCTCGCCCATGCCGCCCGCGGCGATGCGGGAGACGAGGAGGTAGCGGTTGGCCAGCTGCGTGCCCGGGGTCACTTGTTGAGCACCGCCTCGGTGATCGCCTTGCCGATCGGGGCGGCGACGCCACCGCCGGTGGCTTCCTCGCCGACTCTGGCGGCGCCGGACTCGACGAAGACGGCCACGGCCACCTGCGGGTCCTGGGCCGGGGCGAAGGAGATGAACCAGGCGTGCGGCGCCTTGCCCTCGCGGGTCTCGGCGGTGCCGGTCTTGCCGCCCACCTCGACGCCGGGGACCTGGGCGGTCTTGGCGGTGCCGTTGGCGACCACGCTGACCATCATGCTCTTGAGCTTGGCGGCGTTCTCGGGGCTCATCGCCTCGGAGAACTCCTCGGGCTCGCCCTCGTCGACCGCGTCGCCCTTGGCGTCAGTGATCTTGTTGACGAGGTACGGCTTCATGACCGAGCCGTTGTTGGCGATGCCCGCGGCGACCATGGCCATCTGCAGGGGCGTCATCACCGCGCTGCGCTGGCCGATCGAGGTCATGGCGATGGCGGCGGGGTCGTCCGTCTCCTCCTTGCCGATCGTGCTGGCCTCGACGCCCATGGGAATGCTCAGCGGCTCGCCCACGCCGAACTTCCTGGCCTGCTCGGCGATCTTCGCGTAGCCCAGCTCCAGGCCGATCTTGCCGAACGGGGTGTTGCACGAGCGCTCCAGCGCGTACACCATCGGCACCTGGCCGCCGCCGCAGGCCGCGCCGCCGTAGTTGGGCAGCGTGGTGGTGGTGTTCGGCAGGGACAGGCGGGTGGGCGCGTCCACGACCGTCTGGCCGTCGCGGCTGGAGTCGTCCTCCAGCCAGGCGGCGGTGGTGACGACCTTGAACGTCGAGCCGGGCGCGTAGAAGTCCCCGATCGCGCGGTTGATCAGCGGCTTGTCGGGGTTCTTCTCCAGCTTGTTGTACGCCGCGAACGCCTGCGGCTTCTCCGGCACCGAGATCTTGGCCGGGTCGTAGGTCGGCAGCGAGACCAGGGCGAGGATCTTGCCGGTCTTGGGCTCGATCGCGACCGCGGCCCCGCGCTTGCCGCTCTGGCGCAGCGCGTCGTAGGCCGCCTTCTGGGCCTTGGGGTTGAGCGTCAGGTCGACGTTGGCGCCCTTGGTGGGCTCGCCGGTGAACAGGTCGATGCTGCGCCGCAGGAGCAGGTCGGCGCTGGAGCCGTCGAGCAGGCTGTTCTCGGCGCGCTCGACGGCCGACTCGCTCTCCGGGGAGAAGAAGCCGGTGACGTGCGCGTAGAGCTCGCCCTCCGGGTACTCCCTGAGGAACTTGAACGGGCCCTTGGTCTCCGTGGACTGCGCGAGGATCGTCTTGCCGCTGGCGGTGATGCGTCCGCGCTGGACGGCGTACCGCTCGAAGTAGTTGCGGTTGTTCCTGGAGTCCTCGCGGTAGTTGTCCGCCTTGACGGCCTGCAGATAGTTGACGTTGATCATGAGCAGCGCGAACATGGCCAGGCAGGCCACGGCGGCGCGCTTGAGTGTGCTGTTCATCGCTGGAACACCTGCGTCAGTCCTTCGTCCTGGATCGCCTGGGGCGGAGGCCTTCTCGCCGCGTCCGACATGCGTACCAAAAGGGCGATAAGTATCCAGTTAGCCAGTAGGGCGGAACCACCCTGGGACATGAACGGCGTGACCAGGCCGGTCAGCGGGATCAGGTTCGTCACGCCGCCGACGATGATGAAGACCTGCCAGGCCAGCAGGAAGGAGAGGCCGCCCGCCAGCAGCTTGGTGAACGGGTCGCGGGCCGCGATGGAGGTGCGCAGGCCGCGCTCCACGATCAGCGCGTAGACCATCAGCAGCGCCATCAGGCCGGTGAGCCCGATCTCCTCGCCGGTCGCGGCGAAGATGAAGTCGGAGAAGGCCAGCGGGATCAGCTCGGGGTGCCCCTGCCCGAGACCGGTGCCGAGAATGCCGCCGGAGCCCATCGCGAACAGGCCCTGCATCAGCTGCTCGCTGCCGCCGATCTTGGTGAAGAGCTCGGGGTCGCCCGGGTTGAGGAAGACCTCGAACCGCTGCTGCACGTGGTCGAAGACCAGCCCGGCCAGTACGGCGCCGCCCACGAACAGCAGGATGCCGATGATGACCCACGAGATGCGCTGGGTGGCGACGTAGAGCATCGCGATGAACGTGCCGAACAGCAGCAGCGAGGAGCCGAGGTCCTTCTGCATGACCAGCACGCCCAGGCTGACGCCCCAGGTGATGAGAACGGGGCCGAGGTCGCGGGCGCGGGGCAGGTCGATGAAGAGCAGCCGCCGCCCGGCCAGCGCGAGCACGTCCCGCTTGGCGACCAGGTAGCCGGCGAAGAAGATGACCAGCGCCAGCTTGGCGAACTCGGCGGGCTGGATCTGGCCGACGCCCGGGATGCCGATCCAGATGCGGGCGCCGTTGATCTCCTGGCCGAGGAACGGGATCAGCGGCGAGATCAGCAGGAAGATGCCGACGGCCCCGGCGGTGTAGGTCAGCCGCTGCAGCGCGCGCTGGTCGCGCAGGAAGATCAGGGTGGCGCTGAACAGCACGATGCCGATCAGCGTCCAGAGAAGCTGCGTGTTGGGCGAGGCCAGCTTGGCCGACGGCAGCGGGGAGTCGGACTCGGACAACCGGTAGATCATCACCAGGCCGAGGCCGTTGACGAGCGTCACCAGCGGCAGGATCAGGGGATCCGCCCAGGGTGCGAACTTCGCCAGCACCAGGTAGGCGGCCAGCATGAGCCCGCCCAGGCTGAGGCCGTACGTGAGCATGCCGGACGGGATCTTCTCGTCCATGGCCAGGCCGACGTTGGCGTACGCGCCCATCACGACGACCACCGCGAGCGCGAGCATGAGAAGCTGCGCCACACGCCGTTTCGCGGGCATGGGGACGGGGGCTGCTGCCACTTCGTTACTCACCTGTTCGGACCCTACTGCGACTTCTTCGTCGCTGTCGGGGTGGGCGAGGTGGAAGCCGGCGGAGTTGACTTGTTCGTGGAGGGCTTCAAGCCGCTGATCCTCTTGATGCCGTCATCGATGCTTTCGACAGGGATGCCCTGCTGGATGTCGGCTTTGTCGGGGTCTGAAAGGGTGGATACCTGCAGGCCGGTCCCCTTGACTACTTTGAAGAGCTCAAGCGGCCCGACTTGTTGCTGGATGCCGCGATATATGACCACTTCGTCGCCCCTAGCTCCGACGAAGAACTGGTCCTGGGTCCATTGCCAACCGACGTAGCCGCCGACGCCTACGACGACCGCGCCGACGGCGAGCACGGTGACCAGCACGGGCCACACCCGGCGACGCTTCGGCGAACGGCGGGACGTCTGGACGCCCGGCTCGTCGAAGTCATCGTCGGTGATGGCCGGCTGGGGCGCGGTCACCGCGCTTACTCGCCCCGCCGGATTGCCCGAGGGGTGTGAGCGATTCATGCCCGCCGCGCCGACGACCGCGGCCTCCGCGGGCACCTGCTGCCCGTCGGTCAGCTCGATCACGTCGGCGAGCACGCACGTGATGTTGTCGGGACCGCCGCCCCGGTTGGCCAGGTCGATCAGCTGGCGCACGACCTCTTCCGGGTCGTCGATGTTCGTCAGCGTGGCGTGCAGCGTCTCCGCGCTCACCACACCGGACAACCCGTCGGAGCAGAGCAGGTAGCGGTCGCCGACCTGCGCCTCGCGGAGCGTGAGGTCGGGATCGACCTCGCCGCTGCCGTCGAGCGCCCTGAGCAGGATCGACCGCTGAGGATGCGTCGCCGCCTCCTCGGGGGTGATCCGCCCGTCGTCGACCAGCTGCTGCACCAGCGTGTGATCGTGGGTGATCTGGTAGAGCTCCCCGCGCCTGAGCAGGTAGGCGCGCGAGTCGCCGACGTGCACCAGGGCGACCTGGGTGCCGTTCCAGAGCATGGCGGTCAGGGTGGTGCCCATCCCCTTGAGGCTCGGATCCCTGCCCACCATCTCGTGCAGCTTGCGGTTGGCGTCGCGTACCGCTGCCTCGATGGCGTTGAGCAGGTCACCCCCCTGCTGGGCCTCTTCGAGTGAGGCCATTGCGGCGATGGCGACAGAGCTCGCCACCTCGCCGTGTGCGTGCCCGCCCATACCGTCCGCGACGGCGAGCAGGCGGCCGCTAGCGTACGCCGAGTCCTCGTTTCCTTCGCGGAGGAGGCCGACGTCCGAGCGGGCGGCGTAGCGGAGTGCGATGGTCATTTGCGCAATTCAATGACTGTCTTGCCGACGCGGATCGGAACACCGAGCGGCACCGGGGTCGGACGGGTGACTTTTGAGCGGTCGAGATACGTGCCGTTGGTCGAACCGAGATCTTCCACGATCCACTGACCGTCCTGAGGGAAGAGCCGGGCATGCCGGCTGGAAGCGTAGTCGTCGCTGACTACCAGCGTGGCGTCGTTGGCCCGGCCGATGGTGATGGGCGTCTCCGTGAGGTTAATGGTGGTGCCTTGCAGGGGGCCACCCGTCACAACCAGTTGGCGTGGCTCGCCCTTCTTGGGCTTTGGCTTTGCCACGGGTTTGGTGGGTTTGGCGCCCTTGCGTGGCCCCGCGGGAGCAGTGCGTGACCCGAACAAGTCAGTCCGGATCACGCCGACTGCGGCAATGACGAAAAACCACAGCACCGCCAGGAAGGCGAGCCGGATCAGCAGCAGCGTGAGCTCGGACATGGACCGTTTGTCTACCCCTAATCGCGCCGGAACACCAGGGTCGTGCGTCCCAACGTCACTCGCGTGCCGTTCTGGAGCTCGATCCTGCGTACCGGCTGGCCATTGACGAAAGTGCCGTTCGTGGATCCCAGGTCGACGAGCGCCACCTGCTGGCCCTCGACGCGTAGCTCCGCGTGGTGACGGGAGACGCCGGGATCGACGAGACGGAGATCGCAGTCGGTGCCCCTGCCCAGCAAGGTCACCGGCGTGGTGAGCTCGTAGGAACGGTCGCCCTGGGGGTCGTCCTGCGTGGAGACGAGCAGGCGGGGCCTGCCGTTGAAGGCGTTCGGCCGCGAGGGCGGCAGGTCGCTGGCCGGCTGGCGGATCTCGTCCTGCTCGACCGTGGCGCCGCGGATGACGCCCGACCTGATGCGGAACAGTCCGACCGCGAGGTCGTTGGCCGTCTCGAAACGCACCCGGACCGGTCCCACGAAGGAGTAGCCCTGCTCTTTGGCGTACTCCCTGGCGAGGTTGGCCAGCTCGTGGCTGATGCTGTCGGCGTAGACCTCAAGCCGTTCGCTGTCCGTGGTGGACAGCTCAACCACGAAGTCGTTGGGCACGAGTGTCCGACCCTGGGCGACGATCGCCGCGCGCTCGTCCATCTCACGCTGGACCGCGCTGGCGACCTCGACCGGCTGAAGGTCAGACTTGAACGCCCGCGCAAAGGCCCCCTCAACCAAGCCTTCGAGCCGTCGCTCGAAGCGCTGAAGGACTCCCACCGGGTACCTCCCTTCCTCCGTGCATATGATCGCGGCCGCCAAGAAGCTGCTGCTCCTGGGCTTCCGCACGTTCCACGCGACCGTGAGCCAGGCGCTCGTCGGCAGTCGCGCCCAGCTCATCCGCTCCCGTGTCTTATGCGATCGTATCCGGGTTCAGTACCAGCGGCAGTTCCGTGCTACTGTTTCTCCGCACCCAACAAGGGCGGGTGGCGGAACGGCAGACGCGCACGGTTCAGGTCCGTGTGTCCGAAAGGACGTGAGGGTTCAAATCCCTCCTCGCCCACGCGATTCGGCGGAGGCTTGTGGTCGTAGCCCCATCAGGGCTTCTCCCGCAGGCCTCTTCGCATTTCTCCCGGGGGATAACCCCCGGACCTCCAGCAGGGCTTTCGCCCCTCGTTGATTCCCGGTTTGTGCTTTCGCCCCCGGTCATCGTGATTGCCAGGTCCTTCCTGTTTCCCGGGGTGTTGTTCCCGGGCTCTGATGCTTTGGCCTTGCTGGTGGCAGACCCACAGTGACGAAACGAACCCTGGTTCGCAAGAGCCGGGGCTCTTCTTTTTTGCCATGCGCGCAGCGAGCGCCCGCGTCCGGAGAACCTAGACGCGGGCGCTTGCAACTCGCTTTCTAACCGCTTTCGCGGGTTTCGCCATGAGCGGACAAGATTTGACCTTTAGGCGGCGATCGCCCGCATGTCGAGGAGTTCGCCCAGAAGGTCGGTCAGGCTCACCAGGCCGATGACGGTGCCGTCCGCGCTGGTCACGAGGCCCAGGTGGGCTCGTGCCTCCTGGAGGGCCGTGACGGCCTCGGGAACCTGGGTGACGCAGGCCAGCCGGGGCAGCGGCCGCGCCAGCGCGGCCGCGGTCGCGTCCTTGTGGAGCAGCGCGTCCCGGGCGTGCAGGACGCCCTGGACGTCGGTGCCCGAGCCCACCAGCAGCCTCAGGTGTCCGGTTCTGGCCGCGACCTCCTTGATCTGACCCGCCGTCGCCTCCGGCGGCACGCAGGCGGCCTCGGCGATGGGGACCATCAGGCGTTCGATGCCCTCGGCCTGCAGACGCAGGGCCCGGGTCAGCAGGTCGTGCTCCTCGCGGTCCAGCAGGCCCATCCTGGCCGACTCGCCCACCAGCATGGCGAGCTGGCGCGGCGTCCTGGTCGTGGCCAGCTCGTCGCGGGCCTCGACGCCGAACAGGCGCAGGATGAGATTGCTCACTCCGTTCAGCGACCACAGCAGCGGCTTCATCAGCGACGTGAACGCCCTGAACGGCACCGTCAGCAGCAACGCCGCCCGCTCCGGGTGAGTCAGCGCCCAGGACTTCGGCGCCATCTCGCCGATGACCATGTGCAGGAACGTGACCAGCGCCAGCGCGATCGTCAGCGCGATCGGCATCCGCAGCGACTCCGGTACGCCGATCGCGGCGAAGACCGGCTCCAGGAAGTGCTCGATGGCCGGTTCCGTCACCTGGCCGAGACCCAGCGTGCACAGCGTGATGCCGAGCTGGGCGCCGGCCAGCATGAGCGACAGCTGCCTGCTGCCGCCCACGGCGGACTTGGCGGCGAACCTGACCATGCGGTTGCCGCCCGTCGCCACCTCTTCCAGGCGGTGGCGCTTGGCGGAGACGAAGGCGAACTCGGCCGCGACGAACAAGGCGTTGAAGGCCAGCAGCGCGAGGCTTATGATGATCATGGTCATCGGGCGGCCCTCGCGTGGTGCTGTACCGGCGCCAGCCGTACCCACTCGGGGACCCTGCGGCTGAGCGACAGGACCGTGAGTTCGGCGAGGTGCTCATCGGGGTCTTCGGAGAACGGGTCGGTCTCCGGCGTGCACTCGACCGTCACCGCGTCGCCGGGCTCGGCCATGCGGCCGAGCCGGGCCAGCACGAGTCCGGCCAGCGTGTCGTAGTCGTCGCTCTCCGGCAGGGCGATGCCCGTCGCGCGCTCGACCTCGTCGAGGCGGAAGGAGGCGGGCACCTCCCAGGTGCCGTCCGGGTGCTCGGTGGCGCCTTCCGGCTCGGGGTCGTTCTCGTCGACGAGCTCGCCGACCAGCTCCTCCGCCAGGTCCTCGGCCGCGACGACGCCGGCCAGGCCGCCGTACTCGTCGATGACGCAGGCGATGTCGTCCTTGGCCTGGCGCATGCGCTCCAGCACCAGCGGCAGGGGAAGGGAGTCCGGCACCAGCAGCGCGGGACGGGTGATCTCGGCGATCACGCCTTCCTCCCGGCCGGAGGCCAGCAGCTCGCGTACCCCGGTGACACCGGCGACGTCACCGTCGGCGCCCAGGACGGGGTAGCGGGAGTGGCCGTGCTCCCGGATCGCGTCGACCAGGTCGGACAGCGGCCGGTCGGAGCGGAGCACGACGACCCGCGGGCGCGGCACCATGATCTCCTCGGCGTTGCGGTCGCCGAACTCCAGCGCGCGCTCCAGCAGGTCCGACAGGCGCGGGGGCAGTTCGCCCGCCTGGGTGGACTCGGCGATGATCCGCGAGAGCTCCTCGGGGGTGGCGCCGTGCTCCACCTCCTCGACCGGCTCGACGCCCACCTTGCGCAGCAGGCCCGTCGCGGCGGAGTCGAACAGCCGCACGAGGGGGCCGACCACGGCCAGGTAGACCAGCGTGGAACGGGCGAGGAACTTGGCGACGGCCTCGGGCCTGGCGATGCCGAGGTTCTTGGGGGCCAGCTCGCCGAGGACCATCTGCACGACCGTGGCGACGAACACGCCCGCGGTGACGGACAGGCCGGTGATCACGGCGGGCGGCAGGCCCTGGTCGGTCAGCCAGGGCCGCACCAGTGTCGCGATGGCCGGCTCCGCGAGGAAGCCGACGAGCAGCGCGGTGACGGTGATGCCCAGCTGGGCGCCCGACAGCATGAAGGAGAGCCGGGAGGTCACCTGGAGGGCCTTCTCGGCGGACTTGTCGCCGGCCGCGGCCTGCTCGCGCAGGATTCCCCGGTCAGCGGCGACGAAAGCGAACTCCTGCGCGACGAAGTAACCGGTCGCGACGGTGAGGAGGAGGAGGGCCAGCAGGCCCAGATAGGCGCTCACCGCAGTGAGCCGCCTTCAGCGGAACCCGTGCTCGTGCACGGGCAGCTACTCCATGGGTCCGAAGCGGACACAATCTTCCCTTCGATAGAGGTCGTCCATAAACCGTAACGACGCTGGTGGCGTCAGATGTTTCCGGAGTGACCCACAGTGTGTTCCGCGTACTTTTCCGTGGGAAATCCTTGGCGGGACGCATCCACTGGTGGGGGGCTCGACGTAGCGTTATGGCAACCGATGGGAGAGGGAAGACGTGGCAGAGGAAGATCGCACGCGCCCGCTGCGCTCGCCGGGCGAGGGCCGCCCGTTGCCGAGCCGGCCTGATGACGGCATGCGGTCGGCCGGAGCTCCGGCACAGCAGTTTCCGCCATCTCCGGCGGAGCCGCCGCGCTCTGCCGGGCGAGTCTACGGCCGCGAGCGTCCCGGCAACAGTCCGGTGAAGCCGCTGAAGGGGCGTGGCGGCGGCGGGGGCGAGGTGCCGCCCACGGCGGTCCACCAGGGCGGCGGCGGGCCGTTCAACCGTCCACCGGCCAAGCCGCCCCGCACCGGACGGCGCCGGCCCATCGGGAAGATCATCGCGATCAGCGTGGCGGGCCTGCTGGTGTTGCTGCTGGTGGCGGCCATCGGCATGTTCTTCTGGGTCAATTCCCGGCTCACCGGCATCCCGGGCGTACTCGACGACTACGAGGGCCGTCCCGCCGACACCCCCGGCACCAACTGGCTGCTGGTCGGCTCCGACAGCCGCAAGGGCCTGTCCGCCGCCCAGCGCAAGAAGCTCGCCACCGGCCGCGCCGCCGGGCAGCGCACCGACTCCATGATGCTGCTGCACGTCCCCGAGGGCAGCGACAAGGCGACGCTGGTGAGCCTGCCGCGCGACTCCGCGGTCACCATCCCCGGCAAGGGCCGCAACAAGCTCAACGCCGCCTACACCCTCGGCGGGCCGAAGCTGCTCGTCAGAACCCTCGAGAACGTCACCGGCCTGCGCATCGACAACTACATGGAGATCGGCTTCGCCGGGTTCGTGGACATCGTGGACGCGATCGGCGGCGTCGAGATCAACGTGCGGGCCGACATCAACGACCCCAAGGCCGGGCTCAACCTCAAGAAGGGCAAGCAGGAGCTGACCGGCGGCCAGGCGCTCGGCTACGTCCGCACCCGCAAGGGCGGCGCGCTGCCGGACTTCGAGCGGACCAAGAGGCAGCGGCAGTTCCTGGGCGCGGTGGTGAAGAAGGCCGCGAGCCCCGGGGTGCTGATCAACCCGTTCACCTCGATCCCGCTGGCGGCGAGCGCGACGGACGCGGTCGTGGTGGACGAGTCGACGGGGGCGTTCGACATGTTGTCGCTGGGGCTGGCGATGGGCGACAGCCCGGTGACCACGGTGGTGCCGTTCGGCGGCAACGAGATCGCCGGCGGCGGCACGGCCGTCAAGTGGGACACCCAGAAGGCGCTGGCCCTCTTCAACGCCCTGAAGGCCGACAAGCCCGTCCCCAAGGACATCCTCGACGCCAACTGACCACGTCTTTCGTCACGGGCGGTCTTTCCGTTACGGCTGCGCCGCCCCCACCCCACCCGCCGCAGCCCCTGACCCTCCGTCCAGGGACACGGCGGGCAGGGCGCGCGGGCGGCCCGCCGCAACACCGCCCCGCCGGCACGCGCCGGGACCGAGGCGGGCACACCCGCTCCTGGGGCACACCCGCCAACAGCCCGCTCGGCAAGCACGCCCTGGCCCGTTCGGGGGCTTCCGGATCCCGGTGGGTGGGTCTCCCGGCGCATGGGGTCTGGGCGGGTCGGGTCTGGGGTGGGTCGGGTCAGGTCGTCGTGGTGGCGGTGATCGCGGCCGTGGTGGCCGTGATGAGGATGACCGAGTTGATGGCGGCGATGGTCTTGGCCACCGCGTCGCCCGCCCACTGTCCCTCGGCGATCTCCTTGACCCGCTTCCTGTCGGCCCCCGGGAAGGCCTTGCGGTCCAGGTTGGCGGCGTGCAGGACCGCGATCAGCACGGCGGTGCGCGCGTCGGGCTCGGCGCCGCCCAGGACGGCGGCCACCCGGGCGCGGATCTCGGCCTCGACCCGCCCGTCCACCTCGGGCCAGCGCGAGGTGGGGAACAGGCCGAGCACCTTGGCCCGCTCCTCGCTCAGGACTTCGGCGGCGGCCAGCCGTTCGAGAAGACGCTTGCGGAGTTTGCCCGAGTACAGCTTCTGCACCCACCACACCGGGCGGCGCGCCTTGCCGTCCTCGGCCATGCGGGCGAGGACGGCGTCGAGTTCGGGGTCGCCGAGCGGGGCGGCGTTCTTGACGGACACCTTCTTGTCCGAGAGCTCCAGCCGGTCGTTGATCGCCAGCTCGGCGAGGATGGAGCCGCCCAGCGCGGTGTCCAGTTGCGTGCCGGGGATGAGCTGTCTGCCCTCTTCCTCGCTGTGGGCGAGAAGGAGGACTTCTTCGGCGATCGTCACGTTCATACCTTGACCCTAGCGCCGTGTTTTCCACAGCCTGTGGACCATAATCTGGATGCATGCCCGAACTTCCAGAAGTGGCGTCGCTCACCGATTTCCTGCGTGAGCGGGCTGTGGGCCGGACGATCCTGGCCGTCGACGTGGTCGCCTTCCAGGCGCTGAAGACTTTCGATCCGCCCGTCAGCGCGCTCGGCGGGCTCACCGTGACCGGCGTGGCGCGGCACGGCAAGTTCCTCGACCTCGACTGCGACGGTCTGCACCTGATCATCCATCTGGCGCGCGCCGGGTGGCTGCGCTGGAAGGACGACCTCTCGGGCGCGAAGCCGGTCCGTCCCGGCAAGGGCCCGCTGGCGGTCCGGGTACGGCTGGCGCCCGACGACGAGGGCCTGGCCCCCGGGTTCGAGCTGACGGAGGCGGGCACACAGAAGCGCCTGGCCGTCTATGTCACGAAAAATCCGGATGAAGTGCCGGGCATCGCCTCGCTCGGCCCCGACCCGCTGGCCGACACCTTCACCGTGGACGTGCTGAAGGGGATCGTGGGTGGCAACCGTACCCAGATCAAAGGTCTTCTGCGCGACCAGAAGGTGATCGCGGGCATCGGCAACGCCTACTCCGACGAGGTGCTGCACGCGGCCAAGATGTCCCCGTTCAAGATCGCGGCCTCGCTGACCGACGCGCAGGTGGCCGATCTGCACGAGGCGATCGTCGCCACGCTGCGCGAGGCGGTCGAGCGGGCGCACGGGGTGGCGGCCAAGGACCTGAAGGCGGAGAAGAAGTCGGGCCTGCGCGTGCACAACCGGGCCGGGCAGCCCTGCGACGTGTGCGGCGACACCATCAGGGAGGTCTCGTTCGCCGACTCCTCGCTGCAGTACTGCCCGACCTGCCAGACGGGCGGCAAGCCGCTCGCCGACCGCCGTCTGTCGCGCCTGCTCAAGTAGCCCGGTGGGCGGCGAACTGGAAGCAGCCGTACTCGACCGCCCGTACGTGGACCAAGGCCACCTCGGGGTCGGAGAGCACCTCCTTGAGCGCGACCTCCGGGTCGGCGCCCTCGGGCAGGAGGCGGCCGCCGTGGATGCGCCCGTCGGCGGTGTAGGCGCGCAGGACCCGCTGGGCGGTGTGGGCGGCGGGCCAGGCGGTCGTGCCGGGCCCCTCGCACGGCTCGGCGTGGACGAAGATGGGCCCCAGCTCGTCGTAGGGCCCGGGGTCGGCGCCGGTCTCGGCGGCCCAGCGCCGCAGCGGCGCGTACGACACCAGGGCGATCCGCTCGCCCGCCGCAGCCTTGCGCAGGCAGCACCGCAGCGGCGCGCCGCCCGTCTCGTCGATGCTGAAGCGGGGCGCCCGGCCCGCGTCGTCCGCCCGGAGCAGCTCGCGCACGATCACCGGGTCGATGGCGCTGATCTCGTATTCCATGCTCCGATGCTCTCCCGGCCGCCCGCCCGATGCTGGCGGCGGTCGGACCTGGCATTCGGGTCAGGCCACGAACGGCTCCTGGCCGCCCTCGCTCACCATCGGGCGCCTGGCCGCCTCCCACGACTGCATGCCGCCGCCCACGTTGACCGCCTCGCGGCCGACGTGGTTGAGCCAGGCCGCCGCGTGCGCCGAGCGCCCGCCGACCCGGCACACCACGTACACGGGCTGCCCGGCGGGCACCTCGTCGAGACGGGACTGCAGCTCGCCCATGGGGATGTGCACGGCGTCGGGCGCGTGCCCCGCCACCCACTCGCCCTGCTCACGCACGTCAAGCAGATACGCGTCCGCGGGCACGTCCTTGGCCTCGATCTCGGGAACCGTCATGTACCCATTCTCCCAGGCCTCAGGACCGCCCGGTGTCTTGCCACCCGCCGGGCGAATGGCATAATCCGCCTGAAACTTACATAAGCGCGGGAGCTCGGGCACGGCCGGGCTGAGAGGGCAATCCCCACGCATTGCCGACCGCATGAACCTGACCGGGTAATGCCGGCGTAGGGAGCGTTCACGATGACGCGTGTCGTCGATGGATCACACCACTCTGATGAACCCCACCACTCGGAGGTGGCCCTGACCCTGGACGGGGCCACGCCGAAAACCCTCGGCGTGCTCGACCAGGGCGCGCTGTGGGCCAACCTCGCGGTCAGCCTGCTGGGCTTCTCCGGTGCGCTGCTGCTGCTCAACCCCCTGGGCGACGCGCCGCTGAGCCTGGCGGCGGCGCTCACCGCCACCGCGGTCGGCAGCCTCATCGGCACCGCCATGGTCGGCCTGTCGGCCATCCCCGGCACCCAGACGGGCAAACCGGCGATGGTCCTGCTGCGCGGGCTGTTCGGCGCCAAGTTGTCCTACATCCCGACCGTGCTCAACATCGTCCAGATGATCGGCTGGGGCGCGTTCGAGCTCTGGGTCATCTCCAACGGCGCGATGGCCATCTTCGGTACGGCGGTGCCGTACGCCGTCTGGGTGCTCGTCGCCGGGGCGATCACCACGGGGCTGACGATCTGGCCGCTGGGCGCGATCAGACTGCTGCGCAGGTACGTGACGATCGGCGTGATCATCGCGATGGTCTGGTTCGCCGTGGACTTCCTGGGCAAGGCGCCGCCGCAGACCGGTGGCGACTGGACCGCGTTCGCCCCGGCCGTCGACTACGTGATCGCGCTGTCGATCTCGTGGGTGCCGCTCGCGGCCGACTTCGCGCGGCACTCGCGCTCCAGCAGGGCCGCCTTCACCGGCGTCGTGGGCGGCTACACGCTGGCCCAGATCGCCTGCCTGGGCCTGGGCGTCTACGCGGTCGCGCTGGCCGGGACCTCGGCGGTCGCGGCCAACTCCACCGCGGTGTTCGCGCCGTTCGTGGCGGCGCCGCTGGGCGCGCTGTTCTTCGCCATCCTGGTGCTGCGCGAGACCGACCAGTCGTTCGCGAACGTGTACTCCACGACCGTCTCCCTGCAGAACCTCATGCCGAGAGTGGACCGGCGGATCTTCTCCACCGCCATCGGCGTGGTGACGGTCGCGATCGCGCTGGCCGTGGACGTCACCTCCTACGGCGCCTTCCTCGGGGTCATCGGCGCGGTCTTCGTGCCGATGTTCGCGGTGCTCGCCGTCGACTACTTCCTGCTGGGCGGCGGCACCCGGTGGAACACCGCGGAGAACGCGCCGGCCCGCTGGTCGATGCTGATCCCGTGGGCCCTGGGCTTCGCCGCCTACTGGGTGACCACGGGCACGCCGACGGTCGAGGCGTGGGACCGGATCTGGCTGCCGTTGCGCGAGGCCGTACGCCAGCCGTGGATGAACGGCGCGCTCGGCGGCGCCATCGTGGCGGCGCTGGTGACGTTGCTGGTCGGGCTGCTCGGCCGCACCCGCGGGCGGGCGGCGGTGAAGTGAGTCAGCGGCTCTCGACGGTCAGGAGGTGGCGCTTGGCGGCGGCGCCTCCGGCGTAGTCGCCGAGCTCGCCGTCGGCCTGCACGATCCGGTGACACGGGACGATCACGCAGACGGGGTTCTGGGCGAGCGCGTTCCCGACCGCACGCAGCGCGCGCGGCCGGCCGATGCGCTCGGCGATCTCGCCGTAGGTCGTGGTCGTCCCGTACGGCACCGCCATCATCTTCTGCAAAACCGTCTTGGCGAACGGCGTGGCGAGGGTGAGGTCCACCGGCGTGGTGAACGTGCGCAGGCGCCCGGAGAAGAACGCGTCGAGCTCGCGGCGCACCGGGTCGAGCCGGGCGGCGTCGGGCCCGATGAAGGAGCCGAACTGCTTGGCGACCCGCTCGAACACCGTGTTCTCTTCGTCGAAACTGCAGGTCACGACCCCGCGCGCGGTCACGGCGAGGACGAGTCTGCCGACCGCGCCGTCGTAGGGGCCGAAGGCGACGTCGGGCGGGTCCTCGCTGCGGTAGGTCGAAGAGGTCACGCGGAGCAGGGCATCGAGGTCACCGCTCGACATACCCTCACCCACTTCGCCACCTGGGAACCCGTGACCGCAGCGTATCGGACGGATCGCCCGACGGAAGCACCTCGCCACGGGCACTATGGAGATGTGGGAGACATGCGGGCAGGTAGTGACGACGACCTCGCCGCCGTCGTGCTCGCCAGTTCCCCCAACGCGATCATCGCTCTCGACCGGGATCAGACGGTGCTCCACTGGAATCCCGCGGCCGAGCGGCTGTTCGGCTGGACGGCCGGGGAGATCGTCGGGCGCCGGGCCCCGATCGTGCCGGCGGAGCTGACCGCCGAGCACAACGCCGTGCTCGAACGCGTGCGCACCGGCGGCCAGGTCTCGCTGCACACCAAGCGTTTCCGCCGTGACGGGAGCCTGCTGGACGTGCGGATCGACACCAGCGCGCTGCTCCAGGGCAGCTCCGTCGCCGGCTACGTCTGCGTGCACCACCTGACGCAGGAGGACGAGGGCGCCAGGGTGCGCGTGGCGCGCCGCGAACGGCTGGTGCGCCGGCTCAACGACGTCGTCGGCGACATCAACTCCGAGCTGGAGCTGCCCGCCGTGCTCGACCGCATCGCCGCCAGCCTCACCGAGCTGACGGGCGCGGACGCCGGCGGTTTCGTGCTGATCGAGGGGGAACGGCTGCGCCTGGTGAGCGTGCACCAGCTGCCGGACTCACTCAAGGACACCACGGCCGACATGCGCAACAGCCTGGTCGGCAAGCTCTTACGCACCGGCAAGACCGTTCTGCTCGAGTCGCACGGGCTCGGTGACCTGGTCTGGGCGCGATTGCCCGGACTGCACACGATCGCGCTCGGCGTGGCGGCGGTGGGCGGCCGGCCGTACGGGGCGCTCTACGCGCTGTTCGCCGAGCACAAGCCGGGGCACGTCGAGCTGGAGCTGCTGGAGCTGCTCGCCGGACACGCCGGCATCGCCGTCGGCAACGCGATGGCCTACCAGGACGCGGTACGCCAGCGGGCACACGAGCGCGCGGTGTTCGACGCCAGCGCCGACGGCATCGCGGTCCTCGACGACGAGGGCCGGGTGCTGCAGTGGAACCCGGCGGCCGCCGAGATGACCGCCTTCAGCGCCGAGGCGGTACTGGGCGGGCCGCCGCCGTTCCCGCTGCCCCAGCCGGGGGAGAAGCTGACGTTCCAGATGGAGACCGGGCGCTGGCTCGACGTGGTGAGCGCGCGGATCGAGGAGACCGGGGAGATCGTCGTCGACTTCCGCGACGTGACCACGGCCAAGGAGCTTGAGGAGGCCAAGGATCTGTTCCTGGCGACCACGAGCCACGAGCTGCGTACCCCGATCACGATCGTGGGCGGCTTCGCCAGCACGCTCGACGCGCGCTGGGACAAGCTCACCGACGCCGAGCGGCGCTCGGCGGTGCACACGATCGCCGAGCGGGCCAGGTCGCTCGGGCAGCTCATCGACCATCTGCTGCTCGGCTCGCGGGCGGGGGCCGAGGAGCTGTCGGTGCGGATGGAGACGTTCGACCTGGCCGAGCGGGTGCGGGCGGCGACGCTGGGGCTGCCGGTGCTGTCGGACCGCCACAGCGTCGAGGTGGTGGTGCCCGATCGCCTGCCGTCCGTGCGGGGCGACGCGCTGGCCACCGACATCATCCTGGGGCAGTTGCTGGAGAACGCCTTCAAGTACTCGCCGAGGGGCGGTCTCATCTCGGTCGAGGCGTGGCCGGAGGACGATCGGGTGATCGTGGTGGTGGACGACGAGGGCGTCGGCATCGCGGCCCAGGACCGCGAGCGCATCTTCGAGAGGTTCGTGCAGGTCGACAGCGGCGACAGGCGCAGGTTCGGCGGCGTGGGGCTCGGGCTCTACATCGTGCGGAGCCTGGCCAGGGCCCAGGGCGGCGAGGTGAGCGCGCATCCCCGGCCGGGCGGGGGCACCCGCATCAGGCTGGCGCTGGGACGTGCGCCTGATATCCGATCCGACACACCGATGCGGTAACGAGGTGGTCACGGATGCGCTGATCTATCGTCCAATGTGTACAAGCTGTGATCGAGATGCGGTTTCTGGGACTGGGTAACGGGGCATTTCGGTCGTACCGGGGAGTGTTCCCTCGGGGGGAACTGGGAGCGGGGAGGTGCGCGTGTCGAGCGTGGTGCTGTTGCCTTACGCACCGTCCAGCGTCGCCGTCGCCCGCCAGCGTCTGAGCACTGATCTGCAGGCGAGCGGCGTTTTCGAGAACGCCGTCGACGACGCTGTCCTGGTCGTGAGCGAGCTGCTGAGCAACGCTCTGAGGCACGCCCATCCGCTGCCTTCCGGCATGGTAAGGGTGGCCTGGTTGTGGAGCGATGATCACATCGAAGTCGCGGTGAGCGACGGCGGAGCGGCCACCGAGCCGCGCGCGGGCCGCCCCACGCTCTCGTCGCTCGGTGGCCGTGGCCTGGGCATCGTCGAATACGTCGCGGAGAGCTGGGGCGTTCGGCACGACGGCGACACCACTACGGTGTGGGCGATCCTGCCCGCTCCGAACGGCGTGGCGAACGGGCAGGTGGCCGCGCTCAGAGAGGCCGGGTAGCCAGCACCGCCCGTTCCCCCGCCGTCCACGCGGTGGAGACGAGCAGGTACAGCCCGGCCGCCAGCGGCATCACGAGCGCGAACAGCGCGGAGGCGAACGGCAGCGCCTTGATCCACGCCGGACCGTCCATCTTGCGGGCGGTCAGCCATGCCACGACAGCGATCAGGAAGATCACCATTACAAAGACCAAAAATGGCCAACTGATCAGTCCGTAATTCGCGACCAGCGCGGCGACCTGGTGCCCCAGGGGCGCACCGAAAAGGGTGTGCCCGGCCAGCGCCGTCGGGTGCGTGGCGACCTGATACACCAGCCACAGGAACGGCGCCTGCGCCAGGCTCGGCCCGATCCCCGCCAGCGGCGATGTGCCCTCCTTGGCATAGAGCGCGGTCATCTCCTTGCTCAGCCGCTCGGGGTTACGGGAGTGGCGCTTCTGCAGTTCCTTCAGCTTGGGCGCCAGCCGTTCGCGGAGCTTGGCGGCCTTGGCCTGCTTGACGCCGAGCGGTAGCAGCAGCACGCGTACCGCGATGGTGAACAGCACGATGCCGAGCGCGGCGTTGCCGCCCGCCGTGCCGATGACGAATGTGACCAGAGAGTCGATCATGAGCCCTTCCTCGGGGGAGATGAGGGCTCGCCTGGATACGAGCCCCGCTTAACGTGAAGCGGGACTCGGTGATGGCGCTCTCGGTCTGGCCCGGCCGGCGGCGTCGGGATCGCGCTGCCGTACGAGCGCGATCCGGCGCGCGTAGCGCAGCGGAAAGCTCGGCGCGGCGCCGTCACGCGCGGGCAGCAGCCTGGCGGCCCACGCGGCCAGCAGCAGGATGCCGACGCTCGCCAGCGTGGCCAGCGCCACCAGCCAGGCGGGATCGAACAGAAGGGTCACCGGGAGGGCGACCCGCTGATCACCCTGACCGCGATGAACACGACCAGAGCGATGACACCGATGATCAGAGCCACCTTGAACAGCACGGCGACCATCGGGAGGACGAAGTTGAACAGCACGAAAGCAGCGGCCAGCGTGCCAAGCACCAGCGCGACAATGCGACCCATGTGACCAAGGTACGTCCTTCGGCGTCCTTACGGCTCGGTGACGTCCATATCGGTTGCGTGCCGCGGGGCCGTACCGTGAAGAGGTGAACACCCGCATCCTGGTGGTCGACGACGACCCCACGGTGGCCGAGGTCGTCGCCCGATACCTGGAGCGCGACGGTCACCAGGTCGAATGCGTCGGCGACGGGGCCGAGGCGCTGCGCCGGGCCCTCGCCAGGCCGCCCGACCTCATGGTCCTGGACCTGATGCTGCCCAAGGTCGACGGGCTCCAGGTGTGCAGGAAACTCAGGGAGCGCTGGCCGGTCCCGGTGATCATGCTGACCGCGCTCGGCGAGGAGATCGACCGGGTGGTCGGCCTGGAGACCGGCGCCGACGACTACGTGACCAAACCGTTCAGCCCGCGCGAGCTGGCCCTGCGCGTGCGCTCCGTGCTGCGCCGCGCCCGTGGCGCGACGGGCACCGCGGGGACCGGCGTCCTGCGCGACGCCGACCTCGCGGTGGACGTCGGCGCCCATGAGGTACGGCTCGGCGACGCCGAGATCATGCTGACCGCCCGCGAGTTCGACCTGCTCGCCTACCTCATGCGTAACCCGAGGCAGGCCTTCAGCCGCGCCCAGCTGCTCGACCAGGTGTGGGGCTGGTCGTTCGGCGACTCCTCCACGGTGACCGTGCACGTACGGCGGCTGCGCGAGAAGATCGAACCTGACCCGACGGCGCCCCAGCGCATCGTCACCGTCTGGGGCGTGGGATACCGGTACGAACCGTTGCCATGACCGCCCTGTCCATCATCGTCGCCGCCGCGCTCGGCCTGCTGGTGGCCGCGGCCGGCATCGGCGTGCTGCGCTGGCGGCGCGCCCGCTCGATCGGCGCCATGCTGGCGGTCGTCGTGGTCGCGGCCGTCGCGGCGACGCTGGCGGGCGTGGCCGCGATCACCGTCGACATGGTCATCGAAGGCCGGGCCAGGGACGTGGTGCTCGCGGTCGTGGGCGTGGGGGCGCTGGTCGGGCTCGGCGTGGCGTACGTGGTGGCCCGGCGGGTCGTGCGGGAGAGCAGGCGGCTGGTCGAGGCCGTGCGCTCGGCGCCGTTCGTCGCCCCGCAGGGCCTGCCGTCGGAGCTGCAGACGATCGCCAACACGCTGGAGGAGGCGTACGCGCGCGAGCAGGCCCTGGAAGGCGCGCGGCGCGAACTCGTCGCCTGGGTCAGCCACGACCTGCGTACCCCGCTCGCCGGCATGCGCGCGATGGCCGAGGCGCTCGAGGACGGCGTCGTCACCGACCTGCGCTACGTCACCCGGATCCGGCACGAGGTCGAACGGCTGTCGGTGATGGTGGACGACCTGTTCGAGCTGTCCAGGATCCATGCCGGGGCGCTGCGGCTGAGCCGTGGCCGGATCGGGCTGGCCGACCTCGTGGCCGACACGCTGGCCGGAGTCGAGGCCGTGGCGGCGGCCAAAGGGGTACGGCTGGCAGCGGACGCCGCCCCGGCGCCGGTGGAGGCCGACGCGGGGGCGCTGGGACGGGCACTGGCCAACCTGGTCGTCAACGCCATCCGCCACACGCCCTCGGACGGGACCGTGACGCTCACCTCCGGCGTGTCGGACGGCAGCGCCTACCTGGCCGTCTCCGACGCGTGCGGCGGAATCCCGGCGGCGGACCTCGCCCGGGTCTTCGACGTGGCCTTCCGCGGCGAGTCCGCCCGCACGCCTTCTTCGGATGGCGGGGCGGGCCTGGGGCTGGCCATCGCCCAGGGCATCGTGGAGGCACACGACGGGATGATCGACGTGGTGAACGAGGGGGCCGGCTGCCGCTTCGAAATCCGCCTGCCTCTGGCGCCCACCTGACGGCGAGGTCCTCGCCGGGTGGCGCGCTCCGCGCTCGGGCTCCTCTCAGCGGGGGGCCAAGCCCCCCACGACCCCCTGCCGGGGCCCCGCCCCCGGACCCCCTCGGCCGGCCGGGCACGGCGCCGGAGACCACAGACCCGACCGGCGATCATCACGAAGGGGTCATATGGCTTCCCAATCATGCGGATGATCGTTTCGAGGTCGCCCTACTCCGCGACGTTCTGGTAGACGGTTGGTTGACCCCTTCCGCCCAGTTGCTCGACGAGCCCTCTCGATCGCAGCTCGCGTAGCGCCTTTCGGATGTTGGCCGCGGAAAGCTTCAGCTCCTGCTTGAGGTCGGCGACACTGTGTGGGCCTGCCGCCAAGGCGTCGTATACGCGTAGCTCTGTGTCGTTCAGGCGATTTCCCGGGCGAGCGACAGGGGCTGTCGGCTGTTGCAGGACGACCGTGAACCTGATGGCGGCGTCGAGGTAACGCGCGGGCGGGAGCCCTGCGTCCGCCAGGGCGCCGGCCACGATCGGTATGCCCGACGCCAATGCCTCGACGACTCGCGCGCCGGCGTCAGGCGTGCGGGCGTGCTGGCAGATCGCGACGAGTCGTGCGTTGCGCGCGGAGGTCACCGCGTCACGGCCGAGCCGCTCGACCGTGATGCCGTACAACCCGCCTGGATTGGAGACGATCAACCGATCGCTGCGCAGCCGAACCTCCACCGCCATGCCCGCCGACCAGTGATCGAGGTCACGATGGAGCAGAGCGTTCGCGATGATCTCGCGAAAGGCTATGTAGGGATAGGACGGCTGATCGCGCACAGTCCCATCCGGCGCTGAAACGACGCTCGTGTCGAAGGTTCGGCGGGCCCAGGCCAGAGCCTCTTCGAGCATCCGGGGAATGGCACCGGTGATCGTCATCTGGTTCCGGGCCCGCGATTCTTCGGGATCGCTGGGCAGCGGTTCCGCGGAGGCCTGGATGACGAAGCGCGGAAACCATTCCTGCGGGTGCGCACCCAGAGCCAGCAGCCCTGCCACGGTCGGGGTGCCGTCGGGGGCCGTCACTCCGGCACGGCGGAGCAGTTCAGCATCATCGGTGAAGCGGCCCAGGCCATGAGAATCCCGTTCGCGAACCGAACGGAGGAACGCCGCGACCAGGTCACCGTCCAGGTCTTCACGGGTGGCGCCCGCCACGACCCGCCGGTCGAAGAGCGGTGGCTTCCGAGCGGCCAGAAACGCCTGCTCTTCCAGATCCGACAAGGGAAAGTCCCCGTCATACCCCCGCAGGTATGCCGTGCCCGAGGCCGTGACCCGACACGGCTTGGCGGACGGATCACATTCGTGCACCCTGGCAACGATGACCGGTGCCCCATCCACCTCCGCGTCGCTGATCGTGAGCTGGACAGGAGGAGAGAAGGAGCGCGCCTTGTGTGCGAGACCCTGTTTGAGAGCCTGCGGATCTGAAAGGCGCACCGGCCTGAAGCCAGTGGCCTCATCGAGGCCAAGGATGATCGTGCCGCCGCCTGGATGGTTCGCGAGCGCGCTCAGCGTAGAGGTGAGCGACTGCGGGAGTCCTCCCGCTGCCGACTTGACCTCAACATCGTCATAGTCGCCTCTGGAAGCGCGGAGTCTCGCCACCAGATCCTGCAGATGCTGACTCACAAGCAAATGTAACCAGGTCTTAGTTACATTTACTCGGGATCCGGTTACATTTCAGTTCTATTTCAACATGGCCTCCAGAAGCGCAACTGATGGTTGCGCGTGGGTGGATCTCGCGCTAGCGTGATGTGCAACCAAACGTTGCATGTAGCGAAGTGGAGAAGAGCCATGGAGTACGGGAGCATCGAGCGGGAGATCCACGTCGAGGCCTCGCCCGAGGTGGTCTACGAGGTCGTCAGCCGCCCGGAGCACATCTCGCAGTGGTGGAGCGACGACGCCTCCATCGAACGATCCACCCCCGGCGCCATAGGCGAACTGGTCTGGGGTGATCGGGTGAATGTCGTTCCGTTCACCGTGGTCAGCGCCGAACCGCCGCGGCTGTTCTCGTTCCGCTGGTGCCATCCCGGCGGCAAGGTCGACGACTCCGCCGGCTCGCTGCTGGTCACCTTCGAGCTCACCCCGTCCGGCGACGGTACGCGGATCCGGCTCACCGAGAGCGGGTTCCGGGAGATGGGCTGGGAGGCGGCCAAGCTGGAGGAGGTCTACAGCGATCACGTCACCGGCTGGGACACCTTCGTGCCCCGGCTCGGGGAGTACATCGGGCGGCTGGTGTCGGCTCCGTGAGTGCCGCCGTCGACGACGATCTGTGGTCAGCGGTCGGCGATCCGACCCGACGGCGGATCCTCGACCTGCTTCTGGCCGACGGCAACGGCACCGCCACCAGCCTCAGCGAGCGGCTGCCCGTGACCCGGCAGGCCATCGCCAAACATCTCGGTGTGCTCGATCGCGTCGGCCTGGTGCACGCGGCGCCGTACGGGCGGGAGAGGCGGTACCAGGTGGACGAGGCGCAACTCGCGCGCGCGGTCGCCCAGTTGTCCGCGGTGGGCGCGGCGTGGGACGCGCGGCTGCAGCGCATCAAGCGGATCGCCGAGGCGATTCAGCGCAACAGAGACGAACAGTGAGAGGAGCACGACATGGTGGACATCCTTCATCGAGTGGGCATCAAGGCACCGGCCTCCGAGGTCTACGCGGCCCTGACCACCATCGGCGGACTCGCCGGCTGGTGGACGACCGACACAAAGGACGGGGGCGACGGCGTGATCGCGTTCCGGTTCGGGGCGGGCGGGTTCGACATGAAGGTTCTCGAACTGCAGCCGGACAAGCGCGTGCTGTGGGAGGTCGTCGAGGGGCCCAAGGAGTGGATCGGCACGCACGTGGTCTGGGACCTCGATCGGGCCGACGACCAGACCATCATCCTGTTCAGGCATGAGGGCTGGGCGGAGCCGGTGGAGTTCATGCACCACTGCAGCACCAAGTGGGCGGTTTCCCTGATGAGCCTAAAGTCTCTGGTCGAAACGGGAACAGGCGCCCCGGATCCGCACGACGTCAAGATCGACAACTGGAACTGACGCTCAACCGAGGACGAACGGGAGCTTCGACGCCAGATCGCCCAGCTCCGCCCGTTCCGCTTCGGTGGGGGCACGCCGTCCGGTGCCGACCAGCAGCGCGTCCTCGTCGGAGAACGACTCCGGGAACGCGGCCCCGGCGATCTTCTCCAGCATCTCGCGAGACCGGGCCAGCCCCTCCGCGGGCGGCCCGGCCACGCCCGGCAGGTACGCGATCAGGTCGAGATGATGCAGCGTCCACTCGATGACGTACGCGGACAGGTAGTCGCCCGCCGTCAGCACGATGTCCTTGGTGCCGACCCAAGCCCCAGGATCAGCCAGTACGGCGGCGCGTCCGGCAGCCGAGCCGACGTCGTCAAGGTGGAACTTGAGCATCCACGGCTCCCCATAGGCGGCCGCCAGCCGCACGGTCAGCGCGTCGAGCGGCTCGTCGCCGGTCGGAGGCGTGCCGGTGACCTCCCAGTAGGTCACCGCGTCGCGGGTCGGTTCCGTCTCGGCCGGGGTCACGAGGGTGATCAGAACATCCTGGGCGTCGATGACGAGGTGGCAGGCCAGATCCCTTACCAGCCAGCCGGAACACCCCGACGGCTTCGCGAAGTCCTCGTCGGGGAGTTCGGCTACCGCCGTACGCAATGCCGTCCAAGAACGTGAGAAGAGGTCCACCTCGGCAGACTATGGCGCGATCCTGCACCGCGCACGGCCGAACCGTTTCTAAGATCTTCAGATGACCGCAGCCATGCCGACCACGACCGACTACGCCTGGGCCGACAGTGGCACCCTCGACGACCCCTACTGCCTGACACTCGTACGCGGGCTCACGCCCGAGGAGTTCATGGCACGGGTGCACGCGGAGACCCGCCCCCGGCCCATGCGCCTGGACGCGGACTTCCACGACGTCAGCTACGACCTCCGAAGCGCCGGTGAGTCTCTCTTCATCGGCGCCGCGGCCGTTCCCGGCGAGAACTGGACGCTCGCCTACGAGAGCAACGGCCACCTCGGCATCACCGCGGAGGCGATGATCCCGGTGTCGATCGGCACCCGAGTCGTCTCCCACTACGAGGGCGGGAACGGGCGCTACCGGTTCTTCTGGGCCGAGGACGGCGACGTCCGCCTCGACTTCGACCCGCTGTACGCCAACGACCGGCGCGGCAGCACCCCGGACGCCCTGCTCGACGACATGGTGGAGATCGGTTACGACCTGCGCGACGACGCCTCGGTGGAGGACACCGACTTCACCTTCCCGCTCATCGCCGCCTCCTTCGCCCTGGCCGAACGCCTCACCGGCATCCGCGTCACCCCCGAACTCCTGGCCGACCGCACCTACCTCTGCGGCCAGGCCCGCGTGCCCTTCCCCCAGGATCACTAGCGGTCGCGTGCACCGGTCGCCCTCAACCGCAACGGCTCGGCGTCCCGGGAGACGGCCTTCCGATCTCCAGAGCGCCCCGCAGCTGCCAAGAACCTGGGTCGGCAGGTCCCCGGCCGACCCCCGGCCGGAGGTCGTGGGGGGCTTGGCCCCCCACTGAGGGGAGCCCGAGCGCGAGGCGCGCCACCCGCGAGGACCGTGCCCCTAGGCGGGTGAAGGCACGCGAGGCGTCCCGAAAGATTCGGACATTGCCCGAAACGTGGGGCAGGGCCAGCGCCACATGCAGCTCCGGCACCGCAGGATCGGATGGGCCGTGTCGCTCGTGATCCCCCCGGCGTCACGAGGCTGGTGCAGGTCGAGCAGGCGCAGGCCGAGCTCGGCGAAGGTCAGCAGGGTGTCCCTGGCGTCGCCGAGGAAGTCGAGGTCCTCGCCGGCCAGCCTGGTGCGGACGGGGACGTACCCGTCGTTGTTGAGCAGCCCCCGCAGGCGCCCTGCTTCGTCGTGCCACGAGGTGGCCTTCTCGGTGCGGATGTGGATGGCCTCCAGCTGTTCGCGCAGGCGCTGGCGCTGGGGATCTTCGGAATGCTCTGTGGTCATGTGTACGCTCGGGCCCCTGGCTTCCGTGATGCGATGGTATTGACCAGGAGGGCCCGTGCAACCCCCCTTTCCGGCACTTGCCGGTGTCACAGTGTCAAGCTTCGCGTACTCTCCGTTTTCATGGAGCCCAAACGCGGGACAAAAACCTGGCGTTCCACTATCGGCGTGAGAACGTGACCAGACGCCTCCACCCCGCTAGCCTGCCCATGTGGAGCTCAAGGTCTCGACTCGATCACATGCCGGCCATGCACTAGTTGCGATCGCCGGTGAAATCGACCTCTATACGGCGCCCCGCCTGCAGCAGGAGTTCACTCGCCTCCTGCAGGACGGGCCCAATCGCGTGGTCATCGACATGTCCCTGGTGGAGTTCTGCGACTCCACGGGGATGAACGTGCTGCTGTCAGCACTCAAACGCATGAAGGAGCAGGGGGGTGAGCTCGACGTGGCCGCCCCGCGCCCCGCGGTGCGCAAGATCCTTCAGGTCACGGGACTCGATTCGGTGTTCACCGTGCACGATGAGGTGCCCGAGGAGTTTCTGATCTCCGAGGGGTCATGACGCCGGACACGGCGGTCGTCATCCCGGCCAAGAACGAGGCCGACCGCATCGGCGCGACCGTACGGGCGGCCCTGGAACTGCCCGGGGTCGATCTCGTCGTGGTCGTCGACGACGGCTCGCTCGACCAGACCGGCCGGGTGGCGCGGGCGGCGGGCGCCAGGGTGGTGCGCCACAGCCGCAACCGCGGCAAGGCCGCCGCCATGGAGACGGGCTCGGAAGCGGTCCGTCTGCTCGACGGCGACACGCCGCGGCACCTGCTGTTCCTGGACGCCGATCTGGGCGAGTCCGCGCGTACGGCGGCCGCCCTGATCGAGCCGGTACGCGCGGGCAAGGCGGACATGTCGATCGCGGTCTTCGCCACCCGGGTACGGCTGGGCGGCCACGGCATGGTCGTCCGCCTGTCCCGCGACGGCATCCGGCGGGCCACCGGCGGGTTCGAGGCGACGCAGCCGCTCAACGGCCAGCGCTGCCTGACCAGGGCGGCGTTCGAGGCGGCCAGGCCGCTGGCCCACGGCTTCGGCGTGGAGACCGGGCTGACGATCGACCTGGTGCGCAAGGGCTACCGGGTGGCCGAGGTCGAGGTCGAGATGGCTCACCGGGCCACGGGCAACGACTGGCGCGCCCAGGTGCACCGCGCGAAGCAGTTGCGGGACGTGGCGCTGGCCCTGGCGGTCAGGGAGCCGGCGGTGCGCAGCGCGCTCGGCAAGCGGCCCGCCCGTTAACGCGGTTCCGGCCCTCAATTGAGGGTGTTGCGGACGCGTCTCGGCGGTTTGGGCCGCCAGGACGGTCCGTTACGGCTGCTTGCGGAGGAGCTCGACCAGAGAGGCGATGCTCTGGTCGGCGCGTCCTTCCGCCACGGCCCGCCTGAGCAGGTCGTGCATGGGCTCGTGCCAGGCGACGTCCAGGTTGCCCTCCCTGCCGATCTCGTGGTCATGCGAGATGCCCTCGTGGAAGAGGCCGAGCGCCGACTCCGGGTTGGCGTAGTCGCCCTTGTCCACGGCCTCGGCCAGGGACGGCAGCAGCTGGATGATCATCTCCAGCCACTTCGTCTCGTAGCGCACCAGTGAGCTCGCCTCCAGCCCGCGCGCGGTGACCAGCGCCGCGCCCTGGAGGAAGGCGACGATGGTCGGCAGCAGCGTGCCGCCCACGGCCAGCTCGTACAATCCGGTCAGATCCGGCTCCTCACCCAGGTGCACGGTGTCGCCGCCCATGACCCGCAACGTCGGCGCGTAGCGGTCGAAGACCGCCCGGTCGCCGCTGTAGTACAGCAAGGTGTCCGGCAACCCGACCGCCGAGGGCACGTTCTTGATCGCGCCCGCCAGGAAGTCCACGCCGTGCCCCGCCGCCCACGCCGCGGTCTCGCGCGCGCCCGCCGGGGTTCCGGTGTTCAGGGTGACCAAGGTACGCCCGGACAGTTGGCCCGCCGCCGGTTCCAGCGCTTCCCGGGCGGCGTCGAAGGTGGTCAGGATCGCGATGACCAGCTCGCTCGCCGCCACGGCCTCCTCGACGCTCGCCGCCCGCACCGCCCCTTCGGGCGTCGGCCTGCCGGCAGAGCGGTTCCATACGGTCGTCGGGTGCCCTGCGGCGACATATGCCTTGGCCAGAGCGCTGCCGATGGCGCCCAGGCCGATGATCGTTACTGGTGTTCTCATGCTCGCCATGCTCCGGGCTAGCGAACATTTCATCAAGTACCTACTATTTTGTTCGTGAAGAAGGCGCGCTACACCTGCGGTCTCGACGCCGCCATGGACGTGATGGGCGGCAAGTGGAAGGTGCTGATCCTGTGGGGCCTGTACGACGGCCCGCGCAGGTTCGGCGAGGTCAGGCGGGAGGTGCCCGGGATCAGCGAGCGCATCCTCACCCTGCAGCTGCGGGAAATGGAGAAGGCGGGCCTGGTGCTCCGTGAGGACTATCACCAGATCCCGCCCAAGGTCGAGTACTCGCTGACCGCGTTCGGCTCCTCCCTCCTCGCCGCGCTCATCCCGCTCGGGGACTGGGGGGAGGAGCACATGGCCCGCATCGAGGCCATTCCCCGCGACTAGCCGGTGAACGTCACCGTCCGGCGGCGGGCGCGGACCGTGTGGAAGATCCGGGTTCCGGTCACGGCCAGGGCGGTCAGCGCGGCCGTGGCCGTCCAGACGAACAGGGCGGGCCAGACGTAGGAGATCTGGGCGAGGGTGCCGGAGCGGTTCATCAGCAGGCCGAAGAGCTCGGTCAGCCCGGCGAACAGCGCCACCGGCAGCGCGTACGGCGCCAGCCGTACCACCAGACGCCAGGTCGCACGCCCGGAGCGGCGGCGAGCCCAGGTGCGGGCGCGGTAGACGCCCAGCGCGCCCAGGGCCAGCGTGAGCAGGGTCATTCCGGCCAGGATCGGGTCGGCGGAGCTGGTGAAGGGGGTGAGCCGCTGGTCGGGGCGGCCTTCCGCGAGGTCGATCAGGCCGTCGGCGATGATCGCGGCGTCGTCGCCCGACATCATGCCGGTGTTGGTGACCACGGCGATGCCGTACCCGCTGCCGGGCAGGAGGACCTTCGCGGCGTTGTGGGTGAGCAGCCAGCCGGTGTGCTTGAGCATGGGCGCGCCGCCGGGGGTGCGGCCGGTGTACCAGCCCATGGCGTACGTGCTCTCGCCGACGCCGGAGCCCTGGTGGGTGGCCTTGATCGCGGGCCGGTCGCCGTTCTGGGCGATGAGCCACCTGGCCATGTCGCCGGCGGTGGAGACCACGCCGTAGCCGCCGTTGACGAACCATTCGGGGTGCGAGCGCGGCACTGTCCGGCCGTAGGCGCGGACGTAGCCCTTGGCTGCGCCGGGCAGTTCGAGGCTGGAGTCGACCGTCTTCGTGGCGTTCATGCCGAGTGGGCGGAAGACGCCGGCGGCCATGTGCTCGGCGAAGGGCCGCCGCGCGACGACCTCGACCAGGCGGCCCAGGAGCGAGTAGTTGGGATTGTGGTAGTACATCCTGGCGCCCGGCTCCGCGCTCAACCCGGCGGTGCGCAGCATGGCCACCGCGTCCTTCAGCGTCGCGGGGGCGTCGAGCGTGAGCTCGGGGAAGCTGTGGTCGGACATGCCGGAGGTCTGGTTGAGCAGCTGCCTGACGGTGATCTTCGCCGCGCGCGGGTCGGCCATCGTGAACTCCGGCAGGTACTGCCTGACCGGGGCGTCGAGCTTCACCTTGCCCTCCTCGGCCAGCTTGGTGACCGCCAGGGCGGTGAACGACTTGGAGACCGAGGCCAGCGGCATCGGGGTGTCCTTCGTGATCGCGTCGCCGTCGGCGGTGTGGCCGTAGCCGGCGGTGAGGACGACCTTGTCGCCCTTGGTGACGGCGACCATGGCCCCGGGCAGGCCGGTCCGCTCGACGTAGTCGCGGACATAGGAGTCGATGCCGAGGGTGTCGTCGGCGGTCGCCGTACCCATCGCGGAAAGAAGGAAAGCGCCGGTCAGGGCGGTGATCACCATCGGAGTTCGCATGAGGAAACCGTAGAAATCCCACCACCCCCGGCGGACCGCCCGATCGGCAGCGGTGTCCCCCGACTTTCGTCAGGTGTGCTGGAATCTGCGGGTGACTTCCGAGAGCAGGGCCTTGAGCGCGTCCTTGTGCACCGCGGCGAGCGTCCTGCTCACGATCGTCATCGGGCTGCTCGGGCCGTCGGCGGTCGTCCCCGATCTGGGCGGGCCCTCGCTCGGCCTGGATCCAGGCCCCCACCTCGTGATCGGGCTGGCCGCCGCGGCGATCGTGCTGGGCGGTCTCGGCCTGCTCGGCGGGCTCGCGTACGGCTCGCGCCTGCCCCCCAGGCTCCTGGTCGTCCTCGGATGTACGGCCGCCGCCGTGCTGGCCTTCCTCCCGCCCTCGGGTTCGGCCGACCACCTCAACTACGCCGCCTACGGCCGCATGGTGGCGCTCGGCGTCGACCCCTACACCCACGGCGCGGCCGACCTTCCCGGCGACCCGATCGCCGGGGCCGTCGAGGAGCCGTGGCGTGAGGAGGCCAGCGTCTACGGGCCGGTCGCGACCGTCGTCCAGGCGCTGGCCGGCTGGGTGGGCGGCGGCTCGCTGTGGCTGACCGTCCTGGTGCTCGCGCTCGTCAACGCCGCCGCGTTCATCGCCACCGGGCTGCTGCTCGACCGCTTCACCCGCGACGACCCCGCCCGCCGCTTGCGGGCCGCGCTGTTGTGGACGGCCAACCCGCTGCTGCTCTACCAGCTCGTCGCCGGCATGCACGTGGACACGCTGGCCATCGCCTGCATGGTCGCCGCCCTGCTGGCCAGGTCGAGGCCCGCGAGCTCGGGACTGCTCCTGGGCCTCGGGGTGGCGGTCAAGCTCAACGCCGGGATCGTGGCGCTCGGCCCCGCATGGGAGCTGCGGCGGCGGCCCGGACGGCTGGCCGTGATGGCGGGGGTTGCGGTGGCCGTCGTGGTGGCCGGGTACGCGCTGGCCGGGCTCGCCGCGCTCGAACCGGTGACCAGGACCAGCAAGGCGATCTCGCACGCCTCCTACTGGAAGACGTTCCAGGGGATGTTGCAGGCCGTGGTGGGGGAGGGCAGCGCGTACCGGGGCGAGATCCAGGTGGCGTCGCTGCTCGTGCTGGCGCTGGTGGCGTGGGCGCTGTTCCGGGCGCTGCCCGGCAGGGACGCCCCGGCCGTGGCGGCGGTGCTGTCGGTGGCCTACGTGTTCGCCACGCCGTACATCCTGCCCTGGTACGACGGGCTGGCCTTCGCGATGGTGGCGATGGCGGGGGCCTCGCTGGTGGACCGGTTCCTGGCGGGGCACCTGGTGATCCTGTCGCTGGCGTACCTGCCTGCCCGGGTAGAGATGCAGCCCGCCGACCTGGAGTGGCTGCGGACCGTCGTCAGGCAGCAGGTGGCGCCGTGGGCGCTGCTGGCTCTGACGCTGGCTCTGGCGGGATGGGCGTGGACAGCTGCAGCGCGCGCACGGACGCGGCCACGGCCAGCGGCACCGCCACGGTGAGCGCCATGGCCGGGATCGCGATGCCCGAGTCGTTGATCAAGAAGCCGACGAAAGCGCAGGTCAGCGCGCCGAACAAGCCCGCACGCAACGGCGGCGCCAGCTTGTAGGCCTGGCCGAGCGCGGAGGCGCCCCATCGAGAGGGCCGGTTCAGCACCAGGAACAGGAAGGCCAGCGCCACCAGCGACAGCAGCGTCAGCGACCAGTTGCCGACGGTCACGCCGATCATCGCGCCGAACTTCCTGCCGACCACCGTCCAGGCCTGCCCGTCCAGGATCTGCTGGACGAAGTTCCCCAGATGGGTACGCTGCGCCGCCGGCCGCATGAAGTCGAAGACCATGATCGAACCGATCAGCAACGCCCCCGCGAGCCCCACGACCAGCAGCTTGCCCACCGAGACCCGGCGACCCGACAGCAGGATCAGGAAGACCGCCAGCCCGATCACGAACGCCGGCACGCCGCCGAAGTCCGCCCCCCACGCCGGCCAGCCATCCGCGAACACCGCGAACATCCCATACGCCGCGCACACCCCCAAAGCCAGCCAGGTACGCGCCCTGAGGAGCCAGGCGACACCCGCCAGCGCCAGGATCGTGCCGGTGGACTGGATCGCGAAGGCGATGTTGCTGAACCCGTAGAAGCGGCCGCCGGTGACCGGCTCGTAGCCGCTGACCGCGTTGACCTGCAGCTTGGAGCCGGTCATCACGTCGATGAGCAGGGCGAGCGACGTCACGCCCGCCACCACCGCGAGCGGCCCCGGCACCGCCGCCCGCCACGGCCCCGCGAAGGCCAGCCCGGTGATCAGCCCGGCCGCCGCCACGATCGTGACGATCAGCGCCGCCATCGGCGCGGGCAGGCTCCACCAGGGCACGAGCTGGGCCAGGAACGTCGCCACCGCGATGGAACCGGCCAGCACCGACACCACCTGAACGACCACGAGCAGCCGCGACGCCGCGGCCTCGCCGTCCCGCGGCGAGGCGGGCTGGGCGCGACGACGGCGCAGGGCGAGGGCAGCGAACAGGTAGAAGAGCAACTGCACCACGACGAACACGGCGAAGAACGGCCCACGCACCTCACGCAGCACCTGGCTGGCCAGATCGGCGTCGGCCAGCTGGGTGACGGTCTCCTCGGTGGTCGCGGGGGCGTCACCGCCGTCGCTCCAGGCCCGCCCGACGACCGCGCGGGGCGACTCGAGCCCCAGCGCGCCGATCGCGGTGGCGGTCAGGTCGGTGATGGTAACGAGCGCGTCCTGCCGCGTCGAGGCCGCGGTGAGGAAGCCACGACGGTACGGCGGGCCGCCGGGAGAAGGCCCGGCCGCCATGGACACGTGGAGATGGGCAGCGGATGAGGTGTCGGAGATGCCGCCCACCAGGACCGTGCTCCCCTCGGGAACCCGGGCCATCAGCGCGCCGACCCTCTTGTCGGCCTCGGCCGCGGCGGCCGCGCGCTGCTCGGCGGGGAGCCCCGCGGGCACCCCGGCCTCGTCCTGGGGCATGCGGGCCCAGGCGGCGGCGAGCGCGTCGGCCTCGAAGACGACCAGGGCGTAGCCGGTCAGATCACCCAGCCCCTCCACGTTGTCCGCATATTTCGAGATCCGGCCGCTCTTGTCGGCGGCGGCCAGCGCCGCACCCGGACCCACGGCCCCCACGGCGCCGCCCGAGTCGGCCACGAGCTGGCCCAGCGTCCCGAGCACCGCGTTGTACCCGGTGCCGGACTGGTAGGCGGCCAGCGACTCCCACCCGGGGACCCGGGCGCCCGCGCCGTCCGGCTCCGGCCTGGGCACCGGGGCGCAGCCCCTGCCCGCGGTGCCGGAGCGCTGCCCGGCCGAGACCGTCAGCCAGCCGGCGACCGGACAGGTGACGCCCCGGTCCGGCGGTGGCACGGCACGGGTCGACATCGAGGCCGAGCCGCCCTCGGCCACCAGTTTCCACAGGTTGGGGGTGCGTGACGGGTGGAGATCGCCCCATTCCAGACCGGGCACTCCCAGCAGCACGACCCGGCCTCGGGGGGCGGCGGAAGCCGTACCGGCGCCGAGGACGCCCGCCAGGACGGCGCCCAGCACCAGAGCCGCCAGGAACCGACGTGCCATGAGCGCAACCCCCGCAGTGTGCGTCCTCGATCGACTGGAGCCACGGTAACGTGCCAGACCGTGACAGGTGGCAAGCGGCAGTGGTGGACGTGGTTGCTGGCGGCGGCGGCCGTCGCGCTGGCGGCGTGGCCGCTGGTCGAGTACTGGCTGACCAACCCCGACGACCAGCGGCTGGTCGACCTCGACGTCTACCGCACCGGTGGCGAGATGATCCGGGAGGGGCGGCCGGTCTACGAGTTCTTCACGCCCGCGCCGCAACTGCTGCCGTTCACCTACCCGCCGGTGGCGGCGTTGCTGGCGGTACCGCTGGCGATGATGTCGTGGACCACCGCCCAGTGGGTGTGGACGATCGGCGTCTTCGCCGCCCTCGCCGTCACGGTCTGGTTCTCCTTCAAGCAGGCGCGGGCCGACAAGAAGCCGCTGCTGTTCGCGCTGGCCATGGTCTGCTGCACGTACCTGATGCCCATCCGCGACCAGGTGCGCTTCGGGCAGGTGGACATCCTGCTGGTCGCGTTGTGCGTGGCCGACCTGCTGGCGGTCCGGCCGAAGTGGCCGCGCGGCTTCCTCATCGGCCTGGCCACCGCGGTCAAGCTCACGCCCGGCGTCTTCCTGATCTACCTGCTGGTCACCCGGCAGTGGCGTACGTTCTGGATGGCCTGCTTCGTCGCCGCGCTGCTCACGGTGCTGCCCTTCGCCGTCATCCCGCAGGACGCGGCCGCGTTCTGGTTCTCCGCGCTGCTCGACCCCGAACGCCTGGGCTCCAACGCCGCCACCACCAACCAGTCCGTGCGCGGCATGCTCATCCGGCTGTACCTGCCCGACCTGCTGACGTCCGCGATCTGGGTGGCGGTCATCGCCTTCATCGGCTGGTACGGCTTCCGCGGGGCCTACCGGGCGTACCAGGCGAAGGACATGGTCACCGCGGTCGCCCTCACCGGCCTGATGGCGGTGCTGCTGTCGCCGGTCGCCTGGATCCACCACCTGGCCTGGGTCGTCGTCGTGCTGGGCGCGATCGTCGGCGACGGGCGCGACCGGGTCAGGCTGTGGGTGGCCGCCGGGGTCTGGCTGTACTACGTCGTCCCGGTCCCCTGGTGGGGCGTCTCGCTCAAGGCGCTGGAAATCCCTGTCGTCAGCCCGGTCCTGGGCAAGATCGTGCAGAACGGGTACGGGCTGGGCGCGATCGCCCTCGTCTGGCTCCTGGCGGCCTGGTTGCCCAAACGCCGCGGGATCTTGGCTGACTGATTACCCTGTGTGGTGTGCTCGTTACCGTATGGGTCATGATCGGCGTCCTCGCGGGCGTCAGCGGCGTCGTCATCGGCTACGTCGCCCTCAAGCAGGCCAGGCTGGCCGTGCAGGACTGCCAGCAGATGCTGGCCAGGCAGTCCACCGTCAGCACCATGGGCGGCGACCTCAAGGCCATTCGCGACGTCGCGGTCTACCGCTACGACGCCCTTGAGGAGATGACGGGGAGGCTGTCGTTCTCGATCGCGATGATCAACGGCCTGGGCGACGGCATCGTCCTCACCTCGATCAACGGCCGCTCGGAGACACGCACGTACGTGCGGCCGGTCGTGGGCGGAAAGGGTCAGACGCCGCTGGCCCCGGAAGAGGAGGAGGCGGTGCGCGCGGCCAGACTCGGACTCGGCCCGGAGATAGAACCACAGATGGCACGCCGCTGAGCTGGTTACTCTGGTGTCATGCCCAGAATCGCCTATCTCGGACCCGAGGGCACCTTCACCGAGGAAGCCCTGCGGCTCATGGAGCCCGACGCCGACCGCATGCCCTGCGCCACCGTCGGTGCCGCGCTCAACGCCGTACGGTCCGGTGAGGCCGACGGCGCGGTCGTCCCGCTGGAGAACTCGCTGGAGGGGGGCATCACCACCACCCTCGACGAGTTCGCGTGGGGCGAGCCGCTGCTGATCACCGCCGAGCTGCTGCTGCCCGTGCGGTTCTCCCTGCTGGCCCGGCCCGACACCGAGCTGGTGCACATCAAGCGCGTCTACACCCACCCGGCCGCCATCACGCAGTGCCGCGGCTACATCAACCGCGAACTGCCCGACGCCGTCGTGGTCTCCGCCCCTTCCACGGCCGCCGCGGCCCAGGAGGTGTCGCTGCCCGGCTCGCCGTACGACGCCGCGATCGCCGCCCGCATCGCCGGCGAGCACTACGGCCTGGTCGAGATCGCCGCCAACATCGGCGACCGGACCGACACGGTGACCAGGTTCGTCCGCGTCGCCCGGCCCGGCGCGCTGCCGGAGCCCACCGGCTCCGACCGCACCACGCTCGTGGTCTTCCTGGCCGACGACCACCCGGGCGCGCTGCTGGAGATGCTGACCGAGTTCTCGGTGCGCGGGGTCAACCTGACCCGGATCGAGTCGCGGCCCACCGGCGACGGCATCGGCCGCTACTTCTTCCACTTCGACTTCGAGGGACACGTGGCCGACGCGCGGGTCGGCGAGGCCATCTCGGGCCTGCACCGGATCTGCGGCGAGGTCCGCTTCCTGGGCAGCTACCCGCGCGCGGACGGCGTCACCACCCAGATCAAGCCCGCCACCACCGACGCCGCCTTCACCGAGGCCGGTAGCTGGCTCACCCACATCCGCCAGGGCAGGCCGTAGTTCTCCTTTCCGTCACGGGCCCTTATCCCGTCACGGGCCTTTCATCCGTTACGGCAAGCCGCACCACCGCCACCCGCCGACGTGGGTGACCGCCGATCGTGGGGGTCGCCTCTCACGTCGGACGGGCTGCCCACCGCCACGGCCCACGTGAGCCGGGGTGGTGGTGGTGGTGAGGTCGCCGGGGCGGTGGTTTTAATCGGTCCTGCCGTCAGCGGAGGAGCGAGTACGCTTGGCCTGTGATTGACCTGCGGACACTTCGGGAGGACCCTGAGCGGCTGCGAGCGTCGCAGCGCGCACGGGGTGAGGACGACTCGATCGTCGACAAGCTGCTGGCCCTCGACGAGCGTCGGCGATCCGCGCTGACCTCGTTCGAGACCATGCGCGCCGAGCAGAAGTCCATGGGCAAGTCCGTCTCCAAGGCGCAGGGCGAGGAGAAGCAGGCGCTGCTGCAGCGGGCCAAGGAGCTCGCCGCGCAGGTCAAGGCCGCCGAGGTCGAAGCCGAGCAGCTGGGTGCCGAGCTCGACGAGATGGCCCACGCGGTGCCCAACATCGTGGAGGAGGCGGCTCCCCACGGTGGCGAGGACGACTTCGTCGTGCTGGAGACGATCGGCGAGCCGCGCGCGTTCGACTTCGAGCCCAAGGACCACCTGGAGCTCGGCGAGGCGCTCGACGCCATCGACATGGAGCGCGGCGCCAAGGTGTCGGGTTCGCGGTTCTTCTTCCTGAAGGGCGTCGGCGCCCGCCTGCAGCTGGCCCTGCTCAACATGGGCATGCAGCACGCGATCGAGGCCGGGTTCACCGCGATGATCACCCCGGTCCTGGTGCGTCCGGAGACGATGGCGGGCACCGGTTTCCACGTCGCCCACGACAAGGAGATCTACCGCCTGCCCGACGACGACCTCTACCTCGTCGGCACCTCGGAGGTCGCGCTCGCCGGCTACCACGCCAACGAGATCCTCGACGGCGCCGAGCTGCCGCTGCGCTATGCGGGCTGGTCGTCGTGCTTCCGGCGCGAGGCGGGCTCCTACGGCAAGGACACCCGGGGCATCATCCGCGTCCACCAGTTCGACAAGGTGGAGATGTTCACCTATGTCCGCCCGGAGGACGCCGCCGCCGAGCACCAGCGCCTGCTGGCCTGGGAGAAGGAGATGCTGGCCAAGATCGAGGTGCCGTACCGCATCATCGACACCGCGGCAGGAGACCTCGGCATGTCGGCGGCGCGCAAGTTCGACTGCGAGGCCTGGATCCCGTCCCAGGGCCGCTACCGCGAGCTGACCTCGACCTCCAACTGCACGGAGTTCCAGTCGCGCCGCCTGGCGGTCCGCTTCCGTGACAAGGACGGCAAGCCGCAGCACGTGGCGACGCTCAACGGCACGCTGGCCACGACCCGCTGGATCGTGGCCATCCTGGAGAACCACCAGCAGGCCGACGGCTCCGTGGTGGTCCCCAAGGCGCTCCGCCCCTTCCTGGGGCTGGACGTGCTGGAGCCGGCCAAGTAAGCGATCGCGGCGGACGCGCGACCGCGCTCCGCCGCGATGGCCGCATCACCGGGCCCGCCTCAGGGTTGGGCGAGGTGGGTGCGGGCGGTGCGCCGTACCAACGTCAGCCCGAGGGCGCCGATGGCGACGGAGAAGAACGCGGCCATGGCGAGCGCCACGTCGTAGGAGTCGGGCCACCCGAACGCCCAGCCGCGGAACGGCGCCGCGATGCCCAGCGCGACCAGCACCCCCGTGCCCAGTGCCTGCCAGAGGGCGGTGGAGGGGATCTTCGCGAGGACCGACTCCACGATCGCGAGCACGACCGCGGCGAGCAGGAGCGCGCTGGCGGCCAGCCACAGCATGGCGGAGACGCCGCTCGCCACCGGATCGAGCAGCACGTACGGCAGCACGCTCCCGGTCGCCAGGGCGGGCGCGATCCAGTGGGTGGCGATCCTGCGCCTGCCCCTGGCCGCGATCATGAGCCCGGCCACGATCGCCCACACCCCGGCCAGCAGCGCGACGGCAAGCTCGCCGTGGACCTCCTGACCGCCGTCCATCGCCGTGGCGGCCTCCGCGGTCAGCTGCCCCGACGGGTCGTACCCCAGCCGCGTCCACCGCCCGCTCTTATCCCGTACGGCCACGCCGTCCCGCCCGTTCGCCACGACGACCACATGACCCCGCGCCGTCGCCTGGACCGCCAGCGACACCGAGGACACCCGCTCGCCATAGATCCGTTCGAGTATTTCGAGCCGACCGGGGGAGATCTCCCAGGACGGCTGCCAGGTCACGCTGGCGTCGTCCGACTGCATGACCCTGACGCCGTCGCCGCGTACCCAGTAGCAGCGCCGCGGCTCCCGCGGCACGCACATCGACTTCTGCCCCTGCGCGTCCTGATCGCGGTCGGGGGCGAGCCTCCAGGTGCGCCCGCCGTCCGTGGAGACGTTGCCGGACCCCCAGGTGCTCGTCACCGTGATCCGCCCGCCGTCGACCCGCACCGTGTCCGCGGCGGGCGGGCTTCCCGCCGGGCCCGTGGCGGCCACGGCCAGTACGGCCAGTGGCACCCCCACCACCGCCAGCCACCTCCGGGGCGCCTCGTGCTTCCTGACCCACCACGCCAGCCCGAGCGCGGGAAGCGCCAGGAGGTCGCTGGGATCGGCCAGGACGTGCGAAGGGCCCGCGACGAAGGTCCAGGCAAGGGAGGCGGCCTCCGCGCCCGTCTCGGTGGTTTTCACGAGGGTGAACAGCGCCCCGGTGAGCAGGGTGGCGGCCAGGTCGGCCTTACGCAGCAGGAGAAGGGAAAGAAGGGGAGCGGCGACGACCAGTCCGGCGACGTCGCTCAGCTTGCCGGTGACGAACCCGGGCCAGGCCTGCTTGAGCAGGTGGTCGTTGACGAGCAACAGCGACGCCGCGACGAGCGTCACGGGATGGCACAGCCACGCGTACCTCATGCACTCATCGACGGTTCCGGATTTGCGGTCGTTCGGCCGGAACGCGCTTCGAGTCACACTCGTGATCCCCTCGTAACGCCCCATCCCGCTCCAGCAGCGCCCATCCCGCCTCGCCGCGGTTCTGCCCACGGCCTCTGGACCGTCGGCCGGTTGGTGATCCCTGGGCGCCCCAGGGTGAGGCTGCAGGGCCTCTCGACACCGATCGGGTGGACACGGCGCACGGGGGCGTTCATGGCGGCGTGCCGCCGGGCGGGGGAGCGTGGTCGGGTCAGTCGCAGAGGTAGCGCTGGATGGTGGGGGCCACCCAGTGGATGAGGTCGTCGCGGGACATCGCCACGATGGGCGGAAATTTCAGGATGTATCGGGCGAGCGCCAGCCCCAGGATCTGGGAGGCGGCCAGGCTGGCGCGCACAGGGGCCTCGTCCGGGCCGGTCAGGGTGACGATGACGGGGGCCAGCTGAGTGGCGAAGATCTCACGCATGCGCTCGGCGGCCGCCTCGTTGGTGACGCCGGTGCGCAGGAGCACCTGCAGAGCCTCGTTGTGCTCCCACAGCCCGAGGAAGTGGCCGACGAGCCCGGCGCCGATCTGGTCCCGCGGCAGTGCCGAGAAGTCCGGAAATTTCAGGTCGATGTGTGCGGCGGCGGCGAACAACTTCTCCTTGTTGCCGAAGTAGCGCATCACCATCGCCGGATCGATCCCGGCGTCACCGGCGATAGACCGGATCGTGGCCTTCTCGTAGCCGTCTGCGGCGAAGCGTTCCCTGGCCGCGGCCAGGATGACGGCCTTGGTGTCCGCGGAGCTCCTTCTCATGTCAACGATTGTAGGCCAACAAGTGTTGACATTGCCAGCACGCCAGGCGCAGACTGATGCCAACAAGCGTTGACCAAAAGGAGAACGAAGATGCTTCCCACCGCCACCGACGTTCTGGTCATCGGCGCCGGCCCCACCGGACTCACCCTGGCGATCTCGCTCAGGCTCCAGGGCCTCGACGTCACCGTCGTGGACAACCAGGCCGAGGGCGACAACACCTCCCGCGCCGCCGTCGTGCACGCTCGCACCCTGGAGCAGCTCGAGCCGCTCGGCGTCACCGGGCCCATGGTCGAGCGGGGCATCCACGCCAAGCGCTTCACGATCAGGGACGGGGACCGCGTGCTGGTGCCGGTTCCGTTCGGGAACCTGCCGACGGACTACCCGTACACGCTGATGATCTCCCAGGCGGAGACCGAGCGGATCCTGCTGGACCGGCTGGTCGAGCTGGGCGGGCGGGTGGCGCGGCCGTACACGCTGACCGGGCTCACCCAGGACGGCGCGGGCGCGACGGCGGTCTTCGCCGACGGGAGCAGCGTGCGCGCCCGCTACGTGGCCGGCGCGGACGGCATGCACAGCACGGTGCGGGAGCAGGCCGGCATCGGGTTCAGCGGCGCCTCCTACCCGGAGTCGTTCTCGCTGGCGGACGTACGGCTCAGCGGCGGCGTGCCCAGCGAGGAGGTCGTGCTGTACTTCTCGCCGGCCGGGCTCGTCGTGGTGGCCCCGCTGCCCGACGGGACGTTCAGGATCGTGGCCACGGTCGACGAGGCGCCCCACGAGCCCGACGTGGCCTATGTGCAGCGCCTGCTGGACGAGCGTGGCCCGCGGCGCCAGAAGGTCGTGGTGAGCGAGGTCGTGTGGGGTTCGCGCTTCAGGGTCCACCACAGGGTCGCGGACGCGTACAGAAGCGGCAGGGTCGTGCTGGCGGGCGACGCCGCGCACGTGCACAGCCCGGCGGGCGGTCAGGGGATGAACACCGGCGTCCAGGACGCCGTGGCGCTCGGTGAGGCCCTGGCGGAGACGCTCAAGACCGGGGACGAGGCGCCCCTGGACGCCTACGCGGCGGCCCGCCGCCCGGTGGCCCGGGAGGTCGTGGCCTTCGCTGGCCGGCTGACCCGCCTGGCGACGATGAGCCGGGCGCTGCGGCCGGTCAGGAACGTGGTGCTGCGGCTGCTGGCCGCCCTGCCCCCCTTCCGCCGGGCGCTGGCCTGGCGGCTGTCGGGGCTGGTCTACCGGTGACCCGGAGCCTGGACAGCGGAAAGGGCGAGGTCCGCTGGAAGCGAACCCCGCCCTACCTCGCTTACTTCAGATCAGATGGCGCGGACGGCAGAGGCCTGCGGCCCCTTCTGTCCCTGCGTGATCTCGAACTCGACCCGCTGGCCGTCTTCGAGGCTGCGGTAGCCGTTGCCCTGGATCTCGGAGAAGTGCACGAACACGTCCGGTGCACCGCCGTCCGGAGCGATGAAGCCGAAGCCCTTTTCAGCGTTGAACCACTTGACGGTTCCCTGAGCCATAAAAGCTCTCCCTCAGGATGTGAATCTATGGGACCCACACCTCATGGGTCCCGGTGTGTCGTACAGCAGCAACCCGGGGTGGCTCAGACAAAGTCATGCTGGTTTTCACTACGGGATCAGCTAATACAACGCCATCACATCTAACACCATTCCACCGCCTTGGTGTTCCCCTCGCTAGGAAGATTTCTGTTGGACGGCATCACCGGGCAAACTGGAACCCGTTATGAACACCCCTCGCCTTGTGGCCACCGACCTCGACGGAACCGCCCTGCGCTCCGATGGAACGGTCTCTTCCCGAACGGCTGCTGCCTTCGCCAGGGTAGAGGAATCCGGGGCTGTGCTGGTACTCGTCACCGGCCGCCCGCCTCGGTGGATGAGGGAGGTGGCCGAGGTCGTCGGGCACCGCGGGGTGGCGATCTGCGCGAACGGGGCGCTTGTCTACGATCTCCACACCGAACAGATTCTTGAATCTCACCTGATCCAGGCCGACGTCCTCGTGGAGGTCGTGGATCAGCTAAGAGCGAACATCCCCGGACTGGCATTTTCGGTCGAGTACGAAGGTGGTTTTGCGCACGAGTCAGATTTCCGGCTCGGTGGCCTGGACCGAAGGGCGGGACGCGGCGGCGGCGTCGCGCCGGGGATCCTCACCTCGCGGCCGTGCGCCAAGCTGCTCGCCCTGCACCCGGAGATGGACCCGGACCGGCTCCACGGCGCCGTGCACGAGCTCGTGGGGCACCTGGTGACCGCCACCCACTCCAGCCGCAGCGCGCTGGTCGAGATGAGCGCGCACGGCATCACGAAGGCCACCGCGCTCGCGGCGCTGGCCGGGCGGCACGGCATCGGCCCCGAGGACGCCGTGGCGTTCGGTGACATGCCGAACGACCTGCCCATGCTCGCGTGGGCGGGCAGGTCGTACGCGGTGGCCAACGCGCATCGCGACGTGCTGGCCGTGGTCGGTCAGACGACCGAGGCCAACGACGAGGACGGCGTCGCCCGCGTGCTCGAAGAGCTCTACAGGTAGGGGCCGGAGCCGCCGGGCTGCTGCTGGCCCTCCTGCGGCACTCCGGGCAGCGCCCTGCGCATCTGCTCCAACTGGGCCCTGGCCGCCATCTGCTGGGCGAACAGCGTCGTCTGGATGCCGTGGAAGAGCCCCTCCAGCCAGCCGACCAGCTGGGCGTGGGCGATCCGCAGCTCGGCCTCGCTGGGCGGGGCGCCGTTGTCCTCGGTGAACGGCAGCGACAACCGCTCCAGCTCGTTGACCAGCTCGGGGGCGAGGCCGTCCTCAAGCTCCTTTATGGAGGACTCGTGGATCTCCTTCAACCGCTTGCGGCTGGCCTCGTCGAGAGGAGCCGCGCGGACCTCTTCGAGAAGCTGGCGGATCATGCTGCCGATGCGCATCACCTTCGCGGGCTGCTCGACCAGGCCCGCCACCGAGCGCTCTTCCTCGCCGCCGTCGCCCTGCTGCCCCTGGAAGTCAGGCCCGACCACCACGATGTGGGGGGTGTTGTTCTCCTCAGCATTCATACGTCTCACCGTACTAGCAGGATCTTGCCGACGTGTTCCCCGGAATCGAGCATTTCGTGCGCCCGCGCGGCCTCGGCGAGTGGCACCTCCGCGTAGATCACCGGTCGCACCGCACCCGCGCTGACCAGCGGCCACACGTTGTCGACGACCCCGCGCACGATGACGCCCTTCTCGTCGGCGGGCCGCGAGCGCAGCGTGGTTCCGTGTACGGCCGCGCGCTTGTTGAGCAGCATCCGCAGATCGAGCTCGGCCGAGGTGCCGCCCTGCAGACCGATGATCACGAGCCGCCCACCCGTCCGCAAAGCTTTGATATTTCGGGATAGATACTTTGCGCCCATGATGTCCAGAATCACGTCGGCCTCCGCCTTCTCGGCGAAGTCGTCCTCCCGGTAGTTGATCACTTCGTCGGCGCCCAGCTCCCTGAGCCGCTCCAGCTTCTCCGCGGTCCCCGCGGTCGCGATCACCCGCGAGCCGAACGCCTTCGCCAGCTGGATCGCCATCGTCCCCACGCCGCTGGCCCCGCCGTGCACCAGCAGGGTGTCCGAACGCCGCAGCCGCGCGGTCATGAACACGTTCGACCACACCGTGCAGACCACTTCGGGCAGCGCCGCCGCTTCGGTCAGGGAGACGTTCTCCGGCACCGGCATCACCTGCTGCCACGGCACTGTCACCTGTTCGGCATATCCGCCGCCGCCCAGCAGCGCGCAGACTCGGTCGCCGACCTGGAAGTGCTCCACGTCCGCGCCGACCTCGGCCACGACCCCCGAGCACTCCAGGCCCGGATACTCCGAGTCGCCGGGAGGCGGGTTGTAGAAGCCGAGCCGCTGGAGGACGTCCGCCCTGTTCAGCGCCGAGGCGGCCACGTCGATGAGCACTTCTCCCCGCCCGGGGCGGAGATCCGGCACCTCGCGCCACTCCAGAACCTCAGGCGCGCCGATCTTGGAGATCACAATCGCTCGCATGCTGACCAAGATAGGCGTGTGGCGCTCGGCCGAGCCCCGGAGCGCGGGTGCCGGGCAAAGAAGTTGAGGGTTGCCGCCGTCCGGCGCGACGCTTGACGTTAACCTGCAATGTATTTGCTGCCCCTTTAGACCCACCCGAGGGGGAACACGGTGGCAAGGCACGATCGCGAAGAATCTCTCGAAGAGCAGCTGGCCTGGCTCGACGCCATCAAGGAGACGGAAGAGGCGCCGGTGGCTGTGAGCGCCACCGCCGAGGCCGCGGCTTCGCCGTACCCGAAGGACCCATGGCTGTCGGTGCCGTCCGCGCAGGAGACGCCGACCCCGCCGCTGTTCCGTGCCGCCGTCGACTCCGTGTACGGCTCCGCCGCCGCGGAGGAGCTGCCCGCCACCGAGAGCGAGGCCGCCGAGTGGCTGGGTGAGGAGTCCGCGCCGGGCAAGGAGCCGGCCGGGCCGGGCGACGACGAGGCCGAGAGCTTCCTGGCGCCGCTGAAGCCGCTGCCGAGGCCGGACGACACCGACAGCTACACGCTTCTCTCCCCTGCTCCCGCCCCGGCGGAGGAGGAGACGCCGCCCAAGGCGGAGTACACCGAGGCCGACACCCAGCCGGACAACCCGTGGCCGAAGCCGTCGGAGTGGTCCAGGCCCGCCTTCGACCTGCCCAAGCCCGCGTTCGACGAGCCGAAGGGCGGCTTCGGAAAGGACTTCGACAGTCCCTTCACGCAGGACCTTCCCCTCGACCTCGAACGTTCCCGCGCCGCCGTGGACCTGCCCGAGCCGGACGCGCCGGAGATCCTTGAGGACGCCGAGGAAGAAGAGCGGCTGCAGAAGCGCTTCGAGGCGTTCAAGCCGGACTGGTCGCCGCGTAACGACCCGTTCGGCCAGCCCGCCGATCGGCCCGCCGCCGACCGCCCCGCCCCGGAGCCGCGGCAGCCCTTCAACGAGCGGTCCTTCACCGAGCGGCCACAGCCCGCGGACCGGGGCTTCGAGCGCCCCGAGCCCGCTCGTTCCGAGTCCGCGGAGCGCCCCGCCAGGACCGAGCCCGCCGCCCGCACCGAGTCGGCCGCCCGCGCAGAGCCTGCCGTTCATCCCGAGCCCGCCGTCCGTCCCGAGCCTGCTGAGCGGCCCGCCGCCGAGCGGCCCGCGGCGCGGCGCCGTGCCGCGCCCGTGCCGGTGTTCACCTCGCCGCCGCGCCCGCCGGTCACCGGACGTCCCACCGCCGACAGCCTCGACCCCGAGTCGCTGCTGCGCGGGCGCCGCAACGCGCCGTCCAAGGGCTGGCGCAGGCTGGTGTACAAGGCCTCCGGCGGCTGGATCAAGCCCGGCGAGCCGGCCGAGGTGCGCCGCCGCCGCGAGCTGCTCAACCGGGCCCGCACGCCGGTGGCCACCGGTCACCACCGCGTCGCCGTACTGAGCCTGAAGGGCGGGGTCGGCAAGACCACGACCACGGTCGGGCTGGGCGCGACGCTGGCGCAGGTGCGCGGTGACCGGGTGATCGCCGTGGACGCCAACCCCGACCGCGGCACGCTGTCGGACAAGCTGGAGCTGGAGACCTCTGCGACCGTGCGGGACCTGCTGAACGAGCGCGACCAGGTCAAGCGATACGTCGACATCAGGGCCTTCACCTCGCAGGCGCCCTCCCGGCTGGAGGTGCTCGCCTCCGACCGCGACCCGTCGGTCTCCGAGGCGTTCAGCGGCGCCGACTACCAGGCCGCCGCGCAGGTGCTGGAGAACTTCTACTCGATCTGCATCACCGACTGCGGCACCGGCCTGCTCCACTCGGCCATGGGCGGCGTCCTGGGCCTGGCCGACCAGATCGTGCTGGTCAGCTCTCCCTCCGTGGACGGTGCCAGGGCCGCGTCGGCGACGCTCGACTGGCTGGAGGCGCACCACTACGGCGACCTGGTCAGGGACGCCACCGTGGTGCTCTGCAGCGTACGGCCGCGCTCGAAGTCGGCCGTGGACATCAAGAAGCTGGAGGCCCACTTCGCGGCGCGGTGCCGGGCGGTGGTCCGCGTGCCGTACGACCCGCATCTGGAGGAGGGCGCGGAGATCGACCTGGACCGGCTGCAGGAGGCGACCAGGGAGTCCTATCTCCAGCTCGCCGCCAGCGTGGGGGACGGCTTCGCCGGACACGAGTGAGCGGAGGGTGTGGGATTCGAACCCACGAGACCATCGCTGGCCTGGCCGCTTTCAAGGCGGCTGCACTCGTCCACTATGCGAACCCTCCAGTGCGCACACCACCTTAGCGGCTGTTCCGCTCCTGACGCTCGCGGTAAGTTCGGTGGGTGGATCTCAGGGTCGAGGTCGAACGCGCCGGTAGGGACGCCCTCGTGCGTCTTGAGGGGGATCTCGACAAGCTGTCGGCTCCCCGGCTGAAGCAGCGGCTCGTGGAGCTGTCCGAGGACGGCTGCCACACGCTCGTGCTCGACGCGGCGCTGCTCGACTTCTGCGACTCCAGCGGGCTGTGGGTGCTGGTCGAGCACCACCGGCGCCTGACCGCGCTCGGCGGGACCATGCGGCTGAGCGGCGTGCACGGCATCCTGCAGCGCGTTCTCGACGTCACCGGCCTCAGGGCCGTCTTCTACCCGGTGAGGGCACCATGACCCACCACGAGTCGGCGCTGCTGCGCCGCGTGCTCGGCGAGGAACTGTCCGAGGCCATGTGGTTCGGCCTGGGCGGCGGGATCGGCTTCATGTACTTCGTCTTCGAGTACGCCGGTGAGCCGCCGCACCTGTCGGTCATCGCCCAGGCGCACCCGGAGCCGATGCTCGCGCGGGCCCTGGATCGGGCGGGGGTGCCGCACGAGATCCGTCACACCGGCTCGGCCAAGGTGGCGGAGCGGAACCTGCGGGCCGCGCTCGGCGCCGGGCACCGGGTGGTCTGCCGGGTGGACCGGCACAGGCTGCCCTGGCGGCCAGACTTTCCTTTCCCCGAACCCATCGACGTGGACGTGCTCGACCTCGACGGAGATCGGGTACGGCTCGGCGACGGCGACCTGTCCCTGGAGGCGTTCCTCGGCGCCTGGTCGGCGGCCAAGAAGGAACGCCACCAGCTCGTCGAGATCACCGGGACCGCGGGTGGGCGGCCGGACGTCGCCGGGGCGATCAAGGAGACCGCGGCCAGGCTGACCGGGCCGGTGCTGGGCAACAACTTCGACGTCAACTTCGGGCTGTCGGGCATGCGCAAGCTGGCCGAGCAACTTGGCGACACCTCGACCAAGCAGGGGTGGACGCGCCGGTTCACCGATGCCGGGGTCGCGCTGGAGCGGCTGGCGGTGTGCCTGGACGTGGAGTACACGGCTCCGGCGGCGTCGCGGCCGCTGTTCGCGGAGTTCCTGGCCGAGGCGGGGGAGGACGACGCTTCCCGGATTTATCGCGCTTCGGGGGAAATTTGGGCGGATGTGGTGAGTGCGGCGCGGGCCGGGGAGTCCTACCCGCGCATCGGTGAGCTGGTGGCCTCCGCCGTACGGGAGGAGGAGCGGGGAGTCGCCCGGCTATGAGGTCAGCTGTGAGAGCAGCCACCGGGGTCCCGACGTCTCGGCGCCCAGGGCGGCCACCCTTTCCTTGAGTCCCCGGTCGGCGGTGACCACGCGGTAGCGTTCCCACGGCCTGGCCTGCCGTACCAGCTCGACGATGGTGTCGTCGCCGCTGCCGGCGGCCGCGACGACCTCGACCTGGCCGGTGGGCGGCGCCTGCCTGGCGGCGCCCTCCACGACCGCCACGATCCTCGGGTACCACTGCGCGAGCAGCGGGTGCGTGAGGCCGCTGCGGGCGGCCACGTCGCGCACCAGGCGGGTGGCGGCGCCGAGGCGGTCGTTCCACCAGCCGTGCTCGGCGCGGGCGCCGACGATGTTGGCCACGTCCAGCACGACGGTCTCGGGGACGAGCACGCCCTGGACCTCGTCCCACGTCTCGGCGAAGCCCGGGTGCAGCTTCCTGGCGGCGATCTCCGGCAGGGGCAGCCAGAGGAGTTCCGAGCTCTCGGAGTTCGCGGGCGCCGCGTCCAGCAGGGTGCCCGCGTCGGCGATCACCGTCTCGAACGTCCATCCGCCGTGGTCGTCGAGGTAGACGCCGCGCACCCGCAGGCCGTCGGCGCCGAGCGCCGCCTCCTCGTGGGCCTCGCGCAGGGCGCTGACGATCGCGTCCTCGTGGCTGTCGCGGGCGCCGCCGGGCAGGCCCCACGTCCCGCCGTGATGGCTCCACCACGCGCGTTTCTGCATGAGGACGTGCGGGGTGCCCTGTTCGTCATGGTGTACGGCCAGCAGCCCCGATGCCCCGTGCACCCCCCAATGCCGGTGTCCACGCGCGCATTGGGCCCATCCGTCACCGTCTTTCGCCGCCATGCGAATAGTCTGTCAGCCCCCGCCCTTGCTGAAATGCTGGTAGTCCTTCGTGCCCGACCAGTAGCCGCCCCACTCCCATCCGACGGCGGCGAAAGCCTTCACCACCTTGTCGCGGGGATTTATGACGCCTTTACCTTCCATGGGACGCTCGGTGAATTTCTTCGCATTTTGGTGGGCTGTGCCGCCGTCCGCAGTGACGTACGGGTTTTCGCGGGGATTGATGTCGATTGCCTGGCCATAGGCGTGCTTCGACCAGTTGCTGGACCCGGTGGCAGGACGGCAGTTGAAGGCCGAGGTGTTGTCGGCGTCGATCGAGTCGTAGTCGTCGCCCTTGTAGGCGTCGACCAGCTCCATCTTCTTGATCGGCCAGCGCTGGGCGTACAACTTCCGGAAGACCGTGACGATGTCGTCGGTGACCGTCTCCCGCACGATCAGCTCGCCGGTGTGCGCCTTGTCGTCGAAGCCCCAGTAGGTCATCGTGATCAGCCGCAGGTCGCCGAGCGGCACCGGGCAGCCGGGGCGCCACGAGTACGGGACCCGGTCGCGGGAGACCTTGGAGATCTTGGCGGTGAACTCCGGCGGCCCGGCGGGTGTGCTCGGGACCTGTGTGGGCTCTGTGGGCTCCGCGGGTTCCGTGGGCGGTGCGGTCGTGGGCGGGGCCGGGGCCTGCGCGGCCGAGGCGACCGGTTTCTGCTGCCCGGCGCACGCTGCCGCCGCAAGCACCATGACCAGGGCCGTTACACGCTTCATCCAGCCACGATACGTGCTTTCCGCTAGGGCACGATGAGGACGGTGCGCCGGGAGCGCCGGGCGAGTCCCACCGACACGGAGCCGGTGAAGCCGCGCCAGACCGAGCGGGAGCGGCCGACCACGATCGCGTCGGCCATGCTCGCGTCGGCCAGCGACTCCAGCGCGCGGGTGGCGTCGCCGCGCATGGCGATGAACTGCCAGGGCACGCCGACGCCGCGCATCTCGTCCCGCAGATCCTCGGCAAGGTCGCCGGCCGGATCGGGGACGATCGGCGCACCGGCGAAGAACCAGAGCGTGGCGCTGTTCATTGACTCCACGAACGCCACCAGCAGTCCGGCGTTGTCCCGGCGGGCGAGCCCGGCCGCGTACGCGAGCGCGTTGCGGCTCGGGCCCGAGCCGTCGTAGCCGACCACGATCAGGCCGGCGCCGTCCTTGCCGATCTCGAACCCTGGGTCGGCCAGCGGCTCCCCTTGGGGATACACGGCACGTCCCTGGTCAGCGCTTCTCGGCCACGTGGCGGCCGCGGCGGGCCAGTTCGCGCAGGGCGTCGGCCGCGTAGGCCACCAGCGCGGCGAACGACAGGCCGGCCAGGATCCCGCCGAGCCACAGGTCGTTGACGGTCGCGTCGGTGTAGGCGCCGCCGCGCGGCTGGTAACCGACCACGAACGGGGCGGCGACCAGCCAGAGGCCGCCGAGGAACAACAACACCAGGGCGCTCACGCCCAGCTTCGCCTTCATCGCTTCTCCTCAACCAGCGAGCCGTTGTGCCGGGTTCTCATGTCCTCGCGCAGCGCTTCGACCAGCGGGGCCAGCATCGTGGCCAGGTCCGCGGAGGACGCGCCGGCCGGGGCGGCGGGGGCGGGCTCGGGTTCGGCGGGGCGCTGCCGTACCGTCACGAGACCGCGCGCGACGAGCTCCTCGTAGATCGCGGCGATGAACGCGCCCACGCCGGCGAGCGCGACCACGGCCACGCCGAGGCCGGTGAAGAACTCCGCGTTGGTGGCGGCTGTCCAGTCGGCGCCCTCGGGCTGGGTGCCCAGGGCGAACGGGGCGATCATCAGCCACAGCCCGGCGAGCAGCGCCAGGGCGGCCGTGACCGCGCCCACGAACGTGCGGATCATAGGGTGACTCTCTCTTTCTCGGGTGGCGCCGCCTGTGCGATGAGCGCCCGCGAGGTCGGGCGGAGCACGTCGTGGGCCACGGATCTGGCGCGCTCGCGTTCCGAGCGCCCGTCCGGCGGCGCCATCCTGGCGACGGCGCTCAGCAGGGCGGAGGGGTGGCCGTTGGTGTTCTCGACGCGCTGGGCGATGAGTTCGAGCAGCAGGCCGGCCAGGACCATGTCGTCCTTGGTGAGCGTCTGGGGCGCGGCGGCGGGCTGGTTGGTGCGCAGCGGAAGTTCCTTGAGGAACAGCGTGGCCACGAAGCCGAGCACCGCGATCGGAACGCCGACCAGGAACACGGTCTCCAGCCCGCGCGTGAACGACTCCAGCACGATGCCCTTGACGGGCTCGGCCAGGTGCTGGATGGCCTCGGGGCTGCCCAGCTTCGGCGTGCCTCCGGCGGGCAGGCTGATCCCGGCCGCCTGGAGCATGTGCGCCATCTCGTCCTTGAGGCGGTTGGTGAGGATCGCGCCGAACGCGGCCACGCCCACCGCGCCGCCGAGCGAGCGGAAGAACGAGACGCCCGAGGTCGTCGAGGCCATGTCGCGCGGCTCGGAGGCGTTCTGCGCGGCGAGGATGAGCATCTGCATGGACAGGCCCAGGCCGATGCCCAGCACCGCCACGTCGAAGCCGATCAGCCACTCGCCGGAGTCGACGTGCAGCCGCGACAGCAGGAAGAGCCCGATCGCCACGATCAGCAGGCCGGAGACCGGGAAGATCTTCCACTTGCCGGTCTTGGTGACGATCTTCCCGGAGATCACGCCGGACAGGAACAGCGCGATCACCATGGGCAGCGTCATCAGCCCGGAGTTGGTCGGGCTGAGCCCCTTCACGATCTGCAGGTACTGCGGCAGGTAGATCATCGCCCCGAACATCGCCATGCCGACCAGCAGTGAGGCGAGGCTGGTGAGGACGAACGTGGGGTTGCGGAAGAGCCGCGGCGGCAGGATCGGGTCACGGGACTTCTGCTCGGCCAGTACGGCCAGCGCCAGCATCAGCAGGCTGATCGCGGCCAGCGCGTAGGTCCAGAAGGAGTTCCACGCGAACTCCTGGCCGCCCAGCGTCAGCAGCAGCATGAGCGCGCTCGCGCTCGCGGTGATCGTGAAGGCGCCCCAGATGTCCACCGTGGTGTCGCGCCGGACGTGCTCGATCTTCAGGAACTTCTGGATCACGAAGAACGCGACGGCGGCGAACGGCACCACGACGTAGAAGCACCAGCGCCAGCCGAGCCAGTCGGTGTCGACGATGAAGCCGCCGAGCAGCGGCCCCGCCACCGTGGACAGCCCGAAGACCGCGCCCATGTAGCCGGAGTAGCGCCCGCGCTCGCGCGGGGAGACGATGTCGCCGAGGATCACCTGCGACAGCGCCGACAGGCCACCCACACCGAGCCCCTGTACGGCTCGCGCCGCGATGAGCTGGCCCATGTCCTGGGAGAGCCCGGCGGCCAGCGACGCGGCGACGAACAACGCCAGCGACGTCTGGAAGAGCAGCTTCCTGCCGAACAGGTCCGACAGCTTGCCCCAGAGCGGGGTCGAGACCGTCATCGTGAGCATGGTGGCCGAGGCCACCCACGAGTACTGGTCCTGGCCGCCGAGTTCGCCGACGATCGTCGGAAGGGCGGTGCCCACGACGGAGGTCGAGATCATCGAGGTGAGCATCGCGAGCATGAGCCCGGCCATCACCTCGAGGATCTCGCGATGCGAATACTGCCGCCGTTCGGCCTGGGCCACCAAGCGCCCCACCCCCTTTAACATGTGAATACCAAGCGAGTATACGCCCGTTTACTAGCCGCGCGGCAAGTGGCCTCCGCGCGGGTAGAGTTCGGGCATGAACGCCGAGGCGGCCACGGAGACCAAGCCGCGTGATCGCGAGGCCACCCGGCAGCGCCTGCTGCGCGCCGCGCGCTCACTGTTCGCCGAGCACGGCTACGAGCAGGTGACCGTCCGCATGATCGCGGCGGCGGCCGACGCCAACATCGCGCTGGTGGGGCGTTACTTCGGTTCCAAGGCCGGACTGTTCGGCGAGGTGCTGGCCGGCGAGCCCACAGTCGCCCGGGTCATCGAAGGCGACCGGGAGGGTCTGGCCAGACGGCTGGGGGAGTACGCGGCGGAACGCATGTACTCCGACCCGGAGAGCCCGATCCTGCGCTCCCTGGAACGCTCGGCCGGTGACCCCGAGATCCAGGAACTCGTCCGCGAACGGCTCCGCAACGCGATCATCGCCCCGTTGACCACCGGGCTCGAAGGGCCGGACGCGCAGGCGCGGGCGCGGCTGGCGATCGCGGTCTTCCTGGGAATCGGGACCATGCGGCGCCTGCTCGGCCCCGAGGTGCCCACCCCGGCCGACGTCGACCGGATCACCGCCGTCTTCGAACTGTGTCTACGCCCGCACACGTGATCGTTACGTACGTGAGGCGGTAGCCGTAACATCCGGCCCGCAGCATGTCCGGCATGCGAGACACATCGATCGCGCACGACCAGCTCACGAAGCAGGCCGCGCCCGCCTTCACGGACCTGGCCGACGACCTGGCCAGATCGGTGCGGAAAGCCGAGGACATCCTGGGACGGCTGGGCGCCTGGCCCGTGGGTGAGGAGGCGGACGAGGCGTTCGTCGCCTGGTACGGCCCCAAGCGGCGGGAGATGCCGGAGATGATCGAGGACTTCGCCGAGGCCTACCGCGACCTCGCCGAGGGACTGCTGATGATGCGCCGCAACGTCGCCACCGTCGACTGGGGCATCGCCGACGACCTGCGCATCGCCGACGTCCCGGTGTACCGATGGCCGTGAACGCGCTGCTGCTGGCCCTCATGGCCGGCGGCACGGGCTCAATGGTCGCGCTGCGCGTCTACGCGGGAGTGACCGCGCCGGAGATCCCGCCCGGCGAACTGCGCAAGGCCGCCAAGGCCTTCCGCGAGCTGGCCGACGACCTGGACCGCGGCGACGGGGCCATCGCCACCAGGGCGAACGCCGCCGCCTCCACGGTCTGGCTCAACAACTCCGGCGACGGCGTGGACGCCTTCTCGAAGCTCTACCTGACCAACCTCAGGTTCTTTCCCTACGCCTTCGCCAACGACTGCCGGGTGATCGCGGTGGGCTGCGAGGCGTACGCGCGCATGGTGGAGGACGTGCGCGAGCGGTTCGTGGAGCTGGAGAAGGCCATCATGCAGTTGCTGTGGCTGGTCGCCTTCCAGCCCCTCACCACCGCCCTGTACGGCGTGGCCCAGGCGATGGCCGCCGCCCAGCTCGCCCGCCTGGTCAAGCTGGCCCAGGTCCTGAAGTCCGTCTTCCTCCACAACGTGGCCAGGATTCTGCAGCTGACCTTCCCGAAGTACGTCCTGACCACCCTGAACTACGCCGCGGTGGACGGCGCGGCCTACGCCGCGGGCTCGATGGCCGCCGACGCCTCCGTGGACGTGGCCCACGGCAGGGACGTGGACCCGTCGGCCACCGAGTTCGGCAAGATCGTGACGGCCAACACCGGCTACATCCTGGGCTACGACGCCGCCAAGCTGGCCCTTCCCGGCCCGGCGACGCGCGGCGGCGAGCTGGCCGCCCGGTTGTTCGGCTCCGGGTTCGGCTACACGCCCGTGAAGAGCGCGCTGGACGGCGACGGCACCATCCTGCCGACGGGCGACGAATGGATCGGCAAGCTGGAGGGCCACGGCATGCGGGCCCTCATCTTCCCGCCCGGCTGGCGGTACCGCTGACGGTTGACAGGTGATCGAACCAAACGCATGCTTGGGTGGCTGTGGCCCTTGGCGCGAGGCCGTACTTCACTCCGTTGCGAAGGGTTCCGCCATGCCTGCACACCCCCACCCCACCCGCCGGACCGTCTTACGCGGCACCGCGGCCGGAGCCGGGCTGCTGATCCTGGGGGCCGGCGCCGCCCACGCCGACGCCGCCGCCACACAGGAGTTCGACGTCGTCGTGGTCGGAGCGGGGGCCGCGGGGATGACGGCCGCGCTCACCGCGGCCAAACGAGGGCTGAGCACGCTCGTCGTGGAGAAGGCCGCGACGTTCGGCGGCTCGGCGGCCAGGTCGGGAGCGGGGATCTGGGTTCCCAACAACGAGACGATCCTGGCGGCGGGCGTACCGGACACTCCGGCCAAGGCCGCGGCGTACCTGGGAGCCGTGGTCGGGCCCAGCGGGGTGCCGGCGGACAAGCAGGCGGCGTTCCTCGCCAACGGGCCGGCGATGATCTCGTTCGTCACGCGCAACAGCCCGCTGCGGTTCCGCTGGATGGAGGGCTACTCCGACTACTACCCCGAACTCCCCGGCGGCCTGCCCAACGGGCGCTCCATCGAGCCGGACCTGTTCGACGGCAACCTCCTCGGCGCCGAACTGGCCAACCTGAACCCCGCCTACATCCCCGTCCCCGCCGGCGAGGTCATCTTCAGCGCCGACTACAAGTGGCTCAACCTCGCCCTCGTCAACGCCCGCGGCGCCGCCGTGGCCCTGGAGGGCGCGGCCCGGTGGCTGGCCGCCAAAGCGCGCGGCATCGAGCCCCTGACCATGGGACAGTCGCTGGCCGGCGCGCTACGCGCCGGACTGGCCCAGGCCGGGGTCCCCGTCTGGCTCAACACGCCCCTGACCGACCTGCGCGTGGAGAACGGCCGCGTGGCCGGCGTCCTCGTCACCCGCGACGGGACCCAGACACTGGTACGCGCCCGCCGCGCGGTCATCCTGGCCTCCGGCGGCTTCGAGCACAACGACGCCATGCGCGACCAGTACCAGGAACAGCCCATCGGCACCGACTGGACCGTCGGCGCCGCCGCCAACACCGGCGACGGTCACCGGGCGGGCCTCCAGGTGGGCGCCGCCGTGGAGTTCATGGACGACGCCTGGTGGGGGCCGTCCATCCCGCTGCCCGGCGAGCCGTACTTCTGCCTGGCCGAACGCACCCTGCCCGGCAGCCTGATCGTCAACCAGGCCGGGCGGCGGTTCGTCAACGAGGCGGCGCCGTACAGCGACGTCGTGCACGTCATGTACGAGCGGGACGCGATCCCGGCGTGGCTGGTGATCGACCAGAACTACCGCAACCGCTACCTGTTCAAGGACATCGCCCCGACGCTGGACTTCCCCGGCTCCTGGTACAGCGCGGGCGCGGTTGTGAAGTCATGGTCATGGAACGGCCTGGCCGCCAAGATGGGCGTCCCCGCCTCCGCCCTGAGTTCGACGCTGACCCGCTTCAACGGCTTCGCCTGGACCGGCCGCGACCTGGACTTCCGCCGCGGAGACAGCGTCTACGACCACTACTTCACCGACCCCGCCGTCATCCCCAACTCCTGCCTGGCCCCCCTGCTGCTCCCGCCCTTCTACGCCCTCAAAATCGTCCCCGGCGACCTGGGCACCAAGGGCGGCCTGAAGACGGACGTCCACGCCCGCGTCCTGACCACCGCCGGCACCGTCATCCCCGGCCTGTACGCCGCCGGCAACGCCTCCTCCCCGGTCATGGGCCGCAGCTACGCCGGCGCCGGCTCAACCCTGGGCCCGGCGATGACCTTCGGCTACATAGCCGCCCGCCACCTGTAGGCCGGGCCTTCTCGGTGCGCGGGCTCCGTCCGTCGGGGAGCCCGCTTCCGTACCCGACCCCTGCTGACCGGATGCGGCCAGGCCGACAACCACCGGCATGGACCACCCGTCCCATGGAGCGTTCCCGTTCCCTTCGGACGCAGAGGATCCGACGATGCGCCTCCTCCTTCGGACAGCCGCCGCCACCCTGGCCGCCGCCGCCCTCATCGGCATGCCCGCCCAGGCCGCGGCACCCGCCGTACAGATCATCAAGGTGTACTACGACAGTCCGGGCAAGGACACCCGCTCCAGCACCAGCCTGAACGCCGAGTACGTCGTCCTCAAGAACACCACCCGCAAGCCGATCCAGATGGAGAAGTGGATCCTGCGCGACAAGACCGGCTACAAGTACCGCTTCCTGGCGTTAGTCCTCAAGCCCGGCAAGACGGTGACGGTCCGCACCGGCACCGGCGACGACGGCACCTCCACCGTGTACTGGAACCGCGGCCAGTACGTATGGAACAACGACGGCGACACCGCGAGCATCCACCGGTCATCCGACCTCAAGAAGATCGACACCTGCTCCTGGGGACGCGGCCGCGCCTGGACACATTGCCCCTAGCCTTGCGGTCCATGAGATGGTTACGCCGCCGCATCCGCCAGATCCTCGCCAAGCGACGATTCCGCCGCCGGAGGGCGCGCCGGCAGGACCTCAACACCCCGTCCTCCCCGACCGGCGGCCAGAACGACACGGGAGACGTGATCCGCGGCGCGGACTTCTACAACGACGGCACCACCGGCGGCTTCTGACACCCTCAGGGCGACTCGGTCCGCCCTGTCCCGGCTTCGCGCCGAGAGACCCGCGGGCATCGGAAATCCTGGGACTCCATCGACCGATTCAGCCCGTCTGGCAAAACGGACCTGGCGCTATCGATGCGGATGAAGTGTGGATTCTGCGCGCGCTACCGCAGAACACGTCTTGGTGCCTACTCCGGACGAATCGTCTGGAGCCAGACGCGAGGCCCGCCACCGTTCTCGATCGCCCAGAACATCCAGCCGTTGCGGTTGTCGTTCACCTCCGGCTGGTAATGCCCGACGACGGCCCGAGCCGCCCCGGTGGGGGACTTGTAGGACTTCCCTGCCAGAGGCCCGTCAACGATCTCGACCCGGGCCGGAGCAATGAACTGAGCACGGGTTCGATGTCCTGCGTAGTCGGCATAGATGGGGATGCCGTCTCCCGTCGTCTGGGGGGAGACGGCCTCCCCACCCGCCGAGGGGTCGAGGATCAAGCGCCGCACGATCTCCCCCTCGGTGGTGCCTGCCATACGGGCGGCGAACGCCACCTTGTCCTTGGTGTCCTGCGATACCTCGATAAGTGCCATCAGGGATCTCCTCTCTGTGCAGAGCATACACAGCAAAGCAAGCACTGTGCGCAGCATTTCAAGCAAGGCTGAGAACGGGGACAGCGGGCAGTCCACCTCAGCCGGCGGGGCCGCAACGGTGTCGGGGACGCGCTCCGGGGCGGCCGACTCGATCTCTCGCCCCGAGAGGGCCTGGTGCCCTTCGCGATCCAGGGCGCCTCTCTAAAAGGGATAAATGGCGCTATGGCCCGAATATTCAGCGCAATTCCCGCGCTCCAAGATTTCATCTTTGACAGCCTTGACCTGCCCATCTCAACAATTGATTGTTGATGTGCGCATCTCGGAAATGCATAGGCGCATACAGGGAGGTCGAGGCAGGGTTTGACGGATGCGCAAACGCGAACTGTGAGTGGTGGCAACCCAGCCAACAAATTCCGACAAGAAGGATATTACGGATGGCTAACCACAATTTCGGTACAGCAAGAAAGCGCTTCTTCGTCATCCTCGGCGTGCTGAGCCTCGCCACGAGCACAGTGAACGCCACCGCCGCGACCGCGAGCAGAGCCGACCCGGACCAGGCGGCCGTCAAGCAAGCCGGTCAGACCGCGGCGCAACTCTCCGCCTACTGGACCCCGGCCCGCATCAGGGGCGCGAAGGAGACCCGGCCCGCGAACCGGGGCGCGGGCAACAGGAGCACCTCGGTACCGAAAACCAGCCTCCCGCCCCTCACCTCCGCCGGCACGCGCCCCGCCAGAGCCGCCGGCCCGGCCCCCCGCGACGTCCGCGCCGCCATCGTCAAGGCGCAGCGCTGGAACAGCCACGGCGTGATGCCGGCCACCACGATCGGCAAGCTCTTCTACACCAACGACCAGGGCGCGGACCGATACTGCTCCGCCTCCGTGATCAACGCCAACAACCGCAACACCATCTGGACCGCCGGACACTGCGTCCACCGCGAAGGCGGCGGCGGCGCCCAGGGCTGGTTCACGAACTTCCTGTTCCGCCCCGACTTCGACGCCGGCAGTTCCCTGGGCACATGGGGCTGGCGCACCGCGGCCTCACCCCGAGGCTGGACCGAGAACGGCGACTGGGCCTACGACATCGGCGCCATAGCCCTGGCCCCGAACTCCCAGGGCAACGTCCAGGACATCACGGGCTCCCAGGGATACCACTTCAACAGCGGCCGGCACGACTACCAGGTCTACGCCTTCGGCTACCCCGAGGACGCCGCCCCGGAAGACCGCCCCGAAATGGACGGCCAGCGCCTCTGGTACTGCACCGGCGCCACCTGGAAGCCGGGCTCGGACAGCCGCATGGGCTTCCACTGCGACATGTTCCACGGGGCCAGCGGCGGACCCGTGCTCTACGATCTCCAGTTCCCCCGCGGCTGGGGCTACATCATCAGCGCCAACAGCTGGCACTTCTTCGACAACGACGAGTGGCGCGACCCGTACCTGGGCGACGCCGCGGTCAACGTCTACAACACGGTCAAGGACCGCTAACTCACCCTCCGGTGGCGTCGCGCTGGCGCTCGTCCGTCCAGTAGTCGAGAACCTGCCCGGGATCCCCGTCGTTCTCCAGTACGGCCGGCGAGACAGGAGACCTGGAGTCAGCCTGAGCCAACACCACCCGATGCACCGCAAACCCAACCGCGACAGCCACCACGAACACCGCCACAACCCTGACAGACACCTTCATCGACATAAGCGTCACTCCCCGCCTCAATCCTCCGACGCTGAGTGACCCCTGGCAACCGCCTCTGCCGAACCGGCCTTCCCACACAACGAGCTCAGCCAGCCAACTGCCTGCCTGGCTGAGCTCTCCTTGACACATCCGTGGGCCTCTACACTGCGGAGGCCCGAGGATCTGAACCCCGGATGGGCAGTAAACCCCACCTGCACCGGCAGCAGATGTAGTGCGGTCGGCGTTGGACAGGTCCTCCGACACCGGCCTCGTGGCCCGGATGCGCGCCTGACAGTGGGTTGCAAGCGGCTCTCCTAGGCTGCCGATCATGCGAAAGACCTCCGGATTAAAGACGCTCGCCGCCGCCGCCGTCGCTCTCGCCGTACTGGCTCCCGCCCCGGCGACAGCCGCCGCGTGGGGCTGCTCCGGCGGCGGGGCAACGCTCAAGACCAAGCACGGTCATGTCAAATACCTGTGGAAAGTGTGCGGTGACGGCTACGCCGCCGCCTCGGGGACTGTGCACGACACCAAGTGGGATCTGTGGACGGCGGTCGTCGAGGTCAGCTTCTCCAAGGCGGGCAAGAGGGTCGGCGGCACCGGCGGCCGGGTGGAGGCGGGCCGGAAGAAGGGCAGCAGAGATTTCGCCTTCTCCGTCGCCGCCAAGCAGGGCGCCGACACGGTAGTCATCAAGGCTCGTCGCTGCTTTCTGGGCGGCAACCTGTGCAACAACACCACCACCTTCACGGGCAAGCTCTGATCTTGTCGCTTCGGCCCTGATCTTCGCGTAGATCCTGAAAGGCCGCATAGCGGACGCTTGATCCCGCGGTGGCGGGCGCAGGCGAGCCTGCTGCCGGCGCATCCACGCGACCCGGACAGGTGGCTGTCACGGCCGACGGTGTCGGCGCTCTTGATGTTCTGGGAGTCGATCCCACGCGCTGACGGCGCGCCTTGACTCACAGCTCGACCAGCAGGGCTTCGGTGACACCGGCCTGTTCCCACTGCTGGAAGCACCAGCACACGGTCTGCCTGTCAGCTATTGGGATCTGACCGCACGGAGCGCCGCCCTCGATCCATAGGCGAGGATTCGGCAGTCCGTGTGCTTGGGTAGGAGAACGCTGGGCGTGGAAGACCTTGAGTGATGGCCCCTGGACATCGAAGCCTTCATGCCGCCCTTCTCCCGCCACTCCCAGGCTCGGCCCCACCGGTCCCGAAGCCTGCCTTTTCGTCACAGCCCTGATCGATCGCTCACCCACGGCCCCGACCGCCTCTTCTGGCGACAAGGCCACAAGGTTCATCAATCGGGAGCCAGCTTTCGATGTGCCCTCACACGTAGGACTGATGGGCGCAAGCGAGGTGAAAGAAGCGCGCGGAGCACCTTTGACCAGGGTGGGATCCAGCTGCTCAACCACTTGGCCGGGCAACGGGTGGGCCGGGAGGGCGTCCGACCGGAGGGAGGTCCTTCAGGGGTCGAGCTTCAGCTCGACTGGAGAAACAGCCTTGCCCCCCATGCGCGAAGCGCGCATGAGGGGCAAGACCATGCCGTGCGGAGGCTCGGGGATTTGAACCCCGGATGGGCGGTAAACCCAAACCGCATTAGCAGTGCGGCGCCATAGACCTGACTAGGCGAAGCCTCCCGGTAGCCACGTGGCTTCCGACAGCGTACCGGCCTTCTGGCGAGGCAGCAAAGCGGTTACGCAACGCATGTTGTCCACCGCCTGTGGATAACCCTGTCCACACCTGTGGACAGGGTCGCAAGGCGTATGGATTCAGGCCGGGTTGGCCTCGCCCTCGATCTCGATCTTGACCTTCTTGCCCACCAGCACGCCGCCCGTCTCCAGCGCCTGGTTCCAGGTCAGGCCGAAGGTCTCGCGGTCGAACTCGGCGCTGATGCTGAAGGCCCACACCTGCTGGCCCCACGGGTTGGTGCCGGCGCCGTTGTACTCGACCTTGAGCTCGATCTCCTTGGTCACGTCGCGGATCGTCAGGTCGCCGACGACGGTGAACTCCTCGCCGGAGTGCCCGGTCACGCGCGTGGTCCGGAAGGTGAGCTCGGGGAACTTCTCGGCGGAGAGGAAGTCCTCGCTGCGCAGGTGGCCGTCGCGGTCGGGCTGGCCGGTGGTGATGCTGGCGGTCTTGATGGTGATCTCGGCCGTGGAATCGAGCGGGTTCTCCGCGATCGTGACCGAGCCGTCGAAGTCGGCGAACTGGCCGCGTACCTTGCTGACCATCATGTGCTTGGCCGTGAAGCCGACGTTGGTGTGGGCGGCGTCGAGCTTGTAGGTGCCGGCGGTGGGGATGTCCAGGCCGTCCCAGGTACGAGTGCTCATCGGGGTCTCCTTGAATCAGGCTTGAAGGTCAGGGCAGTGCAGATGCTTGCGGCAACAAATGTCTACACGAGGAATATTCCTCGCGTCAACTATCATCAGATACAGTATGAGCGTGAGCCCCTTTGACGACCCCCGCCTTACGGCCATGGGCCTGATCGCCGAGGTCCATGCCGGCCTGTCCGCACGGATGAACCCGGTCTTCCAGGCGGCTGGGCTGTCCTGGATCGACTTCGAGACGCTGATCAGGCTGTCGCGGTCACCCGAGCAGCGCCTGCGTATGACCGACCTGGCGGCACAGACCGGTTTGTCCACGAGTGGGGTGACCCGCGTGGTGGATCGGCTGGAGCGTGAGAGCCTGGTCGCGCGGATGGCGTGCCCGACCGATCGGCGGGCGTCCTACGCGGTGCTGACCGACGCGGGGCGTGAGCGGCTGAGCGACGTGCTGCCGCGGCACCTCGCCGACATCGATGACTGCTACACCACTCTTCTCGACGACGACGAGCGCGCGACCTTTCTCTCCGCCCTGCGCAAAATGCGCGATGTCGTACGGCCCGGCGCTACGGCTGGGGCGGCGGCTGAGCGGGAATGCACAACTCCAGCCTGAGCTTGGCCATCGCCCGTGAGACGGTGCTCTTGACCGTCCCCACGCTGATCCCGAGCACTCTGGCGATGTCCGGCTCGCTCATGTCCTCGTAGTACCGCAGCACGATCGCCTCGCGCATCCGCGCGGGCAGCTGGTCAAGCGCCTGTTCGAGTCGCACGTGGACCTCGCCGCAGACCTCGGTCTCGGAGAAGGTCTCCGGCAGTTCGTCGGAGGGGTACTCCTCCAGCTTCCGCCGCCGCCACTGGGAGATGTTGATGTTGACCATGGCCCGCCGTACGTAGCCGTCGAGCGAGCCGCGGTCCTGGATGCGGTCCCACGCCAGGTACGTCTTGGCCAGCGCGCTCTGCAGCAGATCCTCGGCGTCGCAGGCGTGCCCGGTGAGCTGGTGGGCGGTGCGCAGGAGGGCGGGACCGCGAGACGTCACGTACTCGCGGAACTCCTCTTCCCGGCTGGCAGTCTGCATCGTGGCCAGAATCGCAGGGTGAGGGCCTGTTCGGGCTGAACCGGAATTCAGGATTCGGTCTACCAAACATAAAGGTCGGGACATGCCGGTGGCAGTTTGTTCGACACCGGGTGTCTCCACCTTCCCCCGGGGTTGCGTATTTTGCTCTCATCTGGGGTGTCCGGTGCCTGCCGTACCGGATCTCGTGTGAGGCTATGCGCGTGGGGTTTCCGAGTGTTGAGCGGCGCAGAGCGCTCGCCGCGGCCGCGTTGGGCCGGGAGGCGGGCGTGCCGGGCCCGGATCCCGGGGACGGCGCGCCGTTAACCGCCGTGGCCGGCGAGATCCTCGACGTGAGCCCGCATCTGATCATCATCGAGACCGTGGACGGCGAGGAAGAGCGGCTGGTCATCGCGCCGTGGGCGACGGCGTGGCGGGGCGGCGACGTCGCGCCGGCCGATCTGCCCGTGGGCGGCCGGGTCATGCTGCGCGCGCTGCGCGACGGCCGGGTCGTCGAACGCATCTGGGGGGATGTGACCCGGATGACCGGCACCATCGTCTCCATCGACGGCCGCAAGGACCTGTCCGTCGAGCTCGACTGCGGCTCCCATCGCGGCCACCGCACCATCGTCATCCCGTATCGCACCACCGGGCGGTTGCGGGTACGGCATCCGCAGTTCGAGCCCGGCTATCTCTTCGACGCCATCGGCATCAGGGACCAGGGCGAGAGCCACGCCCTGCTGCCCGCCACCTCGCAGCCCGCCTACCCGGCCAGATCCGTGCCGTCGCCGCCACCTGCCTACGCCGGGCAGCAGCCGCGCATCTCGGGCACCGCGACCTGGGCCGACGCCTTCGACGAGGACGAGCGGGGCGCGGCCTATCCCATGCTGGAGCGTTCCGACGCCGGGTGCCCGGATTCGGCGGTGTCCTGCGTCGGCCTGCCGTACCTGGCGATCGGATCGTTGTTGCAGGTCAAGAACCTGTGTACGACACGCAGCGCGAACGTGCCGATCGTGGCGTGCGGCTGCTTGGCCGGTCGCTTCTGTGACCGGTGTGTGGAGTGCGGCACCTCTCCGCGGGGGCGGATCACCGAGCTGTCGCCCTCGTCCTTCGTGGAACTGGGGGGCGAACTGACCAAGGGCTGCTTCAATGCCCAGATCGGATTGGGGTGACCGCACATGCTCGAATCGCAGCTGCCGGTGCTGATCGTCCTCCTCGTTTTGGGTACGGTCGCCAAACTCGCCACGGTGTTCACCGGAGGCGAACCCGGCGCCCTCAGCCGCCTCGGTCCCGCCGTCCTGGTCCCCGACAAGCTGCAGGCCCCCGCACTGGTGTGCTGCGCGGTCGGTGAGCTGGTGCTGGTGACCGGCCTGGTGCTGACCACGCACCCGTTGTTCCGCTGGGGAACGGTGCTCTTCTTCGCGCTGTCCACCTACGTGCTCATGGAACTGCGCAGGCGCCGCCCCGACGCGGGATGCGGCTGTTTCGGCGAGGTCAGCTCGGCGCCGGTGGGCCGCCGCTCGATCGGGCGCACGCTCGTGCTGACCGGGATGGCACTGGTGTCGGTATGGGCGCCGGTGCCCGGCTGGGTGGCCTTCGCGAACCCTTCGTGGTTCCTCCTCGTGGGGGTGGCGGTGCTGGCCGTGCTCTCGCCCGAGATCGAGGAGGCGGTCGACCGGATCCGGTATCGGGCGCCGTGCGAGCAGCGTCCCGCGCCGCAGGAGAGCCACACGCTCGCGCGGCTGCGCGCCAGCGGCGCCTGGCGTGCCCACCGCGACGGGCTCGTCGCGGCGGAGCCGTACGACAGCTGGCGTGAGCTTTGCTGGCGTTTCTTCGCCTTCCAGAACCAGGCGGGCGACGACGTGGTCTTCGCCGTCTACCTCAGCGGACGCCGGCCTGCCGTGCGCATGGCAGTGGTCAGCACGGACTCCATGCCGGAATATACGCCGGTCTCGGCCTGACGCTAGACCGTCCTATAGAGCGGTAGGACGGCATGACGATGTGGCTCTATTGGGTTGTCTAGCTTCCCCACTAGACAACCCAATAGAGGACTAGGAGTGCCGATTAGATCGGTTGTGCACGTAGGAACCTCCCGAAATGCGGCACTGTGAACGCGATCTGACCGCGTTCGGCGCTGTAGATGAGACCCTTCTTGATCAAACTGTCGCGGGCCGGTGACAGGCTGGACGGCTTGCGGCCCAGGGCGTCGGCCACGTCGGAGGTGGCCACCGGCTCGTCGCCGATCTGGGCCATCGCATGCATGTAGTCGCGCTCGGCCGGCGTCGCCCGCTCGTAGCGGCTGCCGAAGAAGCCCACCGCGAGCTCCTCCTCCGCCTCCGGCGCCGCGACCTTGACGTCGTCGGCGGTGATCGGGCTGCGCGGCGCGAGGTCCCACGCCACCTTGCCGTAGGCCTGCACGAAGTAGGGGTAGCCGTCGGCCGCCTCGTAGAGCGCGTCGAGCGCGTCCTGGGTGAACTCCACCTCTTCCTCCCGGGCGGGGAGGATCAGCGCCAGATCGGCGGCATCACGGTCGAGCTTGTCGATGCGGGCATAGCGGAAGAGCCGCTCGGAGTAGCTCTTGCTGGCCGACAGGACGCTCGGCAGGTGCGGCAGCCCGGCGCCGACCACGATCAGCGGCCCGCCGGTCTGCGACAGCTCGTGGCAGGCGGCGCACAGGGCGGAGATGTCGGCGGCCTGCACGTCCTGCATCTCGTCGATGAACAACGCGACGCCGACGCCGAGGTCGGTGGCGACGCCGGCCGCGTCGACGAACAGCTCGGTGAGGTCGATCTCCAGGTCGCCGGAGTCGGCCCGCCCGCGGCTGGCCGGCACCTCGATGCCGGGCGACCAGTGGGAGGTGCCCTTGGCGGCGGCCGGGTCGCGCATCGCGAACGCCTTGAGCACGCCGAGGAACTCCTCGATGCGCTCGGGCGCGCGGTGGCGTGGCGCCAGCTCGCGGATCGCCATGTGCAGGGCGGCGGAGACGGGGCGGCGGATCGACTGGTCGGGCCTGGCCTCGATCTTGCCGGTGCCCCACAGCCGCTGCATCGCCATGGACTTGAAGGTGTTGAGCAGGACGGTCTTGCCCACGCCGCGCAGCCCGGTGACGACCATGCTGCGCTCGGGGCGGCCGCGGGCCACTCGCTCCAGCACCACCTCGAACTGCTGCAGCTCTCGATCACGGCCGGCCAGCTCCGGGGGACGCTGTCCGGCACCGGGGGCGTAGGGATTGCGCACGGGGTCCACGCTCTCGGACTTTATTGCCGGGTATAGCGGTCGTCGTAGATTTGGGAAGAAACAGCTACGGCGTGTCTGGACGAGCATGGCACCCCCTCTCACCTGGCCGAACCCGTGTTCGATTCGATACCCAGAACTGTAGCGCGCACTCGAACACCTGCGCGATGCTTTCGAGTAAAGATCTTCGCAATACCACCCCCGACGCAAGGAAGTACTCACCCGCGAGCCAGCAAGTGGTTGAACTTGGCAGCCGCGCCGACCGCCCAATAGCGTTCCGACCCATGCGGACCTTCGCGAACCTTCAGGAGCTCAAGGCGAGCGCCGGCGAGATCTTCGGCCCGACCGAGTGGCGTACCGTCACCCAGGAGCAGGTCAACCTCTTCGCCGACGCCACCGACGACCACCAGTGGATCCACGTCGACGTCGACCGGGCCAAGCAGAGCCCGTTCGGCGGCACGATCGCCCACGGCTACCTCAGCCTGTCGATGCTGCCGTCGTTCCTGGAGGAACTGGTCGAGGTCCAGAGCATCGCGATGGCGGTCAACTTCGGCCTGAACAAGGTCCGCTTCCCCAAGCCCATCCCGGTCGGCTCGCGTGTTCGCGCCACGGCCGAGCTGGCCGCGGTCAAGGGCAGCCCCGCCGGCCAGCTCACCACGCTGAAGGTCACGATCGAGGTCGAGGGCGAGCGCCGCCCGGCCTGCACCGCCGAAGTGCTCTTCCTGTACGTCCCCGAATAGCCGTGCAACAGAAGCGCCCGGCCGCCGCTCCTTGGATACGTGGACCACACAGCTGATTTCGACGAGTTCGTCCGAGCGAGGGGGGACGCCCTCCTCCGGTACGGCTATGTGCTGTCCGGAAACTCGGAGGACGCGGCGGATCTTGTCCAGGAGGCACTGGCGCGCCTGGGTGACGCCTGGCATCGCGTGCAGAACAAACAGAACCCCGAGGGGTACGTTCGCACGACGATGACCAGGCTGCACATCAGCGCCTGGCGTCGGCGGCACAGGGAGGACCTTGTCGCCGACGTACCGGAAGAGGGCAGGTCTGACAGGTACGGCGACGCCGACCTGTGGGCCGAGCTCCAGGAGCTGCCGCGCAAGCAACGAGCCGTGCTCGTGTTGCGCTATTACGAGGACCTCGCCGACGCCGAGATCGCCGAGATCATGGGCGTCTCGCGGGGGACCGTACGCAGTCAGGCGGCCCGCGCCCTGGACAAGCTCCGCATCAAGCGAGTGCTTCAGGAGGCGCGATGAGAAGCGAAGAAGACCTGGTGCGGACGCTGCGAGCGGCCGCCGACCAGGCCAAGCCCCTGCCGGGCGGACTGACGGAAGCCGTGGTGGCACGCCGCCGCGGGCACAAAAAGGCGCAGTGGGCGCGGATGGCGCTGGCCGCCGCGGCGGTCGTCGTCCTTGCCGGAGGTACGGCTTTCGCCCTGTCCAGCGGGGGCGGACAGGCCGGACCGGCGACCCAGGTCACCGTGACCAGCACGACGGAGCCGGTCGCACACGTCACCGAGGCCTGGCCGGAGGCGATCGCGAAGGTCCCGCGTGTAGCGTCCAACGGGTGGAAGTACCGCCCGGTCGCCGCGATCGGCCCGGCGGAGATCCTGCTGGCCGCGGACCAGTCATTCGAAAAGGCCGGCCGCGTGGCCGTCTACGACATGGCGAGCAAGGCCACACACGATCTGGGCGCGGTGCCCGACCCCAGGCGCGGATACTTCGTCCAGGAATGGGCGGGCGACGACAAGCATGTCGTCTGGTACGGCGAAACGCCCAACAACAAGGACATCTGGGCTGACATCTGGGTCATGCCGCGCACCGGCGGCGAGGCCCGCCGGCTCACGGAGCTGACCGGCGACCAGGCGCAGATCGAGGTACTGAACGTCACCGCCGACCACGTCGTGTGGTCGGTACGCAAGGGCGGCGTCTACCGGATCCCGCTGACCGGCGGCGAACCGGAGAAGATCCAGGGCACCGACGACCTCCACCTGAACGCCTGGCCATGGGCGTTCGCCTTCGGCCCCGGCAAGCAGAGCGAACGCAACCAGACCCGGCTGGTCAACCTGGAGACCGGCGACTCCACGGACGTCTCTCTGCTGGAGGGGGACGAGGGCGTCATCTGCAACGAGTACAAGTGCATCGGCACACAGGACGGCGGGATGTTCTCGCAGGGCCCCCAAGGCGACTCGCGGAACCTCCTCCCGGAAGGGGTGAGCCTGCACACGGCAGAGGAACGGCTGCAGGACGACGTCATCAACGCCATGGGCGGCTCGAAGCTGCCGCTGGCCTACGACCTCAGGACCGAGCGGCTGGTCTCCTTCGGCAAGGAGGGGCTCGGCTACTGGAACCTGCCAGGCATCCTCGCCTGGGACGACGACGCCGAGGGCGTCCAGAAGTGCGTGAACAACTCGTGCACGACCGAAGAGAAGGGCGGTGGCAAGGAACTGACCGTCGTCAACCTGAAAGCCATCCGTAGATGATCATGAAGGGCCCTCCGAGTAGTAGATCGCCGCCTGTACGCGGCTGCGCAGCCCGAGCTTGCTGAGCACCCGGCTGACATGGGTTTTCGTGGTCGCCTCTGCCATATCAAGCTCCTTGGCGATCTCGGCGTTGGACAGACCGCGCGCCACGCAGGCCAGCACCTCCCGCTCGCGTGGCGTCAGGTTCTCCAGTTCCTGGGGCGCCCGCCGTTCCGGCTGCTGGGCGAACGCGGAGATCAACCTGCGCGTCACCGACGGCGAGATCAGCCCGTCACCCCTCGCGACCAGCCGCACCGCGGCCACCAGCGCGTCGGCGTCGGTGTTCTTCAGCAGAAACCCCACCGCGCCGGCCCGCAGCGCCCCGAAGACATACTCGTCGAGGTCGAACGTGGTCAGGATCAGCACGTCACTGACCCCGGCCAGTTCGCGGGCCGCGGAGATCCCGTCCATCCGCGGCATGCGCACATCCATCAGCACCACGTCCGGCCGCAGCTCCCGCGCCATCGCCACGGCCTCCACGCCGTCGGCCGCCTGACCCACCACCTCGATGTCGTCGGTGCCGCCGAGGATCAGCACGATCCCCGCCCGGACCGCCGCGTGATCGTCGGCCACCAGCACCCTGATGCCGCCGCTCATCCAGCCTCCTCCGCCGTGGGCAGTCTCACCTGTACGCGCCATCCGTCGGCACGCGGACCCGCCTCGATCTCCCCGCCCACCAGCGCGGCACGCTCGGACATCCCCACCATCCCGGCCCCGGACCCCGGCAACCGCGCCTTGCGCCCGTTGACCGGATTGTCGACGGTCAACACCACATGCCTCGCCTGATAGACAACGCGCACGGACGTCGGCTGATCGCCATGCTTGAGGGCGTTCGTCAGCGCTTCCTGAAGAATCCGGTACCCCGCCAGATCCACCGAGGCGGGCAACTCCCGAGGCTCCCCGACGATCTCCAGCTCGGCCGCCATGCCCGCCTGCCGCGACCGCTCGACCAGGCTCTCCGCGTCGGCCAGCCGCAACCGCATCGCCTCGGTCTCCTCGCCTTCCTGCCGGAGGAGCCCGATCATGGTGCGCATCTCGTCCAGGCCCTTCACGCTGTTCTCCCGCACCGACTCCATGATCGTGTGGATCGTCTCCGCGTCGAGATCCCGGCGCGACAACGCCGCCGTGGACTGGATCGCGATGGCGCTGAAATGGTTGGCGATCATGTCGTGCAGCTCGCGCGCCATCCGGTTGCGCTCGGCCGAGATCGCCGCCTGCCGATCGAGCTCGACCAGCCGTACCACCTCCTCGGCCCTGGCCCGCTCGGCCGCCGCCAGATCCCGCTGCTGCCGCAGCACCATGGCCGTCGTCACCGGGATGACCAGCAGCAGCCCGAGCTGGATCGAGATCACCACCAGCTGCCAGAGGTTGTCGACGAAGAACCCCGCGCCCAGCCCGGCGGTGATGGCGATGCTCGCCGTGATACCCAGCAGCCAGCGCGCCAGACGCGCCGGCCCGTAGAGCGCGGCCGAGTACAGATTGTCGGTGAACACCAGCACGGTCCCCAGCGAAGGCCCGACAAAGATGTCGATCCCCACCCCGACGAGCCCGAGCCCCAGCGACCAGATCGGCGCACGCGTCCGCACCACGACCCCGGCACACACGAAGGCCAACGGCACGAACAGCAGCCACGTGGAGCCCCGCTGGAAGTGCGCACCCCCGGCGATCAGCGCCGCGCCCACGGCGAAGGCCAGGACCGCCCCGAGTGCCGCACGCTTCATTGCCCTATCTCATCACTCTCGCTCGCCCCTTCCCTCCTTCGCCCGGCCAACCTGTGGATACACACTTCGATGTATCCACAGGGCAGAATCGACCATCCGGTTCTGGGCACCCCGCTGGGTCCGCTATGCTTTCTTACGAAGCAGGCGGCCGTAGCTCAATGGATAGAGCATCTGACTACGGATCAGAAGGTTGGGGTTTCGAGTACCTCCGGCCGCACCACAGCTCAAAGGCCCTCCGGGATCATCCCTGAGGGCCTTTTTCGATCTTGTACAGCTGGGTTGTACAGCTACGGGGTCTGCAGGCTGTCGTTGAGCTTGTCGAGCGCCTTGCGGGTCTCTGGGGATGGGACCTGAGGTTGGCGGCCAGGCTCAGGACGAGGGTGGGCCAGGAGGCGGGGCCGCGCCGTACACGGTGATGGTGTTTGTCGCGTTGGCGTTCGCGGGCGGCCATGACGCAGGTGAGGTCGACGCAGATGGCGACGGCCCAGGACATCCAGCCGGGTTGGCCGTGTTCGGTGGCGGTGTCGCGGATGTGGGTGAACGATCCGGCGCCGGCGATGGCGGCCAGGACGATGATGGGTCCGGTGTCGAGGAGCCAGGTGGCCAGGCGTCGCATCGTTGTGTCCCCCCTTTCAGGCGGCGATCGGGTGGCGGGTGAGGTCGGTCCAGGACGGGGTCAGGTGGGCGTGCTGCTTGGCGGCCTGTTCGACGGTGTGCTCGTCGATGAGGTACGAGCGGGCGCGGTACCAGTGGCCGTCTTGTCCGGCGACGATGGCGACGCCGGGTTGTTCGGCGGGGATGGCGCGGGCCGAGACGAGGGCGGCGGGGTCGAGGTCGCCGAGGGTCATGGTGGCGGTTTCCGGGTCGTTGACGCGGTGACATATGCGGCCTGAGCACTGGGCTCTGAGCGCTGTCACTCCGGGGCCGAGGTCGGAGCCGATGCGCTGGCCGCAGCAGAACAGGTAGAGGCCGAAGGCGCGGCCGAGCTGGGCTATGCGGAGGAGGGCTGTCGAGGTGGCGGCGATCTCGTTCTTTTCGGATTTGTCGGCCATCAGGTACAGCTCGGCGATCTCGTCTATGAAGATCACGATGGGGGTCGGGCGTTCTGTGGGTGGGAGTTGCCAGATGTTGCGGGCTCCTGCGGTACGGCACCGCCCCATGCGGGCGATCATCAGGGCGATGAGGTCAGTGAGCAGGTCGGTGGATTCGGCTCGGCTGGTAGCGAGGGCGGACAGGCGGGACGCGTAGGGGGTGAATTCGACGCCGCCTTTCAGGTCGAAGCCGATCAGGGCGACGGGTTGCGGGGCGAGGCCCGCGAGGACGGCGTTGGCGAGGTTGGATTTGCCGGATTGGGTGGCGCCGGCGGTGAGCCAGTGGGGGACGGTGCGGAAGTCGATGGTCCAGGGCTGGCCGGTTTCGAGGCAGCCGACGGTGACCTTGAGGAGGTCGTCTGAGGCGGGGAGTTGGTCGATCGTTGCCAGGGGGTCGGTCAGGGTGACGTGGAGGACGATTCGGCCGGGACGGGGTGAGGAGACGCGGACCGCGTGGACGCCCCAGGAGCGGGCTAACGCCTCTGCGGCTTCTGAGTAGTTGGTGGGGGTCTGGCCCTCCAGGGTGTGGAGGGTGACGCGCCAGCCGTACCGCGTGGGGAGCGGGAGCCAGATGAACGGTTTGGTGTCTACGGCGACGCGCTGGAAACGGCGCTTGACCTTGACGATGCCGGTGGAGGCTATGGCGCCGGGGACCGTTGTGAACCACCACTGGTGGCGCTTCTTCGTCAGGCCGCAGCCGAGGGCTACGCGGCGCCAGGTGAGGCGGACGTTCAGGGCGGTGAGGGGGTAGCCGATGATCCACCAGAAGGAGCGGGGGTGGAGGGCTCGCCAGGCCCAGAGGATGCCGGTTGCGGCCGAGATGGCGACCAGGGTGAGGGTGAAGGTGTCAGGCATGGATGGCCTCGATCGTTGAGGCCTTGTAGCTGATGCCCCAGCGGGTCTGGCCGCCCTGGGCGATCTCCCAGACGTAGCCGAGCAGGTCGCGCGGGGTGACGTCCTGGCCCTGGGTGATGGCGGGTTCGCCGGTGGTGTTGACCTTGACCAGTTCGATGCGGCCGAGGGTGTCCTCTGCCATGAGGATCGTCTCGTAGAGCGTGTTGCCTTCCTTGTCGGTCTTGATCTGGCCGGTGTCCTTGCTGGCGAGGCGGGGGCGTGGGGCTTTGGCGCAGGTGAAGGTCAGGCGGGTGGTGTCTACGGGGATCGGGATGGTGCGCATTCGGTACCTCCTTATCCGTCGTAGCCAACATAGTTAACCTAGTTGGCTCGGTTGTCAACGTTGGCGTGGGTGACTTGGTGTGGTGAGATTGGGGCGATGGTCAAGCACACCGGGCGGCCGGGGTATCTACAGATCGCCGATGATCTGCGGGAGCAGATTCGCGGTGGCGCTCTTGCGCCTGGGGCGCCGTTGCCTTCTACGGCTCAGCTCGCCGAGCAGTACGACGCTTCGCTGTCCGTGGTGAAGATGGCGGTCGGGTTGCTGCGGAACGAGGGGCTTGTCATCGGGCAGCAGGGGAAGGGCGTTTACGTCCGGGATCTCGACTCGGTGCCGGCTGTGGATTTGGCGGCTGAGGTCAGCGAGTTGCGTAGTGCGGTGCGAGATCTAGGGGAACGTCTCGCTCGGGTAGAGAAGAAGCTGCGGAGTTAGCGCCTCTGGCGTAGCAGCCGGTGACCATGCGGGTCATCGAGTTGGCCGCGGTCGCTGGTCGGTGGCGGAGGCTCATAGCCTTGTCTTCGCGGCGAATGTTGATGACCAGGGTGGCGAAGCCGTACGCGAGTGCTATGCCGATGACTGCGGCGGCGATCAGTGGGATCCAGGTCATGGCTGAGGCTCCTTACGAGGGTTTCGGGGTGGGCGGTTCTTGCGGCGGGCGGCTCGGCGCTGGTTCGCGGCTTGTCTTCTGTGCCAGCGCTCGCGGTTGCGGCATTTGGTGCAGAGCGTCTGGCCCTCTTCGAGGGCGGCTTCGCATGCGCAGGTCTGGGGATCGTTCATAGGCATTCCTCCTTCGGTTGCGGGCTTGCCGGGCTTGTGCAACCGAGGATGCGCCGGGTGATCGGGACGGGATCACTACACGACGGGACATGTTCAAGACGTCCCGCTTACGATGGCCAGGTCCCCGGACGTCCCCATGCGGGCAGGTGAGATGGCGAACGAGCGACTGCGGGCGGCGCTGCTGGCCAAGGGTGTGGGCGTGGGTGATCTGGCTGAGGCGATTCAGGTCGATCCGAAAACCGTGGAGCGGTGGGTCACCAAAGATCGCGAGCCCTATCGGAAGCATCGTTATGCTGCGGCTTCTTACCTTGGGGTGGATGAGAGCTATCTCTGGCCCAAGGCGTTGTCGCGGGAGCAGGTCGCCTCGGCGTCCGAGAGCGAGATCATCACCGTGTATCCGCACCGCTGGGCCGTACCGAGGGACGCTTGGGGACATCTCTTCGAGAAGGCGTCCCAGGAGATCGGGATCCTGGTCTACAGCGGGACGTTCATCCATGACGACAAGGGGCTGATGCGACTGCTGGCCGATCGGGCGGGGGCCGGGGTGCGGGTTCGGATCTTGCTGGGTGAGCCGGACAGTGCCGAGGTCGCTCAGCGTGGGATCGACGAGAACATCGGTGACGCGATGCGCGATCGGTGCAAGCAGGCCATCACGTACTTCCGCAATCTGGTGCCCGGGGCTGAGATTCGGCTGCATCGGACTGTGCTGTACAACTCGATCTTCCGCGGGGACGATCAGCTTCTCGTCAACACTCACGCGTACGGCCAGCCCGCCGGCGACGCGCCCGTTCTGCATCTGCGTCGGGTGGCCGGTGGGGACATGGTGGGGCTGTACCTGGGGAGTTTCGAGAAGACGTGGGACGGGGCGGTCCCGCTAGAGTCCTGATCCATGGCTACGCGGATCGACTACTTCGACGACCCCGACGCGCCCGCGGCCAACAGCCTGGTGCCGTCCGTGAACGTCATGGTCACCAATGCCGAGGGCGCGCTGTTGATGATCCGGCGCAGCGACAACGACAACTGGGCCGTCCCCGGTGGGGCCATTGATCTTGGGGAGTCGATTCCGGACGCCGCGATCAGGGAGACACTGGAGGAGACCGGGATCACCTGCGAGATCACCGGCCTGTCAGGGACCTACAGCGATCCGCGGCACGTGATCCTCTACACCTCTAATGGTGAGGCTCGGCAGGAGTTCTCCCTCGTGCTCACCGGCCGCGCCGTCACCGGAACGCCCACGCCGAGTGACGAGTCGCGCGAGGTTCGATGGGTGCCGCGGGACCAGGTGATGGAGTTGCCGATGGACCGGTCGATGCGCATGCGCATCGAGCACTTCCTGTCGACAAAGTCTTCCCCCTATATCGGATGATCTTGCTCTTCCATGAAGCGCCGGCGATGCGGCAGCCATTGCCGCAGGCTCTTGGTCATGCATGCGTCGGCGAACGAGCACTGCACATCCATCAACGCCTTGGATTCGGCCGGGTCCACGTCGGACACCGCCGACTCTTCCCACAACCCGCCGGGTTGAAGGAACCGGGCGGCATGTTCTGTGCCTAGGCGCTGGTCGAGGTGAAGGAGCGCGCCGATCGCGTCCGTCTGGTCGTAGCGGCAGTCCACCTGCGGGAGGTAGTGATCCAGGTAGGCGACGAGGATCTCGGCATCGCGCTCCTCGGCGAAACGCGCCAGCGCGAAACAATAGGCGCCCCCGGCGTAGACGGCCTTACTCTCCAGGAGCAACCGGCCGAGCTGCTCGCGAAACTGAGTTCGGCGGTCGAGGCCGATCAGCCACGCGGCCGTGTACCTGGATCGCCATTCGAAGCCGAGCAGAAACCTGGGATCGTCATCCGAGATCCGCCGCGCGTCTCTGGCCAGCAGGCGCCCGAAGCGGACCAGCTTCCGATCTCGTAGCAGCATGTACGAGCCCATGAGCTGGAGATACCGCCGCCGGCTTCCCCGGCCCGTCGCCACGTAGCGCCTGACGAAGAGCGACTGTCTGAGCGACAGCTCGGCGAATCCCATGGGTGCATCATGCTCGGGAAGCCATCGCGAACTCCACAGCCCGGACAGCAGCCGTGATACAAGGCGTCGAGGCGGTGATGGAGCGGCTGACGAGATGCTCTGGGCCGTAGCGTGAATGGATCTCGGTGAGGCGTTCCTCGACGTCGAGGTGTTGGCCGTCCGGTCCCGTGGTCATGTCGCTATAGGTCAGCGCATCCATCAGATGCGGGCGCTCTGTGCTGAACTCGTTGGTGAGCGCGTCATACAACGAGCGCTCAAGGGCTTCATTCACGGCGCAGGAGTGATGGGCGACCAGCCGGCACAGGGTCTCGTCGGCCTGGTGGACATCACGGAGGTATCGGGCGCCGTCGAGAGGGTGGAAGCCGGTGTCCACAAGCTGTGGAGAGTATCCGATGTCGTGGAGGTAGGCCGCGGCCACGAGGGTGTCCGCGTCGGTGCCCAGGATCGGGGCGAGCGTCTCGGCGCGCTGGCCGACGCCTCGCGTGTGTGCCCATCTGCGCGGCAGGGGCTCTTCCAGCAATCGTTTGGCCAGGTCATAGGCCCACGCAACTTGTCCCACGCGGTTCACGATAGGCAGTGAACCCCTGCCGCGGGCTAGAGGAAGAGGTGGGACGTCCCGGGACGTCCCACCTGGAAGTCACTTCGGCTGGATGAATCGCCCCCTCCCCTGTTGTGCGTGGATAAGACCTTCCTGCTCCAGTACGGCCAGCGCACGCCGTACCGTGTTGCGCGACGCCGAGTACCGGCGCCGGAGGGTGCGTTCGCTGGGCACCTCAGCCAGTTCACCCCGCTTGATCGCGTCCCGGAGGTCGCCGGCGATGACCTCATAGCGGTACGCCGTGCTCTCGTCGCGGCCGCCGGTCACCACGCGGCCCTTGGAGGGGACTGTGATGATCAGGCCCTCGCTCTCCAGGATCGCCAGGCCGCGCCGTACCGTGTTGCGCGCGACCCGAAACTCGCGCCCAAGCTCAGCTTCGGACGGCAGGACGCTGTCCACCGGGTAGACGCCTGTGGTGATGCGGGTCCGCAGGCGTGCGGCGAGTTGGGGGAAGACGCGCTTGCCGGTGAGCCATGGCCGGTCTTCGTCGGCTGTGGGCATCGACGCTATGGGTTCGGGTCGGTGAGGGCCGCGTCCCATGCGTCCGGGGGAATCGGTGGGAGCGTGGTCTGGTAGCGGAGGAACACGTTGGCCTCTTCGAGGGTGGTGCCTTCGCCGGCCCAGGTTCGGATCTTGTGCTGCGATTCGGGCGAAAGCCAGAGGTCGTGAGCATGCTGAGCCGGGCCTGCGGGGATGTGGATGGGGGTCTCGGCTTTGGCCATGTCCCAGGCGGCATCGGGGATGGTGGGGATCTTGAGCAGGACCAGGGCGGCGTTGACTTCACGGTGAGCCGTACCCGTGCGGAGCAGGAACCTGATGTGGCACTGCCAATCGTCGCTGTACCAGACGTCCGGGAAGGTGGCCGATTCGATGTCGGGGAACATCACCTTGCGCTGGGTTGCGTAAATGTCCATGGGTTTCCGATCTCGGCGCTGGTTGGATGGTGGGGCCTCCGGATGGAGTACCAGGCGATACCCGGAGGCCCCACTTGACCCCTGGCCTGGGCCTTGCCAGGGGGTGAGCGACCGCCGCAGAGATCGCGGTCGCGCGGATTCGCCCCCGCTTCGGGGAGGAGGTGACCGAAGCGGGGTGCGCACGCTCCTCCCGCAGCAGAGGTACGCGTGCGCGTTCCCCCGCTACGCCGCTGCGTCCGTACTCCTCTTGGCAGGCGAGACGGCGTAACCCGGGAAGGGTGTGTAGATCTGGGGGTTGGGCGGCTTCAGGTGCCTCTTCGCCTGGAGGTGGAGCTCGAACGGCAGGGCGGGGAAGCAGGTGCCGCAGATGAGGTCACCGCACTGGTTGAGACAGTGGCGCAGGCCGCACCAGTGGGTGGCTTCACATCGATGCAGGCTCGCGCTGTCGGTGGGGTCGCCCAGGCAGATCGGAGGGCAGGATGTGAGCTCTTGGTCCGGACCCCATGCCGGCGGGATGAACGGGACCATCGGATAGATCGTCACTGCGGAACCGCCGCCCGGAGGTCGGCGACCTCGGGCAGGGGACGGCCGTGGGTGGGGTGCTGAGCCCGAAGCTCGTCGTAACGGGTGACGAGCTTGGCCGCCGCGGTGCTCGGGTCGTCGGCGGGGGCGTGGTCCCAGATTGGGGTTGCGCCGTTCGCGCCGGTGATCCAGGAAAAGAGCAGGCCATCGCAACTGACGAGCAAGCCACCCCAGAGCGACACCCAGGCCCGGCCCTGGAAGAACGGCTGTAGGTCAGCGTCAACGCCACGGGCGGCGAGCTCGGCGACAAGGAGCCGGGCGGCATCGTGCGGAAGGACCCGGCGGCCAGCGTATTCAGGGGCTTCATCTGTCGCGCTCATGTTCAGGCCCTTCGGTGGCGGATGTCGTGCGAACGAGCTTCGTTCGCGGCCATCGACATCGGCACCGCGTCTGTGGGACGTCTAGGGACGTCTTGTGTTACCGTCCGCGTAGGAGCCTGCTGCGTGGGAGGGAACGTCCCCGTGAATGACTACCTGCGTGCGGCCATGGCCCACGCCCGGTTGCAACCGCTCGACCTCGCATCCCGCCTCGGCGTCGACCCCAAAACCGTCAGCCGCTGGCTACACGGCCGCATCCCCTACCCACGCCACCGCGCAGCCGTAGCCGACTGCCTCCAGGTCGACGAAGCCGACCTCTGGCCCGAAGCCGCCGGCGCCCACCGGATGATCAACCACGAGGTCCGCGCCGTCTACCCGCACCGCTGGGCCGTTCCACATGCGGCATGGCGGCACCTCTTCGCCGCGGCCACGAGAAGGATCGACATCCTCACCTACAGCGGTCTGTTCCTCGCCGAGGACGCAGGACTCATGAATCTGATCGCCGAGCGCGGCCGGGCCGGAGTGCAGCTCCGCATCCTCCTGGGTGATCCCGACAGCCCCGAGGTCGCCGCACGAGGCTCAGACGAGGGAATCGGCGCCAACATCATGGCCGCCCGCGTCCGCAACGCCCTCACCCTGTTCAGCCCTATCCGAGAGGTACCGAGCGCCGGCATTCGCCTCCACCGCACTGTGCTCTACAACTCGATCTACCGAGCCGACGACAACCTCTTCGTCAACGCCCACGCCTACGGAACGAAAGCACCAGACGCACCCGTCATCCACCTTCACCACGCTGGCCAGTACGGCACCGCAGCCGTCTACCTCAGCGGCCTCGAACGCATCTGGAGCCGAGCGAGCCCTGTCCAGAGAACGAGTTGAGCCTGCAACCCAAATATCTCTACGTCTATCAAGGCCGCCCGCCTGCGGCGGCCGGCGCGCGTCGGGGCGGTCGCTGGCCGTGCTGCGGCTCTTCGGCCGGTCGCGGCCAGCGCCGCCCACGCGCCACTCGAACAGCGACATCTAAAACGATCATGACGACCTGCATGAAGCGGACTCACCGCGGCATGAAGGGTCCAGATTCCACACCTGAAGGCATCAAAGACTCTCTGCGCCGAGTCGCCTTCAGTCCATCGCGAGACGATACCCACACATCAGCCTCTTCAGCTAGATGCGCTGACCTCGATGGACCCTACGCCCCAAATTAGCAGGTCCAGATCATGGGTTTCGGATATGTGGTTATCGCATCTTTCGTCCTGATTGCAAGTGATGCCCTACCCTGTGTCAGGTGTCGTCTGCACTCGTGATTGCAAGGTCGATTATTCAACCGATTGTGCGAGCAATTCTCATCAATAGAGAGAATGAGCGCTTGCGCACGAAAGCACTATCACACCTCATAAATGTTCGCATCGCTGATGACTTTAAGAAGCGTGCTCTTAAAAGAGAGATTCAGGCAGCTACAGACTCTGTTGCGCAGCGAATAGAGCCCTTGCTTGATTATGAGTGGAGCGGTCTAACTGACGGCGACAAAAGCGCGGTGGCTTTTGCAGTCGCTGAAACATTCCAAGCCGTCGAGCTCACCGATACTGCGCTCTTTGATGACGATGTTGACGCCAGGCTTCTCGAAAGGAGAATCAAGGAACAGGCTCAGGAGAGCTCCGTCTTAGCGGGATTGGGAGAGCCCGCTAGAGCCCTGTTTTTTAGAGTGACGAGTGAATGTTGCGCCCTATATATTCAACTGATTGTTCATGTAGCCCCCTTTAAGGCTCGTGCGATTGCGGAACTTCTTGCGCGGTCAACCTCGCTTGCTCGTCGAGTTGAACTTGTTCTAGAGCGGATCCCTGCGCGTTCAATCGACGCCCCCGACGGAGCTGAGCACGATGCGGAGTTTACCAATCGGTACATGACTCATATCAGCACCATGCTCGACGAACTTGAGCTGTTTGGTGTCGATATCCATCGCTATCGCCTTAGCACTAGTTTGAGTGTCGCCTATATACCTCTTCGTGTGACATCAAATCCGATCACACACCGGCACACATCAACCGGCTGGGGAAGAGGAAAACTTCAATCTGGCGAGGTGGATTCAGAATCACCATCATTCCAAATCGAGAGGATTCTTCGCCTCAGTCAGCGGACCCTAATTAGGGGTGAGGCAGGCTCTGGCAAGACGACTCTAATAGCCTGGCTAGCCGTGAGCGCCTCAAGATCATCTCTCAGTCTCGATTTGGGTGAGTGGAATGCATGCGTTCCATATATCGTTAGGCTTCGCAGCTTCGTCGGTGAGCCACTCCCACGGCCAGAGGCGTTTATACACGAGATTGCTGCACCACTCGTCGAACTTATGCCGACTGGATGGGCGCATCGTATTCTCGCCACGGGACGAGCAGTGCTTCTAGTGGATGGAGTGGACGAACTGCCGTCTGGAGAACGTCCGCGGGTACGAAAATGGCTAAAGGCGCTATTGCAACAGTTCCCAGAAGTCAAGGTAGTTGTAACCGCACGACCATCCGCGGCAAAGCATCGATGGTTAGAAGATCTCAACTTTGGGTCTGCAATCCTTGATCGCATGGGGCCGTCCGAGGTTCGGGCGCTAATCGCACATTGGCATGAAGCTATCTCAGCATCCGGAAACTCCCCATGTGACACACGCGAACTGATTCAGCATGAACGCATGCTGGTATCGGCATTAGACACCGCTCCGCATCTGCAAGCGCTGGCCACCAGCCCATTGCTTTGTGCAATGCTGTGTGCTCTCAATCTTGATCGCCATAGCTCTTTGCCACCAGATAGGATGGGGATCTATCGGGCGGCGCTTGAAATGCTTCTTGAGCGTCGAGACGTGGAGCGCGGTGTTATTGTCGATGCAGTCCCATATCTGGATATCGATTCGAAGCTGCAGATACTTCAGTATCTTGCGTGGCGTATGTCGCTGAACGGCAGAACCGAGCTAGATTCCGAGACAGCTATTCGGCAGATATCTGAACGAGTTAAGATGCTTGCCTTGCCAGAAGAAGATCCAAAATCCATCCTCGAATATCTCACCAACAGAAGTAGTGTAGTGCGTGAGGTAGCTCCCAGCAGGATTAGCTTTGTGCATCGAACCTTTCAAGAGTATTTGACTGCGCGCGAGGCAGCAGAACAAGGTGACGTAGGGCTTCTGGTTGACAAGGCCCACCTCGATACGTGGCGAGAAACTGTGGTGATGGCGGCGGGGCACGGCAATCTTCCTACCCGCACGGCACTAGTCGAAGGGATATTGCATCGAGCTGAACGAGAGCAACGCTACGCTCGACGCTTGCGTCTGCTTGCAGCTGCATGTGTTGAGACTGCTGGTCCCATCGCGCCGGAATTGCGTTCTAGGGTGGAGAGCCATGTGCGTGCTCTCGTTCCTCCGCGCACGATTACAGAGGTCCAGTCTCTTATTTCGGCCGGCCCCTCAATAATCCATCTAATGCCGGACAGTATTACTGGGCTTTCGGTGCCAGTCTCTCGTGCCACAATTGCCGCTGTCGCGCTTGTTGGAGGGGTAGATGCGCTCAATAGGTTAGCCATGTATTCGAAAGATCCGCGTTCAGCAATCGTCGCTGCACTAATAGATCAGGCCAAATACTTCGATCCACAGGAGTATGGCGAAAAAGTCCTCAAGAATGTTGAATTTCGTGAATCATTCTTTATGATTACAGATCGTGCAGTTGCAAGCGCTATTCGATTTCTTAATGGGGCGACACGAAACCTCGTGGCGATTCAGAGAGTGCAACTCCATGATGTGGTCGATATCGCAGCAGATATAGAGGGCCTGCCACACATCGAGGCGCTATGGCTAGAGGGCAGATTCAGGGACTTGGCGCCGGTAGCCGAGCTCGCGCCGCACTTGAAATCACTGACCCTTTGGTCCGCAGCGCGCATCAACTCGTTTTCTCCGGTGTCTGTACTGAACAATCTAGATCAGCTGGCTATCGGCAGTGGTGGCATGTTCGAAGATATCCAATTTGTATCCACATTGAATCAACTCCGCGAACTTTGGGTATACCAGCTATCCTCTGTTTCCAGCCTTGAACCTCTGAGTGGGATGGAGCATCTCGAGACTCTAAGGCTTGGCGATCTCCAGCAATCCAGCATGCTGCGAGTAGTCCGCGACATTCCGAAGCTTCGGAGCCTGTATCTTGTTCGGACACCCACCGTGGTCGAGGTATCTCGATATGCTGGGGAAATCGAGCATATTGAAGATATGCACATATGGGCGGACAGCTGGCTTGAGAATCTTTCACCTCTGCGTGACCTCTGCGGCCTAAAGAGGCTTGACATTGTATCCGTCACCCTGAACGACCTTAATGGTCTGCAAGAGAGCTGCGGACTGCAGGCAATCAGTCTCGATTGTCCGCGTATAACTGACCTGTCCCCGCTCTTGCGCCTGCCGATGCTGTCGACCGTGCGGCTGAATCGACCGGTCGAGGAGTGGGAGATTAATGTATTTAATGAGGCTAAGATTGATCTCACAATGAAGTCTAAATGGGATTAAAGCGAGTGCCTTTGAGTTGCCGCGCCGCTACGTAGGTAGTCGCGTACCGTGGAATCTGCCGCACCGCTTCCGGTGCTCGGGCCTGGCGGCCCTGCGCTCCGGGTCGGCTTGCCACCGGATGACATGGCGACCATGGTCAGTGGGTGACGCGAGACATGCGCGGGATGATCAAAGTTGCCGTTCGAGATCATCACTGTGTTTCAGCAGGTCAATGTATGTATTAACGTGGCTCCGCCCTCCCTCTCCTAATGCGGGTGTCGAAGGCTCTGCCGCGCGGCTTCCGTTCCTCGGGCCTGGGGCCCTGCGGTACGGGTCCACTTGCCACCGGATGGCGGAACTGCTCGCCGGCCGGATGCGGCGGACAGCGTCACCGCCGTGCGTGATCACATCCCACCAACCCCTGTCTCACGTCTGACCTGTGCGCTGGCCCTCTGACTTGAGGCATGCATCTCCCTCATTGTGAAGTGCTTCGGCGTGGCCTCTCACCGGTCCTGCTCCAGACGAAGTGTGATCACCATGAGATCTGTCGCTGCGAGGATCTGTGCGTGATGAGGCGACGTATGGTGGCGGCAGTTCTGTTGATAGCCGCATCTATGGTGACTGTGGGGCCTGCCGCGCGGGCCGATGCCGTCGTGGATCCGGTTGATGCCATTCAGCGCCAACTCGTTCCGGGCCATGGGGTGAAGATCGTTCAGCGTTCTTGGATGCGCATGCTCGGCGAGTGGTCTGCGACCAAGCCGGTGCGCGGGGTCGTCGGATTCGGCAAGGGCAAGATTGTCGCGACGGACCTGAGGGACTTCAACTCGGCACCTGATGGCACGCGCAACATCTGCATTGGCAAGCGCGGCTACCAGTTGTACGCCGAGCCCGACCTTGACCGTCCGCTGCCGCCAGGCAAGACCTGGGTGACCTACGAATGGCCGTGCCGGCTCGTGCTGAAGTCCGGTTTCCATCTCAGCCTGAGCGATCCGGCCACGCTGAGGGCAGTCCTGGCCACCACCGTGCGCCAGCGGCCCGCCGGGGTCTATGACGGCGTGCCCACAACCCTCCACGAGGGGAGCATCACTTTTGCCCAGCTTCACAAAGTGAATCCGGGCATGCGCATCGGCTTCCGCAACATCCCGCCTACCGGCAAGTACGCCTCCTGGAAGGTGTCCTGGCGGTTGTGGATCGGCCGTGACCAACTCGTCCGCAGGGCGTGGAGCACCTGGCGGGACCCGAACGACAGCCGCGGCAGGACCGCCAACGAGGAGCCGTATCACGTCTTCGCTGCGGACCTCCGGTTGTCACACTGGGGGATGAAGGTGGACATCCAACCGCCACCCGCAGATGAGACGGTGGCGTCGAAGGACTTGGTCGACTGACTCGCCCTGCGCCGGAAGGCAGCCGCCTGCTTCCACCCTCAGGACGCAATGCCCTTCAGGCTGGAATGGATGACCTCAGCTGTACAGCACGGAGATACAGCAACGCCGCCTCTCAGACGCTCATCACTCCGTACCCCTTCACACACCTGACCAGCGGAATGACCTCTGTACTGCTGCACCGCCGTTGTCTACGGATCAGAAGGTTGGGGTTTCGAGTACCTCCGGCCGCACCACAGCTCAAAGGCCCTCCGGGATCATCCCAGAGGGCCTTTTTCGATCTTGTATGGCTGCGGGGTCTGTCGTCTGGATGTGGCGGAGGATCCACGTCGCCACGCGCGGGTGCACGCCGAGGGCGGCCAGCAGCGACGCGCAGGTACGCGGATGTGCGGGACGTCTGCCCTGTTGCACCGGACGCCGAAGGCGCGCTTCAGGTTGCGGCTTCGTGGGTGTGCCGTGCCTGGGGGTGAAGACGAGGTCGGACTCCCATCTCTGATGACGGGCAAAGGCCGCCTGCCATGAGGCGCGGCACTTGAGGAGGCCGGAGAAGGAGGTTCACCAGGCGGAGCGACTTGCTGGATCAGGGAACTACGGATGACTACGTCGGTAGCCGGCCAAACAGTGCTCGGGATAGGACGCTGCCGACTTCGTGAGCTCCACTATCCAAAGCTGCCAGGCTGACGGATTCGTCCGGTTCCGTCTGATACATGCCAACCGAACGGCCAATGCCCAACGGGTGAGCACGGGTTCGCGAGCGATGCGGGTCAAAGGTATCGACGCTGATGCGTCCGTCCGACGGCACGCCGGCGGCCACGACGACACGTCCTTGCTGGATAAGGCCCAACGCTCCTGTAAAGCGCAGCATCTCAGCGAGCTGCTCCGGTAGCGCTTTGGGATCCAGAATTGAGCCCATCTGGTCTCGGGGGAGGGTTGATCGAACTGAGACCTGCCCCGTCTTATGCAACCGAACTTCCCTGATTCTTCCGTTCTGAGGTTTGTCCCCTGCGCGCCGCTGATCGTTATCGGTACTGACGGCCGCATGATCCTGGGATCTGAGAAGATTGAGCGCCTGGCTGGTCTCGATATATTCGGCCCCGCGAACCCGACGCACCAGCGAATCAACGAGTCGGTCCATCTCGCGAACCGAGTATCCAGGGTGATCCATGGGTAGCGTGTGTAGTTCGAGAAGGGGTTCTTGGATGCTCCTGAATGAATTTACTCCGCCGTCATCTGCGATCCAGATCAGAGGAGGCTGCTGAGTCAATCTTCTGAATTCTAGGGGAGATGGTTGTGAATCCAGCTCGTGCAAGCATTTGACGATCTTGGTCTGAAGCTCCATGCTGCTGGAGAAGGAGTCCCGAAACACACCCGTCCCGTACGCCTCCACGATGCGCATGAATTCGTGCTGATCGGGCTCGAGTCTCACACCGTTCTTACGGAAGACCAGTCGTGGTTTCCCCAGGCGTTGCGCGTGTATCCATTCATCGTGCGTGGCCGACCGTCCAGTTTCCAGGAACACATGGCCATAGTGGGCACCCATAAGAAACAGACAGACATCTGCGGACTCCAGGGCGGCCAGACACGCTTCTCTGCTCGGAGTGGTCTGGGCTGAGAAGTCTTCGAAGCGCACTGGGATATGGCCCAGCGCGGTGATCAAGCCGGGGATGGAGTCGCGTTCTTCCTCCAAGCCCTTCCGTACGCTGCTGATAAAGGCTCTCACGATATGATGTCTCCACTGGTCGAGGTTTCACTTTGTGAACCGTGGCGGTTCGTGCGGCAGATGGTATCCGGATGCAGATGAGGCGGAGTCAATGGCCGAGATCTCGGATGAAGCGATACGCGCCTACTGGAAGGAACATCGGGAACAGTTACGCCAGTGTGAGACCCAGCGCTCGACGCTCAGCAACCTTCTGATGGTAATCACGGCCGCCTTGAGCGCTCTGATCGTTCAGCAGCGCTTCTCGCTGTACGTCCTGCCCTTGTGTGTCTTTATCTCGATGGCCGGCCTGTACGGCGCCGTCGCCGTCTCAAAGTACTACGAGCGAGCTTCCTACCACCTGTCTCAGGCGCGTGCTTTGACCAAAGACCTCGCGGAGCGTGGGGTACTGGGCACGGATGAGAGGTTGGTACAAGCGCGCGCTGATCACTACCGTGCCTTTCCCCGGATGCATCGCATTCGCCTTCATCGGCTGTGGGCGGTCCTGCACTTCGCCATCGGGCTCTATGGGCTGTCACTGTTGCTGATATGTGCGGTTGTGGCGTGACCGGGGCGTGACGTGGCCATCGATGCTCTGGCTGAACCCGGAGATCGGCCCCATCGCATCTTCACCTACGCGCATCAATGTGCGCAGCGCATGGGAAAGTGCTGACTTGTCCAGTTTGTCGAGTTTGACCAGCGACAAGTCACTCGTATCGACTAGGCCTGGCTCAGCCTGCTCATCGCTCATTGAAGCCCTTTTACGATCCGGAACTCTGTCGGCAAGAGGATAACCATAGTGATACGGCAAATGAGTCCTGGGAGCTGGAAAGGCTCAGCCTCCATTATCGGGTGGACGGTCCCCGCCTCGGAGGCGTGAAGTCAGGTTAACGGCCGGCTGGGCGGATTCCCGAGGTCTGGGGCAGGATCCCGCCGCGTAACGTCACCTTCACCGGTCGGTCCATCCTGCTGGAGCGGTTGCACGCGGGCCTGTCCACCGAGGTGACCGCCGTGGTCCCGCACGCCCTGCACGGACTGGGCGGCGTGGGCAAGACACAACTCGCGGTCGAGTACGCCCACCGGTTCCGGTCCGATTACAACGTGGTCTGGTGGGTTCCGGCAGAGCAGCCCGTCCTGGTCAAGTCGTCGATAGCAGGCCTGGCGCCACATCTGGAGCTGCAGGCCGAGCAGGAGCGGGGCCGAGGACGCGGCGGACGCGGTGTTCGACGCATTGCGGCGCGGCGAGCCGTACGACCGATGGCTGTTGGTCTTCGACAACGCCGACCAGCCGGAGGAGATCAGCGACCTCATCCCGCGCGGGCCCGGCCAGGTGATCATCACCTCGCGGAACCACCAATGGCAGGGCATCGTCGACACCGTGGAGTTCCTGTCCAGGCGGGCTTCGCTGTCCGACAGTGACGCGGACCGCTTGGCGGAGCAGCTCGGTGATCTTCCCCTCGCCCTGGAACAGGCGGGTCGAGACCGGCTTCCCGCGGGGAACTGGACGAACGGCTGCAGTCCCAGCACGTCACCGCGTTCGGCGATCAGGCGCCGACGACCCTGCGAATCATGAACAAGCTTGGCTGTCGACTATGGACTGAACGGCGACTACGAGGCTGCCAGGACCTTGCACGAGGTCGTGCTCCGAAACAGCGTCGGAAGCGGATCTGCGAGACCGACATGCTCAACAGCTGGAACGGCCTGGCCAAGGCCGTCCGGCTGACCGGTGACTCGCGCGGCGCGATGGACCTTGGCTAGGACGCCTACGCCTACGGGGTGCAGGAGCTCGGCGCCGAGCACCCGCGGACGCCGCGCCCGGCCCGCGATCTGTCGATCGCCAAGCGCAGGGCGGGCGACTTCGACGGATCGCTTGAGCTCGCCAAAGGACGTGCATGCCCGCTTACGGCGCAGCATGGGCGACCACCACCCGGAGACCGCCACGGTGGCCGGCAACCTGTCCAACGTGCTGCGCGCGATCGGCGACATCGCCGCGGCCTACGCGATCGCCGAGCAGGCGGTCGCGATGTACGAGGCCGTCTACGGCGAGAGCCACCCCTACGTGTACGGCTGCGCGACCAACCTCGCGATCCTGCAGCGGCTGCGCGGCGACCCCGAGGCGGCCAAGCGCTCGAACGAACGGGCGTTGACCGGCCTCGACCGGTGCCTCGGACGTGACCACCACTATGCCCTGACCCGCGCCATCAACCTGGCCGGCGATCATGCCGCGCTGGGCGAGCACGAAGGGGCCGCGGCCCCTGGGCATGGAGACCATGACCAGGCTGCGGAGGATCCTCACGCGCGAGTACCCGCTGCTGCTCCTCGACACACGCGTCTCCGGCCGGACGGAGGAGGGTGACACGCTGCACGCCGAGACCCAGCGCGGCTATGCCGAGGGCATGGGCGCCGATCACCCGGACGCCCAGCTCGCCTTGGCGCAGGACACGCGAATGGACTGCGACTTCGACCTGCCGCCCATCTGATCCGGTCCGGCCTGAGTGCCTCCTACGGCCTTGGCGAAGTCGCAATGACCGTGGGGTCGTTCCTGCCGCGTTCCGGGCCGGGGCACGTGCTCATCACCTCGCGCGAGCCCGCCTGGGACGAGGTCGCGGTGCCCATCGAGGTGGGTGTGTTCGAGCGGGAAGACAGTGGCCCTTCCGCGGCCTCCCGCCACCGGTAGAACTCGGTGAGCTCGGCCGGACCCTGCTCGTGGCGGCGCTGTCTGCGCCGGAATCCGCTGACGCGCCCCTGGAAGAGACCGCCCCACGGGCGGGGATCATTGCGCCAGGGCGCGTAGTAGCGGGACGGCAGCAGGAGACCGCCGGCCTCCGTGGGCAGCTCGACCTCGAAGTCCGCGCCGGAACGGATCGCGGTGGCGGAGTGCCCGCCGGACCCCCTCACCCGCGCGTGGTAGGTCCGCCAGGCCCAGGCACCACGTTGGACGCATCGCTATCGCCGCTGCTCGTCGCGTGTGAAGCACGTCCGTCAGGTACGGCGGCGCGGTGTTCTTCGCGGGTACGACTTGGCCGTCTCCGCCAGGCGGGTGGCGTGCTCGGCCTGCCTGCGCCAGTGGCCGTAGGCGTCGCCGCGCTGGGCCAGGCGGTCGAGCTCGGTCATCGTGGAGACCGGGATGAACGCGGGCTCGGCGTCGCGCCACGGCGTGCCGGGCAGCGGCATGAACGTGTGCGTGTGGATGCGGGCGCCCATCGCGGCGAGGTCCGCGGCCAGCTTCAGGGAGTCGGACTGGTCGGCCGCCGACTCGCCCGGCATGCCGAAGATGAAGTCGACGTTGGGGCGGAAGCCGTACTCCATGGCGATCCGCACGGCGGCGCGCACGGGCTCCACGCCGTGGCCGCGGCCGGAGGCGTCGAGGACGCGGTCGGAGCCCGACTGGGCGCCGATGATGATGTTGTCGTTGGCCACGTACCGCTTCAGCAGGCGCATCGCCTCGGGCGTCACGTGCTCGGGGCGGATCTCGGAGGGGAAGCTGCCGAAGAAGACGCGGCCGTGGGCCGGTAGCTCGGAGCGGACGCCGTCCAGGAGCTCTTCGACGCGGTTCAGATCGGGGTCCGGGCCGGGCGAGCCGTACGAGAGGGAGGTGGGGGTGATGAAGCGCACGTCCTTCAGGCCGTGCGCGGTCATCAGCCGGACGTGCTCGCGCACCGACTCCACGGAGCGGTGGCGGAACTGCGCGCCGAACATGAAGGGCGTCTGGCAGAAGCGGCAGGTGTAGCGGCAGCCGCGGGTGATCTCGACGGGGCCGAAGTTGCGGCGCCGGTCGGGGAAGGACGGGTAGGCGTCCAGCGGGAGCTGCGGGGCCGGGCGGGTGCGCAGCGCCACGCCGTCGTGGTCGCGCAGGGCCAGGCCGGGGACCTCGCGCAGCGGAGTGTCCGCGCGCAGCGCCGCCACCAGCGCCACGATCGTGGACTCGCCCTCGCCGATCGCGGCCAGGTCCCAGCCGGCGTCGATGACCTGCTGGGGTTCGGCGGTGGCGTGGACGCCGCCGGCGATGTGCAGGGCGCGCGGGTCGTCGCCGAGCGCGCGTACCTCCGCGAGCTCGGCGGCCATCGCCTCGGCGTCGGGGGAGTAGAACGACCACAGGACCAGCACCCGCTCGCCGCCGCTCGCGGCGACCAGCGCCGCCGTCTCCGCCGCGGTCGCGCCGAAGTGGATCTCGCACTCCGCGCCCGCGCGCTCGAGCGCGGCCAGCAGCGCGTGCACGCCGTAGGTCACCGCCTTGCGGTAACGCACGACCACGCTCACTCGGTACGGCATGCGGGACAGGCTACGCGTTTGACCCTCACGTAGCGTGAGGCCGCAGACTTCTGCCATGAGTTACTCGGTCGGCCAGGTCGCCAGGCTCGCCGGTGTCACCGTGCGCGCGCTCCACCACTACGACGAGATCGGGCTGCTCAGCCCGGGTGAGCGCACGGCGGCAGGGTACCGCGGGTACACCGAGCCCGACCTGGACCGGCTCCAGCAGGTGCTGTTCTACCGCGAGCTCGGGTTCCCCCTGGAGGAGATCGCGGTCATCCTCGACCGGCCGGACGCGAGCGCGATGACGCACCTGCGGCGCCAGCACGAACTGCTCGTACGGCGCATCGACCGGCTCAAGAACTTGACCGCGGCCATCGAGAAGGAGATGGAGGCACGGACGATGGGCATCAACCTGACGCCAGAGGAGCGTTTCGAGGTGTTCGGGGACTTCCGCCCCGAGGACCACGCCGAGGAGGCGGAGCGGCGCTGGGGAGGCGGCACGGCGTACGAGCAGTCCCGCACGCGCATGGCGAACATGACGAAGGCCGACTGGGTGAGGTTCACCGAGGAGGGCGGGGCCGTGGCACAGGCTCTGGCCGAGGCGTACGAGGCGGGCGCGCCCGCCGACGGCCCGCGGGCCATGGACCTGGCCGAGGAACACCGGCAGTACCTGACCCGCTGGTGCTACGACTGCACCTTCGAGATCCACCGCGGGCTCGGCGACATGTACGTGGCCGACCCCCGGTTCGCGGCCAACTACGAGCCGCTGGCCGAGGGGCTGACCCAGTACATCAGGGACGCCATTCACGCCAACGCGGCCCGGCACGGGCACTAGAAGCGGCCGGAACCCTTGTCCGACCTGTGACAACGGCTGCTCTGGCGCTTGGCGTGTGCCACGGTGTGCCGGCCGAGGTCACCGCTCGGTCGCTTACGGCGGTTCCAACGAAAATCGCAGGTAGCCTGGCGTGGCGGGCATGTTGACCTGGCAGAACGCCGCGCGAGGCGTCAGGCTCCCCCTCCCCGCACCTCCCGACCGACTCGAGACCTGTGTTCAAGGCACCCGGCAGACGATCAGCCGGCTGCTCCACCAACCCCAGGGGCGGGCCAGGAGTCGGCATCTGGACCGACGTGACCCACTACCGTTCCTGGATCACCGACACCATCAGGGCACACAGCGCCTCCTGAGGCGGGCGCAGGCCGAGGAGCGGTGTACGGGTCATCCGGAGGGGGTTCACGGTCGAAGTAGGTGATGTCAACTCCTCGACAGGAAGATGAACATGACCGAGACACTCATGAAGATCCCCGTCTCCACTCCGCTCACCACCGAAGACGCGCAGCGCATCGTGGACCAGATCTGCGCGGACGACGAACTGGCGTGGCAGGTGGCGGCCGAGCTCGACCGTGACCCGCGGCTCCTGCTCGCCAGGCTGTTCAAGCTCAACCCCGCCCAGCAGGGCGGGTTGCTGCGGATCAAGCTGGAGCGCGCCCGGTCCACCTTCGCCGTGGTCGCCCGCGCGCTGCGCGAGGGCGATCCGGTGGTCGTGCGCGTCAACCAGGCCGCCGCGGTCACCTCAGCGTTCAAATGCTCCATCAGCGCCTCGATGGAGATGAGCCTGACCGGCGGTGGAACGGTCCTCGTTGAGGCTTCCATCTCCTAGCGGAGGCCTTTCTCGCTGACCTTCGGCTGAGCAGAACTCGTACCCGGGCGGCTAGCACCGGGTACGAGCACTAGCTGGGCTTCCGCCGGCGTCGACTTCACGGCCGCGGGTTGGACAGCCCCCACCGGTGGCGGACGTGCGGATGGGACGCTTGCCGCCGGCGTTCTCGGCTGTGACCGCTGGAGCGCGAAGGTGACAGGTTCGTGGCGATTGACGCGATCGACGGGATTCGGTGCGAGCCGGTGGCGACAGTGGCAGTGTGAGCACCGAATCGGGGGCCGATCAGGCGGAGCTGATGCGCGCCGGGGTACGAGCCCGGGTGGCGCGGCTGGTCAGGGCGGCGGGCAGCGGCGCGCGGCGCTGGTCTCCGCCGGCGCTTCTCGCGATGTTGTCGGCGGGCGCGTTCGGGCCGCTGCTGCTCTCGGGCGCGGGCGGCGCGGCGGTGGCTTCGGCCGCCGTCGGTGCGCTGACCGCGGTCGGCGGCAACGTGCTGACCGACGTGATCAAGGCGGCGGTGGCTCGGCTGGGGGAGACCGGCACGTCCGAGGATCTGGAGGACGAGCTGGAACGCCAGATCCAGTTGGTCCTGCGGGCCGATGGAGAGCCTGCCGCGCGACTGCGTGCGGAGATCGCCCGGATCCTGGGGCCCGCCGGCGCGGTGCGGGCGGCTCTGGAGGAGGCGATCGCGAGCGGCGATCGGGAACTGCAGGCCCGGCTGACCGCGGGCCTGGCCGAACTGGGCGAAGAGTTCGCCGAGTTCAGGTTCGTGCTGATCGATCTGGGCGCTCAGCTATGAGCCCTCTGCGCCGGCGTGGACCGTAACAGCACCCAGCTCCAGGTCTCGGTGGGGTTGCAGTACCGGCAGGCCATCGACATCCGGCTGCTGATGGAGCAGGTGGCGGCCATCGAAAGGCGTACCCGATCGGTACGCCGGCCGGACCTGGGCGCGGGCCAGGCGGAACGGTGGCGGACGAGCTGCCCCTACCGGGGACTGATGGCCTTCACCGAAGCCGACGCCGAGGTGTTCTACGGGCGTGAGATGGCCACCGCCGAACTGGTCAGCACCCTCGCGCGCCGGTCGGACGGGGCGGGGATCCTGGTGGTGACCGGGCCCTCGGGGGCGGGCAAGTCCTCGTTGCTGCGCGCCGGACTGATGCCGGCGATCGCTCGGGGAGAGTTGTCGGAGCAGGCTCGTGGGTGGATACGTCACCTGCTGGAGCGGCCCACGCGCTCGCCGTTGTCACGCCTGGCCACGTTGATCGCCGGGATGGCCGGGTTGGACGCGCCCGCCGTACGGGAGCATCTGGCGGCTCAGCCCGAGCAGGCGCATCTGCTGGCGCGTCAGGCGGTTGAGTCCGAGGCCCGCCGTCGCGGTCTGCCGGACGCGGCGGTGGCGGCGTGCCGGATGGTCCTGGTCGTCGATCAGTTCGAGGAGGTCTTCGCCCAGAGCGCCGATGAGAAGCGGCAGGCGGAGGCCGCGGCCGAGCGGACGGCCTTCGTCAGCGCGCTGCACGCCCTGGCGAGCGTCCCCTGCGGGCCGGACGACAGCCCGGCAGCGGTGGTGGTGATCGCGGTGCGCGGTGACTTCGTCGACCGCTGCGCCGATGACGCCCATCTGGCCGCGGCGCTGCGGGACGGCCCGTTCGTCCTGGGGCCGATGAGCGAGGGCGATCTGCGGCGTGCGATCACCGGACCGGCCGAGGCCGCCGGCCTGGAGATCGAGCTCGGCCTGATCGACACCATCCTGGCCGAGCTGCGCGCGGCGCGGGGAGGATACGGCGTCGGGGCGCTGCCCCTGCTGTCGCAGGCCATGCTGACCACGTGGGAGTACCGCGAGGACGACCGGTTGACCAGCCGCGGGTACGGGCGCACCGGAGGCGTCACCCAGGCGGTGGCCACCAGCGCCGAGGCGGCGTACACCGCTCTGGACGCCGCTGGGCAGGTCGCGGCCCGCCAGGTGTTCGACGAACTGACGGTGGTCACCGCCGACGGAGTCCCGGCCCGCCGCGCCGCGTCCCGGTCCGCGCTGCCGGCCGGGGAGTTGCTGGAAACCTTCGCCAGGCGGCGCCTCATCGTGATCGACGGCGAGTCCGTGCAGATCGCCCACGATGTCCTGCTGACCGCTTGGCCTCGGCTACGCGGCTGGCTGGCAGCGGATCTGGCCGCGCATCCCGTCCACCGCCAGCTCGTCGACGACGCCCGCGCATGGGATCGTTCCGGCAGGAAGTCGGCCTACCTCTATCGGGGCGAGCGTCTGGCCGGGGTGCGGTCGTTGATGCCGCGCCGGCAGGCCGACACCGGCTGCCATCCGGCGCTGCCGCGCGTATCGCACGAGTTCCTCGACGCGGCGGCGCGGGCGCAGGCCGGGGCCACCCGCCGCCGCCGGGTCCTGCTCTCCATCCTGACCGTGTCGCTCGTGGTGGCCGTGGTCGCGGCGGTCGCGGCCTTACGTGCCCAGCAGGACACCAGCCGCCAGCGTGACGCCGCCGTGTCGCGCAGGCTGGCCGCGCAGAGCGAACTGCTCAGCGCCGATCCCGATCTGTCGGCCCTGCTCGCGGTGGCGGCATGGCGGATCAGCCCCACCGACGAAGCCCGCGCCGGCATGCTCACCGCCCTGCGCGATCCCGGACGCGCCGTGCTCACCGCCCATGGCTCCGGAGTCAACGCGATCGTCTCATCGGTGGCCTTCAGCCCGGACGGGCGCCTCCTGGCCAGTAACAACGGGTACGCGGTGTGGTTGTGGGAGGTGGCCGCCCGCCGGCCGATCGCCTCTCTCGGCGGTCACACGAACGAGGTGTTCGCGGTGGCCTTCAGCCCCGATGGGCGCCTCCTGGCCAGCGGAACCGGCGACGGCACGGTGGCGCTGTGGGATGTGGCCACCCGCCGACAGGTCGGGACGCCCATGGGCGGCGGCGGCAACAGGGTGAGGGACGTGGCCTTCAGCCCGGACGGGCGCCTGCTCGCGGGCGGCACGGAAGACGGCACGATCCGGTTGTGGGATGTGGCCGCCCGCAAGCCGGCCGGTACCTTGACCGGTCACGGCGACGCCGTGCTCTCGCTGGCCTTCAGCCCGGACGGGCGTACCCTGGTCAGCGGCAGCGAGGACCACACGATGCGGTTGTGGAACGTGGCCGCGCGCAAGCCGATCGATGCCCCCATACGCGGATACATCGGCTCGGTGGACTCCGTGGCCTTCAGCCCGGACGGGCACAGCGTGGCCGGTAGCGGCGGCGGCAGCGTGCGGTTGTGGGACGTGGCCAGCCGCGAACCGACCGGTCCCTTCCTGCCGGGGGCGGACTTCGTGTCCTCGGTGGCCTTCAGCTCGGACGGGCGTACTTTCGCGACCGGCGCGGACGGCACGGTGCAGCTGTGGAACGTGGCCACGCAAAGGCCGGTCGGCGCCCCCTTGACCGGCCATGCCGGTGAGGTGTTCTCGCTTCGTTTCAGCTCCGACGGGCGGAGCCTGGCCGGCGGCGGCGCGGACGGCACGGTGCGCCTGTGGGATGTGACCGCCCGGACGCCGGTACGCACCCGCTTGAGCGGCCACAGCGATGAGGTGTCTTCGCTGGCCTTCAGCCCGGACGGGCGTACCTTGGCCAGCGGCACCGACGGCGTCGTGGTCCGATTGCTGGACACGGCGGCTCGCGAGCCGGTCAGCACCATGCTCGGCGGCCACGACAACCATGTGCGTGCGGTGGCCTTCAGCCCGGACGGACGTCTGCTGGCCAGCGGTGACGACGACTCCGTTCGGTTGTGGGACATGGCCACGCGCGAGCCTGTCGGTGTCCCCATGACCGGTCACACCGCTCAGGTGTACTCGGTGGACTTCAGCCCGGACGGGCGTACCGTGGCCAGCGGCCGGAGCGACGGTACGGTGATGTTGTGGGACGTGGCCTCTCGCCGGCCGGTCGGCGCTCCCTTCGGTGGTCCGGGCGACGACACGACGTTCTCGGTGACCTTCAGCCCGGACGGGCGGATCCTGGCCGGGAGCGGCGGCGACGGAGTGGTGCGGCTGTGGGACGTGGCCACCCGCGAGCTGATCGGTCCCCCGCTGACCGGCCACACCGCCGAGGTCGGCTCGGTCGCCTTCAGCCCGGACGGACGCAGCCTCGCCAGCGCAGGTCGCGACGGCACGGTGCGGTTGTGGGACGTGGCCACGCGCAGGCCGATCGGCGCACCGTTGACCGGCCACACCGCCGAGGTGTACTCGGTGGCCTTCAGCCCCGATGGCCGGGTCCTGGCCAGTGGCAGCGGTGACCGGACGGTGCGGTTGTGGGACGTGGCCACACGCGGGCCGATCGGCCCGCCGTTGACCGGGCACACCGCTCACGTGTTCTCCGTCGCTTTCAGCCCGGACGGGCGGCGGCTGGTCGCCGGAAGCGATGGCGCGGTGTGGACGTGGGAGGTGGGCGTCCCGCGTTATCTCGATGACGCGGTGTGCGCCATCCCCGCCCGCACCCTCACGCGGGCCGAATGGGCGCAACACATGTCCGAGGTGGACTTCCGGATAGTTTGCCGATGAACCCCGACCTGAGACCTGGTAGGTCGCCACTCCCGTCGCGGTCTTCGATCGCACAGGGTGGTCGCCGTTAGGCCGGTGAGCGCCGCGAGTGACGTGCGAAATCCCATGGTTCATGGGATGCCGACAGCGCGGGGGAAGTTGGGTACGCGGACCGGATTCGAGAGAAGACCCACCCGCTGTCCTCGCGGGAGTTCGAGCGGCCGAAGCTCGGGGGACGGTTTCGTCGGAAAATGCAAGCCTCGAATGATCGAGAATCATGATTTATCGTGAGAATACCCCCCGCTGGCATGTCGTCACCGCCGATGACGGAGCCAGAGCACGCGTGCCACCACCGAGTCCGGGATGATCCGCGAACGAAGGGTGTTACATGCTTTCACGCTTAACCAAGTTACTGATCGCCGTCGCCACGACCGCAGCACTCATCACAGCGCCCGCGCAGGCCCAGCATGTCTGCACCGGAGCCCCAGGCCACGTCCAGAGCCCCGTGGAGATCGACCGCTCCCAGAACTGCGGCTCCGCCACCCCCGCGATCACCATCAGCTACGGCTTCGCCGACGGGACCATGCGGTTCCGCGACAAGAACCTCAACGGTTCCGTCGACAACCACGACGACGTCTCCTTCGTCCCCGACCAGCTCAGCGACCCGCACATCATGTACGGCACCACGAAGTACAAGCTCACCGAGGTTCACTACCACTTCGACGCCGAGCACAAGTTCCAGGGCCAGGCGCAGGCCCCGGCAGAGGCCCACTTCGTCCATGCCAGCGCATCCGGGTCCACCGTGGTCCTCGGCGTCCTCATCGACGGCGTGAGCGTCCCGGCCTCCGACGCGCACGACCATCCCCTCGCCGGTGTGCCGACCACGCTGGGCGACAGCTGGAGCATCGGCTCGGTGAACCTCGCCGGAATGCTCCCCGCCAACAAGGCGAGCTTCCGCTACTCCGGCTCGCTCACCTCCTCGCCCTACACGCCGGTTCACTGGGTCGTCCTCAACGACCACGTCGAGGCCACCGACAGCACCATCGCCCAGGTGAAGGCGCCCTTCGGGGCGGCCGGGAACAATCGCGACCGCCAGAACGTGGCGCCGAGGATCTACCCGGGCAACCCCTGACCCACAGGTAGGCGGACAGCACCCGCCCGCTCGCTGAGCAGCGCACTCGCGCCTGCGAGGTTACGCGCTCGGGCGCTGGGCCCCGACCATCCGGACACGGTGACCACGCGCGACCACCTCGCCGAATGGGGCCATTGATCACGGAAGACCAAGCCGGCCCCCGTAGAGGCGCGCCGATCGGGGCCTGACCCGCACCGATCGGTGACGCCGAGGTTCAGGCAAACTGTGGCGAAATGTGAGAAAAGCCACACCGCGATTTAGCGCCCTATGCCCGCTAAGGTCGATCGAGACCCGCCCTGAGCTGGGATTTTGCGTCGCCCGCAGAGATGTGGGAGGCGCGGGTCAAGCTTTACCGGAGGTTCGCATGACCGATCTGGCATTTCGCTCCGCAGGCCAGCTCGCCGCCGCCGTCGCGGCAAAGGAGGTGTCGAGCGTCGAGCTTCTCGACCACTACCTCGACCGGGTGGAGCGACTCGATCCGAAGGTGAACGCCATCGTCGCCCGGGACGAGGAGGGCGCGAGGGCAGCGGCGCTGGAGGCCGACCGCACGGTCTCGCGCGGCGAGCCGCTCGGCCGCCTGCACGGCGTCCCCGTGACGATCAAGGACAGTCTCGAAGTCGCGGGCATGCGGACCACCGGGGGTTCGGCTCGCTGGGGGGAGCATGTCTCGACGAGCGACGCCGAGTCGGTCGCGCGCCTCAAGAACGAGGGGGCGATCGTGTTCGGCAAGTCCAACATGCCGCCGGACGCCCGGGACTGGCAGACGTACAACGAGGTCTACGGGACCACGAACAATCCGTGGGACCCGACCCGCGGACCCGGCGGTTCGTCCGGCGGGTCCGCCGCGGCGCTCGCCGCTGGGCTGACCGGGCTGGAGCTCGGCGGCGACTCGGCGGGCTCGATTCGGGTGCCCGCCCACTTCTGCGGCGTCTACGGGCTGCGCACGTCGTTCGGGATCGTGCCGAGGTACGGGAGCGTCTCGGGGCATGCTCCCGGAACGCTGGCGGACTTCGACATGGCGGTGCTCGGCCCGCTCGGCAGGCACGCCGACGACCTCGACCTGGGTCTCGACATCCTCGCGGGAGCGGACCACGACCGCGCCCCGGCTTGGCGGCTGGAGCTGCCCGCCGCCAGGTCGGCCACTCTACGGGGCTTTCGGGTCGCGGCATGGCTCGAAGACCCGTTCTGCCCCGTCGACGGCGAACTGGTCGCGATCATGCGGGCGACGGTGGAAGCGGTGCGGGCCGAGGGCGCCGTCGTGGTCGAGGGCAGGGGACCGGTCGGGCTCGAAGAGACGATGGCCCTCTACGAGCCGTTGCTGATGGCGCAGAGCGGACTGGTCGAGCCGGACGAGTCGTACGCCGGGCTCGTGGACCTCGCCGCCGCCGAGGGGGCCGCGGGCGGGTTCGCGTCGGACCTGACGGTCAGCTTCCGTGAGTGGCACGCGCTCGACGAACGCCGGCAGCACTCCCGGCGCCGCTGGTCCGCGTTCTTCCGCGACGTCGACGTGCTCCTCTGCCCGGTGACCCCCACGGCCGCCTTCCCGCACGACCAGCAGCCCGATCCCACCTGGTCGGTCCGTACCCTGCGGGTCGACGGCGCCGACCGGCCGTATCGCGACATGCTCACGTGGATGGCGCCGTCGGCGGTCAACCACCTGCCCGCGGCGGTGGCGCCCGTCGGGACGACCCGGGACGGGCTTCCGGTCGGCATCCAGGTGATCGCGCCCTACCTGAACGACCGCACCGCGGTTCGGTTCGTGCGGTGCCTCGCGGACGTGATCGGCGGATTCCGCCGCCCGCCGGGCTTCTGAGCGCCGCGCCGGCCCGACACGGTGTTCTCGTCGTACGCGGAACGCTTCCCGGGCCGGCCGTGGTCGTTCCCCCATCAGGCGTACCCGCTGCTGCCCGTGGTGGTGATTTATCTTCCAGTCACAAGTTGTCCATCCCTCGTCGTTACGGTCTGGCCGGTCAGTGTCCGATCGAGGGAGACGATTCATGACGATCACCAGCAAGCTCGCCGCTGCCGGAGCCGCCGTCGCGGTCGCGGGCTCGATGCTCGTGGCGGCGCCGGCGGCCTCGGCCGCCTCCGACTACGACAAGTACCCGTGCCAGGAGGGCCGCGCTCGTTCGCCGTTCATGCCGGTCAACCCCGCCGCCAACCAGTGGAACCCCAACGGCAAGCACGGCAAGGGCGGTGGCGGCTCCAACGGAGCGATGACCGCAGGAGAGGCGATCGGCGGTCTCATCTCCATGATCGTCGATGAGACCAGAATGGACGGCCGGCGCGAGAAGCTCACCGAGGACGCCGTCGCCGCCGCGGACAAGGCCTCCGGCGGCCGGTGGAACATCGCCGTCCTCTACCAGGGCCTCACCTACGACGGCAAGACCATCGCACCCAGCGCGGGCAACGACAGCCCCTACTTCAAGAAGCACGACTGGGGCGGCAGTCTCGTCCAGAACGAACCGGCGGCCAAGCTGATGCTGTGCCACTGGGGGCTCGGCGCCACCAACCGCGACACCCGCAAGAAGGTCGCTCCCGCCCACGTCTACTCCGTCTACATCTTCGACACCGCCGAGACGCTCGTGAACCCCGGCGACGGCGGCTTCATCAACTGGCGTTTCAAGGGCTGGTTCAACCGTGAGGGCAACACTGTCCGCTTCGACAAGGCCCCCGGCTACCCCGAAAAGCAGAACCTGGACCCGCTCGACACCCGTCCCGGCGGCCAGAAGTAGCGGCGACATAGGGCACGGCCAAGGTACGGCTCACCGCCGCCCGGCCTGACGCCCGCGCGGAAGAACGAGGGTGGGCCGGCACCGTGCCCGGCCCACCGCTCGGATCGGCCCCATCGGGGGAGCGTTGGCCACCGGCCGCGACGACGGAACGCGGTCAGGAACGTGTCGGAGACGATGTCGTCGGCATATAGGAGGACCTGAGGGCTGTTTTCGGGCAGCGGGTCGTGCGAGGGTGTTCCGTAAACGTTTACGGCGTTTGGGAGCCTTCATGAAATCCCCCGGTTTCAACCCATATCTGCCCAGGCCCATCGATCTGCCGGCCGAGGTACCACTGGCGGAGGGCAGCGACCTGTCGGTGCTGGACGAGGCGAAGATCTTCGCCGCGCCCGGTGATCCGGGGCTGTGGGAGGTGTGGCGCGAGCGGATCGGGCAGTGGCGGGAGCAGGCGCGGGAGCGGATCGGCTACTCGGACGAGCGCTACCGGGTGTCCGACCGTGATCGTTTCAGCGTGTGCGTGGCCTGGTTGTGGGACGAGACGCTGTACGACCACGCGCGCGGCACGTTCACCGTGGACGCCTTCCTGGACGCGGCCGAGCGGGACTTCGGCGGGTACGACGGCGTCCTGCTCTGGCACGCCTACCCGGTGATCGGGATCGACTCCAGAGACCAGTTCGCCTTCTATCGCGACATTCCCGAGTTGCGGGAAGTCGTCGCGGACTTCCAGCGGCGCGGCGTCCGGGTCTACCTCAGCTACTACCCCTGGGCCAGCGAGACCTCCACCGACATCGCGGACCTCACCGAGCGGCTCGGCGCCGACGGCATCTTCCTCGACAGCTCCAAGGAGGGCCGGCCGGAGCTGCGCGCCGCACTCGACGCCATCCGGCCCGGACTGGTCATGGAGGGCGAGTCGCGGATCCCGCTGGCCCGCGTGCACGACCATCAGATGTCGTGGGCCCAGTGGTTCGCCGACTCGCCGGTGCCCGGAGTGCTGCGCGCCAAGTGGTTCGAGCGCGGGCACCTGCCGCATCACACGCGGCGCTGGCACCGTGACCACCTGGACGAGTTGCACTCCGCCTGGCTGAACGGCGCGGGCATCCTCGTCTGGGAGAACGTCTTCGGCGTCTGGGTGGGCTGGAACGCCCGCGACCGCGCGGTGCTGCGCGGTATGCGCCGGGTGCATCGGACTCACGCCGCCTGGTTCGGCTCGCCGGACTGGACGCCACTGGCCGACCACGTCGCCGGCACCACGGTGTACGGCTCTCGCTGGGTCCACGACGGGGTGCCGCTGTGGACGGTCGTCAACCGGGGCGCGGCCTGCGACGGCCCCTGGCTGCGTACCGGTGATCGGCCCGGCCACCGCTGGATCGACCTGGCCACGGGCACGCCGCTGACCGTCAGCCCCGCCCCGGACGGCGGTGTCCACATCGGCGGCCCGCTACCGGCGGGCGGCATCGCGGCCGTGATGCCGGTGCCGCCGGGCGTCGATGTGATGGTGGCGCAGGTCGTTGAGGAGCCGGAGGATGACGCCTTTCCCGCCAGGGCCGCTGTGCGGGTGGCGAAGCCGTACGCGCCTCGCGAAGCCGTACCGGCGGGGATGGTGGCGGCGGGCGGGGGCGAGTACGAGCTGACCGTCCGTCATCGCGTGCGGGAGACCGGTCTGTACGGCGAAGCCCCCTACGTCGATGAGTGGAAGCCGCTGCCTCCTCGGCTGCACCACACCGGCACGCTGCGCCGGGCGGTCCGGCTCGGGCGGTTCGCCATCGCGGTCAGGGAGGTGAGCGCCGGGGAGTACGCGGAGTTCGTCCGCTCCAGCGGCTACCGGCCGGTCCGCCCCGAACGCTTCCTGGCCGGACATCTGGACGACGCCACCGCGCCCGCCACCTATGTGGATCTGGAGGACGCGCGCGCGTACGCCGCCTGGGCGGGAGCGCGTCTTCCCACCGAGGACGAGTGGCAGGTCGCCGGGGAGGCGGGGTTGCTGGAGCGCCGCAGGTCGCTGGTGTGGAACCTCACCGAGAGCGAGCACACCGACGGGCGTACCCGGTTCTGCATCCTCAAGGGCGGCAGCGCCTACGTCCCTGAGGGGTCCGACTGGTACTTCGACGGCGGCCCGCAAGCGGCCGACGTGTCGGCCAAGCTGCTCCTGCTCGGTGCCGGGCTCACCCGTTCCCCCTCGGTCGGCTTCCGCCTCGCCGCCGACCTGCCGCCCCGATAGCCGCCCTGCCCACCCGATAGCCGGCCTGCCGCCCCGACAGCGAGCGGGCGGTCAGGTCAGGGCGACGCCGTACATCGTCTCGATGATCTTGATGGGAAGGTCCAAGGTCTTCGGCTCGATGGTGGTGTGGACGGTGACGCTCCTCTGTCCGTCGTCGGTGCTCAGCGCGAGGGTGAAGGATCCGGGGAGGGTGCCGCTGACGCCGCGCACGGTCAGGCCGTCCATGCCCGCGCTGTCGAACTCGATCACGCCGAGGCCGTAGCGGGCGTGCGGCAACCAGGCGGCGCCGCCTTTGGTGACCATGGTCCACATCTCGTGGTGCTGAGCCGTTGGCAGCAGGCCGCCGGTCGCGATCGCCCGGAGGAAGCGGGTCAGGTCTTCGGTGGTGGAGACGACGCCGCCGGCCGCCCAGCCCCAGGAGGTGTTGAGCGCGGTGACGTCGGTGGGCGGTTTGTCGGGGTCGATCATCGACGCCCAGTTCTCCGCGGTGAGCGTCGCCGGGTCGACGCCGTCCTTGAGGGCGCCGGTGATGTAGGCCGTGGGATGCGGGTGGGGATAGCCGGTGGCGTCGGCGGGCCGTACGTGGGTGTGGGTCAGGCCGAGCGGCCGGATGACCGCGCGTTCGACTTCGGCGGCGTAGGTGTCGCCGGTGACCTTCTCGATGATCGCGCCGGCCAGGTAGTAGCCGCCGTTGGCGTAGACGAACTGCTCGCCCGGCTCGCCGACCGGCGGCTGGGACACCGCGAGCCGCACCAGTTCGGAGGTGGTCCAGACGCGGGTCGGCTGGGTGACCATGCTGTGCTGCAGGTCGGGTGCGAGGCCGGTGAGGAACAGGCCGCCGGTGTGGTTGAGCAGGTGCCGGATGGTGATCTTGTCGCCGTCGTAACCGCCCGCCTCCATGACGCCGGGCAGCCAGGTGTTCACCGGGTCTTCGAGGCTCAGCCTGCCTTCGGCCGCCAGGGTCAGCACGGTGGCGGCGGTGAAGGCCTTGCCGGAACTGCCGATGTGGAGGTGCTCACCGGGCTGACGCCTCTGCCCGGTGGCGAGGTCGGCCACTCCCGCGGTGCCGAACCACGACCCGTCGGCGTCGTGGACTTCGGCGACGATGCCGGGAACGCCGTCCTCGGCCACGGCCCAGTCCAGGATCCGCTGGATGTCTCGCGCCATGTGATGCCCCTTCTCTCACTGAGTACGTTGTACGCGGTTAAGGGTCAGAGTAGGTTACTGGGTACCACGTACGCAACTGGGGTGACATCCGGCGAAATTTCGGGTTAAAAAAGTGTGAAGGCGAATCCGGGCTTCGGCGGAATACAGGGTGTAACCCAAAGAAGGGACACCATGCGAATGGCCGCTCCCCCGGACGTGCCTGTGACAGTCGATGACGCGGCACTCATCGAGCAGTCGTGGCGCCGCCCGGACGTGTTCGCGGTGCTCTACGACCGGTACTTCGACGAGATCTACCGCTATCTCGCCGGCCGGCTCGGCCCGCACATCGCCGACGACCTGGCCGCCGAGACGTTTCTCGTCGCCTTCCGCAAGCGGCGGACCTACGACGCCGCCCGCGGAGCCGTACGGCCGTGGCTGTACGGGATCGCCACCAAGCTCCTCGCCCAGCACCGCAGGAGTGAGACCCGCCGGTTATCCGCCTTCCAGCGCGCACCGGTGGACGTATTGGCCGACGACGGCCCCGAGGACAGGGTGACCACGCGCGTCGCCGCCGCGAACGCACAGGGGCGGCTCGCGTCGGCGCTGGAGCGCCTGTCCCACGGGGACCGCGACGTGCTGCTCCTCATCGCGCTGGCCGACCTCAGCTACGAGGAGGTCGCCCAGGTGCTCGACATTCCTTTCGGGACCGTCGGATCCCGCCTCAACCGGGCCCGCAAGAAGTTGCGCGCGGCCCTGGGCGGAAGCAATCCCATGATCGGAGGGTCCGATGGATGATGACCTGACCGCGGTGCGCGATCTGCTCTCCGCTCCAGGCCCCACCCGGGAGACGACCGACAAGGGCCGCGCGCGCCTGAGCGACGCGTTGTCGCGCCGGCCCAGGAGGTGGGTCACGCCGATGCGCACCGGCATGGTCGCCGCCGCGCTGGCCACGGCGCTGGGGGTGGCGGTCCTCGTGCCGTCGGACGACCTGGTCCTGCTGACCCCCGACCCGACCGCCGCCTCCACCGCGCCGACCGCCAGGCAGATCCTGCTCGCCGCGGCCACGGCCATGGCCAGGACGCCGTCGGCCGGCGACTACTGGCGGGCGCGCACGGTCACCGGCAAGCTGATCGTCAGCCCCGATCGCCGGTACGTGCTGCGCCGCGACTCGGCCAGCGAGACCTGGCTGACCCGGGCGGCGGGCGGGCGGAGCGGGTCGTTCAACCAGTACCTGGGCGCCCGGCCGGCCTCGGATATGGACAAGCTGGCCTGGCAGGCTGCGGGCGGCCCGGTCAGCTGGCGCTACCCGGACGACGTCACCGGCATGGGCTTCATCGGCGCGGGCGAGACCGTGCAGTCGGCGCCGGGGGCGCGGGTGGGCGGAGCGCCGAAGGAGCCGGTCGACTGGGACGAGGTCAGCAGGATCCCGGCGGGCGCGGCGCCGCTGCGCTCGTACCTGGAGGCGAAGATCGGCGCGGTCAGCCCGCGGGAGCTGGATTCCCGGCTGCGCAAGAGCTGCATGGAGATCCTGTCCGGGCTGCCGGTCTCGCCGGAGGTACGCGCCTCCGCGTACCAGGTGATGGCCTCGCTGCCGGGGATGACGGCGGAGGGAGAGGTGACCGATCCGCTGGGCCGTACGGGACAGGCGCTTCGCTACCAGGTCAACCGGCCGGAGGGGCAGGTCAGCGACGCCCGTTTCGTGGTCGATCCGGACAGCGGCTTCCCTCTGGCCAACGAGACCAAGGGCGTGGGGCGGCTGGCCGACGGCCAGAGCGTGGAGGTCAGCTCCTTCACCGCCTACCAGCAGATCGGCTGGACGGACGAGGAACCGGACTGGGAGAGCGATCGTGTTCACGCTGAATGAGGTCAGGGAGCGCACGTACAAGCCGCGCGACGCGTGGTGGACGGTGTTCCTGGTCGATCCGCTGGCGGGGCGGCTGGTGGTGGCCGCGGCCAACCGCACCTCGATCACCCCGAACCAGGTCACGTGGGCGGCGTTCGCGCTCGGGCTGGGGTCGGCGGCCTGCTTCGTCATGGGCGACTGGAGCTGGGTGGCCGCCGGGGCGGTCCTGTACCACCTGAGCTTCGTCCTGGACTGCGTCGACGGCAAGATCGCTCGGCTCAAGGGGACCGGGACGGTCTTCGGCGGCTGGCTCGACTACGTCTTCGACCGGATCCGGGTGCTGGCCTGCTCCATGGCGCTCATGTGGGGGCAGTACCGGCTGACCGGCCAGGATCTCTACCTGATCCTCGGCATCCTGGTGGTCTTCCTCGACATGCTGCGCTACGTCGACGCCTTCCAGGTGGCGAAGGTCCGCCGCGCGATGCGCCGCCGGCTCGACGAGGTGATCGGCGGTCCGGGCGAAGAGCACGACGAGGAGCACCATGTGGAGCCGGAGGAGCTGATCGACCTGCAACGCGGCTTCCGCAGCCGCTTCTCCTGGTACATGGTGGCGCGCGACTGGCTGCGCGACCACCGGGTGCGCACGCACCTGATGAGCGGCATCGAGTTCCAGATGGCGGTGTTCATCGTGGGGCCGCTGCTGGGGCTGGTCGTGCCGGTCACGCTGGCCGCGGCGGGGCTGCTGCTGGTCTTCGAGGTGGCGATCATGTACAAGCTCTGGCTGTCCTCGCGCGACCTGGCCAAGGCGCTGACCGGCATGAGGGCGGGGGGTTAATTGCGTTGAGAGCGGGGGCGGCTGTCTGCTCTACTCGGGGGACGGACGGCCGCCCAGCTCCGTCGATGAGAAGAAGGATCCCCAAGATGCGCGAAGCGTACATGTTTCCACAAAAGGTAAATCTCACCTCTTTTAGGGACATGACGCTTCGTGAGAATGCTCAACTTGGGGATCTTGGCGCATGTAGACGCCGGTAAGACCAGCCTGACCGAGCGGCTGCTCTACGCCGCCGGGGTCATCGACGAGATCGGCAGCGTCGACGACGGCAGCACCCAGACCGACTCGCTCGCTCTCGAACGCCGCCGCGGCATCACGATCAAGTCCGCGGTCGTGTCCTTCGCGATCGGCGACGTCACCGTCAACCTGATCGACACCCCCGGCCACCCCGACTTCATCGCCGAGGTGGAGCGGGTTCTGAGCGTGCTCGACGGCGCCGTGCTGGTGATCTCCGGCGTGGAGGGCGTGCAGGCCCAGACCCGCGTGCTCATGCGCACGCTCAAGCGCCTGCGCATCCCGACGATCCTGTTCGTCAACAAGATCGACCGCCGCGGCGCCCGGACCGACGCCGTCCTGCGCCAGATCACCGAACGGCTCACCCCCGCCGCCATCCCGCTCGGGACCGCGCGCGACCTCGGCACACCCGCCGCCTCCTTCCATCGCGCGTACGGCGGAGCCGACGTGCTGGCCGACAACGACGAGGCGCTGCTGGCCGCGTACGTGGCCGACGCCGTCCCGGAGGAACGCCTGCGCCGCGAGCTGGCGGCCCAGACCGCCGGCGCCCTGGTCCACCCGGTCTTCTTCGGCTCGGCCATCACCGGCGCCGGTGTCGCGGAGCTGAGCGACGGCATCCGGGAACTCCTCCCGGCCGCCGAAGGCGCGGCGGACGCCCCGGTCTCCGGCACCGTCTTCAAGATCGAACGCGGCCCGGCGGGCGAGAAGATCGCCTACGCCCGGCTGTTCACCGGCGCCGTGCGCGTACGCGACAAGCTGCCTTTCCGCACCGGGCAGGAGGGCAAGGTGACCGCCATCGCCGCCTTCGAAAGCGGCGCGGCGATCCCCAGGCAGGAGGCGCGCGCCGGCCAGATCGCCAAGCTCTGGGGCCTGGACGACATCAGGATCGGCGACCGCATCGGCGAGGCGGCGCCCGGCGCGGACGCCCACCACTTCGCCCCGCCCTCCCTGGAGACGGTCGTCATCCCCGCGCGCCCGTCGGAGAAGGGCGCCCTGCGCGCCGCGCTCGCCCAGCTCGCCGAGCAGGACCCGCTGATCAACCTGCGCCAGGACGACCTGCGGCAGGAGATCTTCCTGTCCCTCTACGGCGAGGTGCAGAAGGAGGTCATCGAGGCCACGCTGGCCGACGAGTTCGGCCTCGCGGTCACCTTCCGCGAGACCACCACCATCTGCGTCGAACGCCCTTCCGGCACCGGCTCGGCGGTCGAGTTCATCGCCAAGGACCCCAACCCCTTCCTGGCCACGGTCGGGCTGCGCGTGGATCCGGCGCCGGTCGGCAGCGGGGTGGAGTTCCGGCTGGGGATCTCGCTGGGCGACATGCCGTACGCCTTCTTCAAGGCGGTCGAGGACACCGTCCACGAGACGCTCCGGCAGGGGTTGCGCGGGTGGCAGGTCGTGGACTGCACGGTCACGATGACGCACTCCGGCTACTACCCGCGCCAGAGCCACGCGCACCAGGGCTTCGACAAGAGCATGTCGAGCACCGGGGCCGACTTCAGGGGGCTGACGCCGCTGGTGCTGATGAGCGCGCTCAGGCGGGCGGGCACGCGGGTGTGCGAGCCGCTGCACCGCTTCCGGCTGGAGATCCCGGCCGACGCGCTGGGGCCGGTGCTGCCGTTGCTGGCGCGGTTGCGGGCCGTACCCAGGACGCAGGGCGAGGGCGTGATCGAGGGAGAGATCCCCGCGGCCAACGTGCACGAGCTGCAGCAGCAACTGCCCGTGCTCACCCGCGGCGAGGGAGTGCTGGAGAGCTCCTTCGAGCGCCACCACGAGGTCTCCGGCGCGCCGCCCGAGCGCGAGCGGACCGACCACAACCCGCTCAACCGCAAGGAGTACCTGCTGCATGTGGAACGGAGGGTCTGAGCAGCTCAGAGCGCGGAAATGTCGGTGGCGACCGGCATGATGAACCTATGAGCGACGCGCCTCCCCTCACCCCCATCGCCGACCACGCCGCCTACGCGGAGGCGGTGCAGCTGGCACTCGACGCCTCCGCGGCCTACTACGCCGACGGCACCTCCACGCTCGACGACGACTCCTACGACCGGCTGCTGCGCGGCATCGTGGCCTACGAGGAGGAGCATCCCGAGGAGGTGCTGGCCGACTCGCCCACGGGCAAGGTGGCGGGCGGCGCCGTGGTCGGCGACGTGCCGCACAGCGTGCCCATGCTCAGCCTCGACAACGTCTTCGGCGCCGAGCAGCTGGCCGAGTGGGCCGCCTCGGTCGAGCGCAGGATCGGCAGGCCGGTCGCGGAGTGGAGCGTGGAGCCCAAGCTCGACGGCCTGGCGATCGCCGCCCGCTATCGCAGGGGCCGCCTGGTCCAGCTCATCACCCGCGGCGACGGCACGGCGGGCGAGGACGTCAGCCACGCCGCCGGCACCATCGTCGGGCTGCCCGAGCGGCTGGCCGAGCCGGTCACGGTCGAGCTGCGCGGCGAGGTCATGATGACCGCCGCCCAGTTCGACGACGCCTGCGCCAAGCGCCAGGCCCACGACGGCACCACCTTCGCCAACCCGCGCAGCGCCGCCGCCGGCACCCTGCGCGCCCAGGACCGTCCCTACACCTGCGAGCTGACGTTCTTCGGCTACGGCGCGCTCCCGACGCCCGACGACACCTCCGAGCTGGCCGTCCGCCTGCGAGAGCTGCCGCACAGCCAGGTCATGGAGTGGGTGGCCGCCCAGGGCGTCCAGACCACGGCCGCCACCCCGGTCGCCGGCGTCGTCGCCCACAGCCTGGAGCGGGTCCAGGAGCGCGTCGAGCAGATCGCCGCGGCCCGCGCCGAGCTGCCCTTCGGCATCGACGGCATCGTGATCAAGTGCGACCTGGCCGATGACCAGGCGGCGGCGGGCTTCAGCTCGCGCGCCCCGCGCTGGGCCATCGCCTACAAGCTGCCCGCCACCGAGAAGATCACCAAGCTGATCGCCGTGGAGTGGAACACCGGGCGCACCGGCATCATCGCGCCCCGCGCCGTGCTGGAGCCGGTCGAGCTCGACGGCTCCATCGTCACCTACGCCACCCTCCACAACCCGGCCGACATCGCCCGCCGCGGACTGATGCTCGGCGACTCGGTCGTCGTCTACAAGGCGGGCGACGTGATCCCGCGCGTCGAGGCCCCGGTCGTGCACCTGCGCACCGGCGAGGAGCAGCCGATCGCCATCCCGGAGGTCTGCCCGTCGTGCGGCGACGCGATCGACGCCTCGCAGGAGCGCTGGCGGTGCGTGCGGGGCCGCGCCTGCCGCGCGATCGCCTCCATCCAGTACGCCGCCGGCCGCGACCAGCTCGACATCGAGACGCTGGCCGAGCAGCGCATCCAGCAGCTGCTCGACGCCGGTTTCATCACCGACTTCGCCGACCTGTTCTTCCTGACCCGCGAGCAGGTGCTCGGCCTGGAGCGGATGGGCGAGACCAGCACCGACAACCTCCTGGCCGCGATCGAGCAGGCCAAGGCCAGGCCGCTGAGCCGCGTGTTCTGCGCGCTGGGCGTACGCGGCACGGGCCGCTCGATGAGCCGCCGCATCGCCCGCCACTTCGCCACGATGGAGGCCATCCGCGCCGCCGACGCCGAGGCGATCCAGCAGGTCGAGGGCATCGGCCCGGAGAAGGCGCCGGTCGTGGTGGCCGAGCTCCTGGAGCTCGCGCCGCTGATCGACAAGCTGGTCCAGGCGGGCGTCAACATGACCGAGCCCGGCGCCACCCCGCCCGGCGCCGCCGCGCAAGAGGGCGCGGAGGAGACCCAGGGCGAGCAGGGGCCGCTGTCCGGTATGACGGTGGTGGTGACCGGGGCGATGTCCGGGGTCCTGGAGTCGCTGTCGCGCAACCAGATGAACGAGCTGATCGAACGCGCGGGCGGCAAGTCGTCGTCGAGCGTCTCGGCCAAGACGTCGTTGCTGGTGGCGGGGGAGAAGGCCGGGTCGAAGCGGACCAAGGCCGAATCGCTGGGCGTGCGGGTCATGTCGCCGGAGGAGTTTGCCGCTCTGGTGGAAGGGGTTTACCCGGGGTAGGGAGCAGTTCCCAATCTGATGAAAGGGGTTTGCCAGGGGGAGAGACCAGTTCCCAAGGGCTCCGGGAATACAGTAGATTGACGCCCGTCTATCGGGGCGCTACGTCTTTGGGCCGCTGCGTAATCACGCTCCAGGGGCACTTTTACGGCAAATGTGGCGTTTTGCACCTGGAGCGGGGATTGAGGTGGCCGACAGCACCAGAGGCGTACAGTCCGGCACCGCTCGTGACTCCGCCTGGAAACGTGATTTCCGGCTGCTCTGGACCGGCTCGGCCTTCTCTCAGTTCGGCACCGTCAACGCCACCCTGGCGGCTCCGCTGCTCGCGCTCGCGCAGACCGGGTCGCCGGTCTTCGCCGGCTGGGTCACGGCCGCGGGAACGCTGCCGCGCCTGCTGCTCTACCTCCCCGCCGGGGTGATCGTCGACCGGTCCAACCGCCGGGCGATCATGGTGATCAGCGCGTTCCTGCAGATGGCGCTGGCGTCGGTGCTGGTCGTGGGTGTGTTCAGCCAAGGCGATGTGACCCTTCTGCTTCCGCTGGTCGCCGGGGCGCAGGGTGTCTGCGCGGTGTTCTACTCCACGGCGGAACTGGCGGTGGTGCCGAGGCTCGTGCCGGAGGAGAGCCTGCCGAAGGCGATGTCGCGCAACGAGGCGCGCATCCACGGGGCGGGACTGCTGGGGCGGCCGTTCGGCGGGCTGCTGTTCGATCTGATGCATGGGCTGCCGTTTCTCCTCGATGCGGTCTCCTCCGCCCTTTCGGCTTTCTTCCTCCTGAAAATGGACAAGAAGGCATTCAAGCCACCGGTGACGCATCGATCCGCCATGACGAGTGATTTGAGGGAAGGCGTCAGCTTTCTGCGTAGTGATGCGTTCCTGTTCCTTGTGGTGATTGTTTGCGCTCTTGCTAATTTTTTCTTCCAGATTGTCGGACTTTCTCTGGTGCTGCTGGCTCACGCGCAGGCCCTGCCGTACTGGCTGACCGGGGTGCTGATCGCCGCCTCCGGGTTCGGCGGGGTGCTCGGGTCGCTGGTCGCGCCGCGGCTTCTGAGCGGGCGGGAGCCGCGCAGGGTGATCGTCATCTGCGTGTGGGCGTGGTTGTTCCTGAGCGCGGCGCTGGCGGTCAGCGACCACGGCTCGGTGCTCTACGTCGCCGTCCTGCTGCCGCTGGCCTGGGGCGGGATCGGGTTCACCGGGGCCTGCCTCAACGTGGCGCTGTTGATCCACTACGCCAGGGAGGTGCCGGTCCACCTGCACGCGCGGGTGGTCAGCGTCAGCCGGTTCTTCTCCGGCGGGGCGGTGCCGCTCGGGGCGCTGGCCGCCGGGTACGTGATCGCGGGGCTCGGCACCAAGATGGCGGTCATCATGGTCGCCAGTGTCATCCTGCTGATGGCGCTGACGGTGTCATACGGCTCGCTCGCCTGGGGGCTGCTCGTCCGGATCCGCCTGCGGGCCGGGCTGTGGAAAGATCGCGTCGCTGAGTGCGTAGAGCTCGTTCTCCAGACGGGAGCGGACCGGCTGCGTGATCCCTTTGGGGCTTTCGAGCTCGCCGTGCGCCGCGGCCCAGCTGAGCGACTCACCGAGGGCCTCGATCCGCGCGTGGCACGCCCGCGGGCACAGCGGCCGCAGCCTGGCCATCGCGGTCTTGGCGGCGACGGTGTCATGCCTGACCTGCCAGACCTGCTTGGCGAGATCGGCGGGGTCGAAGCGCGTCGTGCCGCCGCGGCGGAGCTGCTGCGCGTACTCGACGTTCAGGGCCAGGTTCATCACGGCCTCCGCTGCGGCGGCGAAGGTCTCCCTGAGCTCGCGATCGCGGGCGTCGCGCCGGTCGTCGGCCCGCTGCTCGGCCGCGGCGAGCCGGGTGTGCCGCGAGCGGGTCCGCTCGGTGAGGACCGCGGTGAGCGAGCCGGTCAACGCGCCGAATACGGCGGCGCACGCGGTGATGACGGCGACCATGACGAGCTGGTTCAGGGCTCCTCCGACAGGCGCCTGGCCGTGCCGTGCTGATGCGGCGGCAGCGGAGGATGGGTCGCCAGGATCGCGAGCTCGGCGTACCTGGCCGCGTCGGAGGGGTCGCCGGAGATCATGCGGACCCTGGCCGCGCGCAGATAGACCGGGCCGCTGTCACCGGCGTCGGCGACCGCGCCGGCCAGCTCCCGGTCGGCCTCCTCCGTACGTGACAGCGTCGCCAGCGCCAGCGCCCTGGCCGCGCGGGCTGAGGGCTGCGGCCAGCGGCTGCTCGCCTGCCCGATGTCGCGCAGCGCCGACTCCGCGTCGCCCAGGTCGGCCAGCATCTCGCCGCGGGTGCGCCTGGCCTCGGGCACGTTGCCCTCGCGGTTGATCACGTTGTTGAGTACGGCCAGCGCCGCCTGCGGCTCTCCGGCCATCCAGAAGTTCTGCCCGAGGCTGGTCTGCAGGGTGACGTCATGGGGGACCCGCTCGACGGCGGCGCGTAACATGCCGGTGGCCTGGCGCTGCCTGCCCTGGTCGAGCGCGACCCGGCCGGCCGCGGCCAGCAGCCAGCCCACCGCGGTGTTGTCGCGCAGCGCCTCGTAGAGCTCGCAGGCGCGCAGGTAGTGGCCGGCGGCTTCGTTGAGCCGGTGCTGCTCGTAGGCGATGCTGCCGAGCAGCGACTCGATGGCCGCGCCGGCCCGCAGTTCGTCGGGGGAGCAGGCGTCGGCGGCCTTGCGGGCGAGGCTCCTTGCGCGTTCCGGCTCGCCGTCGAAGGCGGCCTCCATGGCGGCGCGCAGCCGGTCGGCGGTGCCGGGGGCGGGGCGGGGCCACAGGCCGGGGTCCAGCCGCCTGAGGGGGGCCATGAGCCTCGGGTGGCGCAGGATGTACATGCGCAGGCCGTACTTCTGCGGGGCCCTGATGAGGTGGCGGTCCTCCAGGGAGCGCACGACGGCGGCGGTGATGCGCTCCGACGAGCCGAGCTTGCGGGCGACGCCGGACACGACCGTCTGGTGCAGCCACGCGTGGAAGGCGGCGGGCAGCAGCTCGAAGTCGGCGGCGATCGAGGCGAGCGTGGCCGAGCAGTACTCGGTCAGGGCGGCGTCGACCTCGTCCTCCATCCGCGCGATGGGGTGGTCCTGGCCGGGCGGACGGCTCCACAGGCGGGTGCCGGTGACCTGGAGCAGCATCGGGTCGACGGTGGACACGGGGCGGTGCGGCCGGCCCATGGCGTCTCTGATCGTGCGGAGCTCGTCGAGCAGTTCGCGGGTGCGGGAGGGGGCGGGGCGGTAGCCGGAGCTCTCGATCGAGCGGCGGACGATCTCGGCGGCGGCCTCCGGGGTGAAGGGGCTGAGCGCGAACTCCTCGTACTGCAGGTCCTCGAAGCCCTTCACCACGCGCAGAAGCTCGTCGAGGTAGTCGGTGCGCACCGACAGCAGCAGCCGCAGGCGGGGCCGCTTGGCGGCGGTGGCGAGGAGTTCGTTGAGGAAGGCGCAGCGTTCGTGCTCGTTGTCGCCGGCCGGGCGCAGGAACAGCTCGACCTGGTCGATGGCGGCCAGCGTCGGCGCGGGGCGGCCCTGCCGGTCGACCTCCTCGCGGCGTTGCAGGAAGTCGTCGATGGACAGGCCGGGGACGTGGGTGTGGGCGTTGACGGCGTGCCAGGACGACAGCAGGGCGAGCACGTACCTGTTGTGGTCGGGCAGGGCGGCGACGGGCCACACGCGCGTGGGCGCGGTCAGGCCGATGGGGAGCACGTGGGCGTTGCCCGCCTTCAGGGCCGGCACAACGCCCGCGCGCAGCAGCGAGGTCTTTCCCGCGCCGGCGTCGGAATGGAGGATCGTCAGCCGGCGCTGCTGCCATGTCCGGGTTAGTTTTCGGACCTCTTCCGCTCGTCCGAATAACAGCATCTCATCGTGGGCTTCGAAAGGCCGCGCTCCGATGAATGGTCCGCGCGGAGCTGCGGGAACCGCTGAGAAAGCTGTCATTAGCCAGACCTCGCTCATGGAGGACGGTACGGATCAACCGCCTTGAGATCGCGCCGCGGTCGCCTGGCGACGATACTGCCGATTGTGGCGAGACCGAAACCCGCTCGCCGTCGCGGCGCGCCCATCAAGGGGCTCCGCAATAATACGGCAATTCCTCGATTTCGAAAGAGCTCGATTGGGGTGGCCGAAATCGCCTATTAGGCATGCACGTCCGACGACTTTGGTGCTTCGAGATCCGCTAGAGAGCGGTGCTGTTGTCGAAGCGCGCGAAGCCCTCCCCTTCTTCGAGATCAGGTTCGAGCAGCTCACGTAGGGCCTGCGCGAGGACCGTGTCCCCGAGTCGGTCCAGGTCGGGATGGGAGAGCAGGGAAAGATCGACGAAATCGCTGCGGTGCTCGGCAAGCTGTGGTCGCACGGACATTCCCCTATCGACGCCTGCATACGGCCTGCTGTGTCGCCGCCCGGATCACACTCCTTCCTGCCCGGCGCGGCCGTTCCGGTGAATGTTCTCAACTGGCATGTATCACATTCGCGGGCCGCGGTATACCCTTCACAAACGCAAGGCCTTTTGTGCGACGCCGAATGTGCGGATAGGGCCGCCACTGAGCCTGTCCGCACGCCGGTGTTGCGGCTATCGTTTCCTTGCTTGTCCATTCTCTGCGGACGGGAGGGCGGAGCGCGTGACCGATTCGGAACGTCCCATCATGCGGGGGGCGACCGGCGGCTTTCCTGAGGTTTGGAAAGTCCCCCCGCGCAACACGAACTTCACCGGGCGCGACGAGCTCATGGGCAGCTTGCGCTCCAGCATCACGAAGAAGACCACGGCCGTGGTCCCGCACGCCCTCCAGGGCTTCGGCGGTGTCGGCAAGACCCAGATCGCGATCGAGTACGCCTATCGCTTCCGCGGCGAGTACGACGTCGTCTGGTGGATCCCCTCCGACCAGCCCGGCCTGGTCCGGTCCACGCTGGCACAGCTCGCGCCGAAGCTGGGCCTGCCCGACCCGACCACGACGGGCATCGAGGAGGCCGCCAACTCCGTGCTCGACACGTTGCGCAGCGGCAAGCCGTACGACCGATGGCTGTTGATCTTCGACAACGCCGACGAGCCGGAGGACATCAACGACATCCTCCCCCAGGGCGCGGGCAACGTCCTGATCACCTCGCGCAACCACCGCTGGGCCAGCCTGTACGAGACGGTGGCCGTGGACGTCTTCCCGCGTCCGGAGAGCGTGGAGTTCTTCATCAAGCGCATGCGCCGCTCGATCACGGAGAAGGACGCCGACCGGCTGGCCGGCGCGCTCGGGGACCTGCCGCTGGCGCTGGAGCAGGCGGCGGCCCTGCAGACCGAGACCGGCATGTCGGCCGACGACTATCTGCGCATGCTGACCGAGCGCACCGCGATCCTGCTGGGCGAGGGCAAGCCGAGCGAGTACCCGCTGCCGATGACGGCGGCGTGGAGCCTGTCGGTGAACGAGCTCAAGGACAACCTGCCCGAGGCGATGGAGCTGCTGCGCTGCTGCGCCTTCTTCGGTCCCGAGCCGATCCCGCGCTCGATCTTCGTCTCGGTCGACGGCCCGGTCCGCCCGGTCATCGCCGACCTGCTGGCCGACCCGATCCGGCTGGGCACCGCCATCCGGCGCCTGGGCAAGTACGCGCTGGTGCGCATCGAGTCGGAGCCGTCCAGGCCCACCACGCTCCAGGTCCACCGGCTGATCCAGGCGCTGCTGCGCGAGGAACTGGAGCCGGAGACCCAGGAGGAGATCCGCTCGGAGGTGCACTCCCTGCTGGTGGGCGCGGCGCCGGAGTCGCCGGACAACCCGACGGACTGGACGACGTACGACGCGCTGCTCGCCCACCTCGAACCGGCTCGGCTGGCCGACAGCGTCCGCGACGACGTGCGGGGCTTCGCGCTCAACGTCTTCACCTACCTGAACGCCTCGGGAAACCACCAGGGGCTGCGCGACCACCTCGACACGTTCCTGCAGAAGTGGACCGACGAGTTCGGCCCCGACGACCTCTACGTGCTGCGGGCCCGGCGTGTGCAGGGCGACCTGCTGCGCAGCATGGGCCAGTACACCGAGGCCCACCAGCTCAACACCGCGACGCTGGCGAAGATCCAGGCGAACGTGGGTGTGGAGCACCCCGACAGCCTGGTGCTGCTCAACGGCATCGGCGCGGACCTGCGTGCCCAGGGGCTCTTCCCGGAGGCGCGCGACCACGACACCGAGTCCGTGCGCCTGCACCGCAAGGTGTTCGGGCCCGACCACGTGAGCACGCTGCGCGCGGTCAACAACCTGGCGCTCGACTACGGCCTGACCAGTGACTACCTGGGCTCGCGGACGCTGCTGGAGGAGGCCCTGCGCTCCGGCGGCAACGCGGTCAACCGGATCACGCAGCTCAACCTGTGGGCCGGTCTCGGCCGGGCGGTCCGGCTGTGCGGCTACTACAGCGAGGCCTGCGACCTCGGCGAGGACGCCCTGGCCTTCGGCCGCGAACTGCTGGACGCCGACCACCCGCGCGTCCTGCTGACGCAGAAGGACCTGTCGATCGCCCTGCACCGCTACGGCGAGCACGAGCGGGCCCTGGAGCTGGCCCAGGACGTCCACGCGCGCTACGTGCGCCTGTACGGCCTCGACCACCCCGGCACCCTGGCCGCGGCGACGTGCCTGTCCAACGCGCTGCGCGTGAACAACTTCATCCAGGAGTCGTTCGACCTGGCCAACGACACGATGCAGCGCTACCCCAAGCTGTACGGCCCCGAGCATCCCTACAACTACGGCTGCGCCAGCAACGTGGCGCTGATGTACCGGGTGCGCGGCGAGCCGCTGGAGGCCCGCCGGCTCAACGAGCGCGCCATGGAGGGCCTGGACCAGCGGGTCGGGCGCGACCACCACTTCACGCTCACGGTGGCCGTCAATCTCGCCAGCGACCTCGCCATGCTCGGTGAGCTCAAGGAGGCCTGCAAGCTGGGCGCCGACGCCCTCGAACGGCTGCGCCGCCTGCTGGGCGAGGACCATCCCACGACCCTGGCCGCCGCGGCGAACCTGGTCGTGGACCTCGCGCAGTCGGGCCAGACGGAGAAGGCCGAGGCGCTGTCTGCCGAGACCATGGACCGCTACCGGGACACGCTGGGACTCGACCACCGCGACGCGGTCGTGGCGATGGAGGGCCGGCATCTCGACTGCGACTTCGACCCGCCGCCGATCTAGGCGCGGGGCTGCGACAGCAGCGACACGTCCTCGACCATCACCCGCCGGATGTGGGAGATCAGCCGGTACAGGTCCTGGCAGTAGACCGACGGATTGCGGAATCCGCTGCCGGGCCGGTACCGGTGCGGGTAGAGCCCGCCGCCGCACACCCGGACGAGGTCGCACGACAGGCACGCGCCGGACATGGCGCGCATGCCGATCTGCCGCGCCGCGATCGCCGGAAGGGTCAGGACCGCGTCGAAGGAGTCCTTGAGTACGTGGAGCAGGGTGCCCGCGGCCCCGTCGTAGGCGGACTTGAGCGTGTCCACCTGTTCGACGGCGCCGCTGGTCTCGACCACGACCACGGCCACCGGTGAGAGCCCGATGGCCTCGCTGCGCGAGGTCCTGCCGCACAGCAGCCGGATGATCTCGGTGAACAGCCGGATCTGGGTCTCCCGCTCCGGCGCGGCGTACCAGCGGTCGAAGACGGCGGACAGGTAGTCGCCATAGGGCGTGGCCGTGTCCGACCAGCCGGGTGGCGGGCTCTCCCAGTTGCCGTGCGGCAGCAGGAAGTCCACCATCGGCGGCTGGAACTCGATCAGCGCCTCGTAGGTCTTGACCGGGTCGTTGGCCAGTTCGAGCGTGCACAGCAGGCCGCTGAACAGGTGCCGGTAGGCGGGGTCGGCCAGGCGTTCGAGGCCGGTGCGCACCTCGTCATAGGTGCCGCGGCCCGAGGCGCGGCGGCGGTGGAGGTCGTGTCCCTCGGCGTCGCCGTCGAGGCTGACGCCGACGTAGACCTCGTGCTCGGCGAACAACTCCAGGAACGCCTCGTCGATCAGGACGCCGTTGGTCTGCACCCGGAGAACCAGTTCGGTCTCACCGAGGGCGGCGCGCAGCGCGGTGACCGCGTAGCGGGTGTGCTCGACGCCGGCCAGCAGCGGCTCCCCGCCGTGCAGGATGACCTCGACCCCGCTCAGGCCGTGACCGGCGGCGTGCTCGGCGATGCGGGCGGCCACGCGGTCGATGGTGGCCTTGGCCATCCGCCTCGGCTGGCTGCGCCAGCCCTGGTCGGCCATCTCGTAGACGTAGCAGTAGTCGCAGGCCAGGTTGCAGCGGCTGTGGAGCTTGACGATGAACTGCCGGAACGGCGTGGGACGCCATCCGGATTCGAGGAGACCCTGGACGTCGAGCGGCCCAGGCCACTCGCGCTCGCCGGGCATGATGTCCCCCGCGCCTTCTCCCACGCTGATCAGCTCCCACGGATGAGATTAGAGCGCAGAGATTGGCCCCGATATGCCCCGTTTCAGGGGGTGGCAAACTCCCGTTCACGAACGAGCAAAGGCCGACCGGGGATCCGGTCGGCCGCATGCCCCGCGGGTCTCACAGGCCCGAGGGATCACGTCCCACGCTGATCTCCTCGGCGATCCTGCGGATCTCCGAGACCTCCAGGCCGGGAGCCTTGGGCAACTGCCGCAGCAGCGCCTCCATCACCACCGGCACCGGCTGGCCCGCCAGGCTGCCGGCGAGGCCGTGAACGGCCTGGAACAGCGCTGCGTCCGTGTTGTGCATGCGACCCCGTCTCATCGTCGACAGATTTTCCCCGGGGTCACGCTACGACGAGCCGCCGACAGTTTTGCTCCGCACCGCCGTACAGATCTCGTCGAGGGCGCGTAGCTGGGCGGGGGTGAGGGCGTCGAACAGGCTCTGCCGTACCTCTTCGACGTGGCCGGGGGCGGCTGAGGCCAGGGCGGCGAAGCCGTCCTCGGTGAGGACGGCGATGTTGCCGCGGCGGTCGTCGGCGCAGGGGGCGCGGCGGATCCAGCCGCGCTCCTCCAGGCGGGCCACGGCGTGGGACAGGCGGCTCTGCGAGGACTGGGCCCGGTGGGCGAGGTCGGTCATGCGCATGGAGCGGCCCTCCGCCTCCGACAGGGCCACCAAGATCATGTAATAGGTGTGCGGCATTCCGGCGTCGCGCTGGAGCTGGCGGTCCAGGCGCTCGTTGACGAGCTGGGTCGTGGCCAGGAAGTTGCGCCAGATGCGCTGCTCTTCGTCGTCGAGCCATCGGGTCATGCCGGCCAGCTTACTTGAACTCTCAAATAAGTCGGGGTATGTTGCTTGAGAGTTCAAATTTCCGAGGAGGGATCGTTATGCCGGTCCAGCGGCTCAACCACGCGGTGCTCTACGTCCGCGACGTCGAGCGCAGCGTCGCCTTCTACCGCGACGCGCTCGGCTTCGAGATCGTCATGGAGATGCCGGGCGCCGCCTTCATGCAGGCTCCGGGCTCGACCAACGACCACGATCTCGGGCTGTTCCAGATGGGCGCGCAGGCCGGTCCCACGACCGCGGGGCGTACCTCCGTCGGGCTCTACCACCTGGCCTGGGAGGTCGACACGCTCGACGAGCTGCGGCGCATCGCGGCCAAGCTGAGCGAGCTCGGCGCGCTCGCGGGCGCCTCCGACCACTCCACCACCAAGGCGCTCTACGCCAAGGACCCCGACGGGCTGGAGTTCGAGGTCTCCTGGCTGCTGCCCGCCGCGCTCATCACCGACGAGGTGATCGCCGCCCGCTCCGGCATCCGCCCGCTCGACCTCGCCAAGGACATCGAGCGGTACGGCGGGCAGACCCGCGGCGGCGTGGGCGTCTCCATCCCCGCCTAGAGGCGCGGCCAGGTTCCCAGGACGGTACGGACACTTTCCGCGAACTTGCCGATTTCCGGGTTACCGTGGCCATAAGAGACTGACCCGCCCGGGAGTAGGTCATGCAGAGCGACCCTGAGCACATCGTCGACGTCATCGACGGGGTGGTCGACGACTGGGAGGCGATGAGCGCCGACTCGATGCGCTGGGCGCCTCCGGAGACCAAAGAGCCCGACCTGTTCGACGAACTGACCGAGATCGTGGCGCCGCTGGTCAACGCGGCGACCACCGTTCTGCGCCCGGTGGGAGAGGCCATCGAGCGCGTTCTGGACCACCTCATCGAAGGCGGCCCTGACGACCGCGACCGCTGACCCCCGGGAACCCCTGAGACGGGATCAGGGTCAGGTCAGGGGTACGGCCCGATGCCCGCGCCGGCCGGTGCGGGGCAGGCTTGGAATATGGCCGCAGTAAAGAGGTTCTATCCCCACATCGCGTTCTTGGCGATCACCTTCTCGGTGATCGCCGTCGTCGTGGGCCAGATCGTGCCCGACCCGTATCTGGACCCGATGAACGCGACCGTCAGCGAGTACGCCGTGGCCGACCGCGGGGGCGTCACGGAGCTGGGGATGGCGATTCTGGGGCTGGGGTCGTTCGTGCTGCTGGCGGGGCTCCGGGCGGCGGGGGCGCCGATCAAGGGACTGCCGCAGTGGCTGCTGGGGGTGTGGTCGGGAGCGCTGATCGTCGCCGCGGTGGTGCCGACCACGCCCATCGGGATGGACATGACCACGACGGCGATGATCCACCGCTACGTCTCGGTCGCGGCGTTCGTCAGCCTGCCGGCGGCGGCCGCGCTGCTCGTGCCGAGGTTCACGGCCGACGCCCGGTGGAAGCCGATCGCGCGGACCATGGAGTGGCTGGCCCTGGCGGGCGGGCTGGGCGTGCTGGCGATCGCGTACGTGGCGATGCCCGGCGACCGGGTGCTGATCGGGCTCGTGGAGCGCGTGCTGCTGGGCGCGGAGGTCGCGGTGCTCGGGGTTCTGGCCGCGTGGTTGGTCAGGCTGGCCTGGGCAAAGCGTGTCCAAATCCTGACATATCACAAGTTTCTCACGAATTGATCATAATCACCTACTACTTCGGTGCTATCCTCTCCCGCGATCTTCTAACCGGGAGCAGGTGTCATGGCATCGGGCAGATCCATCCGATTCAAGATCTCGGCGCTGCTCGTGATCCCCTTGGTCTCCCTCGTGGGACTCTGGGGATTCGCCGCCGGGACCACCTCCGGAGACGCCCTCAACCTGCTGAAGATCGACACCTTGTGGCGCGGCGCGATCGACCACGCCGACGGTCTGGTCAGCGCTCTCCAGCAGGAACGGCTCGCCTCGGCCGAGAAGGTGGCCGGAAGCCAGAGCGACCCCGCGGCGCTGGCCGCGAGCAGGGCCAGGACCGACAAGGCCCGCAAGACCTTCACCGACCAGGCCTCGTCCCCCGACACCGTCGGCGCCCTGAACCGCGACATGGCCCGCCAGCTCAACGAGACCCTCACGGCCGTCGGCGACCTCGCCGACGCCCGGCGGCTGGTCGACGCCGGCTCCGCGACCCCGGCCGAGCTGATCGCCGCCTACGGTGAGATCTCCGACGCCGTACACCGGCTGTACGCCGCGTTCGCCCTGGGCACCGACCTGCAGCTCTACCAGCAGGCCCGCGGCCTCATCGGCGCCGACCAGGTGCGCGAGCTGCTCAACCGCGAGCACGCGCTGATCGTCGCCGCCGCGGGCGCCCCGTCGGAGGCCGACCGCCGGCTGCTGGCCCGCCTCGACGGCGCCAGGGCCTACCAGTACCCCAGGGCGATGGCCGACCTCGAACCCGGGCTGCGGGTGCTGTTCCAGAAGGTCGACACGACGGTCCTGGACCGCATGGTCACCGGCTACCTCGCGGGCGGCAAGAGCGACGTCGAGCTCTGGCGCGGCGTCGCAGAACCGGTGCTCAAGGGCTACGACGAAGCCGTCTGGAAGAACGGCGAGGCGCTGCTGGCCCGCATGGAGCCCGCCGGCTACGCCATCATCCTGCGGGCCGTCGCCGCGGGCGCGCTCGGCCTGGTGGCCGTGATCTTCTCGATCATCGTCTCCGTCCGGGTCGGCCGCCGGATCACCCGCGAACTGGCCACGCTGCGCCGCGGCGCTCTGGAACTGGCCGAGCTGAGGCTGCCCGAACTCGTCGGCCGCCTGCGCAAGGGCGAGAACGTCGACCTGGTCGCCGAGGCGCCGCCCGTCGCGGTGCAGGCGGGGTCCACCAGCGAGGTGGTCGACCTGGCCGCCGCCTTCGACAGCGTGCAGAGCACCGCGATCGACGCCGCCGTCGAGCAGGCCAGGCTCCGCCAGGGCATCGCCGAGGCACTGCGCAACCTGGCCCGCCGCAGCCAGTCGCTCGTCCAGCGCCAGCTCAAGCTGCTGGATGAGATGCAGAGCCAGACCGAGGAGCCGGAGGCGCTGGAGCGCCTCTTCCGCCTCGACCACCTGACCACCCGCATGCGCCGCCACGCCGAGGGCCTCGTGCTCCTGTCCGGCGGTACGGCCGGCCGCAGATGGCGCTCCACGATCCCGGTCGAGGACGTCCTGAGCGGAGCCGCGGCCCAGGTCGAGGAGTACACCCGGGTCCGCGTCTACCCGATGCCCGAGTGCGGCGTAGCCGGAGCCGCGGTCGCCGACCTCATGCACCTGTTCGCCGAGCTGATGGAGAACGGCGCCGCCTTCTCCTCCCCGGGCAACGAGGTCTCGGTCCGCGGCGAACTGGTCGGCAGGGGCTTCGCCGTCGAGATCGAGGACCGCGGCCTGGGCATGTCCGAGGAGGCCAGGTCGGCGGTGAACGAGCGGCTGGCCAGGCCGCAGGAGTTCGACCCGTCGCAGACCGAGCGGCTCGGCTTCGCGGTCGTGGGCATGCTCGCGGCCAGGCACGGCGCGGTGGTCACGCTCAAGCCCTCTCCCTACGGCGGCACGACGGCGATCGTGCTCCTGCCGTCGGTGCTGATCGAGCCGCTGCCCACGGTGGCCGACGCGCCGCCGGAGCTGGAGTCGGTCTCCGTCTCGGTGGTGCGCACGACCGAGACCGGGTTGCCGCGCCGTACGCGGACCACGACCAAGAACGCGGAACTGCCCCGCCGTACGAGGCAGGCAAACCTTCCGCAACGGGTAAAGCAGGAACAGACAGAGGAACGCTCGCCCGAGGAGACGAGGGCGCTGCTCTCCTCGCTGCAGTCAGGCTGGCAGCGCGGACGCCAGGACAGCGAGAAGGATGGGGGATCTGAATCGTGAGTCGCGAGGACGAGTGGGTGGATGAGGAGGCCGGGCCGGTGGTGCGGCCGTACGCGGTGGCCCGCGGCCGCACGCGTTCCTCTTCGGCGGCTCTCGACCTGCTGGCGACCGTGGCGGCGACCGGGCTGCCCGCGCCCGCGCAGGCGGAGCTGAGCACGCAGCACCGCAGGCTTCTGGGTCAGATCTCCCAGCGGCGGGGCGCGCCGGTGGCCGAGGTCGCGGCAGAACTGGGCCTGCCGGTCGGCGTGGTGCGGGTGCTGCTGGGCGATCTGATCGACTACGGGCTGGTCCAGGTACGCCAGCCGCTCGGCAAGGTGGGCTCTCCGACGGAGAACCTGCTCAGAGAGGTCATCAGCGGCCTCAAGGCCTTGTAGGAATCCTGGGATAACCCAGAGGCGCGCCCGGGAACGAGCGGGGTATGTCACATCATCTGAGCGGCCCCAACCTGCGCCCGCCCGCGGGGGACGCCCGTCTCGACCTCACTGACCTGTTCGCGTTCCAGTCGCCGGACCGGCGGGAGCACACCGTGTTGATCATGGATGTGAACTCCTTCGGCTTCGACCCGTCGGCCGGGCCCCACCCGTACCCGGGTGCCGTCTACCGGCTCAACGTGGACACCGACGGGGACAACCGGCCCGACGTGGCGTTCAGCTTCGTCTTCTCGGAGCCGGACGCCCAGGGCGGCCAGAAGGTCACCCTCTACCACGCCACCGGCGAGCGGGCCGGGGAGCACCACGCGAGCGGCGAGGTGGTCGTCCGCGACGTGGACGTGAGCTTCGGCCCCGACCCGATCATCGTCAGGGAGGGCTGGCTCACGCTCTCGGTGGGCCTGCGCAGCGACCCGTTCTTCGCCGACCTCGAAGGCATCGGCAACGACTTCACGTGGACCGGCAACGACACCATGGCCGGCAACAACGTGATCAGCATCGCGATGGAGATGCCCGACCGGGTGCTCGGAGAAGAGCCGCTGATCGGCCTGTGGGGCCGCGTGGTCGTCGAACGGGACGGGCGGTGGGTCTCGGTGGACCGGGGCGCCCATCCGTCGCTCACGGCGTATTTCAACGCCGAGGACGCCAAGGACGCGTACAACGCCGGCGAGCCCGTGGACGACGTCCGGAAATATCGGGACACGTGGGTCAAAGTCCTGGAGCACACCGGCGGCTACACCTCAGAAGAGGCCGCCAAGGCCCTGGAGGCGGTCCTGCCCGACGTGCTGCGCTTCGACCGCTCCAAGCCCGCCCGCTACCCGAACGGCAGGCGGCTCGACGACGACGTCACCGACATCCGCCTGCAGCTGGTCAGCAATGGCCAGATCCAGGGGGACGGGATCGGGCCGCACACCGACCTGCTGCCCGGCTTCCCGTACACCGGACCGCCGCACCCCTAGCCGGCGGCGGTCAGCGTGCGCAGAGAGTGCTCCACCAGGGAGACCATGACCTCCTTGGCGGACGCCCGCCGCCGCACGTCACAGAGCAGCACCGGCACGTCGTCGTCCAGATCCAGCGCGACGCGCACGTCCTCGACGCTGTGCCTGGATGCGCCGTCGAAGCAGTTGACGGCGACCACGAACGGCGTGCCGCGCTGCTCGAAGTAGTCCACCGAGGGGAAGCAGTCGGTCAGCCGCCGGGTGTCGGCGATGACGACCGCGCCCAGGGCGCCGTGGGAGAGCTCGTCCCACATGAACCAGAACCGCTCCTGGCCGGGCGTGCCGAACAGGTAGACGACCAGTCCCTCCCTGATCGTGATGCGCCCGAAGTCCATGGCAACGGTGGTGGTCGTCTTGGTCTCGACCCCGTCGAGGTCGTCCACCCCGATGCCGATGTCGGACAGCACCTCCTCGGTCCGCAGCGGCTTGATCTCGCTGATCGAGCCGACCAAGGTGGTCTTGCCGACGCCGAAGCCGCCCGCGATGAGGATCTTGAGCGCTACGGGGTCGTCAGAGAGCTCGGAGTCCATTGATCACTTCCTTGAGAAGTCGCTCACTGGGCCGCGGCCCCGCCGCGTTGGGAGCGGTCACCGAGATGAGTCCGTGGTCGTGCAGGTCGCTCAGCAGCACGCGGACGACGCCGACCGGCAGGTCGAGCTCGACGGCGACGTCGGCGACCGAGATCGGCGAGCGCGCTGCCCGCAGGATGGCGAGTTGCTCGGGGCCGAGACCGCCCGGCGGATCGCCCACGGAGCTCACCATGGCGATCAGGTCGAGCGTCTCACCCGAGGCGGACCGCGTCCTGCCCCGGGTCAGAGCGTAAGGACGGACCAGCGGCCCGGCCTCGTCGTCCATCCACATCGTCATGACAGGCCCGATCGGGGGTTGGTCGTGATGTGCTGCCCGACCCGTTTGACCAGCATCGCCATCTCGTAGGCGATGTGGCCGACGTCCACGTTCGCCTCGGCCATCACGGCCAGGCAGGTGCCCTGGCCGGCGGCGGTGACGAACAGGAACGCCTGCTCCATCTCCACGATGGTCTGGCGCACGTCGCCACCCTCGAAGTGGCGGCCGGTGCCGCGGGCCAGGCTGTGGAAACCCGACGCCACGGCGGCCAGATGCTCGGCGTCCTCGCGGGTCAGGCCCTTGGAGTGGCCGACCGCGAGGCCGTCGGTGGACAGGATCACGGCCTGCCTGACGGCTGCGACCCTGGTCGCCAGGTCGTCGAGGAGCCAGTTGAGCTCCCCGGTGTTCGTGATGGGCGTGCTCATGAGTCGTCCCCCTCGTTGTCTGCTTCTTCTCGGGCGCGCTGGGTTCCCCGCTGGAACGCGGAGAATAGGTCGCGTACCTCGTCGGGAGAGCGTTCAGTTGTGGGCGGCGGCGGTGGATCCGGCGGCTTGCTGAGCTGGGCGGGCAGGTTGGCCTGCCGTACCCGCCTGGGCAGGCCGTCGTTCGGCTGGCCCACCACGGCGAGTGGTTTGGGCCTCTTGCTCGAACGGCTCGGCAGCTCGATCGGCTCCTCGTCCGGCGCGGGAGGCAGCGCCTCCCGCTCGGTGACGAGCCGCTTCGGGATGAGCACGATCGCGGTGGTGCCGCTGAAGGGGGAGGCGCGCAGCGTCACCTGCAGCCCGTGGCGCTCTGCCAGCCTCGCCACGACGAACAGTCCGAGCCGGTCGCTGTCGGCCAGGTCGAACTCGGGCGGGTCGGCCAGCCGGGCGTTGATCTCGGCGTACTCCTGGGGGCTGAGGCCGAGCCCGCGGTCCTCGACCTCCAGCACGTAGCCGTTGCTGACCAGGTCGCCGCGCACCTGCACGGCGGTCTCCGGCGAGGAGTAGATGCTGGCGTTCTCGACCAGCTCGGCCACGAGGTGGGTGAGGTCGGCCGCGGCGCCGCCGTCGAGGGCGGCGCCGGGCATGGTCTCGACGTTGATCCGCGCGTAGTCCTCGACCTCGGCGATGGCGGCGCGCACGATGTCGAGCACCGGCACCGGCTTGCGCCAGGCGCGGCCGGGAGCGGCGCCCGACAGGATGATCAGGCCCTCCGCGTGCCGGCGCATGCGGGTGGTCAGGTGGTCGAGGCGGAACAGCTCATCGAGCCGGTCGGGGTCGTGCGTTCGGCGCTGCATGGCGTCCAGCAGGGAGAGCTGGCGGTGGAGCAGGCCCTGCTTGCGCCGGGCGAGGTTGAGGAAGACCTGGCTGACGCCCTGGCGGACGGTCGCCTGGCCGACGGCGGCCTCCACCGCGGTGCGCTGCACCGAGCCGAAGGCGCTGGCGACGTCGGTGATCTCGGCCGAGCCGCTGACCTTGAGCGGCTTGGCCTCCTTCTTCACGTCGATCTCGTCGCCGTCGCGCAGCCTTTGGACCAGGCGCGGGAGCCGTACCTCTGCCAGGTCGAGGGCGGCGGTGCGCAGGCCGGCGAGCTCGGCGGCGAGGCGGCGGCCGAAGCGCACGGAGATGAGGATGGAGGCGATGACGGCGACGAGCCCGACGCCGCCGGCGAGCGCGATGCGCACGATGATCGCGGTGGCGCCGTCGGTGGCGCGCTCGGCGATGACCCCGGTGGCGGAGGCGCCGATCTTGTCGAGCTGGTCGGCGAGCTTGGTGACCGCGGTGTTCCACTCGTCGGCGTTGTCCGGGGGTCGGCCGGTCTTGACCACGCTCAGCTCGGTGGCGCTGAAGTTCAGGAACGCCTCCCCGCCGAACACCTCCTCGTACGGCTGCCGCAGCGACACGTCGAGCCCGGCCAGCCCGCGCGCGTGCATGAACTTGCGGGAGGCCACGTACTCGGTCATGGCGGTGACCTCGGCTGGGCTGAGGTCGCCGCTGATCACGGCGCCGCCGACGAGAGCCTGTTCCCTGGCGATGAGCTCGCGGGCGTTGCCCATGGACTGCAGGGAGGAGGCCTGCTGGAACAGGGCGAGGTCGGGCACGGTGACGAGGTGGTCGTAGAGGCGGAACAGCGCGTCCAGCACCCGGTTGTACTCGTTCATGCCGCTCAGCCGGGAGCTGTTGCCGGTGTCGATGTCGCTGCGGATGGACCCCAGCCGGGCGAGTTCGGTGTTGAGGGCGTCGAGGGTGGGGCGCATCTCCTCGGTGACGGCGTCGCCGGCTTCCACGGCGGCCTTCTGGAACCGGCTGACGGAGGTGTCGGTGCGGGCCCGCTGCTCGCCCAGGTCCTCGGTGAGCTTGCGCGTGGTGGCCGCGGCGACGGAGCGCGTACGTTCCGACTGAAGCTGGAGCCCTAGATCGGTGGAGGTCACGCCGATCGTCTGGTACAGGGTGTTGGCCCGAAGAAGGTTCTGTCCGTCACCGACGGTGAGGTTGAGGACGAACCCCCAGAGCGCGCTCAAAGACAGCAGGGGGAGCAGCAGCAATAAGAAGATCTTGAACCGAATTGACCGGTTTCGGGAGCCCATGTTCCAACCTCGGGGTCGAGGCGTATATCCACACTCTGTGTAAATACACCTCCGGAAGATCGCACAGGAGACTAGCACCTAATAAGGTTCCGGCGCAGTGGGAGGAACACGATGATTACCGTGATAACTGGGGCCAGTGCCGGGATCGGAGCCGCCGCGGCAGGGCGGCTGTCGGCCCTCGGGCACGAGGTCGTGCTCGTGGGCCGCGACGCGGCCCGGCTCAAGGCCGTGGCCGACGGGTTGACCGGCCCCAAGGCCGAGGTCCTGACCTGCGATTTCGCCGCGCTCGACGACGTGCGGCGGCTGGCCGGGGTGCTGCGCGAGCGCTACGAGCGCATCGACGTGCTGGCCAACAACGCCGGGGTGCTCAGCAAGCGGCGTCAAGTGACAGGAGACGGCCATGAGCTGATGGTTCAGGTCAACCATCTCGCGCCGTTCCTGTTGACCCATTCTCTGACCGACCGGGTTGACAAGGTGGTCACGACGGCGTCCATGGCGGCCGGCACCGGCCGCCTGGATCCCGGCGACCTCAGCAGGGAGCGGCGCCGGTGGAACGCGTGGATGCAGTACGGCGACACCAAGCAGGCCAACATGCTCTTCACCCAGGCGCTGGCCGCCCGCGGGGTGCACGCGACCTGCTTCCACCCGGGCGTCATCCGCACCGGCTTCGCCGGCGACACGCTGCTGATGCGCCTCTACCTGGCGGTCCCCGGCATGGCCAAGCCGCCGGAGACGGGCGCGCGCACGCTGGTCCACCTGGCCACGTCCGCGGGCGAGCCGGGCCGCTACTACGTCAAGGAGAAGCCGGCCCGCGGCAGGGCCGACCACGACCTGGCCGAGCGGCTCTGGACGGCCAGCCTCAGCGCTCTCGGCGGCTGATCGAGCGCAGCCAGAGCAACGCGAGGGCCGAGATGACGATCAGCCCGCCCCAGTTCAGCACCGTGTAGAGATGGATCTGCCCGTCGGTGACGCCGGGCACCTTCCCGATGCGGATCAGCTGGAACTGCCACGGCTGCCCGGTCAGCAGCAGCGTGATCGCGATCGCCAGCCCGCTCATCGAGTCCCAGAGCGCGTGGAGAAGGGAGACGCCCAGGTACGCCAGGATCACCTTGCCGGCCAGCCTGCCGCCCGCCGAGAACAGCACGCCACCGACGATCGCGGTCCACAGGCCGTGGCCGACGGGCGCGAGCACGCCCCGCAGGATCTCGGTCTCCACCAGCTGTGCCACCGAGATGCCCTCGCGGGTGAACAACGCGTTGAAGGCGTATCCGGCGCTCTCGAAGGCGGCGAAGCCGAAGCCGACCGTGGCGCCGAGCACCACGCCGTCCCAGACGTCGTGCCGGCGCAGGCCGCGGGTCAGCAGCATCAGGGCCGCCAGCTTGACGCCCTCCTCGATGAGGCCGACGCCGGCGTACATGACCAGCGACGGCTGGAGGTAGCTCTCCAGGATCGAGGCGCCGAGCACACCGAGGACGCCGCCGATCACGAACGCCTTGAACAGCAGCTCGACGGTCACCTCCGACGAGCGCTCCCGCGTGTTGGCCCAGACCACGAACGTCACCGGCACCAGGAAGCTGCCGAGCAGCACCACGGTGGGGAGGAGGTTGGAGTTCTCCGTCCAGATCGTGACCAGGACGGACGCGGCCCACAGCGCCAGCCCGATGAGGAAGATCTTCAGCCAGGGTCTCATGTGGACAGCTCCGCGACGGCTCGGTAGGCGGCGGTGACGGCGGCGTCGGCGTAGGCGGCCGGGATCGAGTCGGAGTTGGCGATCGCGATCCGGCCGTGCCGCCTGCGCGCGGTCTCGGCGGGGAAGGGGCCCTCGGGGTAGAAGGCGTTCCAGGGGCGGCAGTACTCGGGGGCGTAGCCGTGGCCCCAGCGGTTGACGGTGATCGCCTCGATGTCCTTGCCGGGGTCGAAGCCGCCGGCGCCGAGGAGCCTGGCCAACTGGTCGCGGATCGTGTACTCGAAGAAGGAGAAGTCCGTCTTGAGCAGGTTGTGGCGGCCGGCGATCGCGCCCTCGCTCGGGCCCATCGTCGACACGCACGGCGTGGCGATCATGTGCACGTTGATCGGCTGGGAGGGGTCCTTCGGGCACTCGTAGCCGGGCATGCTGACCGGGTAGTCGAGCTCGGAGACGCACCAGTAGGCGCCGGTCCACCTGGTGTGGTTGATGCCGACCTTCCGCCAGGCCTCCCAGTTGCGCAGCTGCACCATCGCGTAGAGCAGCGGCATCTTGACCGCCTGGTGCATGGCCTGCTTCTGCGCCGGCGGCAGCGACGGGACCAGGTAGGGGATGACCATGTTCCAGCAGGCCATGACGACGGCGCCGGCGCGCACGGTCTTGATCTGGTGGCCGTCGAAGTAGCCCACGGTGGCGGTGGTCGCGGTGTCGGGGTCGCCGTCGTTGGACGCCGTCACCACCGGGCTGGACAGCCGGAAGCGCACCCGGTTCGAGGGCAGGTCGAGCTTGCCGTAGTCGAAGGAGGCGGTGGTGATGTCGTCCATGCCGGTCGCGCTGGCGAAGCCGGGGATCATCCGGCCGACCATCATCCTCACGAGCGCCTGGTTGCCCTCGGGGAAGTGGTAGATGTACGCGTCGTCGGCGTCCCATTCCTTGATCATGCTGGGGGAGTTGAACTTGGAGGGTTTGCCGGCGTCGAGCTTCAAGCCCTGGAAGCCGGGGAAGTCCCACTCCTCCGCGCTGCCCCAGGCGTCGATCGCCCCGAAGGCCTGCGTGCTGTAGGCCCATTCGTCGCTGGACTGCGTGCGCAGGAACAGCTCCGCGTCCGGGTGGACCTTGCACACCTCCAGCAGGAACCGCGAGTACGTCAGGTCGGCGAGCCTGCGTTCCTTCTCGGCCTGCGACATGCCGGGGAACCAGTCGGGCGGGTTCTTGTACAGGCGCAGCAGGTCCTTCTTCGCCTGCGCGGCCACCGGGAGCTGGGCGATCCACTCCTCGGCCTTGATCCCCGGCGTGTACTTGACCAGCCGCTCCACCGGGAAGGTCTCCCGGTCGCACATGACGCTGTCGTACATCTTGAGGTTGGTGTAGAGCTTCTGGTCGAAGTACTTCTCGAACTTCTCGACCTTGACGCCGAGCTGCCGCAGGAGGTTCTTGCCCTCGGGCGTCCAGACGGAGGGGGCCTCGATCGACTGCGAGCCGCCGTAGCCGATGAGCGGGCCCTTGCGGGCCTGCGGGGTGAACTCGTTGCGGCGCGCGTGGCCGCCGATCTCGTCGTGGTTGTCCAGGATGAGGATGCGCGCACTGGGGTTGGCCCGCAGCCATTCGAAGGCGGCGCTGACTCCGCTGATGCCGCCGCCGACCACGACGAGGTCGTAGTTCTCGCCGGTGAACTCGGGCGTGCCGGCGTACTCCCAGAAGCGGTCGTCGCGCAGGGCGTGCGGCACGCTGAGCGCCTGCGCGGTGTTGCCCTGCAGGCCGGTGAGCGTGGGCGGGAACTTCACGTCGGTCGGGACCTGGAGCTCGGGGGTGCCGATGACGCCCGGTTCACCGGAACGCGGCCCGCAGCCCGCCGCGGCGCCGAGCGCCGCCACCCCCGCGGCCATCGCCACGCCGTCGAAGAAGTCCCGGCGCGATATGCGCCGTCCCATCCCGAGCTCGTGTGCCCTGCGGGGGTTGATGTCACTCATGGGCGCGATCATCACTACGGGCGGTAAATACCGCTCTAAGGCGCGCAGCCCCTGGAGGAACATTTTGCGTCGCCTATTACCGCGAATGCCTGATTGGAGTACCGTCCGGAATATCACCGACGGGGGGAGACCGATGGTCGGCAAGCAGGGACGGGTCACGGGGAGGATCGGCCCGGGTCTGGTCGGCGAGGTGATGGTCCAGGTAAGGGGCGGCGTCGAGGCCTTCTACGCCCATCCGAGCGTGGCCGACGAGGAATTCCCGGTCGGGACGATCGTGGTGGTGGTGGAGTACTTCCCGCCGCGCACGGTCTACGTGGCTCGCGCACTGGTCTAGGGAGGCCCGATGTCCCCTGAGTTCTTCATCGCCGGCGGGGGGATCCTCGTCGCAGTCGTCGTCATCATCCTGCTGTTCAAGGCCGTCTGGCGGGTCGCGGAGCCGAACGAGGCGCTGATCATCTCGGGCCTCGGCGCCCGTCGCCGCGGCGACGCTCTCGACTCGTTAGGCTTCAAGATCATCACCGGCAAGGGTACGGCGGTGCTGCCCGGCTTCCAGACCGCCAGGCGCCTGCGCCTCGACACCAGATCCGCCAACCTCCAGGTCTCCTGCGTCACCCAGCAGGGCATCCCCGTCCACATCAGGGGCGTGGTCATCTACAAGGTCGGCGACGACCTCACCTCCATCGCCAACGCCGCCCGGCGCTTCCTCGACCAGCAGGACTTCATGACGGGCGCGATCCACGAGCTGTTCACCGGCCACCTGCGCTCGATCATCGGCGGCCTCACCGTCGAGGACCTCATCCTCAACCGCGAGCGCCTGACCAGCGAGACCAGGGCCTCGGCCGCAGACGAGATGAGCAAGCTGGGCCTGATCGTCGACTCGCTGCAGATCCAGGAGATCGACGACGAGACCGGCTACATCGCCAACCTCGGCAAGCCGCACGCCGCCAAGATCGCCGCCAGCGCCCGCATCGCCGAGGCGCAGCGCGACCAGGAGGCCACCGAGGCCGAGCAGGTCGCCGCGGCCAACAAGGCGGCGGCCTGGCGCGACGCCCAGATCAAGCAGGCCTCCTACCAGGCCGAGATCGACCGCGCCCAGGCGACCTCCCGCCAGGCGGGGCCGCTGTCGGAGGCGAGCGCCCGCCAGGAGGTGGTCGTCCAGGAGACCAGGGCCGCCGAGCTGGAGGCCCAGCTGTCCGAGCAGCGTCTGCAGTCGAAGGTACGCAAGCCCGCCGACGCCAAGGCGTACGAGACGGTCACGCTCTCGCAGGCCGAACGCGACGCCCGCATCGCCCAGGCCGAGGCCGAGGCCAGGGAGACCGAGCTGCGCGCAGTGGCCCAGGCCTCCCAGGTCAAGCAGGCCGCCGCGGCGGACGCGGAGTCGGTACGGCTGCGCGGAGAGGCCGCGGGCGCGGCCACCAGGGTCGCCGGCGAGGCGGAGGCCGCGGCGGCCAAGGCGCGCGGCCTGGCCCAGGCCGAGGCGGCCAGGGCGCTGGGCCTGGCCGAGGCGGAGGCCGAGCAGGCCAAGGGCCTGGCGGAGGCGGCGGCCATCAGGGCGCGCGCCGAGGCGCTCGCCGACAACCAGGAGGCCGTCATCGCCCAGCAGCTGGCCGAGCGCTGGCCGGAGGTGGTGCAGGCGGGCGCCCAGGCGTTCGGCAACGTGGACCACATGGTGGTGCTCAACGGCGCGCAGGGCGTCGAGGAGCTCCTGGCCAAGGCGCTCACGCTGGGCGGCACCGGGCTGGGGCTGGCCCGCGCCATTCTCAACGGAGCGACGCCCAATGGAAGCGAAGAAAAACCACAAAAGCCCGTGAAACCGTAAAGGCGGGGCGTTCCGTCAACGTCGGAAAACGCGTGCTCCGATTCGTCTAGCGTGATGAAAAATGCCGCTGATGCGAATTGGGGAATTCATGCACAAGGCTTTTTCCGGAATATTTCTCATCATGGCGGTCAGCGTCGGCTGCTCCAGCGGGCAGGCCGCCGGCCCTTCCCCTTCCGCGAAGAAGCCCGTCGACGCGGCCAGGCTCGGCGCGGGGCTGCTGTCCGCGCCGAACGGCATGAGCGTCGCCTACGGCCCCGAGACCGGCGCGTACGGCTCGCTCAAGGCCACCAAGCAGGGCATGGCCGCCCTCAAGGAGGCCAAGGTGTCCGAGCCGGACTGCGCCGGGGTCGGGCAGCTCGACCCGGCCGAGCTGGGCGGAGCGCCCGCGGCCGTCGTCGCCTACTCCTCCAAGGACGGCTCCATCACCCAGGCCATCGTGGCCACCGACACCTTCCCGGAGCCGGTGCCCGCGCGGTGCGCGAAGTACCGGGCCGAGGTCGCCGGCACCAAGGTCACCTACAGGACCGTCACGCTCAAGATGCCCGCGCGCGGCGAACGCTCGCACGCCTTCGTCACCACCGCGGTCAGCGACGGCAAGGCCGCCCAGATCGCCGCGATGGTGATCGCCAGGAAGGGCGTGGTCACCAGCCTGCTGGTCATCGGCACCAAGGTGAAGAAGGAGGGGCTGAACGAGCTCGCCCGCCTGGCCGACGAGAAGCTGGCCAGGATCACGGCCTGAGAACCACCTTCCCCACGGTACGGCGGGCCGCCAGGTCGGCCAGCGCCTGCCCGGCCCGCTCCAGCTCGTACTCCCCGCCGGTCAGCGGTCGCAGGCGGCCGGCGGCGGTCAGGGCGATCAGCTCGGGCAGAGGTCGCGCGGCGGTGCTCCCGGGCAGGCGGAGATGGGCGCCGAGCCAGTAGCCGCCCACCGAGACGTTGTGCTGGGCCAGCCGGCCGGGATCGATCGGCGACGGGTCCACGCCGCTCGACGTCCCGTACGCGATCAGGCGGCCGAACGGGGCCAGCGCGCCGAGCGCCGCGTCGAAGACCGGGCCGCCCACCGCGTCCAGGACCATGTCCACCGGGCCGCCGTCGTTGGCCGCGAGCACCCGGTCGGCGTAGCCGTCCGCCTCGCCGTCGACGGCCGCGTCCGCGCCGAACCCCATGACCAGCTCGCGCTTCTCCTTCGTGGACGCCGTGCCGATCACCCGGCCGGCGCCGAACTCCTTGGCCAGCTGGACCGTCAGGTGGCCCACTCCGCCGGCCGCCGCGTTGACCACGACGCTCTCGCCGGGCACCAGCCGCGCGGCCGTACGCAGGAGGTGCCAGGCGGTCAGCCCCTGCACCAGCAGGGCCAGCGCGGCGCCCGCCTCCATGTCGTCGGGGATCTCCACCGGCTCCGTCACCAGCGCCTTCGACGCGAACGCGGCGCCGGCGAAGGCGAGCACCCGGCGTCCGTCCGGCGTACGGCCCACCACCTCGCCGCCCGGCACGAACGGCAGCTCGGGTGGCTGGTAGCTGCCGCTCAGCCGGCCGAGGTCGGCGAAGTTCACGCCCGCCGCCTCGACGTCCACCAAAGTCTGGCCGGGGCCCGGCACCGGGTCGGGGATCTCGGCCAGGGTCAGCACCTCGGGTCCGCCACGCCGTTCCGCACGCATCGCTCTCATGGCCTCGACGTTAGGAGAGGGCCGTCCGCGTAGCCAGCAGGTGGTGTTCGCGGGAGTGGCGGAATGTATGAACGTCCTTCATACGTTGTCGCCGCCGTGAACGATCTGAGCGCGGCCGAGCTCCGCGTGCTCGTCGCCGTGGACGGCGAGGGCAGCGTGTCGGGGGCAGGCGTGCGGCTCGGCCTCACGCAGTCGGCGGTCTCGCACGCCCTGCGCGCGGCCGAGCGGAAGATGGGCGCGGTGCTGTTCCGGCGCGGGCGCGGCGGGGCCACGGCCACCGCGGCGGGGTCGGCGGCGGTCGGCCACGCGCGGCGCATCCTGCGGCTCATGGAGGTCATGCGGACCGACACCCACACCGCGGCCCACGGCGAGGCCACCGGGACCATCCGGCTGGCCGCCTTCAGAAGCGCGGCCTTCCATCTCCTGCCCGGGGTGCTGGTGCGGTTCGGGCGGCGGCACCCGCGGGTGACCGTGGACGTGCGGATCGTGCCCGACCTCGGGCGGGGGATCGCGGGGGAGGTCGCCGACGGGCGCGCGGACGTAGGGGTGGTGTCGCTGCCGGTGTACGTGGACGGCCTGGTCGGCAAGGAGCTGTACGCGGAGCCGTACGTGCTGGCCCATCCGTCGGGGCACCCGGACCCGCGCGCGCTGCCGATGATCGACTGGCACGAGAACTGCTCCGGCGAGACCAGGCGGTGGCTGGCGGCGCAGGCGTGGATCCCGCCCGGCGACATCACGGTCGAGGACGACGGGGTGGCGATGTCGATGGTCGGGCACGGGCTGGGGGCGGCCATCGTGCCCCGGCTGTCGGCCGTGGGGGCGCCGCCGAACGTGGCCACGGCGGAGCTCGGGGAGGGGGCGCCGCTGCGGCGGGTGGGGTACGTGACCACCCGCGAGCTGGGCGGATCTTCGGTGGTCAGGGATCTGCTCGCCGAACTGCGCTCGATCAGGCCCGTCTCCTGACGCCCCGGGAGTTCAGGTGGTGCGGTGCATGGAGGCGCGCAGGGCGGTGACGGTGTCGGCCAGGCCCTCCTTGGCGGCTCTGTCCAGGGCGGCGGTGAGGGTTTCCTCGTAGGTCGGGGCGGCGCCGTCCTTCCTGGCGCGGCCCTCGTCGGTGATGAGGGTGTAGACGCCCCGCCGGTCCTGGTCGCAGAAGTCGCGGCGGCTCAGGCCGCTGTTCTCCAGGCGGCCCACCAGGCGCGTCACCGAGCTCTGGTTGAGGCCCAGCAGGTCGGACAGTTCCTGCATGCGCAGGGAGCCGCCGTCGGCGAGCGACAGGTGGCACAGCGCCCGGTACTCCGACAGGCCGAGGCCGTGCTTCTGCAGGGCGGCGGCCACCTCGTGTTCGACCCTGGCGTGCAGGCGGATCACGCCCACCCACATGTCGTCGTCGTCCGTCGCCATCAGGCGCCTCCCTCCGTGCGGAACCCCATTGTACATGCACATACAGAATATGCATGTACATAGAAGATCTACACCTGGCGGGTCGGCACCACGGTGATCTCCGGGAGGCTCACGTGGATCGGGCGGCTGACCGCGAAGGCCACGACCTCCGCCAGGTCGGCGGCGGCCAGCGGGTCGATCTTCGTCTTCATGTCCTCCAGCCAGGCCGTTCCCAGCTCGGAGGCGGACAGCAGTTCGGTGACGACGACTCCGGGTTCGAGGTTGGTGACGCGGATGTTCCTGGGTGCCAGCTCGTTCCGGAAATTTCGTGACAGGTGGCTGACCGCGGCCTTGGTGGCCGCGTAGACCGCCGCGCCCGGCTCGATCCTGGCGGCCGCGATCGAGGAGATGTTCACCAGGTCGGCGGGCCTGCCCGCGTCGGCGGCGGCCTGGAGGTCGGGCAGGAACGCGCGGAAGACGTGGAGCAGACCGGCGACGTTCACGTCGAGCTGGCGCCGCCACTCCAGAGGCGTATCCGGTCCCGGTGTGTCAAGCAGGCCGGGGAAGAGGATTCCGGCGGCGTTGACGACGAGGTCGGCCCGGCCCAGTTCTTCGGCGATGCGGCTCCTGGCGGCCTCGACCTCGGCGGGGTCGCTCACGTCGGCGGCCACGGCGAGGGCCCGGTCGCCGATCTGGTCGCGGAGCGCTTCGACGCGCTCCTTCCTGCGGGCCACGAGCGCGACCCGGGCGCCCCGCTCGGCGAGTTCGACGGCTACGGCGGCGCCGATGCCCGATGAGGCGCCGGTGATGACGGCGATGCGGTTGTCCATGGCTCTCATCCTGGGAGGACGCCGATGGGGTAACCAGGACAGCGCCGAGGGTGGTACTCGCAGGGTCAGGCGCCGCGCGGGGAAATGTCCGACAATGGGGTCATGGCCAATGACCTCGGGGAGTTCCTGCGATCGCGCCGCGCCAGGGTGCGGCCCTCCGACGCCGGCCTGCCCACGTACGGCGAGCGCCGCCGGGTGGCCGGGCTGCGCAGGGAAGAGGTCGCGTTGCTCGCCGGGGTCAGCGTGCCGTACTACGTCCGGCTGGAGCAGGGGCGGGCGGGCAACGTCTCCGCCGAGGTGCTGAACGCCGTGGCCCGCGTGCTCGGCCTGGACGACACCGAACGCGCCCACCTGCACGACCTCGCCCGTCCGGCGAGCGGCAAGGCGGTGAAGGCCCCGGTGGAGCGGGTTCGTCCCACACTCAGGCGGGTGCTCGACTCCATGCCCGACATCCCCGCCTTCGTCATGGGCCGCAGGACCGACATGCTGGCCTGCAACCGGCTGGCCTCCCTGCTGTTCTGGAATCGGCCCACTCCGCCGGACGGCCCGTTGAACTGCGCCCGCCTGGTCTTCCTCGACGAGCACACCAGGACCCTGTTCCGCGACTGGGAGCACAAGGCCCGCGAGACGGTGGCGTTCCTGCGGCTGGACGCGGGCCGCCATCCCGGCGACCGGGAGCTGGCCGCGCTGGTGGGCGAGCTGTCGGTCAGGAGCGCGGACTTCCGCCGCCTGTGGGCCGAGCACGAGGTCCGGGAGCGCTCGGCCGGGCGCAACATCCTTGACCACCCGCTCGCCGGCGAACTGGTGCTCGACTACGACAGCCTGCGGCCGGGCGAGCAAGGCGACCAGGTTCTGGTCACCTACCTGGCCGAACCGGGCTCGCGTACCGAGGAGGCGCTGAGGTTTCTGGCGAGCTGGCACGCGGCGGAGGCCGTCAACGAGGTCTAAGCGGGATTTTTCCGGGCACTTGGGGGTCTCAACGACCCTCAGGAGGAACGGTGAGCCAGGCAGAGGCCGCGGCCCGCCAAGCGGCCGACAGTCCCGCCATGGTACGGCTGGCCCGCATCGGGCTCGCCTGCCGCGGCGTGCTCTATGGCCTGATCGGAGTGCTCGCCGTCCAGATCGCACTGGGCGACGGCGACCGGGAGGCCGACAAGAACGGCGCCATCAGCATGATGGCCGACCTGCCCTTCGGGGCCGTGATCCTATGGATCATGGTCGTCGGCTTCGCCGCGCTGGCGCTCTGGCAGTTGTCGGAGGTGTTCTTCGGCAGCAGGAAGGCCCTGGACCGCGCCGAGTCGGCAGGCAGGGTGGCGGTGTACGTGTTCATCGTCTTCACGCTGCTGACCGTGCTGCTGTCCGGGAGTGCGAAGTCGGAGGACAAGAAGTCGCAGGACGTCACCGGCGACCTGCTCGCGCTGCCCGCCGGGGCGGTCATCGTCACCGCCATCGGGCTCGGGTTGGTCGCGCTGGGCGCGTACTGGGTGTACCAGGGTGTCAAGAAGAAGTTCCGCGAGGAACTGGACATCGGCCGGATGCCGCCGCGCGCCCGCAAGGTCATGGACCGCCTGGGCTTCGCCGGATACGTCGCCCGCGGACTGATCGCCGGGCTGGCCGGGATCTTCGTGGTCCAGGCGGCGCTCACCTTCGACCCCGACAAGGTCAGCGGCATCGACGGCACGCTCAGGGCCTTCGCCAAGACCCCGGCCGGCCCGTGGCTGCTCGTGGTGGTCGCGCTCGGGCTGCTGCTGTTCGCCGGCTACTGCTTCGGGGAGTCGCGCTGGCGCCGGACATGAGACTCGACGACTGGTTCCTCACCGAGGACGAACGCGGGAACCCCGGGACCAAGCTCGAAGCCTGGACCCGGGGCAACCTCGTCCGCCCGCTCATCCACGGCGCCACCTACTTCGCCGAACTCCGGGACCGCCTGGCCGCCCTGGGCCGCGACGACCTGCTGCTGTTCGCCGACTGGCGTGGCGACCCGGACGAGCGCCTGGCCGAGGACGGGCCGGCCATCGCGAGCGCGATGGCCGCGGCGGCGGAGAGGGGCGCGCTGGTCCGGGGTCTCATCTGGCGTTCGCACCTGGACTTCCTGCGCTTCAGCGCCGAGGAGAACCGCCACCTGGGCGAGCGGGTCGAGGCCGCCGGCGGCCAGTGCCTTCTCGACACCCGCGTACGGCACGGCGGCTCCCACCACCAGAAGTTCGTCATCCTGCGCCACGACCGCGACCCGCGACGGGACGTGGCCTTCGTCGGCGGCATCGACCTGTGCCACAGCCGCCGCGACGACGCCACCCACCGGGGCGACCCGCAGGCCACCCCGATGCCCGGCGCGTACGGCGCGCGCCCGCCCTGGCACGACGCCCAGGCGGCGATCAGCGGTCCGGCGGTGGCCGAGGTGGAGAAGGTCTTCTGCGAGCGCTGGGAGGATCCGGCGCCGGAGACCCGCCACCCGCTCAGGCGCCTGCGCGACCGCCTGAGCAGCATGGACGACGCGCCCCCGCTGCCCGAGCCGGGCCCGCCGCCGGAGCCCGCGGGCACCCACGCGGTGCAACTGCTGCGGACCTACCCGCATCTGCGCAACGCCCTGCCGTTCGCGCCGGAGGGCGAGCGTAGCGTGGCGCGGGCCTACCTCAAGGTCCTGGCCCGCGCGCGTTCGCTGGTCTACCTGGAGGACCAGTACCTGTGGTCCACGGAGGTCATCGAACCGTTCGCCGAGGCGCTGGAGCGCGAACCCGGCCTTCACATGATCATCGTGGTGCCGCGCCACCCCGACCAGGACGGCTGGCTGGCCGGCCCGGCCAGCCTGATCGGCCGCGCGGAGGCGCTGGACCGGCTGACGCGCGCGGGGGACGGCCGCATCGCCGTCTACGACCTGGAAAACCACGAGGGCACGCCCGTCTACGTGCACGCGAAGGTCTGCGTGGTGGACGACGTCTGGGCCACGATCGGCTCCGACAACGTCAACCTGCGCTCCTGGACGTTCGACTCCGAGCTGAGCTGCGCGGTGGTCGACGAGGAGCACGACCCGCGCCCGCCCGCCGGCGCGCGGCGTTTCGCCCGCGACCTGCGCCTCACGCTGGCCGCCGAGCATCTGGACCGCGACGAGGACGACGTGCTCGACCTGTGCGATCCGAAGGCGGCCTTCGACGCGTTCGCCGAGTCCGCCGCGCGTCTGGACGCCTGGCACGAGAAGGACCGGCGCGGCCCGCGCCCGCCGGGCCGCCTGCGCCGCCATGGCCGTCCCGATCTGGGGCGGGTGAGCAAGGCGCTGGCGATGCCCCTCTACCGTCTCGTCGTCGATCCGGACGGCCGGCCGCCGCGGCTGCGCCGTACCAAGGACTTCTGATGCCCCGGCTCGGTCTCAGGCTCACGCTCGCCGTCGTCGTCGCCCTCTGCGCGGGTGCGCTCTTCGCCGCGCTGGCCCTGCTGGTCGAGGCGGCCTTCCCGCCGCTGTGGCACCTCGACCGAGCCACCGCGTACGGCCTGCACGCCGTCGCCACGGCCAACCCGGAGCTGACCCGGTGGATGCTGACCTGGACGGACGTGTTCGGTCCCTGGCCGTGGCGGCTGGCGGTGATCACGGCCGCGGCGTGGCTGGCCTGGCGGGGCGCCACCCGGCCGGCGCTCTGGGCGATGGTCACGATCACCGCGGGCGGGGTGCTCGGCCTGCTGCTGAAGATCGTCATCGGCCGGATCAGGCCGGAGCTGCCCGACCCGGTCTCGACCGCGCCCGGCGAGGCGTTCCCCTCCGGGCACGCGCTGACCGCCACGCTCGGCGCCGGGGTACTCGTGCTGCTGCTCCTGCCTCGGCTGCGCGGGGCGGGCAAGGCGCTGGCGTGGGGGATCGGGGCGTTCCTCGCGGTGTCGGTGGCCGCCACGCGCGTGGCGCTCGGTGTGCACTGGGTCAGTGACGCGGTGGGCGGGGTGCTGCTCGGCCTGCTGGTGGTCGCCGCCACGACGGCGGCGTTCGAGGGCTGGCGCCGCGACATGGGGAAGGAGCCCGCCGAGCCGCTGGTCGAAGGCGTGGAACCGGAGGGGGTGCGACGTGCGTGACGTGGTAACCCGGTTATGGCCGGCCGTCGTGTGGCTGTCGCTGATGACGGCGGCGACGTTCGCGCTGGGGGAACTGGTCGAGCGTTCCGACTGGGCAGAACCCGGCGTCATGGCGGACATCGCCGCCGAGCGCGTGCCGCTCCTGGATCAGGCCACCCGCATCGGCAGCAGCCTGTCCGACACCCCGATCATCGTGGTGCTCACCGCGCTGGCGGCGATCGGGTTCCGGCTGGCGACGGGGCGCTGGCGGGAGTCGGTGTTCCTGGTCGCGGCCGTCTGGTCGCAGTCGCTGGTGTTCCTGGCGACCAGCGCGCTCGTGGCCAGGAGCCGTCCGCCGGTGGCGCGCCTGGACGCCGCGCCGCCGACGAGCAGCTGGCCGTCCGGGCACGTCAGCGCCGCCGTCTGCTTCTACGGCGGCCTGGCCGTCCTGCTGGCGATCCATCTGCACGGGCACCGGGTGCTGTCCGGGCTGGTGTGGGCGATGGGCGCCGGGCTGCCGCTGATCGTGGCGGCCTCCCGGCTCTACCGGGGCATGCACTACGTCACCGACGTGGTGTGGGGGCTGGTGCTCGGGGTGTTCTGCCTGGCGGTGATGATCCGCCAGGTGCTCAGATGACTCAGATGAGCACGTGCGGGCCGGGGTGGCCGACGAAGGAGAACTGGGCGTTGCGGGTCAGCTTGATGTGGTCGGCCTGCCAGGTGTGCATGCTGGCGTCGGCGCTGCGCCAGTAGACGAAGTTGAAGCGGTCGGCCGAGTAGATCTTGACGCCGTCCTCCTTCAGGCGGCGGACCAGGTGGGTGTCCTCGCCGCGGGTGATGTCGGCGAAGGGGTAGGCGCGGAACATCTCGGCCTTGCCCAGGAACGTGCCGCCCTGGACGAGGAAGGAGTAGCGGTGCTCCAGGCCGGGCAGGCGGAGCATCGTGGTGTTGGAGCCCTCGAAGTAGCTGTAGTGCGCGCCCTTGCCGACGAGCTGGGCGTCGGTGTAGTCGAAGGCGCGGGCCAGGTCGGACAGGTAGTGCTCGCCGTACAGGTTGTCGTCGTCCATCTTGGCGATCAGCTCGCCCTCGGCGGCCGCGATGCCGAGGTTCATGCACGCGCCGAGCGACAGCTCAGCGGCGGCCGGCAGCACGGTCACGTCACTGATGCCCGCCATGCGCGCCTTGTCGGCCACGACGACGGGGTCGATGTCGAGGCCGTGCAGCACCATCACGAGCTGCAGCGGGCGGTGGATCTGCTTGGCCACCGAGGAGATCGCGTGCTCGATCTGCGAGGCGCGGTTGGTGGGCAGCACGACCGAAATCGAGCGCTCCCGGGCGCTGACCGGGCGGCCCAGCAGCCGCAGCAGCTGGTCGACGCGGTGGGAGAACAGGTGCTTGTCGAACACCTCCCGCATGGCCAGGTGGCCCATGCGGGCGCGCAGCTCGGGGCTGTTGATGAGGTGCAGCACCTGGTTGTAGGACTCGATCGGCTCGCGGGCGATCGGGATCAGCTCGCCGAACGTCTCCTCGATCGCGCGTGACCAGCCGGTGACGACCGGGGTGGAGCAGGCCGACAGCTCGAAGACGCGGCGCGCGCACATGGTCGGGGAGTCGAGCACGGAGTTGACGTTGAGGAAGACCTTGTACATGCGGTACGCGGCCAGCATCTGGTCGTAGGGGAGTTCGCCGACGATGTGCGGGCGGTACTTCTCCGGCCAGGCGTACTTCTCGTCCACCTCGCCGTTGCGGGCGAAGATGTGCAGGCCCAGCTCGCGTACCGGGTCGAGGACGGTCTCCATCTGCTCGCGGCGCTCGGGGTGCTTGTCGCGGAAGTACATGCCGGCGAAGACCACGTCGTGCAGGCGGCCCTGCTTCTGCTGGATCGGGTTGTGCACGCGGGGCTGGGCGGCGAACTGCAGCACGTCCACCCGGTCGTGTCCCAGTGTTTCCCGATATTTCGGCAGCATGTCGCCGTCGCAGGTGAACACGTAGTCGAACAGCTTGGCCGTGTCGATGAAGAAGTCGAAGTTCGGCGGGTCCTCCTTGTTCCAGAAGACCGTGGGGATGCCCTCCTGCTTGCACCAGGCCACCAGGTCCCGCAGCGGGTCCTTGGGAGCGTTGGTGCCGGTCATCTGGTAGCGCCAGCGGCCCTGGTTGCCGTGCCAGGCCGACTCGCAGAACAGCAGGTCGGGCCGCTTCTCGGCGAAGATCTCCGGCCAGTCCTTGAGTCCGAACTCGATCTGGTCCCACTCGTAGCGGAAGGCCATCCGGGAGAAGTCGTCCAGGATCACGGCCACGCGCAGGTCGGGGCGGTTCACCGGGCCCGCCGGCCACTTGATCGCGGGCACGTCGACCAGCGGCGGGCGCTTGCCCGCCTGCTCGATGATCTCGGTCACCGCCTGCTCGGGCGCCTTGGGCGCCTTGTCGTGCGAGCGGACGGCCTTGATGATCTGCCCCGGGCTCTTGGCGCCGAGGGCCTCGCCCAGCTTGAACGTCCGCTTGGCCTGCGTGGCCTCCAGCTTCCATCCGGCGTAGGCGGCCTTGGCCTCGGCGATCTCCAGCCGTCGCCGCAGCTCCCTGATGTCGGCCTCGTAGCGCTCGATGAGCTTGCGCTCCTCCGGGAGCCAGTTGACGGGACCGAGCCGCTGGTAGGTCGGCTCTTCTGGGGTTTCGGCCATGGTGCTCGCCTATCGCTTCGCGGGGTCAGTCGATGGTACGGCTGCGCCGTACCCCTTGTCCGGGTTTGTGGGGTTATTCGCCCCGAGTGCCCTGCGCGGCCGGAGACAGGTTGTCCCCCTTGAGCCACGCGGCCACGACCCGGGCGATCCGCGGGCCGGCGGCGCCGTCCCACAGGGGCGGCAGCTCGCCCGCGGGCGTCGCCGCGCCGTCGGCCAGCGCCTTGTCCGCGGCGGCCGGCAGCGAGGCCGGGGTGACCAGGCGGTTGGTGCCGTGGGTGATGGTGACCGGGCGCTCGGTGTTGGGCCGCACGGTCAGGCACGGGACGCCGAGCATGGTCGTCTCCTCCTGCACGCCGCCCGAGTCGGTCACGACCAGCGCGGCCCCGCGTACCAGCGAGAGGAACTCGACGTAGCCGAGCGGGTCCACGACCTTGACCGCCGGGCCGTCCACGAGACCGGCCTCGGCCAGCCGGGTACGCCCGCGCGGGTGGATCGGCACGACGAGCGGGATGCGCTCGGCCACGGACAACACGGAGTCGACCAGTTCCTTGGCGGCGGCCGGGCTGTCGACGTTGGCCGGGCGGTGCAGCGTGGCCACGGCGTAGCGCTCCGGCAGACCGAGCCGCGCCACGATCGGCGCGGGGTCCAGCCTGGGCAGCGCGGAGAAAAGGCTGTCGATCATCGGGTTGCCGACGAAATGCACCTTCTCCGGCGCGACGCCCTCGCGCGCGAGGAACTGCAGCGCGTCCGGCGAGGTGGTGAACAGCAGGTCCGACAGCGAGTCGGTGACGATCCTGTTGACCTCCTCCGGCATGCCGCGGTCGAACGAGCGCAGGCCCGCCTCGACGTGCGCGGTACTGATGCCGAGCTTGGCCGCCACCAGGATCGCGGCCAGCGTGGAGTTGACGTCGCCGTAGACCACGACCAGGTCGGGATCGTGCTCGGTGAAGACCTCTTCGAGGCCGATCAGGAGCGCCGCGGTCTGCTTGGCGTGGGTGCCGGAGCCGACGGCCAGGTTCGCGAGCGGGTCGGGCAGCGCGAGGTCGCGGAAGAAGACGTCCGACATCAACTCGTCGTAGTGCTGACCTGTATGGATGATGCCCTGACGCACACCGAGTTCGCCGAGTGCTCGGACCACCGGGGCGGCCTTCACGAAGTTGGGCCGGGCGCCCAGAACGTGAAGGACCAGGGGGTTCTCCCTCATTGACCTCGCCTTTCATTGCGAAACAGGGAAAAACGTTGCCTATGGTACGGTCACCGCGTGGTATCCGACGCCAGACGCAAGGTTTCCGCCAAGTCGGCCCGTGCGGGCGTCAGCGGACTACTCAAGGGCTTCGTCCAGCACCCGATCATCGTCTCCCGCGTCGTCGTGACGAAGGTGAAATCGGATCCGGTGCGGGTCGCCCAGGCCGCCGCGGACGCGCTTCCGCCGGTGCTGCGTCCCATCGTGGGCAAGGTCGCCTGGCCCGCCGCGCGCAAGGTGCGCTGGGCGGTGCGGAAGATCAGCATGCGCGCGGTCCAGGCCCCGTGGAACGAGGCAAAGGCGCACTGGGAGGCCGGCCGGATCACCGAAGCCGCCCTGGTGCTCGATCCCCACGTCAAATACCCCTTCGTCAAGCGCAGGGCCGCCTACTACCGGGGCGAGCTGGCCGCGATCAGCCCCGATCCGATCCCGCCGAAGCCGGCCGTGACGATCGGGGAGCGGGTCGCCGGGCGGGTGCTGCACTGCGTCACCAACGCCCTGCCGTACACGCAGGCCGGCTACACCGTGCGTACCCACCGCATCGTCACCGCGCAGAAGGCCGCCGGGCTCGACCCGCACGTCGTGACCAGCTGGGGCTGGCCGATGCTGCAGGGGCACGCGGACGCGACGCCGTTCGACGAGGTCGACGGCATCCCGTATTACCGGCTTCTGCCGGACGGGCGCGGCGAGATGCCCTTCGAGACGACCGGGCGGATCATCAGGGGCGCCGACGAGGTGACCCGGCTGGTCGAAAAGTTGCGGCCCCAGGTTCTGCACGCGGCGACCGACCATCGCAACGGCTCGGTGGCCCACGCCGTACGTCAGCGGACGGGTACGCCCTTCGTCTACGAGGTACGCGGGTTCCTGGAGGAGACCTGGGTCTCGCGTGACCCCGACGTGCGTACCGGGAGCCAGCGCGCGGTGCTGCAGCGCGAGCGCGAGGCGTTCCTCATGCGCGAGGCCGATGCGGTCGTCACGCTCGCCGAGACGATGGCCACCGAGATCGTCGAGCGTGGAGTGCCGCGGGAGAACATCTACCTGGCGCCCAACGCCGTGGACGACTCACTGCTGAACGTCTCCTACGACGGCGGCGCGTTCCGCCGGGACATGGGGATCGCCGACGGCGAGATCGTGGTCGGCTCGGTCTCCAGCATCGTCGGTTATGAGGGCTTCGCCACCCTGCTGCGGGCGGCGGCGTACCTGCGCGACCAGGGCACTCCGGTGCGCGCGCTGATCGTCGGCGACGGCAGCGAGCGGGAGAACCTCCTCGAACTGGTCAAGGAGCTGCGCCTGGACAGCGCGATCCTGCCCGGACGGGTCGATCCTGAAGAAGCGCTGAAAGCTCAGGCGGCGATCGACATCTTCGTCTGCCCGCGGGAGGACCTGCGGGTTTGCCGACTCGTTACGCCATTGAAACCCGTCGAGGCGATGGCGCTCGGGAAGCCCGTCGTACTCAGCGATTTGCCCGCTCTGTCCGAGCTTGTCGGCTCGGACGGCGCCGGTCTGCTCGTGCCGCCCGGAGACCCGGAAGAGCTCGCCAAGGCGCTGGCCGCGCTCCGTGAGGACCCCGCCAGACGTGCTGAGATGGGTGAGGCGGGACGGGCTGAAGTGGCCGCCAAGCGGACCTGGAGCCGCGTTGCCGAGACTTATCGAACGCTCTACCGATCCCTAGACGAACGATGACCCGGGATTTGCCTGCCGGTTGCGACGGGTTCGCTCGCATTAGGCGTGAGCTGAGTGGACTTGAGATAACCTTTGCGACCATGAAGTGTTGTTTCCGGCTCGCCAAGGTACAGCTGTGACAGAAATCGACTTGGCTGTCATCGGCCTGGGATACGTCGGCATGCCACTGGCCAAGGAGGCCGTGGCGGCTGGACTGCGGGTCGTCGGCGTCGACGTCGACCCCCGCAAGGTCGACGCGCTCAACGCCGGTCAGTCCTACATCGATGACCTGACGGACGCCGATCTCGAGCACATGCTGGACAACGGCTTCAGCGCCACGCTCGACGAGTCCGTGCTGGCCAAGAGCAACACCATCGTCATCTGCGTGCCCACCCCGCTGGACGAGGACCACCGCCCGGACCTGTCCGCGGTCGAAGGCGCCACCGGCACGGTCGCGCGCAACCTCACCAAGGGCACGCTCGTCGTGCTCGAGTCCACGACCTACCCGGGCACCACCGACAACGTCGCCCGCCCGCTGCTCGAAACCTCGGGTCTCATCGCCGGTCAGGACTTCCACCTGGCCTTCTCGCCCGAGCGCATCGACCCGGGCAACCCCAAGTTCGGCCTGCGGAACACCCCGAAGGTCGTCGGCGGCTACACCACGCCGTGCCGCGACCGCGCCGCCGCGTTCTACGCGCAGTTCATCGAGCAGGTCGTGCCCGTCAGCGGCACCCGCGAGGCCGAGATGGCCAAGCTGCTCGAGAACACCTACCGGCACGTCAACATCGCCCTCGTCAACGAGATGGCGATCTTCTGCGACGAACTCGGCATCAACCTCTGGGAAGCCATCGAGGCGGCGGCCACCAAGCCGTTCGGGTTCCAGAAGTTCCTGCCGGGACCGGGCGTCGGCGGGCACTGCATCCCCGTCGACCCGTCCTACCTTTCGTACACGGTACGCAAGCTCGGCTACCCCTTCCGGTTCGTCGAGCTGGCCCAGGAGATCAACGAGCGGATGCCGTCCTACGTGGTGGCCCGCGCGCAACGCCTGCTGAATCGGCATAAGAAGGCCGTGAACGGCGCCAAGGTCGTCATGCTTGGTGTGACCTACAAGGAAGACATCGCCGACGAGCGGGAGACGCCGGCCCTGCCGGTGGCGAGGGCCCTGCTGGAACTGGGCGCAGACCTCTCCTACGTCGACCCGCACGTCAAGGAATGGCTCGTGGACGGCACTCCGGTGCCGCGTGAGGAGGATCTGGCCCAGGCCGTAGTGGAGGCGGACGTGACCCTGCTGCTGCAGAAGCACGCCGCTTTCGACCTCGGGATGATCGAGGAGAAGGCCCGGCTCGTGCTGGACACCCGCGGTGTGCTCACCGAGGGTGAACGCGTCGAGCGGCTGTAGCGACGGAGGCTGCGCGCAGTGCACGTGCTCGTCATGACGGTGGTGCATCACCCCGAGGACGCCAGGATCCTGCACCGGCAGATCCGTGCGCTCGTCGATGCCGGTCATGAGGTCACGTACGCCGCGCCGTACACGGCGCGCGGAGTCGTTCCCCGCTCCTGGGTGAACAGCGTCGACCTGCCGCGCGCCGCCGAGCGCAAACGGATCTCGGCCGTGCTGGCCGCCCGCAAGCTGTTCAAGCGGATGCGGGCCAAGGTCGACCTGGTGCTGATCCACGACCCCGAACTGCTCTTCGCGGTCTGGGGCGTGCGCAAGCGCCCGCCCGTGGTCTGGGACGTGCACGAGGACACGCCGGCGACGCTCTCCCTCAAGCACTGGCTGCCGTCGTTCCTGCGCCCGCCGGTCCGCTTCTTCGCCAGACTCCTCGAGGGTACGGCGGAGCGTCACCTTCACCTGCTGCTGGCCGAGACCGCGTACGCGGGCCGGTTCAAGCACGCCCACCTGATCGTGCCCAACGAGACGTGGGTGCCCGACACCGTCACCGCCCCCGGCGACGACCGGGTCGTCTACCTCGGCTGGCTGTCGTGGGCACGCGGCGTACGCGAGGCCGTCGAGGTGGCCCGCATCCTGCAGCCGTACAAGGTGGCGGTCGAGCTGATCGGCTACGCCGACCCGCAGAGCCGTCCCATGCTCAACGAGGCCGTGGCGGAAGGCGTGCTCGAATGGCGCGACTTCATGCCCAACGACGAGGCGCTCAAGCGGCTCGACGGGGCGCTGGCCGGGCTCTCGCTGCTCCACGACGAGCCCAACTACCGCCACTCCATGCCGACGAAGATCGTGGAGTACATGGCGCACGGCATCCCCGTGATCACCACCCCGTCGCCGCGCGCGGTGGAACTGGTGGAGCGATACGACAGCGGCGTCGTCGTGCCGTGGCAGGACCCCAAGGCCGTGGCCCAGGCGGTGCTGACGCTCCGCGACGACGTGCGCGAACGGCAGGGCCAGGGCGCCCGCGGCTACGCGGCCGCCCGCGCCAACCACCACTGGCCGAACTCCGCCAAGCGGTTCGTGGCCCAGCTTGAGGCGTGGGCCGGGGTGAAGAAGTAGCTCTGGCTGTTTATTTCCGGCACATCACGAGGGCGGTAGGTTCCTGAACGTGCGCTGGCTCCTCGTCCTCCTGGGCGTAGCGGTCCTCGCCGCGGTAGCGGCCGTGGTCATCGTGCTGCCCTCCTCCTCGGAGAAACCGATCAAGACCAGCAGCAAGCCGGTCGCGAGCCCCACCAAGGAACAGCCGACGCCCCAGGTCTCCGAGTTCAGCGACCCGTGCGGAACCTTCGACACCGACGAGAAGTACACCTACGCCGTCACCGGCTACTGGATCATGCCGAAGTCGAACCCGTGCACCTGGCGCCACCAGTTCCAGGAGATCCACCGGGTCGGCGGCGACACCGTCATCAGGATCGGGTACGGCATGCAGTACCGGCCGATCGACGACCAGGGCCGCATCCTGCGCCGCGACAACAACCAGGTCGACGACCTCTACGCCGACTGCGTCGAGAACGGCAGGACCTGCCGGCAGGCCGCGGACGACGACCTCAAGAAGTTCAACCCGGGCAACCGCATAGCCAGGACCTTCGTCTACCGGACCGACGAGTCGTACAGCACGAGCATTTTCCGCTGCACCGACGTGGAACGGACCATCAAGGTCGGCAAGCGCGTCTACTTCCGCCTCATCGCGCCCATGGGCGGCGCCTCCGACGACGCGAGCTGCAACTTCGACGAGCCCGGCAAGTACGACCTGATCCTCGTCGCCGCGTCGGCGGAGGACAGCCTCACCCAGCTCCTCAAGCTGGGCGACCAGTTCGGCGTGCGCGTCTTCCCCGCGCTGCCGCTGGCCCCGCGCGACCAGAAGACCCCGACCAGGGCCAACCCCGCCCATATCGGCGCCCTGACCACGCTCACCCGCCGCATCCTGCAGGACTACGGCGCCCGCTTCGAGGGCCGCGCCGCGCTCGGCGGCGTCTACCAGCCCTTCGAAGTGCAGATGGGCGCCACACTGACCAGCAACCCCACACTCCAGGTGTACGCCGACCAGCATGACATCGTCGAACAGGAGCTTCCCGACAAGCCCATCCTGATCAGCCCTTACCTGGACGCCAGAAAGCGGGTCGGATTCGGCCAGACACCGTTGCAGGTCGCCGAGGCGTTCAAGGCGCTGGCCAGGACCGGCGTCGGCATCATCGCGCCGCAGGACAGCCGGGGCACCGGCAAGGTCGGCCTCTTCTGGCCCGACCAGCGCGGCGACGAGGTCGACCCCCGCCTGCGGCCGCTCGTGGGCGAGAGCACGTACGGCGACACCTACCACGGCTCCACCCGCGACTACTACCGCGAGATGTCCATCGCCCGCGAGCAGATGCTCGCCGAAGGCTTCAAAGTGGACCTCTGGGCCAACGTCGAAGCCTTCGAACCCTCCGGCGACCAGCCCTGCACCCCGCAGGGCACCCGCGGCAAGACCGACAAGAAGCGCCTCGACCAGGCCGTGACCATGGCCGGCCGCTACGTGCAGAAGGTCGTCTCCTACATGTGGAGCGACTACATGACCTGCGGCGACCCTTCCCTGGAGAAGGAGATCATCAAGGATTACGCCCGCCCCATCGTCGTCGACGCCATCCGCCGCAACCGCGACATCCAGGACGGCATGGAGGTACGCGGCTACAACCTCGAAGGCGGTAGCGTCACCGTCGAGTGGAGCGGTGGCACCAAGGACCTCGACATCGCGGGCGTGGGCTGGCTGGACAAGGTCCCCCAGGACCCCAGCCTCGCCGAAGGCCTGCAGACCGCGTGGGTACCCTTCGACTGGTCGCAGGTGCCGCCCGGGGAATGGATCCGCATCGGGGTGAAGCTCCCCTCCGGACAGGCGGCGACGGAACCGCTTCGGGTCCGGATCAGCGTGTAACGTGCGGAGCATGGTGCCGAGCGTCCCGGTGAGCGTGGACCTGGTCGTGCTCACGGTGCGCTGCCAGGCATTGAGCGCGCTGGTCTGGCGCCGGGACAACCCACCCTTTCTCCGGCGATGGTCGCTTTCGGGCGGCTTCATCCAACTGGACGAGGACCTGCCGGACGCGGCCCGCCGGATCCTGGCCGAACGCGCCGGCCTGCCGGGCGCGCCCGTGCACCTGGAGCAACTGCAGACGTACGGCTACCCGGACCGGGACCCGAGACAGCGTGTGCTGAGCGTGGCCTATCTCGGCCTGGCGCCCGACCTGCCCGCGTCGGAGAAGGCGCACATGGCGTGGATCCCGGCGGCCGAACTGACCGTGATGGCCTTCGACCACAGACGCATCATGCTGGACGCGATCGAACGGGCACGGGCGAAACTGGAGTACACGTCGCTGGGAGCGGCCTTCTGCCCACCGGAGTTCACGGTGGCGGACCTGAGGCGGGTGTACGAGATCGTGTGGGGCAGACTCCTGGACCCCCGCAACTTCCACAGAAAGGTCACCAAGGCGGAGGGCTTCCTGCTGGAAACCGGCGCCACCACTACCCGGGACGGCGGCCGCCCGGCCAAACTCTACAAACGCGGCCCAGCCGAACTCCTTCATCCCCCGATGCTGCGCTCCTAAAGGCAAGGTGGTCGCTTCGCTCCCGCGTTTCTCCAGTCGGGCCGGGGGCCCGACCCCTGAAGGACTTCGCTTCGCTCAGGCGTTCTTCCCGGCCCACCCGTTGCCCACTTCGCCGCGAAGGCGCCCTTCCTCGGGGCGGAGGCGAAAGGCATAGGCAGCGCAGGCAGAACAAGGCAACTCTGGAGTTTGGGGTCGCCCGCGTACAAGCCCCTCCCTACGTCTTCGTCAGTGCCGAGGCGCGGTCTCCCGCGGCCAGCACCTTGGCTACCTCGTCGGCGACGACCCTGTCGTTCAGCAGTTCGAAGTGGTCGTTCCTGCACAGCCCCAGGATGTGGCCGATGTGCTTGCGCCGGGCTCGGGCGAAGATCTCGTTGAAATGGTGGCCGTAGTGGTCGGAGAACAGCACTCTGATCTTCGGGCACACGGTGTGGAGCTGGGCGACGCGCTTGAAGAACAGGTCGTACTTCCCGTCGTCTTCCCAATAGTTCCACCAATCCTCTGCATGGCGCTGAATGTGTGCCAGATTCTTCTTACTTATCTTGTGAAGGTATTCCGACATGTTCTGGAACTCGATCAGGTTCTTGGGGATTCTCGCGACCTCTTTGAGCTCTGCCAAAGGGCTCGCCGGGTTCATCGTGGCGAAGGCGCCGGAGACGATCATCGTTGAGTGATTGATGTTCGGGTCCAGCAGTAGTAGCGCGCATACTTCCGGATTGCGGGTCGCGTGGTCCTGCCAGAATTCACCCAGCCGGATGATCATGTCCGCGCCCGTCGAGAATCCGGCAAGAATCATCTTCTTGTGCGGGTATTTCCTGCGGAGATTGTTCAGGGCGCCGTTGATCAGCTCCACGTGCGTAGTGAGACCCACCGGCCGGTATCGCTCGTCGCGGGTTTCGTCGGCGTTGAAACCGAAGAGGGTGAGCGCCGCTGTGTGTTCGCGAGCGATGTTCATATACGGTCGGAAGTCGTTCGCGTCGAGCCCGAGACCGGGCAGAAGTACCACCAGGTTCTTGGAATGGGTGACGCGCTCAAGGTAGCGCAGCTCTCGTCCTATTACGGTCTCGTCATCAGGAAGGTCGTCCTCGAAATCCTCCATGCGGATGTCAAAAGACTGGCTGAGAATTGCGCGATTCCGGGCCCTGCGCCGCTCCACCAGGCCGCGCACCTGCCAGGTGGCGGCCAAAAGGACCACGATGGCGAGAACCGGCGCCGCGAGTGACGCGGTTGTCATGTGCACCCATATCCACTCGATTGCCTTGCGGGCATCGTCGCTATAAATGCCGATAAATAGACCTATGGTGCCGCCCACTGCTGTGACCAATACGCGGTGTCGCGCCAGGAGATCCAGGAGCTTTCTGGGGGAGTCATCCACCTGAGTTCTCCCGCCCTTCTCCGATGATGGTCGTGAGGTCGGGCCCAACGGTGATCGTGCCTAGAAGGTGGGCATCGCTCGCATCCGCCAGGCGCAGTTCGGTCCGCCCGCCGGCGAGTCTGCCGCGTATCCGGCATCCCGGGCTCAGGAGCGCCTGACTGGGATTCATGGTGAGGAACAGGCCTGGCTCGGCGATGCTGCTCATAACGCAGTCCTCAACCGCCTTCTGGAACTGCCTGCCGTACTGAAAGAGCACGAAATTGCAGGTGATGACGTTGAACGTGTGCTCGCGAATGAACGCTGCGAGCCTCGGCAGATCGAGGATGTCGAGCTCGCGGATGACGACATCCTCAGCGACGTCGGCGGTCTGCTCGAACGACCACATCAGCTCCTCGAACCGGTCCTTGTAGTACGAGGACGGTCCGTGGCACGCGTACACCCATTCCAGGGTGGGCAGGGGATACGCGTCGACGCCGCAGCGCGCGGTCAGAGGGATGGTCCAATACGCGGGGGTCCAGGGCTCCCAGCTCAGATCCTTGGCGAACCTGTCGTAGACCGTGCGGTTATTGAGCTGGCGAGGCAAGATTCCGACTCCGGTGCCGAGGTCGAGAAGGCGTACCTCGTCCAGGCCGTGCTGAGCGGCGTGACCCCCGATGATCAGTTGGGGCGCTAGGAAGCGCCGGGCGCCGGTGAACGAGTTCGACCGTCCGCAGATATCCCGTGCCAGTGCCGCCTCGTTCCGTTCGACGAGATCGCGGAGTTCTTCCAAGCCGGACCACGCCTCTGTCCCGCCATCGCGCAGGCAGACGCCTCGTACGGCGGCGCTCAGCAGGGTGATGAGATGGGCATCGCTGATGCCCGGCCGGGCGGCCCACGCGGTGTCCAACAGGCGGCAGAAGGCAGGATCTCCGGCGGAGAGCAGGCGCCCGAATGCCCGGTGGAGTGCCGACCATCCGTGGTGGCCCTGCCGATGGCGCTGGATCGCCGTCAGCGTAAGGCCGAACTGAGTTCGCCGCTCGTCGGACACGGTATTCCTCCTAAGTTGTGCTCGGCGGCCGGAGACCTCGCGCGGAAGGTGTAGACGTCGGCGAACTGGTGCATGACCGAACGCGCCCAAGCGGGTACAGACAGCCGCTCCATTGCCCCGATCGCGGCGGCCATGCACTGCAGGGCGGCTCCCGCGAGGCGAGGGTCGTCCATCGCGTCGTGAGCGGCGGTCACCCAGTCGTCTTTCCGCACGGGCCAGAGCATGGACTCGACGATCTCGGCAGCCCTCTCCGAAGCCCGCGCGTCATCCAGCAGCGCGCTCACCATGACCATCGGCACCACCCAGTTGTCGCCGGCCTGGGCGTCGATCATCCTCAGCTCAAGGTAGCCGCGCGGCCGTACAGGAGGGATCACCGACTTGAGATGTCTGCGCAGGTCCGATAGGAAGACGGGCCTCGGCCCCGACCCGCGCAGCCAGCCCCGCAGGGTGAGATCGGCCGAGGGTTCGGCTACACCGACCACCCGGGCGTCAAGCACATAGTCCGTCCACCGGGTCCGCGGGTCACCCGTGAGCGGCAGCGGATCCGTGCGGGTCGGATCGGTTCGAAACCGCAGAAGCTGCCGCCCGCAATACCCCGAAGCTCCGCTGTCGACGGGTGAGTTGGCGAACATCGCGGTGAAGACAGGCCCAAGGCAGTTGGCCAGCCACCACCTGCGCCGCCATCCTCGCCAGCCCAGTGACGCGTCACCGGCGTCTACGTTTACCTGAACGGACGCGCTGTTGCACATCATGATGCGGCCGTGTGGTCCGTACCGGTTGTAACTCTGCTCCAACTCGGCGTAGCGCGGCGTGTCGACCACGCGGGCCGCGGGCCGATCGTCCAGTCCCCGCCCCACAAGACTCAACCCGGAATGGGCGGCGGCGCTCCGGAGGAACTCAACGTCACGGGCTGTGGCATCGAGGCAGGCGGTAAGGGAGCCAGCAGGAGCCGTGCTGAGCTCCACCTGGCCACCAGCTTCGAAAGAGACATATCCCAACCCTGGCATGGGGCTGTCCATAATCGCGGCGACCTCCGCGGCTCCCACGCGTGCCTCGGAGGCGTCTGTGCGAACGACAAGCCACTCCAGTTCGGCGCCAATACGCCCAACACGATTCCGGGTGAACGCATGGTCCCAAATCCATTCTTTCGCGGTGAACTCCGTCATCTCTCTGTTCACGCGCACCTACTTCAAGTACGGGCTGCCGAGTGGAGTTATGCCGTGTAGCCTATTAAGCCAGGGGGCGTTCTCGCTGTCCATAGTGATCTAACTCGACCGTACTGTAGTCAAAAGACTGCAGGCTCCTTATTGACGGCTTGGAAGCGACGATGAGAATCGAACCAAAGGATCTATCGGCGCATCGCCTGTCCTACATTGAGACCTCTTCGTCCGCGGCATGCATGGTCGTCTTCCTGCATGGACTCGGCCTGGACGCTGACGACTACCGTGACTATCTTTCCATGCATGGCGAGTATCACGGCATCGCGATAACGCTGCTGGGATTCAATGCCAAGAGTTCTGTTCCGGTCGGACCGGTATCATTGTCGGACCATGTCCGGATGGTATCCGAGCTGATCTGCGAGCTCAGCGCGAAGAATCCCGGAAAAGGGATAGTCCTGATCGGCTTTTCTCTAGGGGCCGATATAGTGCTGCGCCTTGCCGAGCAGTGGCGGCTCAGCGCCCAGCCCGCGCCGCGCATTACCGCGGCGCTTCTGCTCGACCCGAACGTGAATCAATCGACGATGACCATCTCGAAGTTGTTCGCCGAAGCGGATCCCGCCAATCCCCTCGTCGTCTTCAAGAAGTTGATCAACCTCTCGACGGACCTCGAACTGCTCAGGACGCTTTGCGCGTACGTTCTCAAGGTCTCGCGCAAGGATTTCACCCAGTTGTGGCAGCTGTCGCGGGACATGCTCGAGTACTGGAACCCCGACGGCTACACACAGATCGGCGAACGCCTGGTCGCGGTCGCCGGCATTTCCGACGAGGTTCGGGTCGTGCTATCCGCGCCGTACGAGGAGCATCTTCCCTCGATCCGGGACGCCGTCCGGCACGAGCCGCGCATCTCGTTCGAGCTGACCGACCTCGGTCACTTCGACCTGATCAGGGAAGACTCTCTGTCGCGTCAGTTGACCACGGCCTCCATAGTCAACGGCCGTGTGCGAGGGTGAGGCGCTGAAATACTGGTGTAACGAGGCTGTCGTACGGCGGGCTGGCATGAGGATTGTGGATGAGCTGTCCCGGAGGGCGGATCGCCTACCTAATGCCTAGGTAGCATGTGAGACAGATGCGGACCCGTTTCCGCCCGAGAGTACGCATGCTCTCGATCTTGAAGAGCTTCGCCGGCTGCAGATCACCTTCTGGTCCAGGCTCTACGGTGAAACCGGGGTCGGCTTTGGGCGGTCAAGAGGTGAGCCGAGACCGGTTGCTGGAGTCCGCTCGTGCGGTGGCGGTGGCGATGCTGGTCCAAGCGATCAGGCGGGCCAGGCCGATGGCAAGGGTGCGGTGGTGGTTGATGGCAGGGGCACGAGTGAGTTCGTGGGTGTCCCGCCGGCGCCAGGCGCAGACCGGACTCACTCGCGACAACTCCGTCACCACAGGACCGAATGTATCGGCCGCATCTATGTGACGGTGTAGAAGAGCGAGTACTGGCTGCCGGAGCCGTTGAATTTCGCCTCTCGCTGGCCCTGGCCTTGCTCGGATGCTCTGACCGTGTGCGTTCCGAGGCTGTCGTCCGGATCGATGGGTTCGTTGTCCTCGTCGAACAGTTCAATGGTCATGGTGTCCTGATTAAGGGTGAAGCTCTTGGAGACCGTGACCGTGTGTCCTGGTGAAATCGGGACCACGCCGGAGTTCGGCCATGCGCGCGAGCCGTTTACCTTGATGTACACTTCGTCCTCCTCGCTGTCCTCTGTGCGAAGACATGAGAGATGCGTCAGGTTAACCGAGGTCATGACGGAATTCCTTTCCTTGCGTGCTGGCTATGGGCCCTTGTCCGACGGTGGAATACCCTGCACTCGCGAGAGCGACGCCCACGGAACACGACTATCGAATCGAGTCGAATAAGAAGTGGCCGCTGCTTGACTGTCGGTCTTCACCTGGGAGCGCTGCTTGACCTGGCAAAAGCTCTAGCCGAACCAAAGCAGATGGACCCCGGTATCGTCTTGGTCGGGAAGGACGGTGTATGAGGCAGAGGACGCCGCAGGAGAAGAAGCTTCTGAGCTACGCCAAGGACCGCCGCAACGCTTACGGAGAGAATGACAAGAGTTCTCGCAAGAACATCCGCCGCAACAAGCGCATCCCCCACCGGGCCAACAGGCACCGGGCCCACCAGATCCTGGAAGCCGCCATCGGCGCTGTGGACGAGGTCGCAGAGGAGCGGGTCGAGCTGCGTGTCGGGCGGCGGCGGCCCAAGGAGTGGCGGAAGGTGGCGGACGTTCCGCTGGGGGAGATCGTGCGGGCCAGGCTGCCGTGAGGAGTACGCACACGATCGAGATGGGACCTGGCGTGGTCGTCAAGCGCTACAGGTCCGTCGAGCATGGGCAGCCGGAGCGGGAGTGGCGGGCACCGGGGTTGCTCGATCGGTACGCGCCGGGGCTGGCGCCCGCGCCGGTGAGCGCCGATCTGGACGGCGCACCGCCGAGCGTGGTGATGTCCCGGGTCGCCGGCTCGGCGGTGGACGAAGCGGTCGAGGGCGCTCTGGCCGACGCGCTGGTCTGGCTGCTGCGCACCCGCGCGGAAACCCAGGCGGAGCGGATGCTCGCCTTGCTCTAGCGGGGGACGAGGGTCCAGCCGGCCGCCTGTTCGCGTTGCCGCCAGTAGCCGGCGAAGCGGCCGTCCAGGGCGAGGAGTTCGGGCAGGGCGCCTGACTCCACCACGCGGCCGTCCTCCAGGAACACGATCTGGTCGGCGCGGGCGATGGTGCTGAGGCGGTGGGCGATGATGAGCGTGGCCCGGTCCCGGCCGGTGGATTCCAGGGCGCCGATGATGGCGCGTTCGTTGTTGGTGTCGAGCGCGGCGGTTGCCTCGTCGAGCAGGAGCAGGGGCGCGTTCTTGAGCAGGGCGCGGGCGATGCTGACGCGCTGGCGTTCGCCGCCGGACAGGGAGGTGCCGCGTTCGCCCACGCGGGTTTCCCAGCCGTCCGGGAGGCGGGCGATGACCTCGTCGAGCTGGGCGGCGGTGGCGGCGGCGCGGATCTCGTCCTCGGTGGCGGCGGGGTTGCCGAGGCGGACGTTGTCGTACAGGCTCGCGTCGAACAGGTACACGTCCTGGAAGACGATGCCGAGCTGGCCCATCAGGACGGCGGGGTCGTAGTGGCGGACGTCGTGCCCGCGGACGTGGACGGAGCCGGCGCCCACGTCGTGGAAGCGGGCGATCAGCGCCAGCAGGGTGCTCTTGCCGGCGCCGGAGGGGCCGACCACCGCGGTGGTGGTGCCGCGTTCGACGGTGAAGGAGACGCCGGCGATCGTGTCGTGGCCCGGCTCGTAGCCGAAGTGGATGTCGCGCAGCTCCAGGGCGGCGGCGTCGTGGCGGGGCAGGATCTCGGCGTCGCCCTGGAGTGGGTCCAGGGCGGGGGCGTCGAGGATGGCGTGGACGCGGGTGAGGGTGCCGCGCATGTTCTGCAACGCGGGGGACAGATCGGCCAGCGTCGTGAACGGTTCGATGAACCGGACGATGACGATGATCACCGCGACCACCTCGGCCGCGTTCAGCTCGCCGGAGACGCCCAGGGTGACGGCGGTGGCGGCCAGCCCCAGGAGCGCCGCCTGCGTGGCGAATCCGAAGACCAGCTGGCCGGGGATGCCCAGCCCGATCAGCCGCAGTGCGGCCTTGCGCTGGCGGGTGAGTGCCCGTCCGATCGCGGTGCCTTCCACGCCGGTACGGCCGGCCGTACGCAATGCCGGTTGTGACTGCGCCAGCTCGATGATGCGCTGAGCGAGCTCACCGGAGGCGGCGTCATAGGAGGAGTCGGCGGCGCGCAGCCAGCGCCCGCTCAGCCACAGCGCTCCCAGCAGCAGCGGGACGGCGGCCAGCGCGACCAGGCCCAGCGGCCACGCGACGAACAGCAGCCCGGCCCCGATCAGCGCCGGCAGGGCGAGGGCGTTGACGGTCGGGGTGAGCAGGTGCGTGATGCCCTGGCAGAGTTCGCGGCCCGAGGAGGTGAGGGCGCGCTGCGCGCCGGAGCGGCGCTCGCTGGTGAACCAGCCCAGCGGGATGCGCTGGAGCCGGTCCACGATCTGCGTTTCCAGGTTGTTGAGCAGGCCGAAGCCGATGGCGAAACCGGCCCCGGTGACGGCGTAGTCGCTGGCCCATCCGGCGGCCACGAGCGCGGCCAGGACGGCGATCCACGGGAGCGCGCCGGCGGGGGCCGCGGAGAAGAGGGCCGACAGCAGAGGCACCAGGCTCAGCATGGCGCCCGCCCGCAGGAGGGTGCTCAGCGTGAGCAGGCAGGCGTAGCGCACGGCGGCGCCGCGGTCGCCGGCCAGGCGGAGGGTCTGGAGGATCATGCGGAGGCCTTCGGCTGCTCGATGATGGACGTGGCCTGCCACAGCTCGCGGTAGAGGCCGGGTTCTGCGACGAGGCGCGCGTGGGCGCCCTGCTGGACGATCCGCCCGCCGTCCAGCACGACGATGGTGTCGGCGCCGGCCACGGTGTGCAGCCGGTGCGCGATCACCAGCACGGTACGGCCGGCCACCAGGTGACTCAGCGCCTCCTGAACCTGGTGCTCCGACTCCGGGTCGGCGTAGGCGGTGGCCTCGTCGAGCACCAGCACGCCCGGGTCGGCCAGCAGCGCCCGCGCGATCGTGAGGCGCTGCGCCTCGCCGCCGGACAGCCGGGCCTCGTCGCCGAGCACGGTGTCGTACCCGCCGGGCAGCCGGGCGATCCGCTCGTGGATCTGGGCGGCGCGGGCCACCCGCTCCACCTCCTCGCGGGTGGCGTCGGGACGGGCGAGCGCGATGTTGTCGTGGACGCTGCCGCGGATCAGCGCGACGTCCTGGAAGACGAAGCCGACCGTCCGGTACAGGTCGGTCAGAGGGAGTTCGCGCAGGTCGACGCCGTCGATGGTGATACGGCCGGCCGTGACGTCGTGGAAGCGGGCCAGCAGCGCGGCGAGCGTGGACTTCCCGGCGCCGCTCGGGCCGACGAGGGCGGTGACGGTGCCCGGCCGCAGTTCGAGGTCGATGCCGGACAGGACCTCGTGCTCCGGGGTGTAGCCGAACGAGACGCCGGAGAAGCGCACCGGGCGTCCTTCGCCGGCAGGGAGGGGCCGGGGCACGTCGGGTTCCGGGAGTTCGGGCTCGTCGAGGAGCAGTCCGATCCGCTGGGCGGCGCCGAGGCCCTCGCGGGCCGAGCCGAGCCCGTACCCCGCGGCGAGGAGCTGTGCCCCGAACGTGACCCCCAGCAGCAGGAACGGCAGCAGATCCGCGGCGCTCAGCACCCCGCCGGCCACCATCAGGCCGCCGGTCACGATGATCAGCAGCAGCGAGGTCAGCGGCCGCGTGACCAGGTCGACCACGGTCTTGCGGCCGCCGAGCGGGCGCTGCCACGCGTCGAGGAAGCGGGCTCGCTCCTCCAGCGTGGCGCGGAAGCCGCCGGCGGGTCCGGCGTCGTAGGCGCGCACGACGGCCAGCCCGTCCACGTACGCGACCGCCTCCGAGGCGACCCGCGTCTCCCAGACCGAGAACCGGGGCAGCGCCGCGCTGGAGGCCGCCACCATGCGCCCGGTCAGGACGCCGTAGAAGACCAGCGGCACCAGCAGGATCGCGGCCAGCCCCGCCGAGACGGAGAACAGGTAGCCCAGCACGGCCAGTGGCGTGACCACCGCCGCCACGATGTCGAGCACCGCGTGCGTGACCAGGTAGTGCACGGTGGCCGCGTCGTCCTGCACGGCCTGCTTGATCTTGCCGGAGGTGCGGTCGGTGAACCAGCCGAGCGGCACCCGTGCGAGCTTGCGCACCACGCTCGCCCTGACGTGGTGGCCGAACCCGGCGTCGAGCGCGTGCATGGCCAGCACCAGCAGGCCGGCCAGCGTCGTGCCCACGCCGAGCAGTACCACCGCGAGCAGCCCGAGCTCCGTCACGCCCGCGGCCACGGCGCCGCCGGCCAGCAGGCGGCGGCAGAGCTCGGCCAGGATGAGGTACGGCGCGAGCTGCAGCAGCGAGACGACGGCCTGGAAGACACCGGCCAGCATGAGCCGCGACTTCAGCGGTGCCAGCAGCCGGGCGCCGGCCCGCGAACGCCACTGCCCGGTCTGCTTGGGGGTGGGCGGCGTCTGCGGCCGCTCCTCGCTCTCGGTGGGGCGGTCCACGCCCATGGCCTTGCCCTTGATCCAGTACGCCCGCGACTTCACCTCGGCCTTCGGGAAGCCGAGCTCCTTCAGCCGCTCGCGCACGCGCTTGGTGGCGGCCGACTCGGCGGTCACCCACGCGTACCAGTCGGACCAGTCGCGATCCTCCACGGCGCGGGCGAGCACGGAGTCGTCGCCGGTCGCCGGCACCCACGTGACCCGGGCGCGGGGGTGGGCGGTGAGCGGGATGTCCAGGTCGTCGTCGTGGAAGCGCTCCAGGATGACCTCGACCGGGGTCGTCTCGGGCACCGCCGCCAGGATCGCGTTGATCCCGGGCAGCGCGGCCGCGTCGCCGATCAGGAGGTAGCCGTCGGGCTCCGGCGTGGGCGCGGTGAACTGGCCGGAGGACCACCGGCTCACCTGCACGGTGTCGCCGACCTTCACCTCGCGTGCCCAGACGCAGGCGGGGCCGGCCGGCTCGTGCAGGACGAACTCCAGGCTGACCTCGCACGTGTCGGCGTCGGGGGCGACCAGGGTGTAGCCGCGCTGGTGCTCGCGGCCCCGGCGCTCCGGGTCGGGGGCCCACATGCGTACCCAGCTCGCCGGCTCGATAGGCGGGCCGTCGAACAGCGTCGGCGCGTGGAAGGTGATGCGCCGGAAGTGCGGGGTGATGTCGGTGTACGACACGACGGTGAGCGTGTGCTCGTCGGCGCCGAACGCCTTCATCACCACCCCGCCGTAGCCGCGGGCCATCTCAGTGTTCCTCTCGTAGTGCGGCGGCGAGGTCGGCCACGTCGCGCCCGGGTGGGAGCTTGGCCACCAGCCCTTCGGCGAGCGAGGTCAGGACCAGCTCGAAGTGGTCGTCGGCGGTGTGGGCGGGGATGCCCAGGGAGGCGGCCCGCACCAGCGGCGAACCGGCCATCGCGGTCAGGGCCTCGCGGGTGTTCTCCTCGGTGCCGGGAGGGTCGAGCCGGGCTTGGGCGTCCTGGGCCTGTTCGGCCGCGACGATCCCGATGGTGACCGTGGCTACGGCGGAGCTGAGGACGGTGGCGGCGGCGGGGGCGTACCCGCGCCCGGCCAGGGCTCTGATCTGCGTTTCGAGCAGCCGGACGCCGGACGGGCCGCGTGGGAACAGCCGCTGCAGGTACTGGGCGGTGCCCGGGTGGGCGAGCGTGAACCGCCGCAACTGGCGGCCGAACGCCACCAGATGCGCGGCGGTGGGGCGCTCCGGGTCGTCGTGGAGCGTGAGCTCGTTCAGGATGGCCTCGCCGACCAGGGTCTCCAGCGCCGCGCGGCTCGGCACGTGCCGGTAGACGGCGGTGGGGGTGACGCCGAGCGCCTCCGCGACCGCCTGGACCGTCAGCTCGTGCAGCCCGATGCGCACGCCCGCGGCGACCACGTCCTCGTGGCTGAACGTGGCTGTCCGCCCACCAGTCCGCACCGCTCACTCCTATAGGTAAGGCTAACCTTAGTTATGGCCCATAACTTAGGAGACGGGCAGGCGTAGCGCAAGAGGCGCGGACCGGGGATTACAGTGTGGCCATGCCTCGTTTCCGCGCCATTCTGGACACCATGCCCGCGTACAAGGCGGGCAAGGCCGTCGTCAGCGCCGACGGCCGGTCCCACAAGCTGTCCTCGAACGAATCCCCCTATGACCCGCTGCCTTCGGTCGTCGAGGCGATCGCGGAAGGCGCGCGGCAGATCAACCGCTACCCCGACCCCGCGTCGGTACGGCTGACCGAGGCGCTCGCCGGGCGCTTCGGCGTGCCGGCCGAGCACGTGGCGCTCGGGCCCGGCTCGGTGACCGTGGCGCAGCAGCTGTTCGAGACCGTGAGCGAACCCGGCGCCGAGGTGATCTACGCCTGGCGTTCGTTCGAGGCCTATCCGCTGCTGGCCGACCTCGCCGGAGCGGTCTCGGTACGGGTGCCGCTGGTGAACGAGGAACACGACCTGGACGCCATGGCCGACGCCATCACCGACCGGACTCGGATGATCTTCGTCTGCACCCCGAACAACCCGACCGGCGTGCCCATCGGACGGGCCCGGCTCACGGCGTTCCTGGACCGGGTGCCCTCGAACGTGCTCGTGGTTCTGGACGAGGCGTACCGCGAGTACGTGCGCGACGAGGACGTCCCCGACGGGCTCGACATCTACCGAGAGCGGCCCAACGTCTGCGTGCTGCGCACCTTCTCCAAGGCGTACGGCCTGGCCGGGCTGCGGGTCGGCTACCTGATCGGACATGAGCCGGTGGCCGCGGCCGTACGCAAGGTCACCATCCCCTTCGCCGTCAACAGCCTCGCCCAGATCGCCGCCCTCGCCTCGCTGGAGGCGGAGGACGAACTGCTGGCCAGGGTGGATGTGGTGGTCAAGGAACGTACGCGGGTGCGGGAGGCGCTCATCGCCCAGGGATGGGAAGTGCCGCCCACCGAGGCGAACTTCGTGTGGCTGCGGTTGGGGGAGCGGACGATGGAGTTCGCCTCCGCTTGTGGGATCGAGGGCGTGGCCGTCCGGCCGTTCGCGGGAGAGGGAGCCCGGGTATCCATCGGAGACCCAGAGGCCAACGACACCTTCCTCAAGGCGGCGGCCGCGTTCCGCTGACAAAGGCCTTTCAGGCTGTGCGGCCATCCACTCACTCTTCGAGTGAGATGGCCTGGCTAGGGCACAGGTGCACCGCTTGGCGGGCCTTCTCGGCCAGTTCGCCGTCCGGTGTCTCGTTCAGCACGATGATGGTGGCGTCGTCCTCGCTCTGGTCGAACAGCGCGGGCTCAGTGAGCACGCACTGTCCGGCACCGACGCACTTGCCGGTGTCCGCGATGATTTTCATGGCCTTCTCCTCCCGGGGTGGGGATGCGCTACCAGGTCACCGGGAGCTGGTACAGGCCATAGATGTTCGCGTCGTCCTTGAACGGCAGCTCGTCGACATCCACCGCCAGCTCCAGCGTGGGGACGCGGCGGAACAGCGTGTCGAACACGATCTGTAGCTCCATCCGAGCCAAGTTCTGGCCCAGGCACTGGTGCGGCCCGAACCCGAACGCGACGTGGTGGCGCGCGCCGCGTTCGATGTCGAGCTTGTCCGGGTTCTCGAACGCTCGCGGGTCCCGGTTGGCCGAATGGCCGAGTGCCAGCACTCCTTCTCCGGCGCGGATCAGCTGCCCGCCGACCTCGATGTCCTCGACGCACAGCCGGGCCGCCGCCACGTCGATGATCGTGAAGTACCGCAGCATCTCCTCGACCGCGTTGAGCGTCTTGCCCGGGTCGGACTTGATCATCGCGAGCTGCTCCGGGTTGCGCAGGAACGCCACGGTCGACAGCGAGATCATGTTCGCCGTCGTCTCGTGGCCGGCCACGAGCAGCAGCAAGCCCATGCGGGCCAGTGCCGTCCGCCGGTAGGCGCCGTCCGCGCGCAGCTTGACGATCTGGCGCCCGAGCAGGTCGTCCGTTGGGTTCTTTTCCTTCTCCGCGACGAGGTCGGCCATGTAGCCCTGGATGGCACTCATGGACGCCCACCGCTCCTCGGGCGGCGTCGACTGCTTGATCACCGCCACCGTGTGCTCCTGGAAGAACTCATGGTCGGCGTACGGCACGCCCAGCATCTCGCAGATCACCAGTGACGGAACCGGCAGCGACAGCGAGTCCACCAGGTCACCGGGCCGCGGCCCGGCCAGGAGCGCGTCGATCCGCCCGTCGACGATCTCCTGGATTCGCGGACGCAGCGCCTCCAGCCGGCGCACCGTGAACTCGCCCAGTACGGCCTTGCGCGCCGGCCCGTGCTCGGGCGCGTCCATCGAGATCAGGAAGCGCTCCTCGTCCGGCCGCCGGGACGCCGCCTCGCCCTCGACCAGCGCTGGGAAGTCCGGATGCTGCCGGTCGGCGCTGAACCTCCGGTCGTTCAACACGGTTCGCACGTCGTCGTGGCGGCTGATCACCCAGGCCCATCCGCCGTCGGGCAGACGGACCCGCGAGACCTGCTCTCCTTCACGGATCTCTTCGTACGCCGGTGGCGGCGCGAACGGGCACGTACGGGCCATGGGGAACGCGTGTTTCTCGGTTGTAGTCATGACATTTCCTTCCACGACGTCACGGACAGGCGATGGAGGCTGGACAGCGAAAACCGTGTGTGAACGGCAGTTGCTCGACCGGGTTTGGCTCTGGGACGCGGCGGACCAAGGAGCTGCGATGAATCACCGGGACCGACGGCATCGGTGGATTCAGACTCGACCTGTCCCCTCGCGGGCGAAGTGTGGTTCCGCCGCTTCCAGTCGTGGTGCCGAGATGCCCAGCCGTCGTGCTTCGGCCAGGGTGTCCCGGCAGACCTCGCGCGGTTCCTCGGCGTCGGGGTCGTTGTGCGCGGTGAGGCTGACGCGCGCGGGCGGGACGTGAGTGGTCAGCCACGCGAGTATGGGTGCCGTCAGCCAGGTGGGTGCCCGGAAAGGCAGCACCGCGCCGCGGTGTCGTCGCAGGTCGAGGCCGCGTGCCTGGAGGAGTGGCAGGAGTTCGCGGGCGGTCAGCAGCGCCTGGCGCAGGTCGCCGGTTGCCCCGGCCAGCTGGGACAGCGATCCCCGTCGCAGGCCCTGGGCGAACATGCCGGCATCCGACGCGAAGTGGACCCACAGCCAGCCGCGGAAGTCGGGCCGTTCCTTGATCCGGAGGCCGGCCTCGCGAAACGCCTGGCGCACGGCCTGTTCCCGGTGGGTCGGGGGCTGGCCGAGGGTGCCGAAGATGACCGACGGCAGCAGCGCCGCGTGGAGGACGCCGTCGGCGCCGAAGCCGCCGCCGGCCTGGGGAAAGCCCCAGGCGATCTGATCGGCGGGGAGTGCGCCGATGGCGGCGAGCGGCTCTGCCCAGAGGTTGCCGAAGATCAGTACCGTGGCCTGGCCGGCGCGCGGGGCCAGGAAGGCCGTCGCCTCCGCGAGGCGGTGGTGGGGCACGCTGAGCACGATCAGGTCGAAGCCGTGGTCCGGCGCCAGTTCCTCGCGGTAGCGCACCGGCCACGTCTCGGCGACGCGCTGCCCCCACACCCGGCGCCGCATATCGAACAGGTCGAGGTCCACCGCGTCCCCGTACGTCGCCGCGCGGCCTGGCCGGACGTAGAACTCGACGTCGTGTCCCGCGTGTTGCAGGGCCCAGCCGTAGATGGTGGCGATCACGCCTCGGCCGAACATGAGGATCTTCACGCTGCACCTCGTGGGGTACGATCGATGTGGAGGCAATCTCCACTTCTTTGAAGATATGGAGATCATCTCCATTTGTCAACGTGAAGGAAGCCCATGACCGCCGACAAGCCGCTGCGGGCCGACGCCCAGCGCAACCGCGATGTCCTGATCGCCAAGGCACGAGAGGTCTTCGACGCCGGGAACTTCTTCGACCTGCGCTTCGACGACTTCGCCCAGCTGGCCGGGGTGGGCACCGGCACGCTGTACCGCAACTTCCCCACCCGGGAGGCGCTGGCCGAGGCGGTCTACCACGGGGAGGTCGCAGCGCTGTGCGACCGCGCCCACCGGCTACAGGCCACCCTCCCCGCCTCGGAGGCCCTGGCCACCTTCCTGCGCGGCATGGTCGACCACATCGGCGCCCACGAGGGCCTGGCCCGGACCTTGGCCACGCTCATGGCCGATCGCTCGGGTGCCCTCGCCGACGGCGGCCGCGCGCTGGAGCAGGCTGTCGCCGACCTGGTGGCCGCCGCCGTACGGGATGGCGCCGTTCGCGACGACGTGGACGCCGGTGCCGTGATGATGGCCCTGCACGGCATCGGCGCGGCCCATGACCGCCCCGGCTGGCGAGCCGAGGCCGACGGTCTCATCACCCTCGTACTGGACGGGCTGCGCCGCCCGCACTCAGCCCAGGCGACCATCCGTACGCCATCGAGTTGAGGAATCCAGGAACAGTCGTTGGCCCCGCCCTGCACCGAGGGGCTCCACCCGACTCCCTACCCTCGGGCAAGCAGGCGGGACAACGTGATCAGGTGGGAGGAGTTGGCAGGGGTGAAGTTGGTGTACTTGGCGGCCACCAGCGCCTTCACCTGCGTGTCCCACTCTGTGAGTTCGATCCACGAGTGCAGGAAGTAGTCGGTTCCGTTGGCCGCTCCTGTGCCGTCCACCCGCAGGCTGAAGACGGGTGCGGTGGCGGAGCCGTTCCACATCTTGAGTTTGAGGGTGTTCTTGAGGGCGATCATGTCGGCGGTGGTCATCACCTGCCCGCGCCGGTACGACTCCAGGAACGCCGACAGGTCCACGTTCGCGTGTGAGAGGTCCTCTTTCATGGTGGTGTAGGTGCCGTAGTTCCAGATGTACGCGCCGCCGGAGTTGACCAGGTTCGACTTGGCCCACTGGACGGTGGAGTTGGCCTTCTGGAGGTAGGCGGGGTCGCCGTTGAGGCTGTGCAGGACCGTCAGCAGGTTGGCGAAGCCGAGGGCCATGTTGAAGGGCAGGTCGTTGCCGGTGCCGGTGTGGGAGAGGGTGTCGACGTTCGGGGGCTGGCGCCAGGTGGTGCCGTTCCACGTGTTGCCGAGGTAGGCGCTCTGTTCCCAGCGGGGCACGATCTCGGTCTCCAGAAAGCCGCGATACGCCGCCGCTTTCGCGCTGTATCCGGATAGGGCGGGGGTCTGGGCGACAAGCCTGGAGAACTCGGCCATGGGAATGCCGATCATGGCGTCGTGCACCATGTACGGGAAGCGGCCGCTCAGCTTCACGTCGTCGAAGGACGCCGATCCGGCCACCGTGTAGGAGGCGTGCTCCAGCCACACCCGAAGCTGCGGCCCGCCGGTGGGTAGCTTGCACTCGACCTGCTTGAACGTCCAGCTCGTCGAGGTGTAGTCGAGCGCGCAGATCGTCGTGGATCCGTTGCGCAGCACGATCCGCCCGGTCACGGACCCGGCCTTCTTGCCCCATCCGCGCAGAACGTAGGTGGATCCACCCTCGTAGGCGCTGTTGACGTTCTGGTAGAGCTTCTTCCACTTGGTCTGATCGGAGACCACCCGCACCGACTGGGTGCCCTCGACCGCGTCGGTCGTGCGATGGACATGGCTGCCGGTGTCCTGAAAGCGGGTCCATGACGTGGGAAGCGCACCGTCACCGCTCTCGAAGCCCGTGTTGGCGATCTCGACCGGCGAGTACCGCTCGGTGCTCCACCCCAGGAACCCGTCGCCGTCCACGTCGTCGGCGTTGGCGATCACCGTGTCGGCGTGGGTGACGAGCTTGTCCAGCCAGCCGGTGTCCTGGGTGACCTGGTAGACGTCGAGGTAGCTGCGCATGATGTAGCTCTCGCCCCAGGCCAGGGTCGCGCTGCTGCGGTCGTTGTAGACGGAGGCGCCGATCTGCGCCTCGAGCGCCTTGTACTTGGTGAGCCAGACGCTCTCCAGAGAGTGCGCGCCGCCAAGCGCCAGCGCCCCGGCGACGACCAGGTTGAGCAACACTACGACCCCCTTCGGGCGTGCCAGTTTAGGTAGGCCACACAGCCCAGATAAGAACCGAGCTGCGGCTGTACGGCGCGGCCGTCATAGATGGCCCGCGAGTGCGTGAACACGGCCTCGTCCCACTGCGCCACCGCCATCCACCGCGGCGCCTGCAAATACTGCCCGGCGGAGGTCGTGCTGCCGGTGCCGTCGACGCGCTGGTAGGCGGTGGCGATGCCGTCCGCGCCGGGCGGCGCCACGAGGTTCTTGCTGTAGGTACGCGCGAAGCGCGCCATGTCCGCGCCCTTGTAGAACAGCCGGTTGCGGAAGACCGCGGCGGCGAACTCCACGTCGATCGCCCCGTGGCTGAGGTCCTCGATCTGCCCCGCCGGGCCGCCGGAAGGCGTGAACTCCGAGACGCCGTCGGCCTTGGCGAACCCGTTGTAGGTCCGCCCGAACGCCGGCCAGTACGACCACACGTAGGCGTCGTCGGCGTCGGCCTTGACCTCGCGCAGGAAGGTCGCGGCCATCCGCCGCGCCCGGCCTGCGTAGAAGGGGTCGCCGGTGGCGGCGGCGAGTTCGGCGTAGGTCTGGCCGAGCGCGAGACTCTGGTTCGTGGGCTGCTCGGTGCCGTCGTAGGCGAGCGGAGTGCCCTTGTTCCACACGAAATACCCTCGGCCGTCCTCGGTCTGCCGCCACTCGTCGTCGTGGATGGCCGCCGCGTCCCGCGCCGCCTTCAGGTACTCCACCGCCTTGTGCCGATATTTCGGTACGGCCCGCAGCCGCGGACTCCGCAGCACGAGCTTGGCGAACGACGCCATCGGATACGTGATCATGCCAGTGTGCACCGTGAAGATCACCGGCTGGGACACGAACGGCGTGGCCCCGAGCGCGGGCACCGCGTTCCCCGCGGGCGCGGCCCGCAGCTCCCGCGCCGTCACCAGCGTCGGCGTCGGATAGGCGTCGAGGATCCGCTGGACCGCGTAGTCGGGCGCCGCCGGATCCAGCGACAGGTCGGTGAAGGTCGCCACCAGGTTCGTCCGGTTGTTGCGCACTTCCAGCGTGAACCGGTCGGCGGAGCTGCCCGCCCGCACGGTCGCCACCGCGTTGTCGGCGTAGGTCAGGGCGGTGCGGATCTCGACCAGCGCCCGCCCGTCCGCGTCCTTCAGCGTCACCAGGCCGACCGTGTAGGGCGCCATGGCCCGCCAGCCGGGCAGCGAGCGGCCCCGGTGGTCGGTGACGCCGCGGACCGAGTCGCGCCCGGCCAGCACCAGGTCGATGTTGTGGATGAGCCGGTCGAGGTAGTGGGTGTCCTGGTAGGCCTCGTACATCCGGACGAAGCCCAGCAGCACGTACGACTGGCCCCAGGCCAGGCCGCCGTGCTCGTTGGTGTCGGACGGCTGGCCGGCGCTGCCGCTGCTGTGGAAGGTCCGGTCGAACAGGTCGAAGGTCTCGCGGGCGGTGTAGTCGTGGGCGGCGGCGGCGCGAGCCGTACCGGGGAGAACAGCAGTGCTGGAGAGAGCGAGGGCGCCGAGCGTGAACCGGCGGCGGGACAGACGCATCAGGACCTCCGGGCGAACCAGTTGAGATAGGCGACGCTCAGCAGCGTGGAACCCGCCTGGGACTCCACGGCGTGGTCGTCGTAGACCTTGCGGGCGTGCGTGAAGAGGCCGGGGTCCCACTGCGCGACGGGCATGAAGCGGGGCGCCTGTAGGTACTGCCCGGCCGGGGCGAGGCCGCCGCCGCCGTCGACGTAGAGGAAGGTGGTGGCCACGCCGTTGTCGAAGGTGGCCAGGTTGCGGGTGTAGGTGCGGGCGAGGCGGGCCATGTCGTGGCCGCGGAAGCCGAGGCCGGCGCGGTGGGCGGCGGCGGCGAACTCGACGTCGATCCCGGCGTGGCTGAGGTCCTCCATCTGCTGCGCGCCCACGGGCGGCCTGCCGTACGACGGCGTCCATTCCGAGACGTCGTCGGCCCGGGTGTATCCGCGGTACATCACCCCGGACGCCGGCCAGTAGGGCCAGACGTAGGCGTCCTTGTCGTTGGCCCGCAGGTCGCGGCCGAACGTGCGGGCCATGGCCCGGGTGCGCTCGCGGTAGCGGGGCTCGCCGGTGGCGGCGGCGAGCTCCGCGTAGGTCTGGCCGAGGCCGAGCGACTGGTTGTGGGGCTGCTCGGTGCCGTCGTAGGGGACCGGCATGTGCTTGGGCCAGATGAAGTAGCCGCCGTCGTGCCACTCGCGGTCGTGGATGGCCGCGGCCTCGCGGACGGCTTGGAGGTACTCCCGCGCCTTGTCCCGATATTTCGGGATGCGTTGGAGTCTGGGGCTCTGACGGACCAGCCGGACGAAGGCTGCCATCGGATACGTGATCATGCCGGTGTGCACGGAGAAGTGCACGGGCGCCGCCGCCATCGGGAACGTGCCGTGCGCGGGCGCGCCCGCGGCGAGCCGTTTGGCGGTGACCATGTTGGGGGTGGGGTAGGCGGCCAGGACGCGCTCGACGGCGTTGTCCACGGTGTCGTCCACTGTCAGGTCGGTGAAGGTGGAGACGCGCTTCTTCTTCGGGTTGTCCACCACGATCGTGAAGCGTTCGGCCGAGCTGCCCGCCTTCACCGTGACGACGGCGTCGCTGACGTTGGTGAGCGCGCTGCGCACCTCCAGGACCGGCGTGCCGGCGGCGTCGAGCAGGATGACCCCGCCCGCGGTGTAGCTGGTGTTACGCCAGCCCGGCAGCGACAGCCCCCGGTAGTCCGTCACGCCGCGGACCGAGTCGCGCCCGGCCAGCACCAGGTCGGCGTTGTGGATGAGCCGGTCGAGGTAGTGGGTGTCCTTGTAGGCCTCGTACATCCGGATGAACGCGCACAACACGTAGGACTGGCCCCAGCCGAGGGCGCCCAGTTCGTTGGTGTGCGTGGGCTGCCCGGTCAGCCCGCTGTCGTGGAAGACCTTGTCGAACAGGTCGAACGTCTCCCGGGTCGTGTAGTCGTGGCCTGCCGGGCTCGCGGTGAGGGGTAACCCCAGCGCCATCGCGCCCAAACCGAACTGCCTGCGGGTCAACATCGCGGTCAGCCTTTCACTGCGCCTCGCATGCCTTCGAGGACATGGCGTTGCATGAGCATGAAAACGACGACCACCGGGATGATCGAGATGATCGTCCCGGCGGCGAGGGTCCTGACGTCGGTGCCGGTGATCCCGGCCAGATAGGCGATCCCGAGCGCGATCGGGTACTTGGCCGAGTCCTTGAGCACGACCAGCGGCCAGATGAAGCTGTTCCAGACCGAGATGAAGCCGAAGATGGCGAGGATGGCCAGCGTGGGCCGGGCGGCGGGCAGCATCACGTGCCAGAAGATGCGCAGCTCGTGACAGCCGTCGGTGCGGGCGGCGTCCACGATCTCGCGCGGCACCCCGGCGAAGGTCTGCCGGAGCAGGAAGATCCCGAACGCCGACAGCAGGCCGGGCAGGATCACCCCGGCATACGTGTCGGCCATGCCGAGCTGCGAGACCACGAGGAAACGCGGGATGAGCATGACCTCGCCCGGCAGGAACATCGTGGACAGGATCGCCAGGAAGATCAGGTTCCGGCCGCGGAAGCGCAGCCGCGCCAGCGGGTACGCGCACAGCGCCGAGACCAGCACGTACGCCGGGACCATCGCGCCCACGTAGAGGACCGAGTTGAGCAGATAGCGGGGGAACGGGATCGCCGTCCACGCCTCCTTCACCCAGTCCAGGACCGGCGGCCGGGGGATGATGTCGGGCGGGAAGGCGAAGACCGCCTGGTCGGACGGCTTCAGCCCCGACGACAGCAGGATGAGGAACGGGCCGACGAAGACCAGGGCGATCGCCGTGAGCAGGACGTACATCCCGATGTTGCGTGTTCTCACGACTTCCCCCTGGTGAGGCGGTGGTTGAGTATCGCCAGCGCGATCATGACCACCCAGAGCACGAGCCCGATGGCGCTGGCGTAGCCCATCTCGTAGTGCTCGAAGCCGGCCGACCAGATGTAGTAGCCGAGGGTCAGTGTCGAGTCCTGCGGTCCGCCCCGGGTCATGACGTACACCGAGGTGAAGGCCTGCATCGCGTCGAGCATCTCCATCGTGAACGCGACGGCGATGTACGGGATCATGAGTGGCACGGTGATGCGCCGCAGCCGGTCCCAGGCGGTGGCGCCGTCGACGCGGGCCGCCTCGTAGAGCGAGGTGTCGATGGTCTGCAGCCCCGCGAGGTAGATCATCATGTAGAAGCCCATGCTCTTCCAGCCCTCGACCACGATGAGCGCGGGCAGCGCCCAGAACGGGTCGAGCAGGTACTGGATCGGCTGGTCGAGCAGGCCGGCGCCGGTGAGGATCCAATTGAGCACGCCCTGCTGGTTGAAGACGTACTCCCAGGCCACGGCCACCGCGACCATCGAGGTGACCACTGGCAGGTAGTAGAGCATCCGGAAGGTCCTGATCCCCGGCAGCTTCTGGTTCACGAGTACGGCCAGCAAAAGCGGCAGCACGACCAGCAGCGGGAACAGCCCGATCAGGAACAGCACCGAGTTGAGCGTCGCGGTCCAGAATTTCTCGTCGCCCAGGAGGCGTACGAAGTTGTCCATCCCGACGAAGGCCGGCGGCGAGACCACGTCGTACTTCATGAACGACAGCTGGATCGCGGTGACGGCCGGCCAGACGAAGAAGACCCCGAACAAGGCCAGGGCCGGGAGGGCGAAGAGGTAGGGGGTGTACCACCGCTGTCCGGGCATTGGTAGTCCTAAAGATGGATAACGGCGGGCCAGAATTTTCTGCAGCGTACATAGCCCGGGGATTGACGGCAAGAGCGCGTCCTGTCATTGTGCCGAAAGTAGCGATTAAGGACGGCCACATGTCAAGCAGAAGCTTCTTAGTAGCGGCTCTCGCGTTCTCCCTCTTCGCGACCGGCTGCGTCGCCGGCACCTCCGGAGCCGCGGAAGGCGGTAACGACCAGCCCTTCGAGGGCGAGGTCGAGTTCTGGACGATCAACCTGAAGAAGAACTACAGCGACTACATCAACGGTCTGATCGCCGACTACCAGAAGCAGCACCCCCAGGTCACGGTCAAGTGGGTCGACGTGCCCGGCCAGGAGAGCGCCACGAAGCTGCTGGCCGCCGTGGCCAGCGGCGAGGTGCCCGACGCGGTCAACGTCAGCTCGATCGAGCTGGGCCGGTTCACGCCGTCGCTCGAACCGCTCGACGCCTACTTCACCCAGGGAGACCTCGCCGACTTCCAGCCGAACCTGGTCGAGCCGCTGCGTACCGGCGGAAAGCTCTACGCCGTGCCCTGGTACAACGGCGGCTCGCCCGTCGCCATGTACCGCAGGTCGGTGATGGACAAGGTCGGCTTCGACCCCGCCAAGCCTCCGGTCAGCTACGACGAGGCGCTCGCCCTGGCCGACAAGGTCTTCGGCAAGACCAAGGTCAACGGGTTCAACGCGATCCCCGACCACAACACGCTGCGCTACTACGGCGTCGAACTGCTCAGCCCCGACAAGAAGGCCGTGTTCAACACGCCGCAGGCCGCCGAGGTGCTGGAGAAGTTCAAGAAGAGCTACGCGGCCAAGGGCATCGCGCCCGGCGCCGTGTCCAAGGACATCCGCAACCTCCCGCAGACGCTGGAGAACGGCCAGGTCGCCTTCAAGGCGCACGCGAACGCCGCCGAGCTGCTCAACGTGCAGAAGAACGCGCCCGACGTCTACAAGGACCTGCTCGTCACCGCGCCGGTCCAGATGAGCACCGGCGGCAACCTGCTGCTGGCGCAGCAGGCCTTCTCCATCCCCAAGGCGTCCAAGAACAAGAAGGCCGCCGCGGAGTTCATCAAGTACTTCACCAACGGCGCCAACCAGCTGGCCTTCTGCAAGATCGTGCCGATCTACCCCTCGACGGTCTCCTCGACCAAGGACACGTTCTTCACCGCCGTCTCCGGCGACGACCCGATGGCCGCGGCCAGGAGCGTGATAGTGAAGGGGCTGCCCCAGCTGAAGTACACCCCGATCGGCACCAACAAGGACGCGGAGCTGGGCGAGCTGCTCTCCGAAGAGGTGAGGGCCTTCCTCACGGGTACCAAGAGCGCGAAGGAAGCGCTCGACACTGCAGAGAAGCGATGGAATGACGCACTTGCCTAAGCTCAGAGTAGGGATCATCGGTGCCGGGATCATGGGCCGCGGGCACGCCGAGGTGCTCACCGCCCACCCCGACGTCGAGCTCACCGCGGTCTCCCGCAGCCCCCTGGGAGAGGCGGCCGTCTACTCCGACTACCGCGACCTGATCGCCTCCGGCACGGTCGACGCCGTCTCGATCACCACGCCCGACCACCTGCACGCCGACATGATGGTCGCCGCCGCGCGGGCCGGGCTGCACATCCTGGTCGAGAAGCCGTTCACGACGACGGTCGCCGACGCCGACCGCGCGGTCGCCGCCATCCGCGAGGCGGGCGTGATCGCGATGTGCCTGTTCAACCACCGCTGGGTGCCCGCGTACGCGCAGGCCAAGCAGCAGATGGAGCTGGTCGGTGAGCCGGTCGTGGGGTACGCCCGCAAGGACGACACCATCCACGTGCCCACCGAGATGATCCGCTGGGCCGACCAGACCAGCTGCGCCTGGTTCCTGTCCAGCCACGACATCGACCTGCTCAGCTGGCTCTACGACGACCGCGTGGTGGAGGTCTTCGCCACCGCCCGCCACGGCAAGCTGCGCGGCATGGGCATCGAGACCCCCGACGCGATGCAGATCCAGGCCCGCTTCAGCCGGGGCGCCGTCGCCACCTTCGAGTCGGCCTGGATCTACCCGAACACCTTCCCCACCATGGTCGACAGCTACGTCACCGTGGTCGGCGAGGACGGCGTCATCCAGCTCGACCGCCAGAAGGAGAACATCCAGGTGGCCACCGCCAAGGCCTACGCCTACCCGCGCAACATGCTCCAGCGCGTCGTGCACGGCGTGCCCGCAGGAGCTTACCGCGACGCCATCCACCACTTCGTCGACTGCGCGCGCACCGGGACCGAGCCGCTGATCAGCGTCGAGAGCTCGCGCGATGTGACCGCCGTGCTGGCAGCCGCGCACGAGTCCGCCCGCACCGGGCTCCCGGTGAGGCTCGCATGACCGCCTATGTCGAGAAACCGCCGCACGTGCACCCGACTCGGATGCGCCACATTCCCGACGAGGATCTGCCGGAGCTGGGCCGTACCTGGAGGTGGCGGGCGCCCGTACCCGCGGGCATGCCGGCGGAGGCCGCCGACGACCTGATCGGCATCGAGGTCGACTTCCTGGACAAGGGCCACGGCCGTTCCCGCCTGTACGGTTTCCACTACCTGCGCTGGATGACCCCGCTGATCGCCGCCTACTCCGAGACCGGCGACCAGCGCTACGCCGACACCTGGGAGCGCCTGTTCCTGCAGTGGTACGCCGACCGCGACCGGGTGGAGGGCGACTGGCCCGGCCTCGACGTGATCTGGTACTCGCTCGGCGTGTGCGCCCGCGGCATGTACGTCACCCACGCCCTGCACGCCTTCGGCACGGCCCTGGGCGAGCGGTGCCGGAGGGAGATGCTGAAGACCGTCGTCGGCGGCGCGCGCTGGTCGGCCGAGGAGCACGACGAGTTCCGCCACGGCAACTGGCAGTTCGCCACCGTCTGCGAGCTCCTGCACCTGGCCCGCGTCTTCGCCGACCTGCCCGAGGCCGAGTCGTGGGCGGAGGTGGCGCTGGCCCGCATCCACGAACATCTGGAGCGTGACGTACGCGCCGACGGCGGCCACCACGAGCGCTCGCCCGGCTACCACGGCATGTGCCTGGACGCGCTCAAGCGGGCCGCCGCCGTCGAGCCGTCGCTGGCCGCCCATCCCCGCTACCCGCTCATGCACGACTGGCTGGCCGCGCTGACCACGTCGGGCGGCTGGGTGCCGCACCTGCAGGACAGCGGTGTGGTCTGGCCGGTGGGCATCGAGCCGCCGTCCGGTCCGGTCAACCTTGAGGCCAGCGGGTACGCGGTGCTGCGGGGCGGCGGCTTCCACACGGTGATCAACTATGGACCGTATGTCGGGCATGAGCTGGAGCCGCACAGCCACCACGCGGCGCTCGACTTCGTGATCGAAGGCTGGGGCGTGCCGCTGGCGTGGGAGGGCGGCGGGCCGCCGTCGTATGACGACCCGGGCTACTACGACTGGTACCAGGCGACCAGGGCGCACAACACGTTGCTGGTGCCGGGGCAGGAGTATGAGGAGGATCGAAGGGCTTCATGCGACTTGTTCCGGATTTTTCCCGATAAGCAGGTCTTCGAGGGACATCATCACGGCTACGAACAGCGCCACGACCGGCGGATCGTCTTCGTGCCCGACCCCGGCTACTGGGTGGTCTCCGACCGCATCGACGCCGAGGCGATCTGGCAGCTTCACGGCCTGTCACCCTGGCGCCGCCACGGGAACGGGCTCGGGTTCGTGACGGAGAAGGGGCCCGGACTGCTGGCCGTACCCCTGGAGGCGCCCGACGAGGTCCTGCACGGGAACGGTCCCGCGCGCATCCCCGACCCCGAGGCCAGGACCGCCGAGTACGGCGAGATCCACACCCTCGGACTGCGCCGCGCCGACGGCCGGTTCACCGTCGGGCTCTTCCCCTTCCGCGACCAGCCCCCCACGATCCCCGACGGATGGACGGTTCATGCTGATCGACGCTGACGCGATGCTCGGCCGGCACCCCCGCAGGGACGTCGGCCAGGGCACGGTCACGCAGGCGCTGGCCAGAATGGACCGCTTCGGCATCGCCGAGGCGCTCGTGAGCCACAGCTGGTCGTGGCTGCACGACCCGCACCAGGGCAACCTCAAGATCGCCAAGCTGACGGAGGGACAGCCCAGGCTGCGCCCCTGCTGGGTGATGCTGCCCGACACCTGCGACGAGACCGCGAACTTCGTCACCTCCGCCCTGGACAACGGCGTCGCCGCCGTCCGCGCCTACCCCGCCGACCACGGCTACGACCTCGCGGGCAGGGACACCGCGCGCGTGCTCGACGCCGTCGCCGAGGCCGGGCTGCCGCTGCTGCTCGACGCGCCGCAGGCCGGCTGGCCCACCGTCGAGGCCGTCGCCGCCGCCCGCCCCGGCCTCGCCGTCGTCGTCGGCGGCCTCGGGTACCGCCTGCTCAGGCAGGCGGCGGGCGTGCTCGCCCGCACCCCCAACGTCCATCTCGGGCTGGCCAACCTCTCCTCCCACTGCGGCCTCGAATGGCTCGTCGAGAGGTACGGCCCGCGCCGCCTCGTCTTCGGCACCGGCGCCCCCGCCAGAGACCCGGCCGAAGCGCTCACCCGGCTCCTCTGGTCGGAGCTGGACGACGAGAGCGTGGCCGCCATCGGCTCCGGCAACGTGCTGGGCCTGCTGCGTCAGGAAGCGAGGGCCGCGTGAGCATCGAGACCGCCGTGTGGAGCCGCCGTCCCCAGACCGGGGTACGGATCGTGGACGCCCACGCGCACGCCGGGCCGTACAGCCTGTTCTTCATTCCCGAAGCCGGACCCGAGGCGATGGTACGGGTCATGGACCGGTGCGGGGTGGCGCACGCGGTCCTGTCCAGCCATCTCGCCATCCAGCTCGACGCCACCGAGGGCAACGCGCAGACCGCCGAGATCGTCCGGGGCGCGCCCGACCGGTTCACCGGGTACCTGACCGTCAACCCCTGGCAGGATCCCGTGGGGGAACTGGGGCGTTGGGGGGACGATCCGTGCTTCGGGGGGATCAAGCTCCATCCCGACCTGCACGACTATCCGCTCACCGGGCGGCGGTACGCGCCGGTGTGGGAGTTCGCGCAGCGGACCGGATGCCCCGTGCTGACGCACAGCTATGACGGCTCGCCGTACAACGATCTCGGGCAGGTGGAGGAGGTGGCCGCCCGGCATCCCGGGGCGACCATCCTGGCCGGGCACGCCGGGGCCACGCCGCTCGGCTTCGACCTCGCGATCGAGGCGGCGCAGCGACAGCCCGGACTCGTCCTGGAGGTCTGCGGCTCCTTCAACAGCGGGCCCGACATCGTCAGAATGGTGTCGGAGGTCGGAGCGGGCCGGGTGGTCTACGGCTCCGACTTCCCGTTCATCGATCTTCGCATGTCGCTCGGCCGGGTAATCTTCAGTGGCCTCGCCGAGGAGGACCGTGCGGCGGTCCTCGGCGGGACGATGACGCGACTCCTGCAGTGGCGATCCGGACTGGAGAGATAACGATCATGGATCGGTTGCGATCCGAGACACGGTCGAGGGTGGCCATCGGGGTCGTCGGGCCGCCCGACCTGGTCGAGCAGATCATGATGATCGGCGCCGACCTGCCCGCCGCCGCCGACTGGCGGCTGGTGGGCGCGCCGCTGGCCGGTGAGCACGAGACCTACGAGAAGTTCTCCAAGATCGCCGACAGCATCGACGTGGCTCTGTTCACCGGGCCGCTCCAATACGACCTCGCCCGGCAGGGCGGCGAACTGCCCATGCCGGCCACGTTCGTGCCCATGAGCGGGGCCAGTCTCTATGCCGCGCTGCTGCGCGGGGTGCTCGCCGACGGGATCGAACCGGCCAGGGTCAGCATCGACTCGTTGCCCGCGGCCGATGTCGAAGAGGCCTATGGGGAGATCGGGGTCAGCACCGCGGGGGTGCACCTTTCCGAGTACGACCAGCCGGAGTCCGCCCGCGGCTTCATCGGCTTTCACGAGCAGCTCTACCGGCAAGGGGCGACCACCGCCGCGCTCACCACGATAAGGAGTGTGGCCAAGGCGCTCACCGCCGCCGGGGTGCCGGTGCTGCGGATGCTGCCCACCTCTCACACTCTGCGGCTGGCGCTGAACACCGCCGCTCTTCTTGGCACGGGGAGCCGGCTGGAAGAGGGACAGATCGCCATTGCCGTGGTCGAACTGGCCGCCTCCGCCCGGCCCAGCTATTCGGGGCCCGGTAATTATTGGCAGCAGGAGCTGAAGCTCTCCCTTCACCAGTCGCTACTGGCCGACGCCCGGGTGATGGGGGCCACCGTGGTGCCACGCGACGAGAACAGCTATGTCGTCACCGCCACGGTCGGTGCGCTCGCGCAGGCCACCGACGGGTTCCGGGTCGCGCCGTTCATGGACCGGGTGCGGTCGGAGGCGGGGGTGCCGGTCGAGGTGGGAATCGGGCTCGGCACCACCGCGCGGGACGCCGACGCCAACGCGCTGGTCGCCGTCGAGAAAGCCCGGAACGCCGGGGCGGCGGCGGCCTACATGGTCAGCGGGGACGGGACCGTCCTCTCCCTGCCGCTGCGGCAGCGTCGACGGGCCGAGAGCGAGCCGGTCACCGCCACCAAGGGGGCCAAGCTCCTGGAACGCCTGGTCGCCGGGCTGGGTGACGGGCCGGAGGCGCTGGTGGTGGACGCCGAGATCGTGGCCGATGTGCTGGCGGTGGCGCCCCGGTCGGCTCGCCGGGTTCTGCAGAGTCTGGCGGAGGAGGGGCTGGCTTGGCCGATGCCGCCGGTAAAGGGCTCCCAGGCCGGCCGCCCCCGCCAGCCGTACCGACTGGTCCGCCCTTAAAGGCAAAGTCCTCGCTGTCGCTCGGGCGCCTTGTCTGGCCCACCCGTTGCCCGGTTAAGTGGCCGACCGGTTGGATCCCGCCCCGGGACAACGGTCCTCGCTCCGCTCGGGCGCACTGATCGAGCGCGCCTTCGGCGCGCGGCTTGCGCGTGTCCTGAGACACGACAGGTTCGCTACAAAAGGCCCAGCTCACAGGCGACAAGCGGGCGCAGTTGGAGTGCACGGGTCATAGTTCCGTCTGGGGCGCCTCGGATGTCCGCCTCTGCAAAAAGAAGGTCCGCAGGGTCGACGAGTTGAACCACCGCAGGCGAATGAGTATTGACAATGATCTGCCGAAATGGATTACCTTTCCCAGGTGTTTCCTGAGCGTCGACTGCCAGATCCGTGACCAATTGGACCATGGCGTTCACGTTGGCGGGGTGAATGCCGTTCTCCGGCTCCTCCATGCACAGGAGGCCCTCGACGGTCGGGTCCTCGAGCAGAACGCACAGGGCAAGGAAGCGGAGCGTTCCTTCGGACAAGCTTCTTGCCGGCAGGGCAAGCCCGCCAGATTCGACGAGTTGCACCGTGAAGAGTTCACGGACGTCATCTTGTTCTACTCGAAGTTCTCTCACATCCACGCCTGACAGGTCGGCGAGGCGCCCGGCGATTCTTGCATAGACACGCTCGGGGTCGCCGTCCTCGTAGGCGATGCGAAAGAGGGTTGACGCGAGATGACGACCGGTAGGGTCCATCTGGCGTGGGTCGACATATCGATCCGCGGCCCGCAGCACAGAAGGCTCCAGGGCGAGCCGACGCCATGACTGCATTTCTCTTCGTGCTGCGAGAACGGTCGGGTCGTCACTGCTCGTAACGGTGCTCACAACTGTTGCGGGCGCCCGGGACGCGGCGGCAGGTTTGGGCTGGCCGCGACTTCCGCCGCCCTGGTGGATGCTGATGATCGGCTGCCCGTCCGCATCTTTGGTGGTGGAGATGAATGCGGCACCGGCTCGGCGGCCGTGTAGGACTGCATTGCGGAAATGAGCGGCACTGTGCTTGAACCGGAGCTTGCCAGGGGCGTCGCCCAGCTTGATGTGCCTGAGGTTCTCCGCGAGGAGGCTCAGGCGGCCGATCTTTTCAATTCCGCTCGGCGGTACGTACCCCAACTCCAGCTCGTAGCGTAGGAAGGTTATCGAAGGCGTCGTGGGACGGCCGAAATCGTCTTCCACTTGTCCAGGCACGATCATTTCTGCGGCGAATCGCATTTTGTGTGCCGGGTCAGAATGTCCGTTCCAAAAGAGATCGCGGGGGTCGCCGAAGCGTTCGCCGTGAACTCCGCGGACCTCCTGGGCGGCTTCGATCAGCGACCTGTCGGTCAAAAGGCTGAGAAATTGAATGGCATCAAAAACGTTTGATTTCCAGTGCCGTTGACGCCTGCGATGCACGTGAAAGGGCCAAGATCCACTTCAAAATCCAGAAGGTTCTTGAACCCGTCGACTTCGAGTTTAGTAAGCATCAGAGCCTTCCCACGCGTCCTATCGTAGCGGTGGCGGAAGGATTCTTCCCAGCTTTGGGTTCGGCAAGGCGGCACGAGGTCCCGATTACGTGAGTAGCTGGAGTGGCTGGCACAGGAGCCGCATCCGGCCCTGTCCGCATCTGTGTTCGCGACCGCGTTGGCTATTGCGGCCGTTCGGCTTCTGCGACCGATACGGGGCCCCTTCATTGCCGCGAAGGGCGCCACGTTGGTGGAGCCGCCGTGTCGAGGACCTGTACGACCGGCCGCACCGATGGCTCCAGCCCTTGCACCTGGCAAAGGCAGGCTGGCTACCGAAGTGCGTAGGTGCGGGCCGAGATCGGTACGTTCTCTCCGTCATCTGCTCCGGAGCCAGGGCGTGAAGCGGTCGTATTGCTTGAGAGCGTCGGGGCTTCTTTCGCCCTGGGATCCTGCACGGATCCCAGGGGCGGGCAGCCCGAACCCGTCGTCATGAGCCAGGACGGGGTCAGGCGTCGCCGAGGCGGATGCGGGGGCCGTAGTTCTGGAGGAGTGCCGCGTTGTGGGCGTCGCCGCCCGGTGTGTTGGCTGAGCGGAAGATCGGGGGAGCCACTCCGGCGGTCAGGTGGTGGCCGACGACTTCGGCCACCAGCATCTGGGCCGCCAGTACGCCGGTCAGGTTGGAGATCGGGCAGATCGTGGTGCCGTCCGGCAGGGGGAGGGCGGCGTCGCCGTACGGGGCGCCGTTGTCGATGGTGACGTGGGCGAGGTCGGCGAGGCGCGGGCCGGCCGGCAGGTGGGACGTGTGCGCGCGGGAGGTGATCGCGATGACCTGGTGGCCGTGGTTCACCGCCAGCTGGGCCATTTCGACGATGGAGGCGTTGCCGCCGGAGTTGGAGATGATGACGAAGATGTCCTCGGGCCGGATGGGGGCGAGGGCCCAGATGCGGGCGGCGAGGCCGGGTTCGCGTTCGATCTTGGGGTCGAGGATGTCGGCGGGGGAGGCGTCGCCGTAGTAGGCCACGTCGCGGATGCCGAGCTGGTTGGCGGGGACCAGGCCGCCGGCCCGGCCGACGAGTTCGAGGGCGATGGAGCGGGAGTGGCCGGTGCCGAACGCCTGGAGTACGCCCCCTGCCCGCAACGACTCGTAGATCAGGGCGCCGGCGCGGGCGATCGTGTCCCGTTCCTTGGTCACCAGCCGGTCGACGGCCGACCTGGCGATCTCCGCGTACGCATCCTGATCGATCACGCTTCCTCCAATAGCTGTCGTGCGGTGCCGGCGAGCGTCTCGGCGCTGCCGGGGGCGACGGCGCTCACCAGCACCTCGTAGTCGGATCGCCCGTACGCCTCGGCGGTGGGCAGGTAGCCGGGATATCCGTTGACGTAGCCGAGCACGGCGATCGGGCCGCGCCCGTTCCTGATGCTCTCCGCCACTCCGAGGAACGGCTCGCCGGGCAGCCCGACCAGTCCCAGCGCCCCCACTCTGGCCACGTTCACGTCGACGGGGACGGTGTCGGTGATGGGCGGGGCGCCGAGGGCTCTGGCGCGTACGCCCTCCAGCCTGCTGCGCGCCAGCCGGGCGGCCACCGGGTCGCCCGCGGCCGTGGCGTGCTCGTACTCGGTGGCGAGCGAGCCGAGGTCGGCGTCGCGCTGGGCCCGGCGCAGGTCGCGTCGTGCCCGGACTGTCCCGATCCGGTCGGTACCCGTCCAGGCCCGCTCACCCGCCTGGGCCAGCAGTTCGACGCAGCGGTCGGCGACCAGTCCGCCGAGCCGGTCCAGTTCGGCGGCGTCCTGGCCGAGGCGGGTGAAGCGGGTGCTGACGTTCCCAGCCGCGCCGGTCGCCACCACCACCCAGACACCGTCCCCGAGCCGCGCCCGCAACGCCCTCCGCACCGCCCCCGCCAGGTCCGCGCTGACCAGGAGGTTTCCGGCGGGCAGCACGGTCGGATGCACCGGCAGCACCACGACCACCCCGGCCGGCCCGCCGTCCCCCCACACCGCGACCACGTCCAGCGGCACCGTCCTGTCCGCGTCGGGCCGGCTGCGGTCGGCGCCGACGCCGTGCAACTCACCGCGATGAGCCGTCCCGTCCGCCGCCCGCTCACTTTCCACAGCCCTGTGTACGGCGGCGCGCACCGCACCAGAAACCCGCTCCAACCACGGCCGGGGCGTGACCCCACCCCCGGGCACACACCCGGTCTCGGGACCCGCATGGGTATGACTGGCCGCCAGCCAAAGCTCACACACCGCGGCCGGTCGAGCGTGGTCGTCCAGGTTCACGGCCCGGCGGGCGTACTCGGCCAGGTCGGTGTTGACGCAGATCACGTCGGCCACGGCCAGGGCGAGGCGGCGGTCGCCGTCGGACCACGTGACCGCGCTGACCCGGAGCGGGTCGAGGGTGCCGGTGGAGGGGCCGGGGCGGTCGATGTACCCGCCCATGGGGGTGCCGTCGGGCACGGGTAGTTCGGCGAAGCCGTATCCGACTCTCATCGGGCCGTCTCGCGGTGGGCGACGGTGGCCAGGGGCGTGTAGGGGCCGAGGCCGGGGGCGGCGGCGAGGTGGGCGGCGCCGGTCAGGCTGTCACCCGCCGCCTGGCTGATGCGAGCCAGGGGCAGACGGGCCGTCAGCGCCGACTCGAACCCGGCTCGCAGCCGTTCGTCGCGGAGCAGGCGTCCGGTCCAGGCGACGGGTACCTCGCCGGTGAAGTGGCGTGCGGCGGCGGCCACGGTGCCCGCCAGCTCCGTGGCCGCCGAGTCCACGATCTCGCCGGCCGCCGCGTCGGTGGCGGCCAGCTCGAACACGTGCGGGGCGAAGCGGGCGATCCGCGCCACCGCGTCGGGTGTGAGGTAGAGGCGGTGGGGCAGCGTGGCGAGGTCACCGAAGACCTCCCGCGCCCGCACCGTCAACGGCCCCTCCGGCTCTCGCCGGTCAAAGCCCCGGTAAGCGGCATCCAGCCCCCGCCGTCCGATCCAGAACCCGCTCCCGGCATCCCCGAACAGAAACCCCCACCCATCCACCTGCACAGCCGAACCACCGCCACCCGGCCGTTGATGCCCGTCTGGCCGAGCACCTTCGGCCGGTGGGACGCCGAGGGCGATCGCGCCGGTTCCGGCGGCCAGGACCACGCCGGTCCCGGCCGGAAAGGCGCCCGCGTGCGACGTGACCACATCCGTAGTGATGATCACCCGCCGCGAACGTTCCAGCAACCGCCGCGCCAGGCGATCCGGCGAGTCCAGAAGCGTGGTCAACCCGAGGCAGACGGTGTCCACACCCTCGGGCACCTCCAGCCGGGCGAGCACGGCGTCCACTGGCGACCCTTCGGCGTACGACAGCCCGGCCAGTTCCCTGACCTCACGCACCCGCCCGCGAGAAGCCAGAGCGACACGCAGCCCGGTCTGTCCGCCGTCGATCGCCAAGTCCATGACACCCCACCCTAGTTACGGTCCGGGCCGAAATCTAGCCCTGCGATACTCCGTGGGCGAACACCCCACATGCCGCCGAAACGCGCTCCGCAATGCCTTCGTACTCGGATACCCGGTATGCGCGGCGATGACATCGACAGGCAGCCCCGAACTGGTCAGCAACCGCCGCGCATGCCGTAGCCGCAATCCGGTCAGATGCCGCAGAAACGTGGTCTGCCGCTCCTCCGCGAACAGATGCGAGATATAGAACGGGCTCGCGCAAACAGCGGCCGCGACATCGGCCAGCCGCAGCCCCGGATCGGTGTAATGATCGGCGAGGTAGGCCTCGGCCAGCCCGAGGATGTCGCGCCTCGGGGTGGCGGGCAGCAGCCTGCCGAGCCGTTCCTTCAACCAGATGTGCAGGTAGGAGCGCTCGTGGATGTCGCCGACCGTCACGATGTCCTCGATCGGCAGTCGCGCGCTGGCCTCCACCCAGTCGGTCGAGCCGTCGGCCAGCCGCGCCGGTCCCGCCACGTCCACCACGAACAGCAGCTGGCCGATGAGCCAGTTGCGCAGAATGCGCGGGTCCACACCGGGTTCGCGGGCGCACCGGTCGATCCATCCGGCCAGCAGCCCGGCGGCGCCGTCGCGGTCGCCGGCCCGCACCCGGCGGGTCAGTTCCTGCTCGATGCGCACCGGCGGCGAGGGATGGTCGCCGTCGACGGCGGGCAGTGTGATCACGCGGTCGCCGCCGAGCACGAGCTTGTAGTCGTTGGCCCGCCGGGCCTCACGCTCGGCCTCCAGCGGACCCGATCGGGGCGGCCCGATGCTCACCGTGGCGGTCCAGGCCGTTTCGCGGACGATCCGCGCGCGTACCTCCTCGGCGAGTGTCGCCGCCTCGGACATCAGCGCGTCGGGGTCCGCGCCGGTCAGCAGCACCAGCCACTCCTCCGGCGGTTCCGGGCGCCACGTGACGCCCGGACGGCAGGTCGCCGCCTCGGCCACGGCCCGCGAGGCCCGCCTGAGCTGGCCCTGCGCCCATGGCCGGCCCTGGGCCTGCTCGGAGGCGATGAAGTCGTCGATGTCCACCAGGGCTGCGACGGCGTAGGTCATGCCCCTACTTTAGGCGGACCGAAATTTGACCGTATTGACAAGCGTTCCGACGCCCTCGACCGTGGCCCGCATGGTGTCGCCGTCCTTGAGCGGGGCGATGCCGGCGATCGTCCCGGTGGCGATGAGGTCGCCGGGCATGAGCGTCATCCCGTCCGACAGGTCGGCGATGAGCCGCGGGATGCCGAAGACCATCTGCTTGGTGTTGGCCCGCTGCCTGACCTCGCCGTCCACCTCAAGCGTCAGTTCCAGCGCCTGCGGGTCCGGCACTTCGTCCACGGTCGCGAGGTACGGCCCCGCCGGCGCGAACGTGTCGAACCCCTTGGACTGGTCCCAGGGGACGTTCCTGGAGATGTTGGCCAGCTGGAGGTCGCGCGCGGTCATGTCGTTGATCACGGTGTATCCGGCGACCGCCTCCTTCCAGCGTTCGGCGGGCAGGTCGCGGGTCCGGCGGCCGATGACCACCGCCAGCTCCACCTCGTGTTCGAGGTGCCGGGTGCGGGCGGGCGCGATCACCGGCTGGTTGTGCCCGGTCAGCGCGGAGGGCGGCTTCAGGAACAGCACCGGCTCCGGCGGCACCTCCATGTTGCTCTCCTCGGCGTGCGCCGCGTAGTTGAGCGCCAGGCAGCAGATCTTGGTGCAGGTGGCCACGGGCGGCTCGAACAGCACGCCGGCCTCGTCCAGGACCGGCCGGCGCCGTGCCACCTCCTCGGTGAGGCGGTCGAGGCCGTAGGAGTCCAGGAGCGCGACGGGGTCGTCGGTGCCGAGGTCGGCCAGGCTGATCAGGGCGCCGTCGCGCTGGGCGACCAGCTCGACGGGGGCGGAGGTGGTCCGCCGGATGCGTCCAAGGAACATGGTTCTCACCCCATCAAGCCCGCCGGTCGCCCACAAGAACCGAAATTTGCGGTGACGACCCGCTTCTTGCCCTCTTGCTGGTGGTCTGGCGGAGCATCCCCTTTGATGGTCGGCATGAGCCGCACCCTGGACGCCAGCCGCGACCTCTACGCCACCGCCCGGCAGTACATCGCCGGAGGTGTCTCCAGCGACGCCCGCCGTACCTCGGGAGTGCCCCTTTACGTCGAGCGCGCGGCCGGCTCGCGGCTGTGGGACGTGGACGGCAACGAGTACGTCGACTACGTCCTCGGCCAGGGCCCCGCCCTGCTCGGCCACTGCCCGCCGGAGGTCGTCGAGGCCGTCGGCGCCCAGGTCGCCCGCGGCATCGTCTACTCCGCGCAGCACGCCGCCGAGGTCCGCGTGGCCGAGCGCCTGTGCGCGATGATCCCCTCGGCCGAGCGCGTCCGCTTCAACACCGTGGGCTCGGAGGCCGCGCACGCCGCCTGGCGCCTGGCGCGCGGCCACACCGGCCGCCGGAAGATCCTCAAGTTCGAGGGCCACTACCACGGCTGGCTGGACCCGGTCCTCTACAGCGTGCACCCCGCCGTGGATCTCGCCGGCCCCGCCGACGCGCCCGTCCCTGTCTCCGGTACGGCAGGCCAGCCCGAAGCCGCCGACCTGGTCATCGCCCCCTGGAACGACCTGGCGACCCTGACCAGGATCATGGACGCGCACGCCGGCCAGATCGCCGCCGTGGTCTGCGAGCCCGTGCTCTGCAACACCGGCGCCATCACGCCGGAGCCCGGCTACCTGGAGGCCGTACGCGAGCTGTGCGACCGGCACGGCAGCCTGCTCATCTTCGACGAGATCATCACCGGCTTCCGCCTGGCGCCCGGCGGCGCGCAGGAGTACCTGGGCGTCACCCCCGACCTGTCGGTCTTCGGCAAGGCGATGGCCGGCGGCATGCAGGTCTCCGCGCTGGCCGGGCGCGCCTTCGTCATGGACTCCATCTCCGGCGGCAAGGTCGCGCACGCCGGCACGTTCAACTCCCAGCCCGTCGGCATCGCCGCCGCCGAGGCGACCCTGCGCATCCTTGACGAACGGCGCGAGGAGGTCTACGGCACCCTGTACGCGAGGGGGCGGGCGTTGATGGAGGGCATCCGCGAGGTCGCGGAGAAGGCGGGCGTGCCGTTGCTGGTGGACGGCCCCGGCCCGGTCTTCCAGACGTACTTCACGGACGCGCCGGCCGTACGGGACTATCGGGATTTCGCCCGCACGGACCGCGCCAGAATGGCGCTCCTACACGCGGCGCTGCTCGAGCGGGGGGTCAACATGGTCCCCAGGGGGTTGTGGTTCCTGTCCACCGCGCACACCGAGGCCGACCTCGCCGTCACCATCGAGGCCTTCGACGGCGCGCTGCGGTCGCTTCCGCTCGGTTGAGATCACCAGCGCGACGCCGACCAGGATGACGAGGCCGCCGACCATGATCTGGGGCGTGATCACCTCGCCCAGGACGATCGCGCCGAGCGCGACGGCGACGGCCGGGTTGACGTAGGCGTAGGTGGCGACGAGCGAGATCGGCGCGTTGCCCAGCAACCACGAGAACGCCGTGAACCCGATCAGCGACCCCACGAGGATCAGGTAGAGCAGCGCCAGCCACGACCGGGAGCTGACCGCGGTCACGTCGAGCCGCTCGCCGAGCCCGGTGCCAAGGATCGCCAGCCCGATCCCGCCCACGAGCATCTCCACGGTGGAGGTGGCGAAGGCGTTGGCGGGCATGGCGATCCGGCTGGACAGGAACGACCCGATGGCCCACGACACGGAGGCCAGCAGCACGATCACGATGCCGCCCGTGGCGGCCGCCTCGCCGCCGGTCAGCGAGAGCGCCGCCACGCCACCGAGGCCCACCAGCACGCCCGCGAGCGTCAGGGCCTTGGGCCGGTCGCGCACCACGAACCTGAACACCACCAGCCACAACGGCACGGAGGCGACGAGCAGCGCCGCGAGTCCGGTCGAGATGTACTGCTCGGCCACGGCCAGCATGCCGTTGCCCAGCGTGAGCAGCAGCAGGCCCGCGACCGCGGCGCCGGTGAACTCGCGCCCGGTCATCCGGAACGCGCTCCTGCCCTTGCGCAGAAGCAGGAACCCGCCCAGCAGCACCGCCGCGGTGATGAACCGCATGGAGCCGCTCAGCATGGGCGGAAGGGACTCGACCGCGATGCCGATGCCCAGGTAGGTGGATCCCCACACCACGTAGACAATCGCGAGTGCGCCCCACACCAGGAGCGAGGCACGCCGGTCAGTGGCGTTTGCTTGCATAGCTCATGACAATAGCGCCGCCGACCGACATTTTCGGCCTTGGCGGGATATTAGCGGTAAGAGGCATCTGCGCCACTCGTGGGGCCGCCCACGGACCGGCAGGATTTCGGACATCGCCCCGAGAAAGGAACCCCGGAGATGTCCGCCGTCACCAGCGTCGCCCCCGCCCCGAACGCCGTCGCCCTCGCCCACTTCGCCGCCCGCCTGGCCTTCGAGACCGACGTCTCCGACGTGGCCGCGGACCTGGAGTCCGGCGCCCCGGGCGTGGTCGTGATCGACTCCCGCAGCGGGGAGAGCTGGGACCAGGGCCACGTCTCCGGCGCCCTCCACCTGCCGACCGCCGAGATCGCCACCCGCGCCCGCACCCTGGTCCCGGAGGACGTGACGGTCGTGACCTACTGCTGGGGACCGGGCTGCAACGGCGCCACCCGGGCCGCGCTGGAGTTCGCCAAGCTCGGCTACCGGGTCAAGGAGATGATCGGCGGCTTCGAGTACTGGTCCCGGGAGGGCTTTCCGGTGGAGACGTCCGGCGGGGTGGTCCGCAACCCCGTGGACGCGCTGACCGCACCGGTCTCGGGCATCGCCTGCGCCTGCTGAGACGGGCGGAGAAGGATTTGGTGCCCCCGTCCGAATCAGTCGATCGGGGGCGAAGAAAACATACCCCACCCGGCCGCAATCAACCCCGATCATCCCCTCGGCGAGTCGCCAAAACCCTCACCTCAAACCCCTGAAACCCCACCACCAGGCAAGACCCCCAAACCGGCCCACCCCGAAACCCCTCACCGGCCCCGTGGACGGGCTTCGCACCCCGCCAGACCCGTGGACCGGGGCTCGCTTCCCGCCCTCCCTCCTGCCAGGCCCGTGCGCCGGGCTCCGCCACGCCCGAGCATGGGCCTGGATCCCGAGCCTTGTCTCCTGGCAGCGGACATGGGGCTGCCTCTGGGTGAGGGAGTCGGAGTTCCCCTGGAAAGGCCGATCCCGCCTCCTGGCAGATGGGCCGGGAGGCGGGATCGGGTCAGGGCCGGTCCGCTGGTGACGGGGGGCCGTTGCGGTGGGGACCACGTCCGACGTGAGAAGCGATCCCCCCGATCGGCGCCCGCCGACGTCGGCGGGTGGCGTGGGCGGTGGCGGCGCCGTAACGGAAGGAGCGTGTTACGAGCAGATCACCCAAGCGACACACCTCAAGAGAAGGAAGAAAGACACCTCCAGGAGATCGTCGGGGTCCGCCGTCCGCGAAAGGGGAAGGGGGGACGGCGGACCGTTCAGCGGGGACCGAGCTTTTCCACGATCAGCCGGTAAAGCTGGCGGGGACGGCCAGGCTGTGGAGTGCGGTTGGGCGGGAGCGGCCACGCAAGCCCCTCGTCAACCAACGTGCGCAGCAACCGCCGGGCGGTACGCGGCGTGACGCCGAGCATGCGCCCGGCCCCCTCCGCGTCCACCACTGTGTCCCCGCCCTCCAGCTTGGCCGCCAGCCGCGCCAAGACCTCCACGCCCTTGGGTTTGAGCGTGGTGGATCCCTGCGGCGGCATCCTGGGCGCCGGGATCAGCGCGCGGCCCTCGCGGTCCACGGCGAATCCCTGTGCCTGTTTGCCCGCCTGCGTGCGCGCCAGGGCTGCCCTGGCGTGCGACTCGGCGTCATGCGTGGTACGCCCCATCCCGACGCCCACCTCTACCGCCAGCCCCAGTTCCTCGCGGATCCTGGAGGCGAACGGCAGCACCCTGAATCCGTCTGTCGCGGCCGTGATCGAGCCTCTGGTGGCGGTCACCAGGTAGGCGTGATCGTCGATCGGCCAGACGGTGGCGTTGATCCGGTTCGCTTCCTGGACCAGCAGCCGGTGCAGTGACAGGCGTAGCTCGTCGCGCCAGTAGCGGGGTGCCGCGCGCCGCACGGGTTCGCGCAGCGTGGGCACCTCCACCAGCACCACGGTCAGTTGCGACTCCTCGAGGCGGTGGTGCGCGCCGAGGAGTGCGGCGGTGTGCAACGCTGTGCGCACCGCGCCCGAGGTGGGCCTGATCCTGATGACCGGGACGCCTGCTGTCTGCAGGCGTTCGGCCACTGTGGGCAGGCAGGTCAGGGCGCCTGTGGTGGCGCCCTGCCGCAGCAGACGCTCGTGGTAGGCCGCGATCGTCCCGGTGGCTCCGGGTTCGTCGCGGCTGTGCACATCTGTGGCTGCGATGCCGAGGTCGGTGTAGGCCTCTTCGACCTCGGCCCGTGAGACCACGTCGATGCTGACCCGTTTGGGGTCGATCCGAGTGTCCAGCGCCGCCTTGGCCAACGCAGCCACCAACGCGCTGCCGCCAAGCTGCACGTAGGTCGCCGGCATGGTCAGCACGCCTGATCGCCGGGCCAGGTCGTATGGGACCGGGCTGGCGAACAGGCAGGCGTCCACACCGGGACCCAGCCGTGTCACCTTGTCGGGCGCCTCCTGCTCATCTCGATAGGCGGCGGCCACAAGGCGGCACGGCAAGGGCGCGGCTGCGTGACCCATCAGCATGACCCGCTCGACCAGATCGTGCGGGCCGACCACGCCAATGGTCAGATCCGGTGTCATGGCGCCCGGGCGTGACACTCGGGGAGTTTCTTCGGCCCTCTCGACCAATGTTCGTCCCATCCTGCCGTCCGTTGCAGTGCTCTCTTTTGGAACGATCGCTCGCGGGGGCCGTAATGTCACGCCCGACTTTTCCGGAAAGCCGTTCTGGTTGACCGCCCGGTGAGCTGTTTTAGCAGCTCACAGCGTATTTCACAGGCTTTTTCAGCGTCCTGAAATCTCTCGCGTAATGTCCGCTCCCAGAGCCCGCATTCGCTCGGCGAGATGAGCGTGGCCGCGGTCGATGAGGTATCCGGACTCGATGACCGTCTCGCCCTTCGCGGCCAGTCCGGCGAGAACCAGGGCGATACCGGAGCGCAAGTCATGGGCGGTCACCTGCGCGCCGGTCAGCGGGGTGGCGCCGCGCACGATGGCTCTGCTGCCCTCGACCTCGACGTCGGCGCCCATCTTGTTGAGCTCGCCGGCCAGGGCGAAGCGGCCGTCGAAGATGCGCTCGTGGATGTAGCTGACGCCCTCGGCCAGGCAGGCGACGGTCATCATCGGCGACTGCAGGTCGGTCGCGAAGCCCGGGTAGGTGTCGGTGATGATGTTGATCGGCCGCAGCGGCTGGCGGTCGCAGCGCACGTGCAGCACGGCGCCCTGCGTGGCGAACTCGACGCCCATCTGCTCCAGCTTGTGGCGCACGACACCCAGGTCGAGGCCGGTGCCGACGAGGCTGACGTCGCCGCCGGTGAGCGCGGCGGCCATGGCGAACACGCCCGCGTCGAGCCGGTCGGGCATGACGGTGTGCTCGACGGCGTGGAGCTCTTCGACGCCTTCGACGGTGATGAAGCCGGTGCCGCCGCCGCTGATCTTCGCGCCCATCTTGGTGAGCATGTCGATGACGTCGAGCACCTCGGGCTCCAGCGCCGCGTTCTCGATCACGGTGGTGCCCTTGGCCAGGGCGGCGGCCATGATGAGGTTCTCGGTGCCGGTGTGCGAGGGCGTGTCGAGGTAGAGGGTGGCGCCGGTCAGGCCGGAGGCCTTGACGTGGATGACGGTCTCGCCCTCGTCCACGATGGCGCCGAGGCGCTTGTAGCCGAGGTAGTGGAAGTCGAGGTTGCGGCTGCCCAGGTTGCAGCCGCCGACGCCCTCCACGATGGCCTCGCCCAGCCGGTGGAGCAGGGCCGGGGTGAACAGCACCGAGCCGCGGAAGCGCCGCGCGATCTCCGCGGGGAGCACCGGGCTGGCCAGGCTGGAGGCGTCGATGACAAGGGTCCGCTCGGACTCGTGCAGCTCGACGTAGGCGCCGATGGCCTCCGCGAGCTCCACGGCCCGGCGTACGTCCTCGATGATCGGCACGTTGCGCAGGACCGTACGGCCCTTGGGGGCGAGAAGAGCCGCACCGATCATCGGCAGCACGGCGTTCTTCGCGCCCTGGATGAAGGCGGTTCCACGCAAAGCGTTGCCACCGCGCACGCGGTATCGGACCATCCGTGCGGCTCCTCGGGAAGTTATGGGTCGGGCTTGAACGGGCCAACAGTAGCCGCTCGCCACGCCTGCCCCGGCCGAATCACCCGCTAAATGGCGTACCAGTGAGCCGCTCGTATGCCTCGAGATAACGCGCTCTGGTGCGATTGACTACTTCGTCCGGCAATGCGGGGGGAGGGTTTCCAGAGGATTTGTCCCAGCTTGAATCGGGTGACGTCAACCAATCACGGACATACTGCTTGTCAAAGGACGGTTGAGGACCACCGGGCTTCCATTCAGAGGCCGGCCAAAATCGCGAGGAATCGGGTGTCAGGACCTCGTCGGCGAGCGTGAGAACACCGTCGTGGTCGCGGCCGAGCTCGATCTTGGTGTCGGCCACGATGATGCCGCGCTCACGGGCGATCTCGGCGCCGCGGGTGTAGACGTCCAGCGTGATCCGGCGCAACGCGTGCGCGGTCTCCTCGCCGACCGTCTCCACGACCTGCTCGAAGGTCATCGGCTCGTCGTGCTCGCCGACCGCCGCCTTCGTGGTGGGGGTGAAGATGGGCTCGGGGAGCTTGGAGCCGTCCTCCAGGCCGGGCGGCAGCCGTACGCCGGAGACCTCGCCCGTGCGCCGATAGTCGATCAGGCCCGAGCCCGTCAGGTAGCCGCGCGCCACGCACTCGACCGGCACCATCTCCAGCGGCCTGCACACCACGCTGCGCGCGTCGGGGCCGTGGGTCACCAGGTGGTTGGGCACGACGTCCTTGAGCTGGTCGAACCACCACAGCGACAGCTGGGTCAGGATCGCGCCCTTGTCCGGGATCTCGGGTTCGAGCATGTGGTCGTAGGCGGAGATGCGGTCGGAGGCGACCATCATCAGCAGGCCTTCGTCGGTGACGTAGAGGTCGCGTACCTTGCCGGAGTGCACGTGCTTCATCGGGCGATGTCCGTCCTGTAGTGCGAGCCGCGCAGGTTCACCCGCGCGACCAGGTCGTAGGCGTTGGCTCTGGCGCTCGCCTGGTCGGGGCCGGTGCCGACCACGCTCAGCACCCGGCCGCCGGCGGAGACCACCTGGCCGTCGACGAGCTCGGTGCCGGCGTGGATCACGTAGGCGTCCGCCGTCGGCTCCAGCCCGGTGATCACGTCGCCCTTGACCGGATCGGCGGGGTAGTTCTCGGCGGCGACGACCACGGTCACCGCCGCGCCCTCGCGCCACGCGAGCGCGCCGGCCGCGCCGAGCGCGCCGGTGGCGCAGCTGAGCAGCAGCCCGCCCAGCGGCGTGGCCAGCCGGTCGAGGATCACCTGGGTCTCGGGGTCGCCGAAGCGCGCGTTGAACTCGATCACCTTCGGCCCCTTGGCCGTCAGGGCCAGGCCCACATAAAGCACTCCGTTGTACGGCAGGCCGCGCCGCCCCAGCTCCGCGATCGTCGGGTGCACCACCTCCCGCATGACCTGCTCGGTGAGGTCGTCGGGCGCCCAGGGCAGCGGCGTGTAGGCGCCCATGCCGCCGGTGTTGGGCCCGGCGTCGCCGTCGTAGGCGCGCTTGAAGTCCTGGGCCGGCCGCAACGCCACCGCGTCGCGGCCGTCGCACAGCGCGAACAGCGAGACCTCGGGCCCGTCGAGGAACTCCTCGATCACCACCCGCTCGCACGAGGCCGCGTGCTCCAGAGCCGCCTCCAGCGAGCCGGTCACCACGACGCCCTTGCCCGCGGCCAGCCCGTCGTCCTTGACCACGTACGGCGCGCCGTACTCGGCCAGGGCGGCGGCGGCCTCCTCCGGCGTGGCGCAGGTGCGCGAGCGGGCGGTGGGCACCCCCGCCGCGGCCATGATCTCCTTGGCGAACGCCTTCGACCCCTCGATCATCGCCGCCTCGCCGGAGGGCCCGAAGACGGGGATGCCGGCCGCCCTGACGGCGTCGCCGACGCCCGCGACGAGCGGCGCCTCCGGCCCGATCACGACGAGGTCGGCGCCGAGGCCGACCGCCAGCGCGGTGACCGCCGCCGGATCGGTCGCGGCGACGGGATGGGTGGTGGCGACCTGCCGGACGCCCGCGTTGCCGGGGGCACAGTGAAGGTCGCTGACCTGGGGATCGAGGCTGAGAGAACGGCACAGGGCGTGCTCACGCCCGCCGGAGCCGATGACTAGAACGCGCACGAACCCCATTGTCCCAGGCCCGCTCCGTCCTGACCGCCGAGGGCAGACTTAGGCGGCAGCATGGGGAAGTTTTGTGGAGTTCTGCCGGTTCCCCTGGGTCGTTGGCGAGTATGGTCGGCTGAGTTGACCACCCTGTGGTAAGTTAGGGCGGCTTTGCGGTGTCTCTTGTGATTGGAGGTGGTCCGGGATGAATCCTGGTGATCCCAGCAGTACGTGCTCGTCCACGTACGCCGTGCATACCCCCGACCACTCCAATCCGGCAGCCTGATCGTGCCACCACGCCATTTCCTTGATTGAGGTGACTCTTCACTACGCGTGGGCAGGCCCAGGTCGGGCGGAAAGGGACTGCCATGCGCTCGTCCACCCTTTTCCGTCGTATCAACCGCCACCCCGTCAAGAAGCCCCACGTAGCGCGCCAGCTCACCAAGCCCGTGCGTGAGGCCTGTGTGCCACCGGTCGACTCCATCGTCGAGTACGGCGCCTACATAGGCGGCGAGAAGGTCATCGCCCCGGGCATCGTCGAGTCCCTTGAGCTGGTGCGCGAGCACAACAAGACCGGGTCCAGGGCGTTCGTCTGGGTGGGCCTGCACGAGCCGGAGGCTCCCGAGGTGGAGTGGCTGGCCGAGGTCTTCGGCCTGCACCCCCTGGCCGTCGAGGACGCCGTCAAGGCGCACCAGCGGCCCAAGGTCGAGCGCTACGGCGACTCGCTGTTCCTGGTGCTCAAGACCATCGCCTACCTCGACCACGACGAGCTGACCGCGACCAGCGAGATCATCGCCACCGGCGAGATCATGGTCTTCCTCGGCACCGACTTCGTGGTCACCGTGCGGCACGGCGAGCACTGCCCGCTGACCGAGGTACGCGACAAGCTGGAGAGCCGCCCCGACCTCCTCGACCGCGGCCCGGCCGGTGTGGTGCACGCCATCTCCGACCACGTCGTGGACCGCTACCTGCAGGTGGCCGACCTGATGCAGCTGGAGCTCGAAGAGGTCGAGGCCACGGTCTTCGCCGACGTCAGCTCCCGCGACATCAACAGGATCTACCAGCTCAAGCGGGAGATGCTGGAGATGAAGCGGGCGGTCACCCCGCTGCAGTCGCCCATGGCGGCGCTGCCCCAGCGGCGGGTGATCCCCTCGGAGATGCGCGAGTACTTCCGCGACGTCAGCGACCACCTCGCCCGCGTGTGCGAGCAGGTGGAGTCCTCCAACGAGCTCGCCAACTCGATCCTCCAGGCCGCCCTGGCCCGCTCGAACACCCTCGCCAACGAGGACATGCGCAAGATCTCCTCGTGGGTGGCCATACTGACCGTGCCCACGATGATCGCCGGGATCTACGGCATGAACTTCGACTTCCTGCCGGGCTCGGACCAGATCTGGGGCTATCCGGCGATCGTGACCCTCATGATCACCGTCTGTACTCTGCTCTACCGCGGCTTCCGGCGTAACGGCTGGTTGTAGAGCTACCCTGTTGCCGGTGTCAGTGCAGCGAGTCCAGACCGAGCGCTGGTTCGTCCGCCACGGTTTCCCCACGATGATCGAGGGCTACGCCTTCCGGCGTGACGTGCTGCCCAGGATGGTGCCGCCGCTGGTGTTCGTCGCCCTGGTCTCGTTGCTGTGGCTGGTGCCGCTCAAGAGCATGGGGTCGGGCCTGTGGCTGCTGCTCGGCTGGGTGATCGTCGTGGCGGTGGCCGTACGCCTGGCCGGGGTGGTCTCGGCCAGGCGGCTGACGCGCTTCTCGCCCAGGATCACGGTCGTGGTCCTGGTCGTCTACGCGCTGATGCCCGTGGCCGTGCCGCTGCTTCAGGTGGCCGTGGACGGCGACGTCACACCGCCGGCCGGGCGGTGGCTCGGCGTGCTCGGGTTCGTGCTCTTCTTCGCCGCCGCCTTCGCCGCGACCGTGCTGGGCACGACGTACGGCTTCGGCGCGCTGCTGGGCAGGACGGTCCGGCGTACCCTCTCCGACCTGGGCAACAGCGTCCATCTGCTGGGACGGGCGCTGCCCGCGCTGTTGTTCGTCACGTTGTTCCTGTTCTTCACCGGTGAGCTGTGGCAGGCCGTCAACCGCCTGGAGTGGTGGCGCATCGCCCTGGTCGTCGTCCTGTTCGCCTCGGTCGCCGTGCTCGCCTCGGCCTCACGGCTGCGGGAGGAGATCGGCCGGGTCGAGCAGGACTTCAGCGCGTCCAGGCTGGAGTCGGCCTGCAGGAACACGCCGCTCGCCGGGGCGCCGTTCGAGGAGCTGACGCGCGACGGCCTGCTGCGCGCGGTGCCGCTCAGCGGCCGTCAGGTGCGCAACGTGCTGCTGATGCTCGCCGTCCGCCAGCTCGTGCAGGCGGCGGTGCTGGGCGCGGTGCTGTTCGGCTTCTTCCTCATCCTCGGCCTGCTCATGGTCACGCCGGAGACGGCCGAGCAGTGGATCGGCTCGCGGCCCGTCCCCTCGCCCCTGATTCCCGTGCTGCCGGTGGCGCTGCTGCGTATCGCGACGTTGTTCGCCGGGTTCGGCAGCATGTACTTCGTCGTCACCTCGATGAGCGACAGCGACCATCGCCGGCAGTTCTTCGCGCCGATCATCGACAAGATCGAGCGGGCGCTGGCGGTACGCGCGGTCTACCTGGCCATCGGCCGGTGAGCAGTGGGTCAGACGGCGACGGGCTTGAGCGGGGCGACCGGCTTCGGCAGGTCCAGGCCACGCTCGGCCCACAGCTTCCGCATCCTGTCGGGGTAGTCGGTCACCACGCCGGCCACCCCCAGGTCGAGCATGCGCGCGGCCAGGTCGGTGTCGTTGACGGTCCAGACGGCCACGTCGAGCCCGGCGCCGGCGCACTGGGCCATCAGCGCCTCGTCCACCATCACGTGCTCGGGCGAGAGCGTCGTCGCGCCGGCCGCGGCCGCCGCGGCGGGGAGGTCGTCGCCCAGGCAGCCGTGCCAGTGGAGCGTGTCTAGCTCGATCAGCGCGAAGCGCCTGGTGTCCCGCGCCTTCTTCGCGGCGTGGGCGATGATGCGCCAGTCGAAGCTCAGGATCGCCGCGTTGCCCAGGCGGCCGTGCCGGTCGAGCTCGTCCAGGACCAGGTCGGTGAACAACTCGGGGTCGGGGGTCAGCTCGGGGCGCGTCGGGTCGGACTTCAGCTCCACGTGCAGCCGGACGCCGTCGGCCTCGTAGGCGTTGACCAGGCCGAGGACCGCGCCGAGCGTGGGCATCCTGGTGTCGGGGACGGCCACCTGGGTCAGGGCGAAGGGGTCGTCGGGGTGGCGCGGCAGCCGTACGCCGACGTCGAGCATGCGCAGCTGGGCCAGGTTCAGGCCGTTGATGGGCTTGCCCACGTACGGGAAGTCGGGGTCGCCGGCCGTCAGCGGCCGGGTGTCGGCGCTGGTCACGGCGGAGACGGTGAGATCGTGGGTGAGCACCAGCCGCCGGTCGGAGGTGAGCGCCACGTCGAGCTCCAGGGCATGGACCCCGAGCTCCATCGTGCGGCTCAGCCCCGGCAGGGTGTTCTCGGGCCAGAGTCCCCTGGCTCCCCTGTGTCCATGAATCTCGACGCGCACACCGGGGACCATACCGTTCGCCCGTGCCGGGCAGGAGGTGCCACGCCGCGCTGGTGAGATTGCTCGCACCAGGAACTTCCGAGCCAGAAAAGCGGATATATCAACCTAAGCTGGTCTGTCATGAGCGTAGACATCGTACGGGCCTGGGCACGGGGCTGGGCCGTCTCACGCGCCACCAAGCAGCCGGTCGAGGAGCTCTGGGGACTCCGCGTCGACGTCGGCCTGCCGGGACACCTCGTACGCCACATCCTCCCGAAGGCCTCACCAGCGGTTCTGCGCCACCTGGCGGGCACACTCGACGCGCCCGGCACGTGGCTCAAGGTGTGCGCGCCCGCCGAACAGGTGGCGCCCTCGCTCACCCCTGCCTGGTCGGTCCAGGTGCCGGAGTTCATGATGACCGCGCGGCTGCGCCGTACCGAGGTGGCCGCGCCCGGTGGCTACACGCTCGCCGTCGTCCAGCGCGGCCAGGTCGTCACCGCCCGGCTGCTGACCGGCGACGGCGAGGTCGCCGCCCGCGGCCAGCTCGCGCTCACCGGCGCCACCGGCGTCGTCGACCAGGTGGAGACCGCCGCCGGCCACCGCCGCCGCGGGCTCGGCAGCGTCGTGATGAAGGCCCTGTCGTCCGCGGGGGCCGAGCGGGGCGCCGCGACGGGCGTCCTGCTGGCCACCGCCGACGGCAGGGCCCTCTACTCCACACTCGGCTGGCGTCTTCACACCGTGGTCACCGCCGCCGTGGTCACAGCCTGACCAGCATCTTGCCGACGTTCCCGCCGGCCAGCACGTCCAGGAACGCCTGCGGCGCCCGCTCGATGCCCTCGGCCACCGTCGACTCGGTACGCAGCGAGCCGTCGGCCAGCCAGCCCGCCGCCTTGCCGATCCACTCGGGGAAGCGGTCGAGGTAGTGGCTGACCAGCATGCCGCGCAGCGTCGCGCTCTTGTGCGCCAGGCTGAACAGGTTCGCCGGGCCTGGCACCGGCTCGGTCGCGTTGTAGGCGCTGATGGCGCCCACCATCGCGATGCGGCCGCCGACCTTGAGCGCGTCGATCGCGGCCACGAGGTGGTCGCCGCCGACGTTGTCGAGGTAGACGTCGATGCCGTCCGGCGCGGCCTGCGCCAGCTGTTCCGCCACCGAGCCGGCCCGGTAGTCGATGCCGACGTCGTAGCCGAAGTCGGTCACCAGCCGCTTGGCCTTGAACGGCCCGCCCGCCGAGCCGATCACCCTGGCCGCGCCCAGCTTGCGGGCGAGCTGGCCGGCGACGCTGCCCACGGCCCCGGCGGCCGAGGAGATGAAGACGGTGTCGCCCGGCCGTACCGGGGCGACCTCGGTGAGGGAGACGTAGGCGGTCAGGCCCGTGGTGCCCAGCACGCCCAGGTAGGCCTCCTCGGGTGCCAGGTACGGGTCCACGACCGTCGCCTGCGCGGCGTCGACCACGGCGTATTCACGCCAGCCCAGGAAGTGCACCACGGTGGCGCCCACCGGGATCTCCGGGGCGCGTGAGTCCACGACCTCGCCCACGGCCGAGCCGTCCAGCGGCCGCCCGATCTGGAACGGCGGGATGTAGGACTCCACGTCGTCCATGCGGCCCCGCATGTAGGGGTCGACGGACATCCACGTGTTGCGCACCAGGACCTGGCCCTCGCCGATCTGCGGGACGTCGGTCGTGGCCAGTTCGAAGTCACGCAGCTCCGGCTCTCCGGAGGGACGGACGGCCAGGCGGATCTCGCGGTTCATGACATTCTCCTCAAGGGTGTCGAGCAGTCGCTCGGCTTCGCTGTCTTCGGGGTTCTCGTGGTTGCGGAAGAGCACCGGCTCGCCGGCGCGGACGGCGCCGAGGCAGGCGAAGACCGGCTCCAGGTGCTCGACGGCCCGCCGTCCGCCCGACTCGCCGCCGTAGGCCACGAACGCCACGGGCTTGCCCCGCCACTCCTCGCGGTACCAGTCGATGGCGTTCTTGAGCGAGGCGGGATAGCTGTGGTTGTACTCGGGCGTGACGATCACGAACGCCTCCGCCCGGGCGAGCCAAGGCCGCAGATCCCGTACGGCCGGCGGCTCCGGCCCCCCGGGCTCGGGCAGCACCGTGGGCAGCCACGCCTCGGCCAGGTCGATCACGTCGACCTCCAGGCCGGACCGCCGGCCGGCGCGCTCCTGGATCCACTTCGCCGCCGTGGGCCCGAACCGGCCCTGCCGTACGCTCCCGATGATGATCGCGACCCGCATGTCCGCCTCCTCTCCCGTGTCGCTGTGGGTCCACTGTGCGCCGGGGCCCGCACGGACGGCTGGGGGTTCGCTGGGGGTAGCGTGACCTGGTGCGATTTGGTGTGCTTGGCCCGCTCTCGGTGTGGGCCGACGACGGTGAACCGGTCCGCGTGCCCGAGCTGAAGGTGCGCGCGCTCCTGGCCGACCTGCTGGTCCACGAGGGCCGCCCGGTCCCCGCCGACCGCCTGGCCGACGATCTGTGGGGCGAGGACCTGCCCGGCAACCCGGCCAACACCCTGCAGACCAAGATCTCCCAGCTGCGCCGCGTCGTGGGCCGCGACCTCGTCCAGTACGAGCCCGCCGGCTACGTCCTGCGCGCCCCGGACGTGGACGCCCTCGCCTTCGCCCGCCTGCTCACGCGCGCCCGCGCCGAGGACGACCCGCGCGCCCGCGCCGCCCTGCTGGCCGACGCCCTGTCCCTGTGGCGCGGTCCCGCCTACGCCGACTTCCGCGACGAGGAGTTCGCCCGCACCGCCGCCGCCCGCCTCGACGAGCAGCGCCTGACGGCCCTGGAAGAGCACGCCGAGGTACGGCTGGCGCTGGGCGAGCACACCCGGCTGGCCGACGAGCTGTCCGAGCCGGTCGCCGGCCACCCGCTGCGCGAGCGGCTGCGTGCCGTACACCTGCGTGCCCTGTACCGGGCCGGCCGCCAGACCGAGGCGCTGGCCGGTTACACGGCGCTGCGCGAGAGGCTGGCCGACGAGCTGGGCGTGGACCCCGGCCCGGAGCTGGTGGAGCTCTACCAGTCCATCCTCCGCCAGGACCCGGCCCTGGCTCCCGCGCCCACCCCGGCCACCTCTTCCGCCCGCCCCCGCACCAATCTCCCCACCCCCCTCACCGCCCTGATCGGCCGCGAGGCCGCCGTGACCGAGGTCCGCACTCTCCTCGGCGACGTGGACGCCGGGTCTTCCGGGGATGCGGGGTCCTTTGGAGATGCGGGGTCTTCCGGGGATGCCGGGCCTTCCGGGGGTGTGGAGTCTTCCGGGGGCGTGGGGTCTTCCGGGGGTGCGGGGTCCTCTGGGGGTGTCGGTGGGTCACGGCTGGTCACGCTGACGGGGCCCGGCGGGGTGGGTAAGACGCGGCTCGCGCTGGCCGCCGCCTCCCGCGAGAACGCCTGGCTGGTGGAGCTCGCCGGGCTGAGCGCCGATGACCCGGCGGCCGTCGCCGAGGTGGTGGCCGACGTCCTGGACGTGCGGGACGAGGCGGTGGCCCGATCCGGCAGGGCCGCGCTGCCCGAGCGCCTGGCCGACGCCCTGAGCGGCCGTGAGCTCCTGCTGGTCCTGGACAACTGCGAGCACCTCGTCGAGCCGGTGGCCGAGCTGGTGAACCTGCTGCTGCGTACCGCTCCTGGTCTCCGGGTGCTGGCCACCAGCCAGGAGCCGCTGGCCATCCCCGGCGAGGCCGTGTACCCGGTGTCCCCGCTGGCCGCGCCCGACGCCCTGAGCCTGTTCGCCGCCCGCGCGGGCGTGGTGCTCAACGCGGACACGACGCCGTGGGCCGAGGCGATCTGCCGCCGTCTGGACGGCCTGCCGCTGGCGCTCGAACTGGCCGCGGCCCGCGTGCGCGCGCTCGGCGTGCGGGGGGTGGCCGAACATCTCGACGACCGCTTCCGGCTGCTGTCGGGGACCACCCGCGGCCTGCCGGCCCGTCAGCGGACCCTGCGCGCGGTGATCGACTGGAGCTGGGAGCAGCTCACCGCGCCGCAGCGGGAGGCGCTGAGCGCCCTGGCCGTCCACCCGGGCGGCTGCACGCTGGAGGCCGCCGGGATCGACGCCGACCTCGTCGACCAGCTCGTCAACCGGTCGATGGTCGTCGCCGAGCCACCGCGCTATCGGCTGCTGGAGAGCATCGCCGCCTACTGCCTGGAGCGCCTGGCGCCTGACGACCCGCTGTTCGCGCGGCGCGACGCGTACTACACCGACCTCGCCGACCGCGCCCGCCCCCACCTGTACGGCCACGCCCAGCGGGAATGGCTGGCCAGGCTCGACGAGGAGATGACCAACCTGCGCGCCGTGGACACGGGCGAGCGGCTGGCGTGGTACCTGTACCTGCGCGGGCGGCACACCGAGGCCTACCGCCTGACCAGGGGGACCGCCTGGGAGCCGGGGTTCGCCATGTTGCTCGGCCTGCCGTACCGGGAAGGGGGCGGTGCGGCGAGCGCCCGGTCGCGGTGGTTCACCGCGCACGCCCACCTGCACCTGGGCGACGTCGCCAAGGCCGGGCCGCTGATCGACGGGGCGCTGGCCGACTTCCGCGCCTCGGGCGAGCGGTGGGGTGAGGCGGCGGCGCTGATGGGACGGGCCAAGCAGGCGATCTTCCAGGGGGAGTTCGCGCGGGCCGCGCGCAGCGGCGTGGAGAGCCTGGAGATCTTCACCGAGCTGGGCGACCAGTGGGGCCGGCTTCAGGCCAACGACCAGCTCGGCTACCTGGCCGAGATCGGCGGCGACTACGAGCGCGCCGCGGCCCTGCACCGGGAGGGTCTGCGGATCGCCGAGGACCTGCGGTTGTGGACGGACGTGTCGTATCGGCTGTCCAGCCTGGGGCGGATCGCGCTGCTGACGGGGGAGCTGGAGCGGTCGAGGGAGTTCCACGAGCGGGGGATGCGGCTGGCGGCCGAGCAGTCGAACCGGTTCGCGGAGGAGTTCGCGCGGGTGGGGCTGGGGCTGGTGGCCCGGCGCTCCGGCGACCTGGACGAGGCGGAGCGCCTGTTCCAGGCCTCGCTGGAATGGAACCGCCGCCTGGAGGCCGACTACGACGTGCCCTTCTACGGGGTGACGCTGATCCTGGCCGAGCTGGGGTTCGCCGCCGAGTCGCGTGGCGCGGCCGTACCGGCGAGGAAACTGCACGAGGAGGGGCTGCGGGCCGCACGCGCGCTCGGAGACCCGCGCTCGGTGGCGCTCGCGCTGGAAGGGCTGGCCGGAGTGACCGTCCTGGAGGGAGAGCCTTCGCGGGCCCTTGACCTGCTGGACGAGGCGGCGGAGCTGCGCGCCTCGGTCGGCGCTCCGCTCCCACCGGCCGAGCGCGGCGACGTGGACCGCATCAGGAAGGCCGCGCGGGCTCGGCGGTGAAGGGGGCGCGGGTGGCGCCCCCTTCCGACGTCACACCAGCGAGCGCAGCGAGATCGTCTGGTCGCGGCCGGGACCGACGCCGATCGCGGAGATGGGCGCGCCGCTCATCTCCTCCAGCGTGCGCACGTACGCCTGCGCGTTGGGCGGCAGGTCGTCGAACGTCTTGGCCCCCGTGATGTCCTCCTGCCAGCCGGGGAACTCCTCGTAGATCGGCTTGGCGTGGTGGAAGCCGGTCTGCGTCATCGGGATCTCGTCGTGGCGCTCGCCGTCCACGTCGTAGGCGACGCAGACCGGGATGCGCTCCAGGCCCGACAGCACGTCGAGCTTGGTGAGGAAGAAGTCGGTGACGCCGTTGATGCGGGTGGCGTAGCGGGCGATGACCGCGTCGAACCAGCCGGTGCGGCGGTTGCGGCCGGTGGTGACGCCGTACTCGCCGCCGGTGGTGCGCAGCCAGTCGCCCATCGCGTCCTCGAGCTCGGTCGGGAAGGGCCCGGAGCCGACGCGCGTGGTGTACGCCTTGAGGATGGCGATGACCTTGGTCAGGCGCTGCGGCGGGATGCCGGAGCCCGCGCACGCGCCGCCGCTCGTCGGCGAGGAGGAGGTCACGAACGGGTAGGTGCCGTGGTCGATGTCCAGGAGCGTGCCCTGACCGCCCTCCAGCAGCACGAACTTGCCCTCGTCGAGCGCCTTCGACAACACCAGCGAGGTGTCGGCGATGTGCGGCTTGAGGCGCTCGGCGTAACCGAGGTACTCCTCCAGCACCTGGGCGTGGTCGAGACCGCGCCGGTTGTAGATCTTGGTGAGGATCTGGTTCTTCTCGTTGAGCGCGACCTCGATCTTCGCCGACAGGATGCCCGGGTCGAGCAGGTCCTGGACCCTGATGCCCACCCGGTAGATCTTGTCCCCGTACGCGGGCCCGATGCCGCGGCCGGTCGTGCCGATCTTGGCCTTGCCCAGGTAGCGCTCGCTCACCTTGTCCAGGGCCTTGTGGTGGGGCATGATCAGGTGCGCGTTCGCCGAGATCAGCAGGCGTTCCGCGGACACGCCCCGCGCCGCGAGCGCGTCGATCTCCTGGAGCAGGACGCCCGGGTCGATCACCACGCCGTTGCCGATGACCGGCACCACGTTCGGCGACAGGATGCCCGTGGGCACCAGGTGGAGCGCGTACTTCTGGTCGCCGATGACGATCGTGTGGCCCGCGTTGTTGCCGCCCTGGTAGCGGACGACATACTCAACGGCGTCGCCGAGCAGGTCAGTGGCCTTTCCCTTGCCCTCATCGCCCCACTGGGCGCCCAAGACAACGACAGCCGGCATGGTTCTATCTCCCCAGCACACGGCGATGGATCCGCGGCGCAGCGACTGCGAGCGGGCACGCCAATAGACACGGAAACCCCTGGCGCAAGCGCGACAGGGGCTCTTGCGTAGAGAGACTACCCGATTGGGCTATTCGTCCCCAAGGCTCACTTGGCCAGCGCGTCGTAAGCTGCGGGGTCGCTGTCCTTGAGGAACTGCATGCACCGCTCGGCCTCGTCCTTCTCGCCGATCGACTGGGCCGCGCGTGCGAGCGAGTACAGGCAGCGCAGGAAGCCCTGGTTGGGCGCGTGCTCCCACGGAATCGGGCCGTGGCCCTTCCAGCCGTTGCGGCGCAACTGGTCGAGACCGCGATGGTAGCCGGTCCTGGCGAAGGCGTATGAGGTGACCGCGTGACCCTTGGCGAAGTACTCCTCCGCGAGCGCCGCCCATGCCGCCGGGTAGGCGGGGAAACGGGCGGCCACGTCGGCGGCCTTGGCACCGGCCTCGAGCGCCTGCCTGGCCTCGGTCAGATCCGGCAGGAGGGTCGGGGGCGGCCCGGCGAGAAGGTTATCCATACAAACAGTCATACCCGCCGGGCCACTCGTGTGACTAGGTGATCTTCGTGCCGGCGGACTTCAGGTCCTGGCACGCCTGGGCCACCCGGGCCGCCATGGCCGCCTCGGCCGACTTGCCGTAGGAGCGCGGGTCGTAGACCTTCTTGTTGCCGACGTCGCCGTCGACCTTGAGCACGCCGTCGTAGTTGGTGAACATGTGCGCGGCGATCGGGCGGGTGAAGGCGTACTGCGTGTCGGTGTCGATGTTCATCTTCACCACGCCGTAGGTGATCGCCTCGTGGATCTCCTCCAGCGCCGAGCCGGAGCCGCCGTGGAAGACCAGGTCGAACGGCTTGTCCTTGCCGTACTTCGCGCCGACCGCGTCCTGGATGTCCTTCAGCACCGGCGGGCGCAGCTTCACGTGGCCGGGCTTGTAGACGCCGTGGACGTTGCCGAAGGTCGCGGCCAGCATGTACCGGCCCTGCTCGCCGATGCCGACCGCCTCGGCCGTGGCCAGCGCGTCGTCGGTCGTGGTGTAGAGCTTCTCGTTGATCTCGCCGACGACGCCGTCCTCCTCGCCGCCGACCACGCCGATCTCCATCTCCATGATGATGTTGGCGCGGTGGCACTTGTCGAGGAGCTCCTTGGCGATCTCCAGATTCTCCTCCAGCGGTACGGCGGAGCCGTCCCACATGTGCGACTGGAACAGCGGGTCCAGGCCCTTGGACACGCGCTCCAGCGAGATGTCGACCAGCGGCCGCATGAAGCCGTCGAGCTTGTCCTTCGGGCAGTGGTCGGTGTGCAACGCCACGGTCACCGGGTACTTGGCGGCGACCACGCGGGCGTACTCGGCCAGGGCGCTCGCGCCGATGACCATGTCCTTCACGGTCGCGCCGGACAGGAACTCGGCGCCGCCGGTGGACACCTGAACGATGCCGTCGCTCTCGGCCTCGGCGAAGCCGCGCAACGCGGCGTTCAACGTCTGGGAAGAGGTCACATTGATCGCCGGGTAGGCGAATCCGCCTGCTTTGGCCCGGTCGAGCATCTGCGCGTAGACCTCTGGGGTGGCGATGGGCATGATTCATCTCCTAGAACGTTCGGCTTCGCGGTGCCCAGTATCGCGGCTCGCCAACCCCCGTGGTAGTGACACCGCCCGGTAAGCTCCACTGCGTGGACTGGCTTCTCAATCTCCTCGACCCGACATGGTGGCTGACCATTCTCGGGGCGTTCGCCACGGTCGGCGTGCTCGCGATCATTTTCGCCGAGACCGGCCTGCTGCTCGGCTTCTTCCTGCCGGGCGACTCTCTGCTGGTGGCCGCCGGGATCTTCAGCTCCGCCTCGGTGGCCGTGGGGATGGGCATCGAGCCGATCTCACTGCCGGTCCTGCTGATCGGGACGCCGCTGTGCGCGATCGCGGGCGCGCAGCTCGGCCACTTCCTGGGGATGAAGTTCGGCAGGAAGATGTTCGACAAACCCAACTCGCGGCTCTTCAAGAAGGAGCACGTCCTCAGGGCCGAGGAGTTCTTCGAGAAGTTCGGCCCGGCGAAGGCCGTGGTGCTGGCGCGGTTCGTGCCGATCGTGCGTACGTTCATGAACCCGGTCGCCGGCGTGCTGGAGATGAGCCCCAAGCGGTTCTTCATGTGGAACGTCATCGGCGGCATCGTCTGGACCGAGGGCCTGATCCTGCTCGGCTACTTCCTGGGCAGCAAGGTCAACCCCAAGCAGATCGACAAGTACATCCTGCCCGGCGTCTTCCTCATCGTGTTCATCTCCCTCATCCCGATCATCGTCGAGTTCGTGAAGGGCCGGCGGGCGGCGAAGGCCCTGCCCACGCCCAACGGCAAACACCACAGGGTCAACACCAAGCACTGAGAGGTTCTCCAGGGCACGGCGAGGTTACCAACGGGTACGCTCCGGTGTGTGGGACGCCACAGGACAGACCCGATGGGCCTCGCGAGGCTCGCGCTCGCCGTGCTCGCGGTCGCGCTCGTGGTGGCGCTGGTCGTGATCGGCGCGCGGGCCCTGCTCGGCGCGCTCGACACCCCGGAGCCCGTCTCGGCCGGCCGCGCCACGGCCACGCCCACCGCGAGCGCGCAGGTGCCGACGGTGCGCATCGAGTGCGTGGCCGAGACCTGCCCGCTCGTCACGGTCCGGGTGCCCGGCGGCGACGTGCTCCAGTACCGCGACATGAGCAGGGGCGAAGAGGTCAGCTACTTCGAGCCTGAGCTGTCGGTCGTGCTCTCCGACGCGGGCACCGTCCGCGTGGCGGAGAACGGCAAGGCGCGCGCCCCCGGAAAGGCGGGCGAGCGCGAGGCGTTCACGGTCCGGGGCGGTCCGTGACTCAGATGCCGCACTCCGCGGCCGTGTAGGCGTAGCGGTACTCCAGGCCCTCCTCGGCCAGCCGGGGGGCCGCGCCGCGCTCGACGATCGTGACCACGGCCACGACCTCGGCGCCCTCCTCGCGCAGCGCCTCGACCGCGGTCATGACCGAACCGCCGGTGGTCGAAGTGTCCTCCAGGGCAAGCACCCGCCGGCCCTTGACGTCCGGCCCCTCGACGCGGCGCTGCAGCCCGTGCACCTTCTGCGACTTGCGCACCACGAAGGCGTCCAGCGTGCGTCCCCGCGCCGCGGCGGCGTGCAGCATCGCGGCGGCCACCGGGTCGGCGCCCAGCGTCAGCCCGCCCACGGCGTCGTAGCCGAGGTCCGCGGTCAGCTCCAGCAGCACCTGGCCGACCAGCGGCGCAGCGACGCCGTCGAGCGTGATCCGGCGCAGGTCGAGATAGCTGTCGGCCTCCTGTCCCGACGACAGGATGACCTTGCCGTGCACCACGGCCTTGTTCTTGATCTCGGCAAGCAGCTTCTCGCGATCCGTCATGGGTCCAAGCTTAAGGTTCGCAGCAGGGTGAGAGCCTGCTCGTAACCGTCGGGCAGCCGGTTGACCGAGACCCGGAACACCTCCAGCGGGGTCAGCCGCGGGACCAGCGCCGGTCCCGCCCTGGCCAGCGCGCCCACCCGGGCGGGCGCGAGCTGCGCCAGCGTCTCGTCGCCCGCGAAGGCCTCCCGCGCCGCCCCTGCCAGCGCGAGCATCGCCGCCAGCCGTCCCGCCAGGTCCCCCGGCCGCTCGTACGGCTCGGCCACCACCAGCCGGTGCTGCGCGGCGAGCGAGCCCCGGTAGACCTCGGCCAGCCGCGTACGCAGGTAGGTCACCGTGGCCAGCCCGGTGAACGGGTCCTCGCAGCAGAGCCCGTTCACCGGCGCGAAGCTCGCCTCGGTCCAGCCCACGGCGAAGGATCGCGCGGCGGTGAACGGCGGCTCGCCGAGCCCGAGCGCGGTGAAGAGCGCGGCGAGGTCGTTCATGCCCTCGCCGATGCCCACCCCCGCCCGTGCCCGCGCGCCCCCGAGGGCGGCGCACGCGCGGATCAGGTCGTGGCCCCTGTTCACGGCCTTGATCGCGTGTTCGACCGCCGGCGTCCACCAGTCCTCGGGCAGGGACCAGCCGGCCTCCAGGCTCCTCTTGCGCCAGCGCGAGCGCAGTGATCCTGGAATGTCCTCGTCCATCTGTCCTCCGAAAGGGTTTCAAAGGCAAAGACGCGCTTTCGGGTTAGTCATGACGCGGAATGCGGAATGATTCGCCGGGGCAACCCCGCGTAATCGTGAGGTCACTATGAGTGTCGAATCGCCGCAAAGCGATGCAGATCTACTCGAAGCGGTACGAGGCGGCAACGCCGCCGCCTATGGCGTGCTCTACGAACGCCACGTCGTCGCCGCCCGAGCCCTCGCCCGCCAGCTGGTGCGGGGGGAGACCGACGTCGAGGACGTGGTCGCCGAGTCCTTCACCAAGATCCTCGACTTGGTGGGGCGCGGCGGCGGTCCCGACGCCGGGTTCCGGCCGTACCTGCTGACGGTCGTGCGCCGGACGGTCTACGACCGCGGCCGGGTCGAGAGCCGTCAGGTGAGCACCGGCGAGATCGAGCTGTTCGACCCCGGGGTGCCCTTCGTCGACCCCGCCCTCACCGGGCTGGAGAAGTCGCTGATCTCCCGCGCGTTCCTGTCGCTGCCCGACCGCTGGCGTACGGTCCTGTGGCACACCGAGGTGGAGGACTCCAAGGCCGCCGAGGTCGGCCCGCTGCTCGGGCTGTCGGCCAACGGCGTCGCCGCCCTGGCCTACCGGGCCCGCGAGGGGCTGCGGCAGGCGTACCTGCAGATGCATCTGGCCGCCTCGCCCCAGCAGGCCTGCCGACCGGTGCTCGGCAAGATGGGCGCCTACGTCAGGGGCGGCCTGGCCAGGCGCGACTCCAAGTCGGTCGACGACCACGTCAGCGGCTGCGCCGAGTGCAACTCGGTGCTGCTGGAGCTCACCGACGTCAACCGCGGACTGCGCGTCATCGTCGGACCGCTCTTCGTCGGCCCGGTCTTCGCCGGGTACCTGGCCGCGCTGGCCAAGGCGAGCGCGGCGGCCGGCGGCGCCGGCGCGGGCGTCATCCACGCGCTCGGCTGGATCCGGCGCGCGCCCAAGAGCCAGCAGGCGGCCGTCGCGGGAACCGTGGCGGCCGGGGTGGCGGTCGCCGCCTTCCTCCTGGTCTCGGGGGAGGAACCGATCAAGAAGCCCCCGGTGGCCGCCGCGCCGAGCCCCTCCAGCCAGGCGTCCCCGGCCGTCGAGCCGCCCAGCGAGAAACCGGCCAGGAAACCCGAGCCCGAACCCACCCCCACGCCCACGCCGACCACGTCCAAGCCCGGCAGGGCCAAGCTGTCGGCCACCATCGGGGCGCTCGGCTCCCTGGTACGCGCCCAGCCCGGCATCATCGGCATCCGCCTGCGCAACGCCGGCAAGGGACCCAGCGACGAACTCGCCGCCACCGTCGCCCTGCCGGAAGGCGTCACGCTCATCACCGGCGGGAGCAGGGGCAGCTCCGTCACCGCGGTCAAACCGGTCGGCACGGTCGACGGCTGGTCGTGCAAGGTCGCCCGGCGCGGCGCTCAATGCGTACGGCGGCCGCTCAGGGGCGGGTCGGCGACGGCGGTGTTCCTGCGCGTACGGGTGGCCGCCTCGGCTCCCGAAGGCGCCGGGCCCGCGGTCCGGATCAAGGCGGGCGGCGTGCAGGTGAAGGCGGTCTCGCCGATCGGGGTCCGCGAGGACGGCGCGCCCGCGCGCTTCGCCACCGACGGCAAGGTCGTGGTCAGGGCGGTCGGCAACGCGCTGCTCACCTGCCCGCCCAGCCGCCAGGGCTGCCCGGAGGCGTTGCGCAGGCAGGGGCAGCGGCGCGACAACGACCTGTGGACCATGCAGCCGCTCGACCGCGACCAGGTGGCGAGCACCAAGGCGTCCAGCGCGGCCAGGCTCGACCTGCCGGCGGGCGGGCAGATCGTGTGGGCCGGGCTCTACTGGTCGGCCAGCACCAAGACGGCGGGGCCGATCAAGTTCCGGCCGGCCGGGCGGGACGGGTACGTGAAGATCCGGCCGAACCAGGTCATGGCGCGCGAGCTGCCGGTGGGGCCCGCCTACCAGGCGTTCGCGGACGTGACCGGGCTGGTCAGCAGCAGCAAGAAGAAGGGGATGTGGTGGGCGGCGGACGCACCCATGAAGCCGGGGATCTCGCAGCATGCCGGGTGGAGCCTGGTGGTGATCGCCACCGATCCCGCGCAGCCGTACAGTCAGGCGGTCGTGCTCGACACGGCCACGCAGATTGGCGGGGAGAAGGACGCGGCGGGACGGCTCGACGTGCCGCTGGGCGGGCTGATCCCGGCGGCGGCGCCCGCGCGGCTGGAACTGGTCACGTGGGAGGGCGACGCGGACCTGTCGGGCGACAAGGTCTCGCTCGGCGGCGCGGCCATGGTGCCGGAGGCGGGCGGGCGGGACGCGGGCAACACGTTCGACGGGTCGTCGAACGGGGCGAACGGGCTCACGTTCGGTGTCGATGTGGATACCTTCAGTGCTGAGCTGGGGGAGCGGCCGCGGCTGAGCATCGTCTCCAGAAGGGATGCGGTGTTGTTCGGTGTCGCGGCGGTGAGTGTCCGTGCACGGTCGTGACCGTGAACGGGACAGACTGGTACGGTTCGCGTAAATCCTCTGGCGTAACGTCGGGCGAGGGCGGAATCGTCGGGATTAACCCTCGCACGATCATTGGCTTCATTACCCTGGTAAAGGGCCGCCGAGTCCGGCTCTGACGGTGCAGAGCCAGAAGGTCGGGCCACCTAGAAAGGGGCGGTGTCGCGTGGATCGCTGCGCGCTGTTCGTGGACGCTGGCTATCTGCTGGCAGACGGCGCGATGGCCGTTCATGGGACTCGCCATCGCGAAGCGGTTTCCTGGGATTACCCCGGCCTGCTGCAGCTCATGACGAACCTGTCACGCGAGCGCACGGGTCTGCCGTTGCTGCGTTGCTACTGGTACGAGGCGACCGTCGAAGGCCGCCGCACGCCCGAGCACGACGCGCTCGCCGACATCCCCGGCCTGAAGCTGCGCCTGTCGCGCATCAGGCCGGGCCGCCGCGAGGGCGTCGACGCCCAGGTGCACCGCGACCTGATGACGCTGGCCCGCAACAGCGCGATCTGCGACGCCGTCGTGGTCAGCGGCGACGAGGACCTCGCGCAGGTCGTCTGCGACGCCCAGGACCTGGGCATCCGGGTGACCGTCGTGCACATCACCGCCGACGGCGGCTGGGCGGTCTCCCGGACACTGCGCCAGGAGAGCGACGACCTCATCGAGATCGGCGGCGGCCACCTGCGCCCGTACGTCAACCTGGTCACCGGCTCCGCCGAGGCCGCCAACGGTCACCAGCCGGTCAGCAACGGCCAGGCCGCGCACGCCTCCCTGCCGCCCTCGCCGCCGCCGTCACTCCCCCCGGCGCAGATCCCCGCGCAGCCGTCGTCCCCGCCCCAGCCCAGTCCGCCCGCGCCCGCCTCGCCCGGCAACCGCCCGCCGTCGCCGCCCACCTACACCTACCAGCCCGAACCCCCGTCACCGCCCCAGCAGCCAACCCCGCCCCAGCCGTCCGCGGCCCCGTCCGCGGCCCCCGTCACCGGCCCCATCCAGGCGCAGCCCCCGTCCGCCGGCCAGTACGGGGCGCCGTCGTCGTACCAGCAGCCGTCCCAGCTCGGTCCCTACACGGGCCCGCAGCCCGCCCCGGTCTCACCGGCCCCGGCCGCGACCGGGGGCGCCACCACGCTGGCCGACGCGGTGAAGGCCGCGCACCGCGAGGGACACGACTTCGGCGAGTCGGTGGCCAGGGACGCGCCCGCGTTGTGGCTGGAGGCCGTGCTGGCCCGCAAGCCCCGCATGCCGTCCGACCTGGAGGCCCGGCTGCTGCAGGGCTCCTCCCTCCCGATCGACTTCCTCCTCCACGACGAAGTCCGCCACGCACTCCGCCGCGGCTTCTGGGACGCCCTGGAACGCGCCCGCCACTGACCTTTTCTCCTCAATTTCGTTCAGTGCCACGCCCGCCTCTTCGTGCGGGCCTTTCGCTTCTCCGCGGCCCTTCTCGTGCGGGCCTTTCGCTTTTTCCGTTACGGCCGGCCCCCGCCCCCGCCACCCGCCGACGTGGGCGGGCGCAGGTCGGGGGGATCGCTTCTCACGTCGGACAAACGCCCCACCGCAACGGCCTTTCGCGAGCCCCCGCCCACGGAGGGCCCGCCGGTTGCCCCCGGCATGCTTGTTTGGTCTGGTTGGGTGTCACCAGCGGAGGAGGGCGGCTACTCCGTTGTAGTCGGCCAAGGCTTCAGCGCCGGTTGTTGTGAGGATGGTCAGGGTCACGCCCGTGTTCAGGGCGGCCTCGATCATGCGTTCACCCAGGTCGGGCTCTGGGTCGGAGGGGACGCCCGCCGGTGCGTGGTCGTACAGGTAGCCGTCAAGGCCCTTGAAGCCCGACCACTTCGCCGATTCCTCCAGCAGCAGGTGGTCGACCCGGCCCTCGTTGAGCAGGGCGAGGGTTTGGTTGAGGCCCAGGGAGCCACGGCCGCCGGACTTGGCCGCGTCCACGGCCCTGGCCGCCAGGGCGGCGTCGCGGCGTTCGCGGGTGGCGGCCAGTTCCGGTGCCACGTGCTTGGCCGCCTCGGCGGGCGGGAGCGTGTCGACGATGGTGTCCACTTGGACGACGTCCAGCGGGTGTACCGCCCCGGCCAGCACCTCGGTCAGCTCCACGTCGCCGATCAGCAGGACGTCCGTCCAGCCGCGGGACCTGGCCTGGCGGGCGATCTCCGGGGCGCTGCCGTGGAGGTTGCGGCGCAGGTGGTCTTCGACGCGGCGTTGGAACCGGTCGGTCTGGGTGGAGCTGGACTGCGCGGTTCCGCCCGGACCTGGGCCGCGCATGGGGCGCCAGTCCTCGGTGTCGATCTCGTAGGTCTCGTGCTCGATCTCCTCGGCGACGCCGTATCGGAGGTCGATGAGGCGTACGCCGTCCCGTGAGACGAGCACCAGACCGGCGGGCGCGCTGGTGGCCATGGCGGTGAGCAGCGGGCGGACGTAGGCGGTGGATTCGAGCACGGCGCAGTCCTCGATCGGGACCTGCAGCTTGATCGTGCGGACGTCGTTGTCGCTGACCGAGGCGAACAGCGCCCGTCCGATCCCGGATTCGGCGGCGTCGAGAAGTTCGAGGATGTCCGGCTCCAGCGCTTCGAGCCGGCGGAACACGGCCTCCCGGCGTTCGCGATCCGGCCAGGTGTTGACGTGATCCCGAATCGCGGACAGCTCATTCCTGAGCCGGATCCCGCGGGCGGGCCGGGTGGAGGCCTCCTCGCGAGGATCGGCGGTGGTGTACAGCGACACCACACCCGCCTCGTCCTTCATGGCGGCGAGCTCGCGGAGGAAGGTCTGATCGAACACGGCAGTTCTCCGTTCTCCGGCATCGAATCACTACCGACTCTAAAAACCCCAACCCACCACAAACCCCGCCTCTACCGGATATTTCCCCGCGTTTTACCCCCACCCCGGTTCCCCTCACCCCGCCCTCGCACCTCGGCACTCCACGTCGCACGCGCTGCTCCCCACATCCCAGGCCCGTCTCCTGCGCCGCGCCCGACCCCCACCCGCTCCCTCGGGCAGTCGGTCCCGTGAACGCCTCCACAGCCACTACCGTCAGGCGGCGCCTCCAAGCCCTCGCCCGGCAGCGCGTAGGGACCCCCGGGGATGCTGCCGTGGTTGGCGTGGGCGGGGGCCGGCCGTAACGTTACGAGAGGGCGTCGAAGCCCGCGCGCAGGTTGGCGAGGCGTTCGGTGAGGTCGGTGAGGGGGGCGGTGAGCAGCGGGTCCTGGGACTTGCGGGCCAGTTCGCGCACCCTCGCCAGTTCGTCCTCCACCGCGGCCAGCCGGCGGGAGAGTTCGGGGAGGACCGAGCCCTGGACGGAGGCGCCGGGCGGAAGTTCGGCGGCCATGCGGTCGCGCAGCAGCGACGCCTGCTCGGCCAGGCGCTTGTTCATGTTGTAGAGCTCGGCGAACACCGACACCTTAGCCCGCAGCACCCACGGGTCGAACGGCTTGGTGAGGTAGTCGACCGCGCCGGCCGCGTAACCGCGGAAGGCGTAGTCGGGGGCGCTGTCGACCACGGTCAGGAAGATGATCGGGATGTTCCGGGTACGCTCGCGCCGCTTGATGTGGGCGGCCGTTTCGAAGCCGTCCATGCCCGGCATCCGCACGTCCAGCAGGATGAGCGCGAACTCGGTGTTGAGCAGCGCCTTGAGGGCCTCTTCGCCCGACTTGGCCCGTACGGGCACCAGGTCGAGGGAGCTGAGGATGGCCTCCAGGGCGATGAGGTTCTCCTCCCGGTCGTCGACCAGGAGGATCTTCGCTCGTTCCGGCACTCGATCACGATCCTTCTGCTGAGTCGGTCGTGCTCACCCGCCCACGGCTGAGCCAACCGCGCAGCCGTTCGAGCAGGCGGTCCACGTCGACTGGCTTGGGCACGTAGTCAGAGGCACCTGAGGCGATGCTCTTCTCACGATCGCCCCGCATGACCTTAGCGGTCAACGCGATGATCGGCAGGTCGGCGAACTGTGGCATGCGGCGGATGGCCGAGGTCGTGGCCCAACCGTCCATCTCGGGCATCATGATGTCCATCAGGACGAGAGCCACATCCTCGTTGCGCTCCAGCTGCTCGATGCCCTCGCGGCCGTTCTCGGCGTAGACGACGGCGGAGCCGTGGCGTTCGAGGACGCTGGTCAGGGCGAAGACGTTGCGGATGTCGTCGTCCACGATGAGGATCTTGGCGCCGGACAGCGGGTCGTCGCCCTTCCACTTGCTGGTCTCGACCTGCTCCGACAGCTCGGGCAGCTGGAGGTCCATGGGCAGCGGAGGTTCGGGCATCGTCACCGTGGGCTCCTCCACCGGCATCGCCAGCACCTGGCGCCGGGCCGTGCCGCCGTCGCCGGCCGGGAGCGGGCCGTTGTAGGAGGCGGGCAGGTAGAGGGTGAACGTGCTGCCCTTGCCGAGTTCGCTGTCGACGTGGATCTCGCCGCCGAGCAGGCGGGCGATCTCGCGGCAGATCGACAGGCCGAGGCCGGTGCCGCCGTACTTGCGGCTGGTGGTGCCGTCGGCCTGGCGGAACGCCTCGAAGATGACCTCGCGCTTGTCCGGCGCGATGCCGATGCCGGTGTCGACCACCTCGAAGGCGAGCAGGTCGTCGGCCTCGCGCAGGATCGCGTCGTCGTACTCGATGCCGGACGGCGCGCGTACCACGCGCATCTTGACCTCGCCCTTCGGCGTGAACTTCACCGCGTTGGACAGCAGGTTGCGCAGCACCTGCTGCAGCCGCTGCTCGTCGGTGTGCAGCTCCTGCGGTACGCCCTCGTCGACCTCGACGCTGAAGGCCAGGCCCTTGTCCTGAGCCAGCGGCGCGAACGCCGCGTCGACGTAGTCGACCAGCTTCGGCGTCGAGAGCGTGGCCGGGTGGATGTCCATCCGGCCCGCCTCCACCTTGGACAGGTCGAGCATGTCGTTGATCAGCTGCAGCAGGGCCGATCCGGCGCCGTGGATCGTGCGGGCGAACTCCACCTGCTGCGAGGTCAGGTTGCCCTCGGCGTTCTCGGTGAGCAGCTTGGCCAGCACGAGCAGGCTGTTGAGCGGGGTACGCAGCTCGTGCGACATGTTGGCCAGGAACTCCGACCGGTAGCGGTTGGAGACCGCGAGCTGCTCGGCCCGCTCCTCCAGCGTCCGCCTGGCCTGCTCGATCTGGAAGTTCTGGATCTCGATGGCGCGGTTCTGCTTGGCCAGCAGCCCGGCCTTGTCCTCCAGCTCGGAGTTGGAACGGCGCAGCTCCTCCTGCTGGCGCTGCAGCTCGTCCGAGCGTTCCTGCAGCTCACGGGTGAGGCGCTGGGAGTCGGTGAGCAGGTCCTCGGTGCGGGAGTTGGCGATGATGGTGTTCATCGTGACGCCGATGGTCTCGACGAGCTGGGTGAGGAAGTCGAGGTGGACCTCGCCGAACGGCGTGAAGGAGGCCAGCTCCAGCACGCCCAGCACCCGGCTCTCGAACAGGATCGGCAGCACCACGATCTGCGCCGGCGTGGAGGAGCTCAGGCCGCTGTCGATGGTGATGAAGGCGGCCGGCACGTTGTCGAGGATGATGTGCCTGCCCTCGGCCGCCGCCTGGCCGACCATGCCCTCGCCGATGGCGAACATCTGCCGCGGGCCGCGGTCGGGGCGGACGCCGTAGCCGCCGATGAGGACGAGGTCGTGCTCGCCCTCGGGGGCGCGGCCGTAGAAGGCGCCGTAGCGGGCGGAGACGAGCGGCGTCAGCTCGCTCATGATCAGCTTGGCCACCTCGAACAGGTCGCGGTGGCCCTGCATGAGCCGGGAGATGCGGGCCAGGTTGGACTTGAGCCAGTCCTGCTCCTGGTTGGCCTGGGTGGTCTCGCGGAGGTTGGCCACCATGTAGTTGACGTTGTCCTTGAGCTCCGCCAGCTCGCCCTGCGCCTCGACGGCGATGGAGCGGGTCAGGTCGCCCTGGGCCACGGCGCTGGTCACGGTGGCGATGGCGCGTACCTGTGTGGTGAGGTTGCCGGCCAGCTCGTTCACGGACTCGGTCAGCCGCTTCCAGGTGCCTTCGACGCCTTCGACGCGAGCCTGGCCGCCGAGGCGGCCTTCCGAGCCGACCTCGCGGGCGACTCGGGTGACCTCGGAGGCGAAGGACGACAGCTGGTCGACCATCCGGTTGATGGTGGTCTTGAGTGCGAGGATCTCGCCCTGGGCGTCCACGTCGATCTTGCGGGTGAGGTCGCCGTTGGCGACGGCCGTGGTGACCTCGGCGATGTTGCGCACCTGGTAGGTCAGGTTGTTGGCCATGAAGTTGACGTTGTCGGTGAGGTCCTTCCACACACCGGACACGCCCTGCACCCGTGCCTGGCCGCCCAGCTGGCCCTGCGTGCCGACCTCGCGGGCGACTCGCGTCACCTCGTCGGCGAAGGACGACAGCTGGTCGACCATCGTGTTGAGGGTGTCCTTGAGCTGGAGGATCTCGCCCTGCGCGTCGACGGTGATCTTCTTGGACAGGTTGCCCTGGGCCACCGCTGAGGAGACGGCCGCGATCTGCCGCACCTGGGAGGTGAGGTTGTTGGCCATGAAGTTCACGTTCTCGGTGAGGTCCTTCCAGACCCCGGACACGCCGCGTACCTGGGCCTGGCCGCCCAGCTGGCCCTCGGTGCCCACCTCGCGGGCGACTCGGGTGACCTCGGAGGCGAAGGACGAGAGCTGGTCGACCATCGTGTTCATGGTCGACTTCAGCTCCAGGATCTCGCCCTGGGCGTCCACGTCGATCTTGCGGGTGAGGTCGCCGTTGGCGACGGCCGTGGTGACCTGGGCGATGTTGCGTACCTGGTAGGTCAGGTTGTTGGCCATCGAGTTGACGTTGTCGGTGAGGTCCTTCCAGACGCCGGAGACGCCCTTCACCTCGGCACGGCCGCCCAGCTTGCCCTCGGTGCCGACCTCGCGGGCGACTCGGGTCACCTCGTCGGCGAAGGACGAGAGCTGGTCGACCATGGTGTTCATGGTCTCCTTGAGCTCCAGGATCTCGCCCTCGGCGTCGACGGTGATCTTCTTGGACAGGTTGCCCTGCGCCACCGCCGTCGCCACGGTCGCGATGCTGCGGACCTGGGAGGTCAGGTTGTTGGCCATGAAGTTCACGTTGTCCGTGAGGTCCTTCCAGACCCCGGACACGCCGCTCACCTGCGCCTGGCCGCCCAGCTGACCCTCGGTGCCCACCTCGCGGGCGACTCGGGTCACCTCTTCCGCGAACGCCGAGAGCTGGTCGACCATCGTGTTCACGGTGTTCTTGAGCTCGAACATCTCGCCGACCGCGTCGACCGTCACCTTGCGGCTCAGGTCGCCCTTGGCCACCGCGGTGGTCACGACCGCGATGTCGCGCACCTGCGCGGCCACGCGCGAGGACATCGTGTTCACGGCCTCGGTGAGGTCGCGCCAGCTTCCCGACATGCCGCGCAGGTTCGCGCTGCCGCCCAGCCGCCCCTCGGTGCCCGCCTCGCGGGCCACCCTGGTCACCTCGGAGTTGAACAGCGCCAGCTGGTCGACCATGCCGTTGATGGCCTTGCCCAGCCTGCGTACCTCGCCTCTGGCCGAGCGGTCGAGGTCGATGCGCCGTGACAGGTCACCCTTGGCGACGGCGTCGATCACGTCGGCGGCGCCGCTGACCGGGCTCACCAGCGCGTCGATCAGCATGTTCACGGACTCGACGCTCTCGGCCCAGGCCCCGACGCCGGGGCCCGGCGTCAGCCGTTCCCCGAACCGGCCCTCCTTGACCACTTCCTTGCGGACGCGCACCAGCTCGTTCGCCAGATGCTCGCGCCGGTCGGCCACCTCGTTGAGCAGCAGCCGCACCTCGCTGAGTATGCCCGCGGGAGCATGCGGGACACGACGTCGGAAGTCGCCGTCGCGCCAGGAGAAGAGGGTCTCCAAGATCGGTACTAGGTCCGCCTCGGTGTAGGTCCTCTCCTCCGGATTCGGCGCGATCTTGGCCGTGGTCATGGGGCCTCCTTCACTCCCGGGGTGCCGCCGCGAGTGATTCAAGTCTGTCACGATGAGTAGCTCGTAGTCCTGTCCTTGGATTTACCCCATGTCAGCGGTAATTGTGGTAGGCACGGTGGGATGACTGCATCTCCCCACGCGCTGCTCGCCGCGACGTTCGCGCCGGGTGAGTCAGCCGTGCCCGCGGCCAGGAGGTTCACTCTCGAGGTGATGACCGCCTGGGCGGTCGCCGCCGTGCTGCCGGACGCGGAGCAGATCGCCGGTGAGCTGGCAGCTCAGGTCGCTGACGAGCCGTTCGAGGTGATCTGGAAACATTTCGGCGACGCGGTGCAGGTCGAGCTGCGGCAGCGTACGGCTCCCCAGGCCGACCCGAAGGGTCCTTCGGTCGAGGTGGAGGAGTGGGGGATCACCTTCGCGGGCGATTCCCGTGTCCATTGGGCAAGGCTCACGCTACCGGGTTCGTCGGAGAGAGTCGCGGCCGAATGGTCGGAGGACACCTCCAGGGGACCCCACTGGCTGGGCTTCCTGGCCGATGCCAGCGACCTTCTCGCCGGCACGCTCGACCCCGACATGGTGCCCGCGATCATCGCCCAGATCGTCGTGCCCAGGCTGTCGAGCTGGTGCGGCGTCTACACCACCGACGGCGCGGTCGGGCCGCTGCGGCTGGCGTACCTGTGGCACGCCGACGAGGCCCGCATCGACGGGCTGCGCGAGGAGCTCGCCGGGATCGGCATCGACGAGGCCGACACGCGCGCCACCTCCATCGTCCATCTCGACGGCTCGCAGGTCCTCGCCGTTCCGCTCACCGCGCGTGGCCGTCAGCTCGGCATGATGTGCCTCGGCCGTACCGACCGTTTCCCCGACGAGGTCGTGCAGTTCGCCGACGACATCGCCCGCCGCGCCGCGCTCGCGATGGACAACGCCCGCCTGTACGCCCAGCAGGCCGCCGCCAACCGGGCTTTGCAGCGCAGCCTCCTGCCGCCCAACGAGCCCGAGGTCCCGGGCCTCGACTACGGCGTCGTCTACGAGCCCGCGGGCGAGGCCAACGAGGTCGGTGGCGACTTCTACGACCTGTTCGCGGCCGAGGACTCCTGGCGCTTCGCCATCGGCGACGTCTGCGGCACCGGCCCCGAGGCCGCCGCCGTGACCGGCCTGGCCCGTCACACGCTGCGCCTGCTGGCCCGCGAGGGCTACGGCGTGGCCGCCGTCCTGGGCCGCCTCAACCAGGCCATCCTGGAGGAGGGGGAGCGGGCCCGCTTCCTCACGTTGCTCCACGGCGACATCACGCCGATGCCGAGCGGCCTGGAGGTACGCCTGGTGTCGGCCGGTCACCCCGAGGCGCTGCGCCTCAAGCCGAGCGGGGTCGTGGAGGCGGTCACCACGCCGCAGTCGCTGCTCGGCGTCTTCTCCGAGGTGCAGTTCGAGGCCGACACCATCCATCTCGACCACGGCGACGTGCTGCTGGCGGTCACGGACGGGGTGACGGAGCGTCGCAGTGGCGGACGGCTGCTGGACGACGGCGGCGGGCTGGCCAAGCTGCTGGCCGAGTGCGTGGGACTGTCGGCGCGCGCCGTGGCCGAGCGCATCCGCCGCGCGGCCGAGGACTACGCTCCCGAGCCCAGCGCCGACGACCTGGCCATCCTCGTTCTGCGTGCGCGCTGACTCTCTTTATGCCAGACCTAATGGCGAGTATGTTTCCGGGCGAAATCCAACTGGAGTGCCATTTGCGCAATGCGCTCCGACACCACGAGTGAGCCCCGCACCGCGTCATAGGTGTAGATCTCATGCTCGCGCCCATGCTCGGCGAGTTTCGCCACGTACTTCTCGATCTGCCGCAAAGGACAGCGTGTGTCGTTCTCGCCCGCGAGAATCAGCACGGGTCCCTTCACCCGGTCGACGTAGGTGATGGGCGAACTGGCCGTGTAGCGTTCCGGCTGCTCGTCCGGGGAGCCGCCGAACAGCGAGCGCTGGTAGGCGCGCAGGCTCTCCGTCTCGTCCTCGTAGCAGGTCTGGTGGCAGGCGATCGGGACCGCGGCGATGCCGGCCCGCCAGTGGTCGGGCTGGACGCCCATGCCGAGCAGCGCCAGGAAGCCGCCCCACGCGGTGCCGGAGAGCACCAGCCGCTCCGGGTCGGCGACGCCGCGCGCCACCACCCACTCGCGCACGGCCGCGACGTCGGCCAGTTCGATGTGCCCGACGTCGGCGTGCAGGGCGTCGCGCCAGGCGGTGCCGTAGCCGGTGGAGCCGCGGAAGTTGACCCGCACCACCGCGTAGCCCGAGTCCACCCACGCGGCGACCTCGGGCGAGTAGGAGTCGCGGTCCTGCGCGGTCGGGCCGCCGTGCAGCAGGAACACGGTCGGGTACGGCGCGGCGCCGTTCTCCGGGCGGGAGATGAGCGCGTGGATGCGGCCGCCGGGGCCCTCGACGTCGATGTCCTCGACCGGGACGCTGGGCGGGGCGGGAGGACCGGCCGGGTTCATCACGACCTGCCCGTTGCTGGAACGCACCACGGGCGGACGCGAGCCGCTCGACCAGGAGTACTCCACGTGGCCGCCGGGGCGCGGCGACGCCTCGTCGATCACGCCGTGCGGGGTCTCGATCGGGGTGAGGCCGCCGCCGCCCAGGTCGTAGCGGTGGAGGTAGCTGCGGGCGCGGTCCTCGCGGGTGATGAGCAGGGCGCGGCCGTCGGCGTACCACTCGGCGTTGAGGTCGCCCGGGTCCTTGAGCCAGATCTCGCGCTGTTCGCCGGAGGCCGGGTCCCAGACCAGCGGTTCGTGGCGGCTGCGGCGCTCGTGGAGCGTGAGCAGGCGGCGATCGCCCATGATGGGGGCGAATCTGAGGCCGACCACGCCCTTGTCGGGGCCGTCGTAGAGCTCGGCGACGGTGTCGCCGCCGGGGCGCACGACGCGCAGCGCGGGGCGGCGGAAGTCGCCGTACTCGCCGTGGTTGATGGCGATGAGGGAGCCGTCGAGGGAGATGTCGGCGACCCAGCCGGCCTCGGTGTGCTCGTAGAGGAGCGTGGTGGGTTCGCCGGGCTGGACCAGATGGATGCGGAAGGAGCCCTCGCCGGCGAGGCTGATGGCGGCGGCGCCGGTGGCCGAGAGCATGATGCCGCCGGGGTGGCCCGCGCGGATGGACGGGTCGACGGGCTCGTCCGGCCCGCCGTTGAACGGCTGCCGCATCCACCCGCCGAGCTCGTCGCCCTCGGGGTCGGCGAACCAGTAGATCCACTGGCCGGTGGGGTCGATGGCGGCGTGGGCGGTGCCTTTGGGCTGCTCGGTGACCTGGCGGGTGACTCCGGCGGTGCGGTCCCAGGCGTAGAGCTCCCAGGTTCCGGTGGCGTTGCTCCTGTAGATCGAGCGGTTCGGGGCCTGGCGCGCCCACGTGGGCAACGTCATTCTCGGCGCCCGGAACCTGGCCTGCCAGCGTTCCTCCGCCTTCATCCGGCGCGTCCCCTCCCTCTGGCACCGCGCGCTTCCCGGGCGCGGTTGGCGTCCAGTATTGCGCCTGTGTCGCGGAAATACTTGAGGAATGTGGGGGAATTTCGGACTAAATACCCCATCAGTAACACGGGTCGCATATGTCCGTCAAGGAACGGGCCTTGATCGTGGTCCTGTCACGAAGATAGACAGTTCAAATGCCACTTGGGTTGACACTTTCCCCAGGTTTTTCTCAGCGAAGAGCCGGGAAATCCTGGCCCGGAGAACATCATCCTCCAGATGCCAGGCGCTCGGGCCCATGCGGACGACTTCCGCGACCTCGTCCGGGCCCAGCTCAAGATCGTAAGCGAGCAGGCTCTGTCCGGCCAGGGTGAAGTCCGGCAGACCGCGCGCCACCCGCTCACGCTTGTCCTCGTCGACCGTGAGCAGCCCGAGCTCCTCGACCAGCGGCCGCAGGTGCCCGCTCGCGGGCGTCACCACGACCAGCCGGCCGCCCGCACGCAGGATGCGGGCGAACTCCGGCCCGTTGCGCGGTGCGAAGACGTCGAGCACCACGTCGGCGACGCCGTCGGCGATCGGCAGCGGCTGCCACACGTCACCGACGAACGCCCCGGCCCGCTCGTGCGCGCGAGCGGCCCGCTTCACCGCGTGCTTGGAGATGTCGAAGGCGATCCCGACGGCGGAGGGGTCCAGCGCTCGTGCGAGGTAGTAGCCGGTCCCGGCCCCCGCGTCCACGACGACCGAGGCGCCGGAGCAGATCGAGGCCAGTTCGCCGGCGAGCGGCGCGTAGTGGCCGGAGCCCAGGAACGCCTCCCGGGAGGCGACCATCTGGGGCGTGTCGGCGGTGCCCGGCGGCTTCGAGCCGGTCAGCAGGCTCACGTACCCCTGGCGTGCGATGTCGAAGGCGTGACCGGAGGCGCACCGCACCGTGCCCGGCAGCAGTTCGAGCGCGCCCCTGCAGACGGGGCAGACGAGGTACGGGACGGCGTCGGCGAGCATCCGTCCATTGTGGACCTCAGGAGGCGGCGGCCTGCAGGAGGAAGGCCGCGTTGGAGGGAGTCTCGCGGAGCTTGTCGATGAGCAGTTCCGTGCCCTTGCCCCGGTCGAGCGAGGTGAGCATGCGGCGCAGCTTCCACACGATCCGCCGTTCCTGGCCGTCGAGCAGGATCTCCTCGCGGCGCGTGCCGGAGGCGTCGAGGTCGACGGCGGGGAACAGGCGCTTCTCGGCCAGGTCCCTGGTCAGGTGGATCTCGCTGTTGCCGGTGCCCTTGAACTCCTCGTACAGGCTGTCGTCCAGCCTGGAACCGGTGCCGACCAGGGCGGTGGCGAGGATGGTGAGCGAGCCGCCGTCGAGCACGTTGCGCGCGGCGCCGAAGAAGCGCTTGGGCGGGTAGAGGGCGGCGGCGGCCAGCCCGCCGGTCAGCACGCGCCCGGTGCCGGGCGAGAGGTTGTTGTACGCCCGCCCGAGCCGCGTCAGCGAGTCGAGCAGCACGACCACGTCCTCGCCCTGCTCCACCAGGCGCTTGGCGCGCTCGATGGCGAGTTCGGCGACCGCGGTGTGTTCCTGGTCGGGATGGTCGAAGGTGGAGGAGTAGACCTCGCCCGCGATCGTGGTACGCATCTCGGTCACCTCTTCGGGACGCTCGCCGACGAGCAGCACGATGAGGTGGATCTCGGGGTGGTTGGCGGTGACGGCCGCGGCCAGCGCCTGCAGGACCATGGTCTTGCCGGCCTTGGGCGGCGCCACGATGAGCCCGCGCTGGCCCTTGCCGATGGGCGCGAACAGGTCGATGACGCGGGTGGTCAGGGAGTCGGTCTCGATGGCGAGCCGTTCCGTGGGAAAGATGGGGGTGAGGTCGGCGAAGTGCGGACGCTCGCGCCAGCCGGCGCGGCCGTTGACGCTCTCGACCGATGTCAGCTTGGCGCCGGACGCGACGGCCACGACCTGGTCGCCGTGTCGCAGCCCGAGCTGCTGAGCCCGGTCGGCGGCGATGCGCAGATCGCCGAGGTGGGCGGTCTTCCCGCGGATGTCCAGCAGGCCGGTGACCTGCCGGGCGGGGGCTTGTGACCGCTGCCGGGGAATGGTTTGGACAGACATGATGACCCTCCTTGAGGGCATGCCGACGCAGGTCGGCTAAGGTGTTGATAGACGGTGGGCCGGACCCTCAACACGGGCGGGGCCACCGAAAGGGGAGTGCAGCGGAGCCATGAGCTCGACGCTGCTCGAAACGTATCACACGTTCCGATCCCCAGAACGTCTAGCCCTTCGGTGCTATTCCCGGGGGGTCTTCGCTTGTTCGCCCCCCAGGTGTGAAGCACAACGGCGTACAACGTGTCAAGCGGGCTGCAGGGCCGCTGCAATCCGCTGAGGCTTTCATAGATGTGAGAGAACGTCCTAGGGGGACCGCCATCATGACCAGCACCCAGTGCCCGAGGTGTCAGACCGAGCTCGACGAGGGCCCGATCATGTACCGCTGCTCCACGTGCCGCCGCGCCGTCTACGCCGCGGACCTGGAGAACGACTACGTCGCCAGGCACTCGGTGGCCGCTTAGCCCTAATCTGGGCGGATGCCCCACCCATCGACGACCGTGGCAGGCGTCGAGATCACACCACTGTGCGACGCCGTCGGCCCCATGGGCCCGGCTCTCCGCCTGCCGTTCCTGGAGACCTTCCCCGGCGCGCACGCCGACGAGGGCCCGTGGATCCTGCACTTCCACTGCTACCTGCTGCGCGGGCGGGACGGCCGGCTCACGCTCGTGGACACGGGCGTCGGCGCGGCCGACTCGCCCGCCGCGGCCTGGGCGCCGGTGCCCGGCCGCCTGCTCGCCGAACTGGCCGCAGCCGGCGCCGCGCCCGAGGACGTGGACGCGGTCGTCATCACACACCTGCACAGCGACCACTGCGGCGGCTCGGTGACCGGGGGCACGCCCGTCTTCGCCAACGCCCGCCACGTGGTCCAGCGCGCCGAGGTCGAGGCCGTCTCCGACACGATCAGGACCGCCGTCCTCGACCCTCTCGGCGACGGATTGCACGTCGTCGACGGCGATACGCAGATCTCCCCCGGCCTGTGGGTACGGCTCACGCCCGGCCACACCGCCGGCCACCAGATCGTCGAGACCGAAGGCGTCACCGTGTTCGGGGACATCCTCCACCACCCGGCGCAGCTGGCCGACCCGTCGATCCGCTACGTCTACGACGACGATTCCGACCTGGCGGCCAAGACCCGTCTGGAGCAGGTCGCCCGGGTGCGCGCGCGACACACGCTGCTCGCCACGTCACATTTCCCCGAACCCTTCGTCCAGCTGTGACATCAAGGAGGGGACAGTTCCATTGAGCGGGGGAATTCCATGAAGGTCTTGGCGGGTGCCGTGCTGAGCGCCGCGCTGGTCGTGCCGGTGACGGCCCAGGCGGCCACGGCGGCACAGGAGAAGCTGGTCTACTTCTCCTACGACAAGAACGGCAAGGTCCGGGCGTACGAGAAGGGCGAGGGCTGGCGCACGCTGGCCGGCACGGGCGTGATGCCGCAGATGGCGGCGGCGCCCGACGGCCGCAAGGCGGCCTGGATCACCGGCAACGGCAAGCTGGTCGTGAGGGCGGGCCGCACGCTCACCACGGTCGCGACGAAGCTCCAGGGCGGCACGCCCTGCCTGACGCCGACCTGGTCGGCCGACTCCAAGCAGGTCGCCTACGTCAAGGGCGAGACGGTCATGGCGGTCGGGGCCGACGGCACCGGCGCGCGCAAGCTCGGCTCGACCAAGGGCGTCTGCCACCTGGCGTGGTCGGCCGACGGCCGCTACCTGGCCGGGTACACCGGCGAGGCCGACGCCCTCTACCTGCTCGACACGGAGACCGGCAAGGACGACAGGGTCAAGGGCGTCAAGTCGATCACCCACGTGCAGAGCCTGTCGCCCGACGGGAGCAGGGCGGTCGTGCAGGTCCCGTCCGACCCGGAGACGCCGGGCGACGGCACCTGGCCCTCGGCGTTCACGCCGGTGCTCCTGGACACGGCCTCGGGCAAGAAGCGGGCCATCCCGGTGAAGGGCAAGCTGACCGGCGCGTTCTACCGGCCCGACGGCAGCATGGTGGTCAGGACGGCCGGCAAGATCGTCATCCTCGACCGGAACGGCAAGGAGGTACGCCGCCTGGCCGAGCCCGCGGGCACCAAGGACGCGGCCCTGCTCCAGGTCACGGGCTGACGCTTCAGGTCAGCGGCCTCACCGGCTGACCAGCGGCGCGTGCTCGTGCAGCAGTCCGGAGGGCAGCGCGACGAGGGCGGTCAGGCCACCGTACGGTGAGGGTCCGAGCCGGACCCTGATGTCATGCCTGGCCGCCAGCCGCGCCACCACGAACAGCCCGAGCCGGTCGCTCTGCGCCAGGTCGAACTCGGGCGTCTCCTCCAGCCGCGCGTTGAGCTCGTCGATCTCGGCGCGTTGCAGGCCGAGGCCGCGGTCCTCGATCTCGATGGTCAGCCCGTGCGGCGTGGTCGTGCTGCGCAGGTCCACGCGGGTCTGCGGCGGCGAGAACAGCGTGGCGTTCTCCACCAGTTCGGCGACGAGGTGGGCGACGTCGGTGACCGCGGCGCCGGACAGCGCGAGCGGGGGCGGCTGGAGGATCTCCACCCGCTGGTACTCCTCCACTTCGGCGACGGCGGCGCGCAGCACGTCGAGGATCGGGACCGGGTTGCGCCAGCCGCGTCCCGGCGCCTGTCCCGACAGGATGATGAGGCTTTCCGCGTGCCTGCGCATGCGCGTGGTCAGGTGGTCGAGCTTGAACAGGTCGGCCAGCGCCTCGGGGTCCTCCGCGCCCCGCTCCATGCTGTCGAGCTGAAGGAGCTGGCGGTGCAGCAGCGACTGGTTGCGCCGGGCGAGGTTGACGAAGACCTGGTTGACGCCGTGGCGGAGCCTGGCCTGGCCGACGGCGGCCTCCACCGCGGTGGACTGCACGCTGTTGAACGCCTGCATGATGTCGCGCACCTCGGAGGTGTTGGCAGCGACCTCCAGCGGGATGACCTGGACCGGCTCGGGCGCCTGGGTCGTGGTGGCCTTCAACCGCTGGACGAGGCCGCGCAGCCGTACCTCTGCCAGCTCGGCGGCGGCGGCGCGGAGGGCGGCGAGCTCGCGGACGAGACGGCGGCGGAAACGCAGGGACAGCGCGACGGAGGCGATGACGGCGAGCAGCCCGACGCCGCCCGCGATGCCGATCTTGATCAGGATGGCGTTGGCCGCCGGGTTGACCCGGGCCACGATGCCCTGGACGGCGAAGGTCTGGTTGCGCTCGACGGCGGCCCACAGGTTGTCGGCGTCGGTGGGCCAGGTGGCCGCGCCCGCGGGCAGGCCGTTGACGGTGGCCGGGCCGCGCAGGAGGTCCTCGAGTTCGAGGAACTCGCGGTAGGCGGGCCCCTGGGTCAGGCTCTCGTACGGCAGCCGCAACCCGGGATCGAGCTGGGCCAGCGCCTGGGTGTAGAGCAGCCGCCGGGTGGCCACCATCCCGGTGAACGCCTCGCGCTCGGCCTTGCCGACCTTGCCCGCGGCCAGCACGACCACGACGACGGCTCGTTCGCGGGCGAGCAGTTCCTTGGCCTCGCCGAGCATGGTGACGGCGTGCGCCTGCCGGTAGAGCGAGGTGTCGGGGACCAGGACCATGGCGTCGTGCAGACGGTAGACGGCGTCGACGATCCGGTTGTAGCCGATGATCACGTCGAGGGCGCGCGGGGCGCCGCCGGAGGTGATGCGCCGGATGTCGGGCAGTTGCTCGAGGGCGGTGTTGAGGCCGCGCAGCTGGGTGTCCATCTCGGGGGAGATGTCCCGCTGCTCGGCGGCGAGCCGGTGGAAGCGGGTCAGCGCCCGGTCGGTCAGCCCCCGCTGCTTGGCCACCTGCGCGCTCTGCCGCTTTCCCGAGACGTGCTCGACGGAGAGGTGCCGCTCCTGCTGGAGCTGGACGACGACCTGCTCGGCCGGGTCGGACAGGTTGGTGACCAGTTTGTTGATCTCCAGGAGGCGCAGTCCGTCGCCACCGGTCAGCCCTGCGGCGAACGCCCACAGGCCCACCAGCGAGATGAGCGGGACGAAGAGCAGGACGAGGAGCTTGAGCGCAATGGGGCGGCCACGCTGGGGGGGCATCCGACCTCCGGGTGCACGATGAGAGCGCCTCGCACGATACACCGAACACCCGGATAAATGGGGTTATGCCGGGCGATCCTCCGGCCGTCGCTGGGCCGGTGCTCCGGCGACCAACTGGTCCTCGGAGTGGCGCTCGCGCTCCAGTTTGCGTTCGAGCTCGCGCTTCTCCTCCTCCAGCCGGACGGCCTCGGAGCGGTTGTGCCGCAGCGCCCTGCGGCGCTTGGCCGCGCGGCGGGAGCCGGAGTTGACCATCGCGATGCCCAGCAGCAGCACCGCCGCGACGACGGCGCCCGCGACGAACATCTCCAGATGGTTCGGCGCGAAGCCGTAGCCGAACACGGTGAAGGAGGCGTCGGTGGCGGTGGCGCTCGGTTCCATCGACGCGACCACGATCGCGCCCGTGGCGATCAGGACTAGGACAAGACCCAAAACGATCATCTGAACTCACCTCGACCGTCGCACTGCCCCGACAGGGCCGCGATATGCGGGACCTCTGCCGTGTCGCTCGGCTTTCGGCCGGTCAGACCATCAGGATGGTTACATGAGACCCGGACCAGGACAGGTGCTGCACTTCTCGGAAGACCCGACAATCAAGCAGTTCGTGCCGCATGTCGCGAAGACCTCGGTACAGCGCGAGTCGTACGTCTGGGCCGTCGGCCCGGAACGCTGCCCCGACTACTGGTTCCCGCGCGCCTGCCCGAGGGCGATGGCGTGGAAGGGCGCGCGCACGACCGAGCGCGACGCCGAGCGGATCATCGGCGCGGGCTCCGGCGAGCGCGTGCACGCGATCGAGTACGGCTGGCTCAAGGCGATCATGGAAGTCCGGCTGTTCGCCTACCGCCTGCCCGCCGGCCCCTTCGAGCCCATCGGCGACCCGCCGCACGCGGTCGTGGCCCAGGTCCCCGTGCTGCCGCTCGGCCCGCCCGAGCCGGTCACCGACCTCATCGACCTGCACGAGGAGGCGGGGATCCAGCTTCGCGTGCTGGACAACCTCTGGCCGTTCTGGAACGAGGTCACCGCCAGCACGCTGGAGTTCAGCGGGATACGGCTGCGGAACGCTCGTCGATGAGCGCCCGAAGCTTGGCCACGGGCATCGAGCCGGGCGGCAGCTTCTCGCGGGCCGCCCGGTTGGCCTCGCGCTGCAGCACCTCGTTCACCGGCGCCGGCCGGCCGAGCTCGCGCGCCAGCAGCACGATCTCGCCGTTGAGGTAGTCGGCCTCGATGCTGCCCGCGCCTCTGGCCAGGCTCTGCCAGGACGAGCCGCCGCCTCTGGCGACGCCGTCGATCGGGGCGAGGTCCACGAGGTGGCCGCGCACGCGCCGTTCGTCGTCCTGGGTGGTGAAGGCGATCCCGGCCGCGTCGAGCAGGCCCATCGCCTCGGTTCTGGCCTGCTGGTGGATGTCGCCGAAGCCGCCGGGCTCGCACAGGGCCTCGGCCGCGTTGCCGAGGTTGCCGAGCAGTTTGCCGTGCTTCCACCGCATCACATCCGGTACGGCCCGCGCCACGAACCCGCTCCGGGTGAGATCGTCGGTCACCTCGGCCGCCAACTCGTCCACACCCTGTGGATAACATCCGACGTGCAGCATGCCGGGGTGCGGCGCGCCGTACGAGATGACCACGCCCGGCTCCAGGTGCAGGGCGGGCAGCCAGACGCACATGCCATAGACGCGCTCGAACCTTCGCAGGGCGACGGGTTCGTTGCAGACGCCGTTCTGGGCCAGCACGACCGGCAGGTCGCGCGACCACGGGTCCAGGGCGGCGACGGTGTCCTGCGACTTGGTCGCCAGGACGATCACGTCGTCGTCGCCGGTGGGGACGGGGCCGTCGGCCACCGGGATGTCCAGCGTCTCCACGCCGGACGGGGAGATCAGTTTCATGCCGCTCGCGCGGAGGGACTCGTAGTGGGCGCCGCGGGCGATCAGCAGCACATCATGGCCGCCCTGAAAGAGCTTGGCCCCGATGGTGCCGCCAACGGCGCCGGCGCCGATCACGATATAGCGCATGATCCGAGGCTACTAGGCGCCGGAGCGGCGACCAGTCCCCGGTTGCGCTCGCGCAGGATCGTCTTCAGCACGCGCCAGCCGTCGCGTACGGCGTGCAGGTTGCTCTCGCCGTGGATGCGGCAGTGCTCGTGGCTCGGCACTTCCTGGATGAGCAGCCCGGCCTGGGCGGCCCGCACGTTCATCAGCGTCTCGATCTCGAAGCCGTCGCAGTCGAGCGCCATCGCGTCGAGGTGCCTGGCCCAGAACGCGTTGTAGCCGTAGCAGAGGTCGGTGTAGCGCGTTCCATAGAGCATGTTGGTCAGGCCGGTCAGGACACGGTTGCCGAACGAGCGCAGCACGCTGATGTCGCTGGAGCCGCCGCCGGGCGCGTAGCGCGAGCCCTTGGCGAAGTCGGCGCCCTCGATCAGGGCCTCGACGAACAGGCCGATCTCGCGGCCGTCGGTGGAGCCGTCCGCGTCGATCATGACGATGATGTCGCCCTTGGCGGCGGCGAAACCGGCGATGAGGGCGTTGCCCTTGCCTCTGCCGGTCTGCGTGACGACGTGAAGGTCCGGACGGAGCCTGCGGGCGACCGCGACGGTGTCGTCGGTCGAGTTGCCGTCCACCAGGATGACCTCGTCGATCCAGGAGGGCAGCGTTGCGAAGACGTGGGGCAGGTTCTCGGCTTCGTTCATTGCCGGGACCACGACGGTGACGCTGGCGGAGAGCTTCATGTGAGCAAGGTCTCCCCAGGTGCCTGCAGGCGGCTTGACATTGCCTTGCACGTGCAAAGGATCTATAACCTTAGATCATGATTTCTGCCCAGAAAACGATAGAAGCGCACCTCGCCGCCATCGCCGGCCGTGATCTGGAGGCCTACGCGGAGACCCTGCACGACGACGTGATCGTGGTCCTCCCGAACGGCAAGACGCTCGAAGGCCGCGAGGCCGTCCTGGAGTTCCACCGCGAGTGGTTCTCCGAGCTTGACTGGACACAGAAAATGTGCCGGATTTGGGAAAAGGAGACCGAGGGCACCCTGGTCTCGGTCTACGAGGCCGACTACCACGAGGGCGACTACCACGCGCGCAACCTCGTCAGCCTCGTCTTCACCCGTGTCGGCGACACGTGGCTCCTCCTGCACGACCAGAACACGCGGTTGTAATCTCCGCCTATGACGATGACCGTCGAGCGAAACGGCATCAACGCGGTGCCGCCGGAAGAGCGTCACGGCAAACCCTTCGACCTGGTCTGGCCCTGGGCGGCCGCGAACCTGTCCCTGTTCGGCATCGCCTTCGGCGTCTACATCGTCGGGCTCGGGCTCGGCGTGGTGCCCGCGATCGCCGCCGGGGCGCTCGGCTACCTTCTCTCGTTCGGGCTGGTCGGCCTCGTGGCCATCGGCGGAGCCCGGTCCGGCGTGCCGACGATGACGCTCGGCCGCGCCGCGTTCGGCGTGCAGGGCAACAAACTGCCCGCGCTGCTGTCCTACGTCTCGAACGTCGGCTGGGAGACCGTCCTGGTCACGCTCTCCGCGCAGGGCGGCGCCGCCATCCTGACCCGGCTCGCGCCGGGCCTCGGCCAGACGAGCGCGCTGGCGATCTGTTTCGCGGTCGCCGCCCTGGTCACGATCGCCGTCGGCGTGTACGGCCACGCCATGATCATGACCGTCCAGCGGTACCTGACCTATGCCTTCATCGTCCTGACGGTCGTCTACATGGCGCTCATGCTGCCCAAGCTGGGCCTCTCCCTGCCCTCGACCGGCGGCCCCGGAGCCTGGGCGGGCGGCGTGATCTTCGCGATGACCCTGCTGGGCCTCGGCTGGGTCAACTGCGGCGCCGACTACTCCCGGTACCTGCCCGCCCGCTCCAAAGGCTCGGCGATCACGCTCTGGACCACGCTGGGAGGCGCGCTGCCGCCGATGGTCCTGCTGGTGTTCGGCGTGCTGCTGGCGGGCGGCGACCCCAAGCTGGCCGAGTCGGCCGCCGCCGACCCCGTCGGAGCGCTGGCCGCCGCGCTGCCGACGTGGTTCCTGCTGCCGTACCTGCTGGCCGCGATCGGCGGGTTCCTGGCCGGGGCGATCATGGACATCTACTCGTCAGGGCTGTCCATGCTGGCGCTGGGCGTACCGGTGAAGCGGCACCTGGCCGTGTTGTTCGACGGGGTGCTGATGATCCTCGGCGGCTACTACCTGCTGTTCGTCTCGGGCAACTTCCTGGCCACCTTCCAGGCGTTCCTGTCGATCATCGGGGTGGTCATGGCCGCCTGGGTCGCGGTCTTCCTGGTCGACATGTGGCGTCGCGGCAGCCGGTACGACGAGGGGCTGCTGCGCGCCGGCGGACCGGCCTTCAACTGGCCGGGCCTGATCGCGCTCGTGGCCGCCTCGCTCACCGGGCTCGGCCTGATCACCTCCGCCGACCCGAACATCGCCAACGTCGTCGGCTTCCTCATGAGCGAGTCGATGCGGGCCGGCACGTTCGGCGCGGCCAACGTGGGCGTCGTCGTGGCGCTCGTGCTCGGCGGCCTGCTGTACTTCCTGATCACGCTCGTGTGGCGGCCCCCGGCTGCCAGAATGGGCCGATGATCGCAGACTGGGTCGCCAAGTTCGCAGACGATGTCATCGCCGAGGCGGATCGTCGCGCACCGGGCAAACCGATCGTCTGCGCCTCGGGCCTGAGCCCGTCCGGTCCGATCCACCTGGGCAACCTGCGCGAGGTCATGACCCCGCACCTGGTCGCCGACGAGATCCGGCGCCGCGGGCGGGACTGCGTGCACCTGCTGTCCTGGGACGACTACGACCGTTTCCGCCGCGTACCGGCCGGTGTCGACCCGTCCTGGGCCGAGCACGTCGGCAAGCCGCTGACCTCCGTGCCCGCGCCGCCCGGCAGCGAGCACGCCAACTGGGCCGAGCACTTCAAGGCGCCGCTGACCGCCGCGCTGGCCGAGCTCGGCATCGAGGTCGAGGCCATCAGCCAGACCGAGCGCTACACCGCCGGCGCCTACCGCAAGCAGATCCTGCGCGCGATGGAACACCGGGTCAAGATCGACGCGATCCTGGAGCAGTACCGCACCAAGGCCGTCGAGCGCTACTCGCCGTACAAGCCCTACTGCGCGCTCTGTGAGCGCGACCTCACCACCGTCACGGCCTACGACGACGAGAGCACCGAGCTGGCCTACACGTGTGCGTGCGGATTCGGCGAGAGTGTACGGCTGGCCGAGCACGACCGGGGCAAGCTGGTGTGGAAGGTCGACTGGCCGATGCGCTGGGCGTACGAGGGAGTGGTCTTCGAGCCTTCGGGCGTCGACCACCACTCGCCCGGATCGGCGTGGATCGTGGGCGAGCAGATCGTCGGCGAGGTCTTCGGCGGCGCGCAGCCCATCGGCCCCATGTACGCCTTCGTCGGCATCACCGGCATGGCCAAGATGAGCAGCTCCAAGGGCGGCGTGCCCACCCCCGCCGACGCCCTGGAGATCATGGAAGCCCCGGTCCTGCGCTGGCTGTACGCCCGCCGTAAGCCCGAGCAGTCCTTCAAGATCGCCTTTGACCAGGAGATCCAGCGCCTCTACGACGAGTGGGACGCGCTCGGCCGCAAGATCACGGGTGGCGGCGGCCTGCCCGCCGAGAAGGCCGCCCACACCCGCGCCACCTCCACCGCCGTCGCGCCGCTGCCCGCCACGCCCCACCCGGTCGCCTACCGCACGCTGGCCTCGATCGCCGACATCACCACCGGCGACGAGCGCCAGACCCTGCGCATCCTGGCCGACGTCGACGGCGTCGCCGCCCTTGAGGAGGTACGCCCGCGGCTGGACCGCGCCCAGCGCTGGGTGGACACGCAGGTGCCTGCCGAGCAGCGCACCCGCGTACGCGACAGCGCCGACGCCGAACGCCTCGGCGCGCTCGACGGCGACAGCGCCGCGTCGGTGCGCCTGCTGCTCGACGGCCTCGACGAGCACTGGTCGGTCGAGGGGCTCACCACGCTGGTGTACGGCGTGCCGAAGCTCGTGGCCGGCCTCCCGGTGGACGCCAAGCCGACTCCCGAGCTGAAGCAGGCGCAGCGGGCCTTCTTCGCGCTGCTGTACCACCTGCTGATCGGGCGGGACACGGGTCCGCGGCTGCCGACCCTCCTGCTGGCCGTGGGGGCCGACCGGGTGCGTACCCTCTTGTCCCCATGAGAGCGGTCATCCTGATCACCGGTATCTCCGCTTCGGGCAAGTCCACGGTCGCCCAGGCGCTGGCCGAGCGGCTGCCGAAGTCGGCGCACGTACGCGGCGACGCCTTCCGCACGATGGTGGTCAACGGCCGCGCCGAGATGTCGGCGGAGCCGTCCGAGGAGGCGCGGCGCCAGCTCCGCCTGCGCTACGCGATCGCCGCCGAGGTGGCCGACCGCTACTTCGAGGCGGGGTTCACACCGGTTCTGCAGGACGTCGTGCTGGGTCCGGAGCTGGAGACCGTCACCAAGCTGATCCGCAGCCGCCCGCTGCACGTCGTGGTGCTCGCGCCCTCGGCGGAGTCCGTCGAGCGGCGCGAGCGCGAGCGGTCCAAGACCGGCTACGGCGACTGGACGGTCGCCCAGCTCGACCAGGTGCTGAGGACGCGGACGCCGCGCATCGGGCACTGGATCGACTCCAGCGGCCTGAGCGTGGACGAGACCGTGCGGGAGATCCTGGCGGCGCTGGACAGCGGTGAAGCCCGGAGCTGACGGCTCCGGGCTTCACGGCGGTTCAGACAGCCAGTGCCTCCTCGCGCTCGGCGGGCGCGGGCTCGGCGTCGGCGGCCGGGGTGTTCGTCGCCGGAACCTTCCTGAGCATCGTCAGCGACAGGACGATCGCCACGGCCACCAAAGCGGCCGCGATGCCGCCCGCCACGTTGAGCCCGTCGGTGTAGGCGGCCCGCGCCGCGGCCACCAGGGCCTCGCCGGTCTGGCCCGGCAGGCTCTCGGCCGCCGTCAGCGCCCCTGAGAGGGTGTCAGGCGCCCCGGCGGGCATCGCCGCACGGTAGACGGCCGTGCCCACGCTGCCGAGCACCGCGACGCCCAGGGAGGTGCCCAGGTCGCTGGCGGTGGTGTTCACCGCGGAGGCGGCGCCGGCCTTCTCCGGCGGAGCCGAGCCGATCACCAGAGCGGTGTTCAGCGCCATCGCCGGAGCGATGCCCGGGTAGAGCACGAAGAAGCCGGTGAGCAGCATCGGCAGGCCGGCGACGCTGCCGACCTGGGTCATCAGCAGGTAGCCGATCACCGACAGGAACGCGCCGCCGCTGATCACGTACGCCGGCCGTACCCGGCGGGCGATGACCGGCGACAACGTCGAGACGGCCACCAGCGCGAGCGCCGCGGGCAGGATCCACAGGCCCGCCTCCAGCGGCGAGAGCCCCGCCACGAGCTGCAGGTACTGCGTGAACAGCAGATACACGCCGCCCAGCGCGACCGCGCTCAGCATGAACACGCCCAGGGCGCCGCTGAAGACCTTGTCGGCGAACAGCCGCACGTCCAGAAGCGGGTTCTCCAGCCGCAGCTGCCTGCGCACGAAGATCACGCCGAACAGCAGGCCGGCCGCGAGCGTGCCCAGCGAGACCACGCCGGGACCGGCCTTGGCCAGTTCCTTCACCCCGTACACGATCGGCAGCAGCGTCGCCATCGACAGCACCACGCTCAGCGGGTCCAGCCCGCCGGTCTTCGGCGCACGGTACTCGGGGATCAGGAACGGCGCGCCCACCAGCACGAGCACCATCACCGGCACGCCCGCGAGCAGGGCCGCGCCCCACCAGAACGCCTCCAGCAGCAGCCCGCCCACCAGCGGGCCGATCGCCACGCCGACGGAGATCGAGGCCGCCCACAGCCCGATGGCGGTGCCGCGCTGCCTGTCGTCCTTGAACATGTTGCTGATCAGCGACAACGTCGAGGGCATCACCGCCGCCGCGCCCACGCCCATCACCGCGCGGGCCGCGATCAGCAGCTCCGCGTTCGGCGCCAGCGCCGCCAGCAACGAGGCCACGCCGAAGGCCGCGGCGCCGAACAACAGCACCTTCCTGCGTCCTATGCGGTCGCCCACGGTGCCCATCGCCACGAGCAGGCCCGCCATCATGAAGCCATAGATGTCGTTGATCCACAACAGCTGCGCGCCGCTCGGGTCCAGGTCCGCCGCGATCTGCGGCGTGGCCAGGAAGAGCACCGTCATCGCCAGGAACAGCAGCACGGTGGGCAGCAGAAGTATCGAGAGCCCGAACCACTGCCGGGGTCCAGCCTTGTTCATGAGAATTCCTGTCTGAGAAGTCTGAGGAGCATGCGATCGACGGCCGACGGGATCAGCAGCGCCGGATCGCTCACGAGCGCGACCGGCTTGCCCCGCCACGCCTCGGCGCACCAGAACACCGCCTTGCGCAACGACCGGGTCCGGACCGCGACCACCACGAATCCCTCCGCCGCGGCGAGCCAAGGCATCAGATCGTGTACGGCCGGCGGCACCAACGCCCGGCCGGGCGCCGGATCCGGCAGGCACGCGGCCTCGAGATCGATCACGTCGACCTCCAGGCCGTGGTGCGCACAGGCTCGCTCGGCGATCAACATGGCCGCCGAGTGGTCAGAGCCCGTGACCACCGCCAGCCGCGGGTGTCCGTCGTTCATGTCCTGGACAGTGCCTGCCGGCGCTCCAGGTTTTCTCCAGCTCCACTACCGTGAGGCTCATGCGTTTCGGGGTACTTGGTCCGCTTGCGGTGTGGGGGCCGGAAGGTGCGCAGGTCAGAGTGCCTGAGGTGAAGGTCCGTGCCCTGCTGGCCCACCTGCTCGTCGACCCGGGGAAGGTGGTGCCCGCCGACCGCCTCATCGACTCGCTCTGGAGCGGCGCGCTGCCCGCCAACCCCGCCGGCGCCCTGCAGACCCGCGTCTCCCAGCTACGCAGGATCGTCGGCAAGGAGAGCGTGGTGTCCGGCGCCTCCGGTTACCGGCTCCAGGTGGAGCCCGGCGACGTCGACACCGGACGTTTCCAGGCGCTGCTGTCCGAGGCCCGCACCGGCGCGCCCGAGGCCAGGGCGGCCCTGCTGGCCGACGCGCTGGCGCTGTGGCGCGGGCCCGCGCTGATCGACTTCGCCGACGAGGAGTTCGCCAGGCCCGAGATCGCCCGGCTGGAGGAACTGCGGCTGACCGCGCTGGAAGACCACGCCGAGACGCGGCTGGAGCTGGGCGAGCACGCCCTGCTCGCCGACGAGCTCGGTGATCTGGTCGGCCGGCATCCTCTCCGGGAACGGCTGCGCGCGGCCCACATGCGGGCCCTCTACCGGGCCGGGCGGCAGAAGGAGGCGCTGGACAGCTACGGGACGTTGCGGGAACTGCTGGACGAGGAGCTCGGGCTGGAGCCCGGGCCCGAGCTGGCCGGGCTGCACCAGGCCATTCTGCGGCAGGATCCTTCGCTGGACGCGCCGGTGCGTGAGGCCCGCCGTACGAACCTGCCCGCCGCCCTGACCGACCTCATCGGCCGTGACGACGCGGTGGCCGCCGTCGTCGAGCTGCTGCGGGTGGCCAGGCTGGTGACGCTGACCGGGCCGGGTGGCGTCGGCAAGACGCGGCTGGCGATGGAGACGGCGGGCCGGTTGACCGCCTCCGCGCCTGACGGGGTCTGGCTCGTCGAACTGTCCGGTACCCCGGCCGGCGCCCCCGAGGTGATCGAGGTCGTCGCGGCCACGCTCGGCGTACGTGACGAGGGGCCGGACCTGGCCGGGCGGCTGGCCGAGGCGTTGCGCGGCAAGAGCATGCTGCTCGTTCTGGACAACTGCGAGCACGTGACCGAGCCGGTCGCCCGGCTCGTGGCGCTCCTGCTCCGGGCCGCGCCCGAACTGCGCGTCCTCGCCACCAGCCAGGAGCCGCTCGGGGTCGCCGGGGAACGGCTGTTCAGCGTCCCCACGTTGCCGCAGAAGGACGCTGAGCGGTTGTTCGTCTCCCGGGCCGCCGCGGCGGCGCCCGGCGCGGAGCTGGACGCTGAGGCCGTCGCGGCCATATGCCGGCGGCTGGACGGGATTCCGCTGGCGTTGGAGCTGGCCGCCACCCGGGTGCGGGCCCTCGGCGTGCGGGAGCTGGCGGCGCGGCTGGACGATCGGTTTCGGGTGCTGGGGGGCTCACGGAACGACGTGCCCGCCAGGCAGCGGACGCTCCGGGCCATGATCGACTGGAGCTGGGAGCTGCTCGGTCCTGATGAGCGGGTGGTGTTGCGGCGGCTGGCCGTACACGCTGACGGGTGCACGTTGGAGGCGGCCGAGGCTGTCTGCGGCGACGACGCTCTGTCCGTGCTGCCCAGGCTCGTGGACCGGTCGCTGGTCGTGGTGGGCGACGGGCCCCGGTACCGGCTGCTGGAGTCCGTGGCCGCCTACTGCCAGGAGCGGCTGGCGGAGGCCGGGGAGGGCGAGGAGACGCGGTCGCGGCACCGCGACCACTATCTCGCGCTGGCCGAGCGGGCCGAGCCGTATCTGCGCGGGCCCGAGCAGCGGCAGTGGCTGCTGCGGCTGGACGCCGAGGCGGCCAACTTCCGCGCCGCTCTGACGTCGGACGACAGCGGGACGTCCGAACGGCTGGCCAACGCGCTGGCCTGGTACTGGGTGCTGCGCGGACGGCTCGGCGAGGGCCGCAGATGGCTGGCCCAGATCACCGATCCCGGCGACATCACGCGGATGTGGCTGGCCGCCTTCACACTGCGTACCGGCGAGGCGATCACCTCGGTCCCCGTCGTGGCCCCCACCACCGACGTCGCCGCGCTCACCGGCCTCGCGCGAGCTCAGGCCTTCCTGGCCTCAGCCCAGCTGGGCATCGGCGACTCTGAGCCCGCCGAAGAACTCGCCGACCGCGCCCTGACCTCCTTCGCCGCCATAGGCGACGAATGGGGTACGGCTTTCGCCCGCTCAGTCCAGGCCCGCCAGGCGTTGCTACGCAGCGACCTGGACCGTGCCCGAGCCTACGGCCGGGAAAGCCTGGACCTGTTCGCCCAGCTGGGTGACCGCTGGGGCCAGTCCCACGCCGGGTTCGCGGTCGCCTGGCACGCCGAAATCGCGGGCGACTACGCCGAGTCGGCCCGCGTACACCGCGATGGCCTCCGCATGTCCGAAGAACTCGGCCTATGGACCGAGGTAGCCGACAAAATGTCCCAGCTGGGACGCCTGGCCCTCCTGGCCGGCGCCTTCGACCAGGCCGACTCGCTCCACACGCGAGCCATGGCACTGTCCGCCGAACAGGGCTACACGGTGGGGGAGGAGTTCGCCGCCCTGGGCCTGGCCCTGAGCGCCCGCCGCCAGGGCCGCCTGGATGAGGCGGAGGCGCACCTGCTGGCCTGGATCGACTGGGACCACGCCCTCGACTCCGACGCCGCATTGGCCCTGATCTTCGCCGAACTGGGCTTCATAGAGGAGATGCGCGGCTCGTACCCGGCCGCCGAAGCCCACCATCAGGAGAGCCTGACCCGAGCCCGAGCAGTAGGCGACCCCAGAGCCATAGCCCTCGCCCTTGAGGGCCTGGCCGGAGCTCTGTCCCTGGAGGGCCTGGCCGGAGCCGCCACCTCGGAGGCGAACGGTGCCTACCTCCTCGGCCAGGCGGCCGCCCTGCGGCTGTCCGTCGACGCTCCGTTGCCGGAGGGCGAACGTTTCGACGTCGACCGGATCACCGCACGCCTGCACGCATCGCTGGGCCCCAAGTTCACCGCCGCCTACAACGAAGGCCTCAACAACCCACCGCGGTAACGCTCTGCGGTACCCCCGCAGTCGTGTCGTTCGGCGGCGGCCCCCACGCAGCCGTTCGGCGGCGGCCCCCACGCAGTCGTTCGGCGGCGGCCCCCACGCAGTCGTTCGGCGCGTCAACCCGCCGCGACGACCTCGATCTCCACCAGCCATTCGTCGACCAGCGTCTGCGCGACGATCGCCGTCGTCGGCACAGCCCGCCCGCTGAGCGCCGTCACCCGAGCCGCCGCATTGGCCGCCGCGTAGGCCGGATCGCGCAGATAACTGGTGAGCCGAACAATGTTGTCCACCGTCATGCCGGCGCTGGCGAGAATGGCCCGAATATTCGCCCATATAAGCCCCAGCTGTTCCTCCAACGTGGCCCCAGGCCGCCCATCGGCATCCAACCCCATCGTCCCCGCCACAAACAGCAACCGATCAGCCCCACGAACCTCGATCGCATGCACATAGTCCCCAGTGGCCGAGTACACCCCACGGTCCGGATTAAGCGTCCTGATCTCCATAACCCGCACGCTACCTGCACAACCCCCACATTGACCCCCGCCGATTGGCCGCTTAATTGGCCATGGCCAGGTGGAGATTTCCATAACCGGTTGCGACGAAATTTATACGGAGAGTAGTCTCTGTCATGCGAGGCAGCGCCCAAGTCGGGGGACAGGCGCTACCATCCGCGGTTGCCGCAACCAGAAGTAGCCTCGCCAGGCGCTCTACCGAGCACCTGGCGAGGCACCCCAGAGCCAACCCCGAACCGTGAGAAGGGGCCTGGCCCCTGGAGCTTGCCCGGATAGCCGCAAGCGTCCCGAATTTGGCCCACAGTGACCGGGCAGGCGCCGCCGTTCAGGACAAGGCCTGGATTTCATGACGTGAGCCGCATTTGCTCATAGCCACACTCGCGCCGCGCGACAAACCATGCGATAGCCGCCCTCGCCACCCGCGGATTAGAAGTCCGATGCTCTGAGGGAGAACTGTTACCCGCGGAAACTTGGCGTACCACCCCATGACCTGGCATGTTCCCCTCCCACAACACCCTCCGACAGCGGAGAATGATGGGTGTGACCCAGAGCGTGATCCCCCAGCCGGGCATGTGGTTCGAGCATGCCTTGAACTCCCAGAACGACCGCCCGGCACTGTACGTGATCACTCAGATCGCTGACCCAGGCCCCACGGCTCTCCCTCAGATCCACTACCGACGTCTCGGCGCCACACCAGACGACAGAGCCGAAAGCATCGACGCCGACCTGTTCGACGACATCGTCCTGCGGTGGCTGACACCTGAGGAAGCAGTACGGGCGGAGATCCATGCCCGCTACCATCCCGGCACCTATTGAGGTGGACTCCAGCGCCGAGTGGTGGGGGAGAATCTCTCCTGTCCTCCGTCACGCGGGCGTTGCAAATGATCGTCTTCCGTAGCTACCTCGTCGCTAACACCAACGACCGCGCCGGGTTCGGCCAGGCTTGAGAGCCCGCCGACCCGGCCTAGCAACGCCGCCGGACCGGTGTCTCTGGTGGTGTCATCGAGAAGCAGGTGAACAGGGGTGATGCTCGGGTCCGTGACGACGCCACTGCCCACGGCTTCCTGGCCTTCTCTGTCGAGAAGGTGCAGCCGGCTGAGGACGTTGAGCACTGGAGGACAGGCTGAGGCGTTGGAGCGAGCCAATCCTTGGACCGTCAGTAGCGACAGGGCCGCCCCCGGGTATAAAACTTCGGTGTGATCACGCCCCTGAATGATGACTTGGACAGTCGGATACGAGCGGCTGCCATGGCTTGGCTCCGTCAGCGCTGCACACCGGAGAACCCGGTGGTGTCGCGCGCGGAACTCCTGGGCTTCATGTTCGAGGGGCGCTCGTTTCCGCTGGTCGATAATCAGTTGGGCATCCGCAAGCCGAAGGAACTAACCGCCGCGCTGTCCATACTCACTACCTATACCTCTGATGGCACGCGCGCGCCGTACGAAGACGAGGTGGGCGGGGATGGCCTGCTCCGCTACAAGTTCCAGGGCGATAACCCCAATCTCTACACCAATGTCGGACTCCGTCGCGCTTACGAGCGCGACGTGCCCCTCATCTGGTTCTTTGGCGTGAAGCAGGGCCTGTATCTGCCGTTCTTCCCGGTGTGGATCCGGGCTATGGAAGTCGACCAATTGCAAGTGGCGGTCGCTCTGGAAGAGGCGCAGCGACACATCGCCATTCATGGGCCGGTGAGCGAGATCGAGCGGCGCTACTCCGTAAGCATGACCAAGCGGCGGCTGCACCAGCCGGTCTTCCGGCAGCGGGTGATCCACGCCTACGAGACCAGTTGCGCGATGTGTCGTCTTAGGCACCTGTCGTTGCTGGACGCCGCTCACATCATCCCTGACCGTGAGGAACGCGGTGTCCCAGCGATCTCTAACGGGATGGCGCTGTGCAAGATTCACCATGCCGCCTATGACCAGCACATCCTGGGCGTCCGCCCCGATCTGGTGATCGAAGTACGGTCGGACATCTTGCAAGAGATCGATGGGCCGATGCTGAAGCACGGGTTGCAGGAGATGCACGGATTGGGCCTGGTGCTGCCTCGACGTAGAGCGGATCGGCCGAAGTCGGAGCTGATCGAGGAACGATATGAACGGTTCCGCGCTGCTGGATGATTGTGATGTACAGGCGGAGCGTTGCCGCGTATTGCTTGGACGTTGATCTCGGTTCAGGATTCGCAGCCCGAATCTAACCAAGAGCTTCAAGAGGCTCGGAGACGACCTGCGCTGCGAATGCTTCCATGTTCAGAACCTGTATCGGCAAGATCAGGGGTGCGACACGCTTGAACCGGACGCCGATCTCTTTGAATTGAAGTCGAACAGTTGGCAGAGGAGGCTGGGCGCAGAGGCGGACGCGTGATGGCATGTTGTCCCTGTGGCGCAGCCTCTCAGGAGACGAGAAAGGCCGCTTCCGATCTTCGGAAACGGCCTTCTACCTGGTACTGCTGGGTCGGGGTGGCGGGATTTGAACCCACGGCCTCTTCGTCCCGAACGAAGCGCGCTGCCAAGCTGCGCTACACCCCGGTCGCACGCCCGGTCTTGCGCGTGCTTGGGAAAGTCTAGCGGACTTCGCGGGTGCTTGTGACCGGATAATCCGTCAGCGGCGCGGTACCAAGGTGAGCAGGGTCGCCTCGGGGAAGCAGGCGAAGCGGACCGGGGCGTACGGGGAGGTGCCCAGGCCGGCGGAGACGTGGAGCCAGGCGGAGTCGTGGGTGCTCAGGCCCTTGACGCGGGCCCGATCGATGCCGCAGTTGGTGACCAGGGCGCCGTAGAAGGGGATGCAGAGCTGGCCGCCGTGGGTGTGGCCGGCGAGCAGGAGCTGGTAGCCGTCGGCGGCGAAGCGGGTCATGTTGCGGGGCTCGGGGGAGTGCATGACGCCCAGGCGCAGGTCGGCGTCCCCGGGGGCGGGGCCGGCTACCAGGTCGTAGCGGTCGCGGTCGATGTGGGAGTCGTGGATGCCGGCCACGGCCACGTCCAGGTCGGCGACCTTCAGGCGGGCTGTCGTGTTGTTCATGTCCAGCCAGCCTTCGGCGGCCATGCCTTCGCCCAGCTCTCGCCACGGGAGCGACGGGACATGCTGGCGACGCTCGTTGCGGGAGGTGCGCCACAGGTAGCGGGCGGGGTTCTTGAACACGGGCGCGTACAGGTCGTTGGAGCCGTACACGAACAGGCCGGGGCGGGACATGAGCGGCTCCAGGGCGTGGAGCAGCGACGGGACGGCGTCCGGGTGGGCGATCGAGTCGCCGGTGTTGACCACCAGGTCGGGTTCGAGTGAGCCGAGCGAGCGTACCCAGTTGATGAGCTTCTTGCGGCCGGGCGTCAGGTGCAGGTCGGACAGGTGGAGGATGCGCACCGGGCGCTGCCCCCGGGCCAGGACCGGAACGTCGAATCGGCGCAGCCGGAACCAGTTGCGCTCGACGACCGAGGCGTACCCGAGCCCGGCGATGCCGAGACCCAGCAGGGACAGTGGTATGGCGGCGGCTTTCCTCACGTACTCATGATGCCCGACATCCGGCACGAGAGGTGCCGCTCAAGCGGCAAGATGGACCGCATGAGCGCATTGAAGGACAAGCTGAAGGCCGATCTGACGGCCTCCATGAAGGCCAAGGACGAGGTCCGCCTCCGCACGATCAGGATGGTCCTGTCGGCCGTCAACGTCGAGGAGGTTTCGGGCAAGCAGGCCAGGGAGCTCAGCGACGACGAGATCGTCAAGGTGCTGACCAAGGAGGCCAAGAAGCGCCGCGAGGCGGCCGAGGCGTTCGGCAACGCCGGGCGCGCCGCGCAGGCCCAGGCGGAGCTGGACGAGCAGGCGGTGCTGGAGGAGTACCTGCCGGCGCAGCTCTCGGACGAGGAGCTGAACGCGCTGGTCGACACCGCGATCGCGGAGAGCGGCGCGACCGACCCCAAGGCGATGGGCGCGGTCATGAAGGTGCTCAACCCGATGGTCGCCGGCCGCGCCGAGGGCGGGCGAGTCGCCGCCGCCGTGCGCGCGCGACTGTCCGGGTGATCAACGTCTTGTGATCGGGGCCATCCGTTACGGCGAAGCCGCCGCCACCCACCACCCGCCGCCGCCCCGCGGGGCCGCGCTTCCACGCCCGGCAGTCTGACGGGCGGGCCGCCGTGACGTCGCATCCATGACCAGCCACCCCGGAAACCGGAAAACGCGCGGCAAGGCCGTACCGGAAAGGCAAGGCCGTATGGAAAGGCAAGGCCGTACCGGAAAAGGCCTCTGAAACGCGTTGAGAGGCCTCCCAGAGGCCTCTCAACGGTTCGGAGGACTAGTTGCCCGGGGTGATGGGCCCGAGGTCGCCGTCGTCCATGTCGAACATGTCGAACGGATCGCCGCCCCGGTCGTCGGGTTCGCCGTCCCCGCCCCGGTCCTTGTCCTTCTTGACCGGCTTGGGCGCGCAGATGTCGCCGCAGCCGCCGAAGCGCTCCATGTTCACCGGCGTGAACTCCGCCGGCTCGATCCCCTTCAGCGCCTGCAGCATCGACTGCTTCCAGATGGGGCCGGAGATGGAGGCGCCGTAGACGTAGCTGTAGCCGCGGCCGCCGATGGTGACGCCCATGAGGCGGTTGTCGAAGGCGCCGCGCGGGTCGCCGATGCTGACGGCGGAGGAGAGGTTCGGGGTGTAACCGGCGAACCAGGCGGCCGTGTAGCCGTCGGTGGTGCCCGTCTTGCCCGCCGCGTCCCTGCCGATGCCGCCTACGCCGCTCATGGTGCCCTTGGTGAAGACGCCGGACAGGATGCCGCTGACGGCGTCGGCGACCTCCTCGTCCATGACCCGCGTGCACTTGGGCTTGAACCGCTTGGCCTTGCCGTAGCGGTCGACGATCTCGGTGATGGCCAGCGGCTTGCAGGACTGGCCGCGCGAGGCGAAGACGGCGTAGGTGCTGGCGACGGTGACCGGGTCGGTCTCGTTGATGCCGAGCGTGAAGGTCTCGAACTCGCGCAGCGGCTGCCCGTCGGCGCGCTTGAGCCCGAGCTTCTTGGCCATCTTGACGGTCTTGCACAGGCCGACGCGCTCTTCGAGCTTCATGAAGAACGTGTTGACCGAGCCCCACGTGCCGGACTGCAGCGTCTTGAAGCCGCCGCCGCCCTCGCTGGAGTTGCGCACCTGGTGGGACGGCTCGCCGACGCGGTTGCCCTTGCAGTCGCGGAAGGCGCCGTAGCTGGGCGCGTTGTAGCCGGCCGGGGAGGGGAAGCCGTCGCCGTACTTGTAGCCCTCTTCGAGGGCCGCCGCCAGTGTGTACGGCTTCGCCGTCGATCCCTGCTGGAACCCGCCGCCGCCGCCGTGCTTGGCGTCGGCCACGACGTTGTAGCTGATCTCGTTCTTCTTCTTGTTGTTGCCGAACTTGCGGCTGGCGGCCATCGCCTTGATCTCACCCGTGCCCGGGACGATCATGGCCTGCGAGGCGACCGGCTTGTCCTTGGTGCTGACCCAGTTCTTGATCGCCTTCTCGGCGGCCTTCTGCATCTGCGGGTCGATCGTGGTCTTGATCTCCAGCCCGCCGCGCTGCAGGAGCTTCTTGCGTTCCTCGGGGGTCTTGCCGAAGTCCTCGTTGTTGAGGATCTCGTACTGCACGTAGAGGCAGAAGTACGGGTACGGGCTGGTCTCACAGCCACCCGGGAACTTCGTGTCCTTGTAGCCGAGCTTGGTGGCCTTGGCCGCGTCGCGCTCGGCGGGAGTGATCTTGCCGAGCTGCGCCATCCGGTCCAGGACGATGTTGCGCCGCTCCAGGAGCGCGGCGCGCGACTCCTTGCTGACGTTGGGGTCGGTCCTGTTCGGGTTCTGTACGGCTCCCGCCAGCGTGGCCGCCTCGGAGAGGTTGAGCTCGCCGGCCGACTTGCCGAAAAAGCGCTTGGAGGCGGCCTGGACGCCGTAGGCTCCTGCACCGAAGTAGGCGATGTTGAAGTACTTCTCCAGGACCTCGTCCTTCGTGTACTTCTTCTCGATCGCCAGCGCGTAGCGCAGCTCGTTGAGCTTGCGCGAGACCGTGGGGGCGATGGCGGCGGCCCGCTCGGCGTCGGTCTCGGCGGCGTTGAACAGCACCTGCTTGACGTACTGCTGCGTGATCGAGGAGCCGCCCTGGGTCACGCCGCCGGAGGTCATGTTCTTGAGCAGGGCGCGGATGGTGCCCTCGATGTCGATCGGCCCGTGCTCGTAGAAGCGGAAGTCCTCGATGGAGATCAGCGCCGTCTTCATGATCGGAGAGACCTTGTCGAGCGTCACCGACTGCCGGTTCTCGAAGAAGAACTGGGCGATCTGCTTGCCCTTGGCGTCCCTGAGAACGGTGCGCTCGGGCAGCGGAGGTTCGTCCAGTTCCTCCGGCTTGAGGTTGAGATCCTCCATGGCTGACTTGGCCGTCACCCCGGCTCCGCCTACGGCGGGCAGCGCGATGGCGGCCGTCAGCACACCCGCGGCCGCCCCCGCGGCGATGAGCCGGATGACGTTCGTGACTGGTGATGAACGATCTTTGCCCTGAGCTTGCACAGGACCAAGAGTACGTCGAAAGAGTGTCGTTATCGGTAACCGAACCCCATTTCGCCTTGACTGGAAGGGGTGACTAGTCATTCCCGGTCAACACTCGGGCGAGAAATTGGTCCTCTGGGGTCTGTCGGCCCGAACGTCTCGTTGCATACGTTCTCCTCTGCGGCAACTGAATACGGAGGCTCGGCGCCCGCGCCCGTCGGCCCCAAGTGACGACTGACCACCTAAGGGGAGTGGGGTCGAAATGTGGATCACGGATTGGACCTCCCGTGCCGCCTGTCGAGGTGCGGATCCGGACGCGTTGTTCGTCCAGGGAGCCGCGCAGAACAGGGCTAAGCTGATCTGCCGAGGATGCCCGGTCCGTACCGAGTGCCTCGCCGATGCGCTCGACAACCGCATCGAGTTCGGGGTGTGGGGCGGTATGACGGAGCGGGAACGGCGGGCGCTGCTGAGGCGACGGCCAGACGTGGACTCGTGGCGGGAGCTGCTCGAGTCTGCGAAAGAAGAGTACGAACGGACAAACGAGCTGATAGCGGGCTAACCCCGCGTGGAAAGCACGGCCGGCGAGCGTCGGCCGTGCTTTCATGCTCCCGAAGCCAGGAGTTCCCCGATCTGGTGCAGACCCGCCAGGTCGTGGACGTCCTCCGACATGGCGCGGACCTGGACGACAGGCACCGTGGGGTGCGCGGAGACGAAGTGCTCCTGCTCCCGGTGCTCACGGGCCGCGAGCTGCATCCGCCCGGTGTGGAGCCGCAACACGGCGGCGGTCAGCTCGTGCTCGCCCTTGGACTCCAGGTCCTCCGCCGCGGCCGCGCTGCGGGCCGCCGAGATGCCCGCCGCGGGCGAGAAGTGCACCCGGTTGACCACGAGCCCGGCCAGCGGCATGCGTTCCTCCGCGAGCCGTTCGACGAAGTACGAGGCCTCCCGCATCGCGTCGCGCTCGGGCGCGGCCACCACCACGAAGGCGGTGCCGGGCGCCTGCAGGAGCCGGTAGGTCATCTCCGCCCGCTGCCTGAACCCGCCGAAGACGGCGTCAAGCGCGGAGACGAACGTCTGCAGGTCCTTGAGCACCTGCGCGCCCAGCAGCTTGGTCATCGCTCCGGCCACGAGCCCGAACCCGGCGTTGAGCAGCCGGAAGGCGCTGCGGCCCCCGGCCTTGGCGGGCGCGGTGAGCAGCTTGATGAAGCGCCCGTCAAGGAAGCGGCCGAGCCGTTCGGGGGCGTCGAGGAAGTCCAGCGCGGAGCGCGAGGGCGGGGTGTCGACGATGATCAGGTCCCACTCGTCCGAGCGGCGCAGCTGCCCGAGCTTCTCCATCGCCATGTACTCCTGCGTGCCGGAGAAGCTGGACGACAGCGACTGGTAGAAGGGGTTCGACAGGATCTGCCTGGCCCGCTCGGGGTCGGCGTGGGCCTCGATGATCTCGTCGAAGGTCCGCTTCATGTCGAGCATCATCGCGAACAGCTGGCCACCGCCCTCCTCGGCGGTGTGCACCAGTCTGGGGGTGTTGTCCAGCTCCGAGAGGCCCATCGACTGCGCCAGCCGCCTGGCCGGGTCCACGGTCAGCACGACCGCGCCCCGGCCGCGCTCCGCGGCCCGCAGGCCCAGCGCGGCGGCGGTCGTGGTCTTGCCCACACCGCCGGCGCCGCAGCAGACGATGATGCGGGTCCCGCGGTCGTCGAGGATGGCGTCGACGTCGAGGGGGGCGGGCTTCTTCACGCGGCTCCCTGGTTTCGGATGCTTGCTGCCAGCTCATAAAGGCCGGCCAGATCTACACCGTCGGCCAGCAGGGGAAGCTCGTATCGGGGCAGCTCGGCCTGGTCGAGAGAGGCCCGCTCGGCGCGCTCGATCGCGGTACGGCGGGCGTGCTCGACCACCTCACCCACGAGGGATTCGGCCACCGCCACCGCGTCGGTCCCGTCGGCGAGACCGGCCGCCTTGAGCCCCAGTGTGAGTTCCCCCACGTCGAATCGGCCCTTGACAGCCGAGTCAAGTACGGCCCGCGGAAGCAGTGATTCACGGACCATATTGATGAAAATTCCGCCAGGCGGAAGACCGGCAGAACGCAATTCGGCGAGGCCGTCCAGCGTCTCCTGAACCGGCATCTCCTCCAGAAGCGTGACAAAGTGCACAGCCGTCTCGGGGGACTTCACCACCCCGCTCACCAGGTCGGAGTGGTTCTTGATCGGCCCGACCTTGGCCAGTCCCGCCACCTCCTGCGTGACGTTGAGGAAGCGGGTGATCCGGCCGGTCGGCGGCGCGTCGAGGACCACGGCGTCGTAGACGCGCCTGCCGTTCTTGGCCCGCCTGCGCACGGCCTCGGTGGTCTTGCCCGTGACCAGGACGTCGCGGAAGCCCGGCGCCACCGTGGTGGCGAAGTCGACGATGCCCATCCGGGTCAGCGCACGGCCGGCGCGGCGCATGCCGTAGAACATCTCCATGTAGTCGAGCATGGCCTCTTCCGGGTCGATGGCCAGCGCGTACACGTCGCCGCCGTCGGGGGCCACCGCGATCTTGCGCTCCTCGTAGGGGAGCGGTGGCAGGTCGAAGATCTGCGCGATGCCCTGCCTGCCCTCCACCTCCACGAGCAGCACCTTGCGCCCGCCCGCGGCCAGCGCGAGTGCCAGCGCCGCGGCCACCGTCGTCTTGCCGGTGCCGCCCTTGCCGGTGACGACGTGCAGTCGCACGCCGTCCCAATCGGTGTCCCGAGAGTCCACGATTCGAGGCTACCTGGCGGTCACTTACCGAAGCCTCCTGCGGGGGCATTGAGCTCCGTCACACTACGCTGAGCCGCATGAAGAAATGGGAGTACCTCACAGCCCCGCTGCTGATCCACAACACCAAGATGATCCTGGACAACTTCGGCTCCGACGGCTGGGAACTGGTCCAGATCGTGCCGGGCCCCAACGCCGAGAACCTGGTCGCCTACTTCAAGCGGGAGAAGGCATGACCCCCGAGGAGAAGATCGCCGATCTCGGCCTGACGCTGCCCGAGGTCGTACCTCCGCTGGCCGCCTACATCCCCGCCGTACGCACCGGCGACCTCGTCTACACCTCGGGCCAGGTGCCCATGGTGGAGGGCAAGCTGGTCGGCTCCGGCAGGGTCGGCGCCGACCTCACGGCCGAGGAGGCCGCCGGCCACGCCCGCATCTGCGCGCTGAACGCGATCGCCGCCCTGAAGTCGCAGGTGGGCGATCTGGCGAAGGTCGTGCGGATCGTCAAGGTCGTGGTCTTCGTGGCCAGCGCCCCCGACTTCACCGGCCAGCCGAGCGTCGGCAACGGCGCCAGCGATCTGCTGCGCGACGTCTTCGGCGACGCCGGGGTGCACGCCCGCAGCGCCGTGGGTGTGGCCGCGCTCCCGCTGGGGGCATCGGTCGAGGTGGAGCTGATCGCCGAGGTTTCCTGACGGACCGGATATGTCACCATGACCGAGTGATGTTCTAGTTGGAGGTCATCGTGACTGGTATCCCCCTGCCGAAGGATCTGGCCGGCCGCGCTCGCGACATCAACGCGGGACGCATCGAACCGGTCCCCGCCCGGGACGCCGCCACCGTGGTGATCCTCAGGGAGGGGCCGCTCAGAGGGCCGGAGGTGTATCTGCTGCGGCGCAAGACCACCATGGCCTTCGCCGCGGGCGCCTACGTCTTCCCCGGCGGCTCCGTGGACCCGCGTGACACCGACCACGCGGTCGCCTGGGCGGGGCCGTCCCCCCGGGAGTGGGGTGAGGTCTTCAACGCCGACGAGCGCACCGCCCGCGGACTGGTCTGCGCGGCGGTCCGCGAGACGTTCGAGGAGTCAGGGGTACTGCTGGCCGGGCCCGGCACCGATTCCGTGGTCGCCGACACCACCGGCGCCGACTGGGAAGCCGACCGCCTGGCGCTGATCGACAGGAGCCTGGCCTTCGCCGACTTCCTGGCCAAGCGCGGGCTGGTGCTCCGCTCCGACCTGCTGAAGCCGTGGGCGCACTGGATCACCCCCGAGATGGAGGAGCGCAGGTTCGACACCCGCTTCTTCGCCGCCGTGCTGCCCCCGGGCCAGCGCACCCGCGACGTGGGCGGCGAGGCCGACCAGGTCGCATGGAAACGCCCGTCCGAGGCGCTCGAACTGGCGGCCGGCGGCGAGATCTTCCTCATGCCGCCGACCTACCACACGCTCAACGAGCTGGCCGCCTTCGCGTCGGTGGGCGATGCGCTGGCCGTACAGCGAAAAATCATCACGATTCTCCCGCGAGCGGTAGAAATCGAGGGAGAGATGCGGTTGATGGTGTCATGAGCGGTCTCTACATCCCGATCGGCACCCCCGACGGATCCCGTACGGCTCACGCCGAGAACCTCCTCGCCCCCAACCCGGGCATGATGACGCTCGACGGCACCAACACGTGGGTCATCGGCACCAACGAGGTGATCGTCGTCGACCCCGGCCCCTCGGACGAGGCCCACCTCCTCCGCGTGGTCGCACACCTGGGCGAACGGCGGGTCCGCCACATCCTGCTCACCCACGGCCACCACGACCACAGCGGGGGCGCCAAGCGCTTCGCCGAACTCGTCGGCGCCCCCGTCCACGCCCTGGACCCGCTGCACCGCCTGGGCTCGGAGGGCCTGAGCGACGGCGACGTGGTTCGGGCCGGAGGCGTGGAGCTCCACGTGTACGCCACGCCCGGGCACTCCTTCGACTCCCTGTGCTTCTGGCTGCCGGAGGACCGCGCGATGCTGACCGGCGACACCGTTCTGGGCCGCGGCACCACCGTCATCGCCCAGGACGGCGGCCTGACCGACTACCTCCACAGCCTGGACCGCCTCAGGAAGACCGCTGAAGACCTGGAGGCCGACGCCCTCCTGCCCGGCCACGGCCCCGTCCTGGCGAACCCGCCGGCGGCGCTCGACGGCTACATCGCGCACCGCCGCGAACGCCTCGACCAGATCCGCCAGGCCAGGAAGAACGGCGCCAGGACCCCGCGCGAGGTCGTCGAAGTGGTGTACGCGGACGTGGACCGCTCGCTGTGGCCGGTGGCCGAGATCTCCGTCCGGGCCCAGCTGGACTACCTGGCCGGCGAGTGAGCGCTCAGGGCTGGACGAGGCCCACGGCGAACGCGTAGTCGTCCAGGGTGAACTGGGTGATGCCGTTCATGCGCAGGGCCTGCACCCGGACGGTGTAGGCCCCCGGGCCCAGGGGAGCGGAGAAGCGCTCCAGGGCGTGCGCCTCCTCGGCGTCACCGGGGCTGTCGAACTTGTAGTCCGTGCTCGCGACCGGGTGCAGTTCGGTGGTCGTGCCGGCGGAGTTGACCACGACGACGCGCACGGAGCACCACGCGCTGGCCGCGCCGACGCAGATGGACTCGGCGGTGAAGCGGGCGTCGACGAATCGTGTCGTCCCCGCGGGCACGGTGACGTTGACCGACGCGGTCGGGATGTTCCCCCAGGCTCCGATCGTCTGGGCGGTCCAGGGGCTGTTCTCGCCGGTGAAGGACTGCGCGCTGGTCTGCGTGCCGTTCTGGGAGCTGGGTACGGCGCCGGCGGACGTGGCCGCCAGTGCGAGCGCGCCGGACAGCGCCACCGTGGTGAACGCGGACTTGATGAGTCTGGACAACGGGATTCCTCTCTGCCGTCGCGGAGCCGTGCGCTCCGCGACCGGTCGTTTCTGGAATCACGCTGACAAGAACGTTGTGGCTGGTGAAGCCGTCCCTGAATTATCCGGACAAGTCCGTACGGGTCTCCGGAGCGGGGCGGGTACGCGGCGTGAAGAGCGCCACCGCCACCACGGCGACGACGGTCAGCGGCACGCAGACCAGGAGGTTCCATCGGAAGGAGAGGTACTGGGAGATGACGCCGCCGATCACGGGCCCGGCGTTCAGCCCCACCAGGGCCACCACCGCCGGGATCGCGACCGCCGGCCACCAGGTGGCGCCACGCAGGTGCGTCCTGGCGAGCTCGAACCCGGCCCGCAGCACGATCGCGGACGCCAGCCCCTGCCCGAACCGGCAGGCGACGAGCATGCCGCCGTTCACCGCGAACGCGCCCGCGGCCGACATCAGGCCGAAGCCGGCCAGACCCCACAGGAGCACGCTCAGACGGCCCTTCACGGGGATCAGCACCCCCAGGAGCGCCACGGGGAAGGCGTAGGCCAGCATGACCTCGGTCGCCGGGGTGAGGCCGAGCTCGGAGGTGATGATCGATCCGGCGGCGTTCAACACGGTCCAGTTCACCGAGAAGATCGCCACACATAAGGTCAGGGCCGCGACCATCTGCCATCGTCCAGTCATCGCCGGACCATACCCAGAAGAGGTTGACAACCACTTGCAACAACCGGCCCCTGCTGCCTGTAGGGCCCCACGGAGAACTGCCCGCACGGGCCCTTGGGCGGTCAGCGGGAGCGGTTGTGGAGGCGGTCCATGTCGAGGATCACGACCGCCTTGGCCTCGATGCGCAGCCAGCCTCGCTGGGCGAAGTCGGCCAGTGCCTTGTTCACCGTCTCCCTGGAGGCGCCCACCAGCTGGGCGAGCTCTTCCTGGGTCAGGTCGTGGTGGACGCGCAGCCCGTCGTCGGTCTTCGCGCCGAAACGTTCCGCCAGGTCCAGCAACTGCTTGGCCACGCGTCCCGGTACGTCGGTGAAGACCAGGTCGGCCAGCACGTCGTTGGTGCGCCGCAACCGCTGGGCCAGGGCGCGCAACAGGTGCAGGGCCACCTCGGGGCGGCCGGTTAGCCAGGGGCGCAGGTCGTCGTGGCCCAGCCCGGCCAGCCGTACATCCGTCAGAGCCGTGGCGGTCGCGGTGCGCGGCCGGGGATCGAACAGCGACAGTTCGCCGAACATCTCGCTCGGGCCGAGCACGCTCAGCAGGTTCTCGCGGCCGTCCGGGGACTGGCGGGAAAGTTTGATCTTGCCTTCGAGCACGACGTAGAGACGGTCGCCCGTCTCGTTCTCATGGAAGAGCGTCTGTCCCTTGGACAGCTGGACTTCGGTGATGCTCGTGCGCAGCGCCGCTGCGCTCTCACGGTCGAGCGCGGCGAACAGGGGGGCCTTGCCCAGCACGTCTTCGGTGTTCACTCTGCCTCCTCTGCTGCCATTGTGACGCACCCCACTTCCCGCCACGCACTTAGGCTAGGGAGATGCCCTCTGAGTCGAGACTCGCCCTGGTGCGCAGGGCGCGCCGGATGAATCGCATACTGGCGGAAACCTACCCCGACGCCCACTGCGAGCTCGACTTCGGTAACCCGCTAGAGCTGCTGGTCGCGACGATCCTCTCGGCGCAGTGTACGGACAAAAGGGTCAACATGGTTACTCCAACCCTTTTCGCGAAATATCCGACAGTCCAGGATTACGCCGCCGCCGACCGCGCCGAGATGGAAACGATCATCAAGTCGACCGGCTTCTTCCGTGCCAAGACCAACTCGATCATCGGCATGGCCCAGGCCGTCTGCGACCGCTACCACGGCGAGGTCCCCGGCAAGCTCAAAGATCTCGTCACCCTGCCCGGCGTGGGCCGCAAGACCGCCAACGTGGTCCTCGGAAACGCGTTCGGCGTGCCGGGCCTGACCGTCGACACCCACTTCCAGCGCCTGGTACGCCGCTTCGGCTGGACCGAGGAGACCGACCCGGTCAAGATCGAGCACGTGGTCGGGGAGCTCATACCCAAGCGGGAATGGACCATCTTCTCCCACCGGGTCATCTGGCACGGCCGCCGCATCTGCCACGCCCGCAGGCCCGCCTGCGGCGTGTGCCCGCTGGCCGCCCTCTGTCCCGCGTACGGCACCGGCCCCACGGAGGAGAAGGCCGCCCAGAAACTCGTCAGACCCGGCCCGTTCTCCTGATCTCGAACAACCTTGGTGGGAAGCTGCGAGGGCTCGATCGCGTTGGAGGTGTTCGTGACGCAGGTGCCCGACTGGCTGGACCAACTGGCGGCGAAAGCCGTACGCACGCAACCTCCCCGAGACATGCACCCGCCCGCCGACGGCGCGGGCAGGCGGGCGGCGGTGCTGATGCTGTTCGGCGAGGGCCCCCTGGGGCCCGACGTGCTGCTGATCCAGCGCAGCTCGCGCGGACGCAGGCACGCCGGTCAGCCCGCCTTTCCCGGCGGCGGCGTGGACCCGGAGGACGGCGGCCCGGTGCGGGCGGCGCTCAGGGAGGCCGAGGAGGAGACGGGACTGATGCCCCAAGGGGTGACGGTCGTGTGCACGATGCCCGAGGTGTACATCTGGCGCAGCGACAACCGCGTCACCCCCGTGCTGGGCTGGTGGCACGCGCCGTCGGCGGTGCGCGCGGCGGCCCCCGACGAGGTGGAGTCGGTGGAGCGGGTGCCGGTCGCCGAGCTGGTGGATCCGGGCAACCGGATGACGTTGCGCCACCCCGGCGGTTACGCGGGCCCGGCGTTCAGGGTGCGGGGGATGCTGGTGTGGGGCTTCACCGCGAGCCTGCTGGACGGGGTGCTGGGGATGAGCGGGTTCGAGCGGCCGTGGGATCCGTCAGTGACCGAGGATCTGCCGCCCGAGGCCGTCAAGCTGGCCCGCCGAGGCTAGGGCGGCGTGCCGTACGCCCGCATCGTCGTCGCCGACGGCCAGGTAGCGCAGGATCGGCAGCGACCGGAGCCTGAACGCGCTCAGGTCGGCCATGATGTGCACCCCCAGCAGCCGCTCAGCCGCGCTCTCCGCCGCGCACAGGCGTCTGGCCAGGGTGAAGGACTCTGAGTCCCCACGCGCTCGCAGCGCGCTGATCGCGCCCTTTCTGACGGGTCCGGCAGGGTCGGGGTCGGTCAGGGCCGTCTCGACGATCTCGCGCACGCTCACGCCGTCACGCTAGCCCGGAGGGTAAGCCCGTCCTGGCCGAAGGCGTGCACACTTGACCCGGTTGCTGGTTACCTTTGAAGCGTGCGCGGTGATCTGCTTGACCTCATCTTGATCGGCCTCGTGATCGCCTTCGGGATCTCGGGTTACCGGCAGGGCTTCATCATCGGCGTCATGAGCTTCGTGGGGTTCGTGGGCGGGGCGGTGCTCGGGGTGTTCATCGCGCCGCCGATCTCCAAGGCCGTGGTCAGCGGCCCGACCGAGCAGGCGCTGCTCGCCATCGTGATCGTCTTCCTGACGGCGACGATCGGCCAGTTCGCCTCCTCGACGATCGGCGCCGTCGTCCGCTCGCACGTCACCTGGGAGCCGGCGAAGCTGGCCGACGCGGTGGGCGGCACGTTCGCCAGCGCGCTGTCGGTGCTGGTCATCGCGTGGCTGATCGGCTCGCTGATCGTCTCGACCTCGTTCACGCCTTTGGTCACCCAGGTGAAGGACTCGCTGCTGCTGACCACGGTCGACGACGCGATCCCGCAGGCCGCGCGCAACTGGCAGCAGCCGTTCAAGCAGTTCATCGACAACTCCGAGTTCCCGCCGGTGTTCGACGCGATCGGCGGCGACCAGCTGGTCAACGTCGCGCCGCCCGACGTCAGCGTGCTGCAGGGCGGGAAGCTCAAGAAGGCCCGCGCGTCGATCGTCAAGGTCCAGGGCAACGCCGAGAGCTGCAACAAGCACATCGAGGGCACCGGCTTCGTCTACGAACCCGACCGGATCATGACCAACGCGCACGTGGTCGCCGGCGTCACCCGCGACCTGGAGGTCATCGACCAGGGCGGCAACAAGCACGCGGCGACCGTGGTCCGCTACAACCCGCAGCGCGACATCGCGATCCTGCACGTTCCCGGCCTCAACCTGCCCGACCTGGAGTTCGACGGCCAGGCCAGGAGCGGCGACAGCGCGATCATCGCCGGCTACCCCAAGGGCAAGGGCTTCACCGCCGAGCCGGCCCGCATCCGCAGCAAGATCCCCGCCAAGGGCCCCGACATCTACCGCAGCATGAACGTCACCCGGCAGGTCTACCAGATCCGCGGCAAGGTGCTGCCCGGCAACTCCGGCGGACCGCTGCTCACCGTCGACGGCAAGGTCTTCGGCGTGATCTTCGCCGCGGCCATCAGCCAGGAGGAGACCGGGTACGTCCTGACCGCCGACGAGGTCCGCCCCGACGCGTCGGCCGGACGCGCCGACGTCAGCCCGGCCAGCACCCAGCGCTGCGACTAGCCACACCCGCGCACGCCATCAGCGCACGTCGAAGCCCAGCGCGGCGGCCACGACCGTCGCCTGGAAGGAGTCGATGATCGCCTTCTTGACCGTGGTGACCTGCGGGTCGAGCGCGGCCAGGTCGCTGCCGCGCAGGTCGCAGGCGGTCAGGTCGGCGCTGTGCAGCCAGGCGCCCGACAGGTCGCTGCGCAGGATCTCGGCCTTCTCCAGCCGCGCCCCCGTCAGGTCGGCCTCGCGCAGCCGCACCCCGTGGAAGGCGCTGCCGCGCAGGTCGGCGCCGGGCAGGCCGACGAACGACCAGTCGCCGCCCTCGACCTTGAGCAGCCCGTAGCTGCAGCCGTCGAACATGCTGCCGGTGAACTTGCACGCCCGGAACGTGGCGTCGAAGAACGAGCACCGCCTGAACGTGCAGTTGACGAAGCTGGAGTCGTCGTGCTCGGAGACGTTGAAGCGCACCTGCGAGAACGTGCACTCCTCGAACGCCGAGCCGCGGTTGATCATCTCGGTCATGTCGACGTCGACGAACAGCACGCGGCGGAACGTCTCATGGTCGAGGTCGCGGCCGTCCCACTCGCCTGACCTGATCGCGGACTCGGTGGGCGGAGCGGGCGCCCCGTGCTTGCGTTCGGCCATGCCGTCAGGCTAGCCGCGGGCTACGACAGTTCGAGCTCGCGCAGGATCAGGGCGATGGCCGCGCTCGCGTCGCTGTCCTCGCCGAAGCCCGTCGCCGCCCTGCCCACCTGGTCGTACGGCGGGCCGTACCCCTGGATGCGGGCGGCGCCGCGGCTGAAGAGGGTCAGGGCCCCGCGCCCGTTGCCCCGTTGCAGGTGGGTGAGGCCGACGCAGATCTGCGCCAGGCCTTGCCACAGCTCGCGCTCCTCGTCGGGGGCGCATTTCCAGCGGCCCTCGAACACCTCGTGCGCGTGGAAGGGCTTGTGCTCGGACAGGAACCGGCGGCCGTCGTCGAGCGCCTGCTCGGTGGTGGGGGCGTAGTCGTCGGGGACGCGTGGGACCCCGGCCGTGCCGTACGGCAGGGGACGGCCGAACTCGTCGCGGGGGCGCGCGTTGCGCGGCCTGCCCTCGCTGTCGCGGTCTCTCATCGATCAGGCTCCGGGTCGGCTAGCCACCCGAGCAGCTCTGCGTCGAACTTCTCGGGGGTCTCCTCGTGGGGGAAATGCCCCGCTCCCTCGATCAGCCTCCAGCGGTACGGCGCGGCGACGTATCGGCCGGAGCCCTGCGCGGTGCGCGGCAGGACGCAGGTGTCGAGCAGGCCGTGCAGTTGCAGGGTCGGCGACTCGACCGCGGTGCGCATGGCCCTGGCGTAGCGCAGGCCGTCGGGCCGCAGCTGGGAGCGGCCGAACCAGCGGTGGTACTCCAGGGCGAGGTGGGCCACCGCGGGGATGCGGAAGGCCTCGCGGTAGGTGCGGCCGGTCTCGGCGTCGGGCCAGCCGGGCCGCGACCAGGCCTCCAGCAGGCTGCCCACGAGCGCGCCCTCGTGGGCGACGAGCCGCCGCTCGGGCAGGGTCGGCAGCTGGAAGCGCAGGGCGTGGCGGTTGGCCCTGAACTGGCCGGGGCTGAGCAGCGTGCGGCGCAGGCGGCGCGGGTGCGGCGCGCCCACGGTGACCAGCCTGCTGACGCTCTTGGGGTCCATGACGGCCATGGTCCAGGCCATCAGGCCGCCCCAGTCGTGGCCGACGACGATCGCGCGGGTCTCGCCGAGGGCCCTGATCAGGCCGGTGGCGTCGCCGGCCAGGGTGGGCAGGTCGTAGCCGCGCGGCGGCTTGTCGCTGCCGCCGTAGCCGCGCAGGTCGACCGCGACCGCCCGGTAGCCCGCCTCGGCCAGGGAGACGAGCTGGCGCCGCCAGGTCCACCAGAACTGCGGGAAGCCGTGCAGCAGCAGGACGAGCGGCCCCTCGCCGGCCTCCACGACGTGGAAGCGGGTGCCGCCGGCGTGTACGCCGCGGTGTGTCCAGGGCCCCTCGATCTGGACGAACGCCTCGTCAGGTGCCATCTGGCTTCACCGGCTCGCGATGTGTGCCCGCCAGGCCCGCGGTCGGCACCAGGCCGTCGTCGGGGTCGGCGATCTCCTTGAGTCCCTTGATCGAGCGCGCGGTGCGCTTCATGCCGGCGAGCCCCTTGAGCCTGCGCATGCCGATGAACACCAGCAGTCCCGCGGCCAGCAGGTAGAAGACGGTCACGATGAGGAAGGCGGCCCACGTCGGCAGCCATTGGTCCAGCACGTACGCGATCGTGAAAGAGATCAGGATCAGGCACAGGTGGGCCATGAACGCCGCGGCGGCGAACAGGCCCGCGGCCGTGCCGACGCGTTTGGCGTCGAACCTCAGCTCGGCCTTGGCCAGCTCGATCTCCGAGCGGACCAGCGTGGAGATCTGCTGGCTCGCCTGGGCGACGAGAGAGCCCAGGGATTCCTCTTCCGTGGTCTGCTGCATGAACGTCTCCTATCGGGGCCTGGTGGCCATGTCAAACATCATCCAGCGCCCTGCGGCGATTGCGTACCCGGAGGTTGAGGAGCACCGCGGCCAGAACCGAGGCGATCAGGCTGGCCGCGAGGATCCCCGTGGTGACGGCGTCGGCGCGCTGCGGATCGTGTCCGTAGGCGAGGCCGCCGATGAGCAGCGACACCGTGAACCCGATCCCGGCCAGCAGTGACACCGCCGCCATGTCCCGCCAGTGCAGCTCTTCCGACAGTCTCGCCAGGCCGAGCCTCACCGACAGCCAGGCGCCGCCGAAGACTCCGAGGAACTTGCCGAGCACGAGACCCGCCACCACCCCCAGAACTACCCGATCGGAGAAGATACCGCTCATGCTTGACGCGTTGAGTTGCACCCCCGCCGACAGAAAGGCAAAGACCGGAACGGCGAAGCCCGCAGAAAGCGGGCGGATGTGGTGGTCGGCGGCCTCCGACGGAGAGCGTTCCTCGGTGTCGTCCGCCCACACGCGCGTGAGCAGTCCGAGCGCCACACCGGCGACGGTCGCGTGCACGCCGCTGACCTCGACGAAGTACCACGCCAGTACGGCGAGCGGCAGATAGATCCATACCCCCTTGACCCGCTTGTACTGCAGGAACCCGTACAGGCAGATCAGCGCGGCCCCGGCCGCCAGCATGATCAGGTCGAGGTTCTCCGTGTAGAAGATCGCGATGATGGAGATCGCGCCGAGGTCGTCGACGACGGCGCTGGTCAGCAGGAACGCCCGCAGGGCCGCGGGCATCGCGCTGGCGGTGACGGCGAGGACGGCCAGGGCGAAGGCGATGTCGGTCGCCGTGGGGATCGCCCACCCGCGTCCGGCCTCGGGCGCACCCCAGCTGACCAGCAGGAAGATGGCCGCCGGGACGATCATGCCGGCGATGGCCGCGATGATCGGCAGGGCCGCCTTGCGCAGGTTGCTGAGCTCGCCGTGGACGAACTCCTCCTTGACCTCCAGCCCCGCCACGAAGAAGAAGATGGTCAGCAGGCCGTTCTGGGCCCAGGTGACGAGTTCGAGATCGAGGTGGAGCGCCGCCGGTCCGATCTTGGTGTCGCGGAGGGCGGCGTAGCTCTCGTAGGACACGTTGGCCCAGATCAGCGCGGCCACGGTGGCCGCCAGCATGATGATGCCGCCGATCGTCTCGGCGCGCAGCGCTTCGGCGAGCGTGCGGGCGTAGCGGACGGTGGGCCGGAACGGCCAGACCTCGGCGGCGCGGCGCAAGGTGGTTCCCCCTCGGGAGTGGCGGTTTTGGGGTCGGTACCCCCTGTCGCCGACCAGACTTCCCGGCACACCCGTGATTAATGTACCCGTAAGCATGAGGAAGGCCCCCATAGGGGCTATGAGGGCCTTCTTCTACCTCGGTGCTCAGTCCTCGCTCTTGGCGGAGGGCAGCTTCTCCGAGATGAGGTTCATCACCGTGCTGTCGGCCAGCGTGGTGACGTCGCCGACGCTGCGGTTCTCCGCCACGTCGCGCAGCAGGCGGCGCATGATCTTGCCGGAGCGGGTCTTGGGCAGCTCGGGCACGACCAGGATCTGGCGCGGCTTGGCGATCGGGCCGAGGGTCTTGGCCACGTGGTTGCGCAGCTCGGTGGCGATGTCCGCGCCCTCCTCCGCGGTGCCGCGCAGGATGACGAACGAGACGATCGCCTGGCCGGTGACCGGGTCGGTGGCGCCCACGACCGCCGCCTCGGCGACCTTCGGGTGGCTGACCAGGGCCGACTCCACCTCCGTGGTGGAGATGTTGTGGCCGGACACGAGCATGACGTCGTCGACCCGGCCGAGCAGCCAGATGTCGCCGTCCTCGTCGCGCTTGGCGCCGTCGCCGGCGAAGTACATGCCGGGGAAGCGCGACCAGTAGGTGTCGATGTAGCGCTCGTCGTCGCCCCAGATGGTGCGCAGCATCGACGGCCACGGCTCGCGGACGGCCAGGTAGCCGCCGCCTCCGTTGGGCACGCTCTGGCCCTGGTCGTCGACCACGTCGGCGACGATTCCCGGCAGCGGGCGCATCGCCGCGCCCGGCTTCGCGCTGGTCACGCCGGGGAGCGGGCTGATCATGATCGCGCCGGTCTCCGTCTGCCACCACGTGTCCACGACGGGGGTACGGCCGGCGCCGATGTGCTCGCGGTACCAGACGTAGGCCTCGGGGTTGATGGGCTCGCCCACGGAGCCGAGGACGCGCAAGGACGACATGTCGAACTTCGCGGGGATGTCGTCGCCCCACTTCATGAACGTCCGGATCGCGGTGGGCGCGGTGTAGAGGATCGTGATCTTGTACTTCTGCACGATCTCCCAGAACCTGCCGCGGTGCGGGGTGTCTGGGGTGCCCTCGTAGATGACGCTGGTGGCGCCGTTGGCCAGCGGGCCGTACACGATGTAGGAGTGCCCGGTCACCCAGCCGATGTCCGCGGTGCACCAGTAGATGTCGGTCTCGGGCTTGAGGTCGAAGACCGCGTTGTGGGTCCAGGACGTCTGGGTGAGGTAGCCGCCGGTGGTGTGCAGGATGCCCTTCGGCTTCCCGGTGGTGCCGCTGGTGTAGAGGATGAACAGCGGGTCCTCGGCGTCGTGCGGCTCGGGGGTGTGCTGGTCGCTCTGGCGCTCGACGATGTCGGCCCAGAAGACATCCCGGTCGTACGTGGAAATTTCCTGATTTGTCCGGCGGACGACGAGCACGTGCTCGATCTGCGGACACTGGGCCACGGCCTCGTCCACGGTCGGCTTGAGCGCGGACGGCGCGCCCCTGCGGTAGCCGCCGTCGGCGGTGATCACGAGCTTGGCGTCGGCGTCGTCGATGCGGCTCTTGAGCGCGCTGGCCGAGAAGCCGCCGAAGACCACCGAGTGGATCGCGCCGATGCGGGCGCAGGCCAGCATCGCGATCGGCAGCTCGGGGATCATCGGCATGTAGATCGCCACGCGGTCGCCCTTGGCGACACCCAGCTCCTGGAGCGCGTTGGCGGTCTTGTTGACCTCCCGCTGCAGGTCCGCATAGGTGAGGGTACGGCTGTCGCCCTCAGGCTCGCCCTCCCAGTGGTAGGCGACCTTGTCACCCCGCCCGGCCTCCACGTGGCGGTCGACGCAGTTGTAGGCGATGTTCAGCCTGCCGCCGGTGAACCACTTCGCGAACGGCGGGTTCCACTCCAACGTGGTGTCCCAGCGCTTGGCCCAGGTCAGGCGGTCTGCGGCGCGCTCCCAAAACCCGAGACGGTCGGCCGCCGCCTCGTCGTATGCGTCGGCGGTCACGTTCGCGGCCGCGGCCAGGTCGGCGGGTGGTGCGAACCTGCGGTTCTCCTGCAGCAGGTTCGACAGCGCCTGGGGCTCGGTGCCAGGGGTTTCCGGGGCCACCTGAGTGCTCCTTCTATGGCCAGATTGGTTAGGTCGTGTCCCACTTCACCAGGTGGCGGGCGGCTCAAGCAAGAGGTCTAGACAGGTCCGTACCGGCCGTGGCGCTTATCCCTCGTCATTACCTTCGCTATTGACCCGATGTCATCGCGAAAGCAGAGAATGATGGAACGAGCCAATTTGTCGGGGTTTATGGGCCCCCTCAGCGGCCCCACGAGTTACCCACAGGTAAGGTCGGACGCGTGAGTGACCCTCTGGCCGCAGTCGCGAAGCTTCCCGGCGTTCCCGAGGCCGTCGACGAGGCCCGTGAAGCCGTCGACCGGCTTTACCGGCATCGAGTGCTGCGCCGGGCCCGTCCCGCGGTGTCCACCGAGTCGTCCCTGCGTGGCGCGCGGGCTTCGGCGGCGCTGGAGGGCGCGGACGTCACGCTGGACGCGCTGCGCCGCGACGAGGTGTCCGATCCGGTCGTGCAGGGCGCGCTGCGGGCCTCGGCGGAGGTCGGCAGGCTGGGCCCGACCTGGCGCAAGGCTCCCCGGCAGGTCATGGCCCGCCTCCACTCGGTGGCGGCGGCCGGTCTCGTCGGCCAGGACGCGCTCGGGCGGCCGTCGGCGGGAGGACCGCGGCTGGACGCCCTCTTCGGCCTGCTGGAGACGCCCACCAAGGCTCCGGCCCTGGTCCTGGCCGCGATCGTGCACGCGGAACTGGCGGTCCTGCGTCCCTTCGGCAGCGCGGACGGGGTCGTGGCGCGCGCCGCGGAACGGCTCACGCTGGTGGAGTTCGGCCTGGACCCGAAGTCGATCGTCGCGGTCGAGGTGGGGCACCTTGAGCAGGACTACGAGGCCGGCCTGAAGGCGTACGTGGACGGCGGGGTGGCCGAATGGGTACGCCAGTGTGCCGCCGCGGTAAGCCTTGGTGTCCGGGAGACGACGGCCATCTGCGAGGCCATGCAACGCGGCTGAACATAGCTGACGGCGCCTCGCTTGTGAGACGCCGTCTGCCGTGCATCACACCGGGTTACCAAGCGTGCACCTCAATTCGTCGGATCGGGTCAAGCCCGTCTCGACGCGCCTCCCGCGGCTGGTCGCGCGTGGGTACCCGGCTGACGCACCCGGACAAGTGGTCCGTGTCCCCTTTCTACGTCGGATTCGCCCTGATGGGAACCCCTGGGACCAAGACCTTTACTGCGGCGTGGGGCACCGGTCCGATCTTTGCCGGCCGTACGAGCGGGGTCGCGGGGTGACCTTCCCGTGATGATCACGCTGAGTGATCTCCTTTATGTGATCGTTAGCTTCCGAGGAAAAAACTTAGCGAAAATGCGAGATTGCTCCTCGACGAAACTCGAGTCGATCGGGCAGCATACGGTGGTATCTCCCGAAACTGGAGCGACTGTGCATGGGTTTGCATTGCAAGTCCCTTGCCATGCTCTGGTTAAGTGTTGAAAGCTTTCTTCTGAAACGGGACCGGCTCTACCCCCCCGGAGCCGGACCGATCAGGCGACCCCCGCTCTCCCCCCCGGCGGGGGTCGCCCCTTTTCCACAGTCGGCGGCTCCATCCACAGAACCCCGTTCGGCTCCTCGCGCCGCCCGCGCCTCCCCGCATGGTTGTCCTCCCAACCCGCCCCGGGAGGCATCCGATGCACCGTCCCCTGGTCATCACCGAGGACCAAGACCTCCTCGACGACCTCGTCCGCGTGGCCGCCGCGGCCGGAACACAGCTCGACGTCGCCCACAACCCCGCCGTCGCCCGGCCGTACTGGGGCATCGCCCCGGTGGTCGTGGTCGGCGACGACCTGGCGGGGAAGGTGGCGGAAACCGCCCCGCCCGCGCGCGAGCGCGTCTTCCTGGCCGCCCGCGAACCCGCCGACCCCGGAGCCTGGCGGCGCTGCGTGGAAGTGGGCGCCCAAGCCGTCATGGACCTTCCGGGCGACGAACGCCGCCTGGTGGAGGAGTTCGCCGAGGCCCTGGAGCCCGCCTCCCGCGCGGGCGTGGTGGCCTGCGTGGTCGGCGGCCGCGGTGGCGCGGGCGCCAGCGTCCTGGCCGCCTGCCTGGCCCTGAAGGCCTCCGCCGACCGCCTCGCCACCCTCCTCGTCGACGCCGACCGGCTCGGCGGCGGCATCGACGCGCTTCTGGGCCGCGAGGAGGCCCCGGGCGCCCGCTGGAGCGACCTGCTGGCCAGAGAGGGCCGCATCAACGCGGGCGCCCTGTCCGCCGCCCTGCCCGCCTTCGGCGACCTGGCCCTGCTGAGCTTCGGCAGAGGACGGGCCGCCCCGGTCCCGCCGGCCGCCATGCGCGCGGTGCTCGAAGCGGGGCGGCGCGGCTTCGACCTCGTCGTGGTCGACCTGCCACGCCACCTCGACCCCGCCGCCGCGGAAGCCCTGGCCAGGGCCGACACCACGTTCGCCGTCGCCACGGCCGACGTGCGCGGCGTCCTGGCCACCGCCCAGGTCGTGCACGACGTGGCCGAGCACACCGCCGACATCAGGGCCGTGGTCCGGCCGGGCGCCCTCGACGAGCGGGCCGTGGCCCACAGCCTCGACCTCCCGCTCGCCGGCACCCTCCCCGACCATCCGAGGCTCTCGGCCACACTCAACCGCGGCGAACTCCCGCGCCTGGGCCCGCGCACCGCCCTGGGCGGTCTGTGCGCCACGCTCGTCCAAACGCTCGCCCAGGACCGCTGATGGAGTCCCCGCCCGCCGACCTCGTCGAGGCCGTGCGCGCCAGGCTGGCGCGCACGGGTGTCGAGCCGAGCGCCGCCCAGGTCGCGCTCGCGCTGCGCGCCGAGAAGTCCGTGTACGGCGACGCCGAGATCCTGGCCGTCGCCCGCGCCCTGTGCGCCGACCTGATCGGCGCGGGGCCGCTGGAGCCCCTGCTGGCCGCGCCCGACGTCACCGACGTCCTGGTCAACGGGCCCCGCGAGGTCTGGGTCGACGACGGCCGGGGGCTGCGCCGTACCCGGGTGGCCTTCGCCGACGACGCCGCCGTGCGCAGGCTGGCCCAGCGCCTGGCCGCCGCCGCGGGCCGCCGGCTGGACGACGCCTGCCCTTACGTGGACGCCCGGCTGGCGGGCGGCGTACGCCTGCATGCCGTGCTGCCGCCCATCGCCTCCGGCGGCACGTGTGTCTCACTGCGCCTGCCGCCGCGGCAGACGTACACGATGGACGCCCTGGTCCGCGCGGGCACGCTGGCCCCGGAGGCGGCCGCGATCCTGCGCCGCACGGTCGCGTCCCGGCTGGCCTTCCTGGTCACCGGCGGCACCGGCACCGGCAAGACCACGCTCCTGTCCGCGCTGCTGTCCCTCGCCGATCCCGGCGAACGCCTGCTGCTGGTCGAAGACTCCGCCGAACTACGTCCGGAACACCCGCACGTGGTGCGGCTGGAGTCGCGCCCGGCCAACCTGGAGGGCGCGGGCGGCATAGGCCTGCGCGATCTCGTACGGCAGGCGCTGCGCATGCGGCCGGATCGCGTGGTGGTGGGCGAGGTCAGGGGCGCCGAGGTCGTCGATCTGCTGGCGGCGCTCAACACGGGGCACGAGGGCGGCTGCGGCACGCTCCACGCGAACGCGGCGGCCGACGTGCCCGCGCGGCTGGAGGCGCTGGGGTGCGCGGCCGGACTCAGCAGGGAGGCCGTCCACAGCCAGCTCGCGGCCGCGCTCGACGTGGTCGTGCACCTGGCCAGGAGCCGCGCCGACGGGCGGCGGCGGGTCGCGGAGATCTGCCTGCTGGACCGGACGCCGTCAGGGCTGGTGGAGGCACGGACGGCCATGACGTTCCACGAGGCCGGGGCCGTGCGGCTCGGGCCCGCTTACGGGCGTCTTGAGGAGGCGTTGTGAACGCCCTTGTCGTGGCCGCCATGGCGGTCGGCGGGTTCGTCTGGCTGTGGAGCGGGTTCCGGCACGCCGCCGAGGTCCGGCTGGCGCGGGTCCTGGGGCGGGGGCCCGCGGCCGGGCTCCGGTGGGCGTGGATCACCCGGCTGGTCCGGCGGCGGCGGCCGGTGGCCGACGAGTGGCATCGGGCCTCCATCGAGCTTTGCCACGCCTTGTCGGCCGAGTTGGTGGCGGGCCGTACGGCGGGGGAGGCGCTGGCGCGGGCCATCGCCTCGGTGGACGTCCCCGGCGACCTGCGCGAGGTGACGGCAGCGGCACGGGACGGCGGTGACGTCGCCGCGGCCCTGGTCGCCGCCGCCCCCGAACAGGGTGGTGAGGGGCTGCGGCGGCTGGCGGCCTGCTGGAGCGTCGGGGTCGGCGTGGGCGCCGGGATGGCGGCGCTGGTGGAGCGGGTGGCTCACGCGCTACGCGCCGCTCAGGCGCATCGGCAGGATGTGGCCGCCCAGCTGGCCGGGCCGCGTACCACCGCCCGGTTGCTGGCCGGGCTGCCCTTGCTGGGGGTGGGGATGGCGGCCGCGATGGGGATGCGTCCGCTCGACTTCCTGTTCGGCGGGGTGCCTGGGCTCGCCTGCCTGGGGGCGGGCGTCCTGCTCGACATCGGCGGCCTGTGGTGGACCGGCCGCATGGCCAAGGCCGCGCTCGACTCGTGAGGAGCTGATCCATGTACCTTCTGGCTGCTCTGTGCGCTGCCGTGGCCGTCTGGGTCTGGCTGCCTCCGGACACGGCCGCTCGCCGGTTGTCGCGCCTGCGCCCTCCCGGCGACGGCGCGGCGCGCGACCCCGCTGAGGAGGTGCCTCGCTGGCTCGGATCCACGCCCACGTGGCCTCCCGACCGGCGCACGCTCGTGTCCGCCGCCTGCGCCGGGCTTGTGACCGGGCTGGCGGTCGGGGGTGTGGCGGGTGTCGTCGCCGGGGTTCTCGCGGCTTCGGGGGCCGGCTGGGCGCTGCATCGGCAGGAGCCTCCGGCTGTCCGCCTGGAACGCCGGCGGATCGCGGCCGACCTTCCCTTCGCCGTGGATCTGATGGCCGCCTGCCTGCTGGCGGGCCGGCCGGTCAGCACCGCCAAGGAGACCGCGGCCGGGGCCGTGCCCGGGCCGTTGGCGGATCGCCTGCTGTGGGTGAGCACTCAGCTGCGCCTGGGGGCGGACGCGGAGCCCACCTGGGCCCACCTGGCCCGCGATCCTGCCACCGCTCACCTGGCCCGTGCCATGACCCGGGCCGCTCTCAGCGGGGCGCCGGTGGCCGACGTACTCACCCGTCTGGTTGACGATGCCCGGGAGGCGGCTCGTGCAACGTCGCTGGCCGCCGCGCGCAGGGTGGCGGTGAAGGCGGTGGCGCCGCTGGGGCTGTGCTTCCTGCCCGCGTTCGTGCTGCTGGGCGTCATCCCGATCATCGCGGGCCTGGCGTCCACGATCGTCCTGCCCTGATCGTGCCGCAGGCGCTATCCACAGCTGTGCACATCCCGCGGGCGTCAATCCACAGAACCTCGTTCAGCCGATCGCCACCCACCCCCTCTCGGCGACTCTTGGACTCCCGCGCCGGTCAAGCCCCAGCGCCCAACACCAGGAGGCCCGATGAGCACCACGACCATCCAGCGAGACATCGCAGCCAAGCCCCCCGCCCCACCCCACCCCGAACCCCCGGATCCAGATCGCAGCGCTCCCGACACTCCAGAACCCGATGCCGACCCCACCACGCGGGCGATCCCCGAGCAGTCACCCCCCGCAGAGCTCACGTCCCACCGCACGGCCGTCAGGTCCGACGCCGGCATGTCCACCGCCGAGTACGCGGTGGGCACCCTCGCCGCCGTGGCCTTCGCACTGCTGCTCATCAAGGTCATCAACAGCCCCGAGATCCTCGACGCCCTCACCGCCCTGGTCGACCGGGCGCTCAACTCAGCCGGATGACGATGCGTACCTGGTGGCGTCCAACGCAAGCGCGGGCCGCCACCCCCGCCGCGTCGAGAGGCTCGGTCACCGCCGAGACCGCCGCCATGCTCCCCGCCCTGATCGTGGTCCTGGCGGCTGCCCTGTGGGCCGTCCAGGCGGTAGGCGCCCAGCTGGAATGCGTGGACGCCGCCAGAGCCGCCGCCAGAGCCGCGGCCCGGGGTGAACCCCTGGACAAGGTCCAGGAGGCCGCCCGATCGGCCACCCGGCCCGGGGCTCAGGTCCGCATCACCCGCTCCCCGCAACTGACGAAGGTCGAGATCACCATGGACGTCCGCCCCAACTGGGCCACCCGCCTGCCCGCCGTCACGGTGACGGCCTCCGCGACAGCAGGCACCGAACAATGACCGGCGAGCCCGAGCCCGAGCCCGAGCCCGAGCCCGAGCCCGAGCCCGAGCCCGAGCCCGAGCCCGAGCCCAGCGCCAGCAACCCGGCAACCAGGAGCAGGCGGCCCCGCGACCAAGGCTCGGCCACGATCTGGGGCGTTGGCCTCATGGCGTTGCTCATGTCGGCGGCCATGACTCTGGCCGCGGTCGGCTCCGTCCGCGTCGCCAGGCACCGGGTGTACGCGGCCGCCGACCTGAGCGCCCTGGAAGCCGCCCGTCTAGCCCTGGCCGCCCCGGATCAGGCCTGCGCGCGGGCCGAGAAGGTCGCGCTGGCCAACGCCGTACGCCTGACCCGCTGCACCATCACCGAAGAGACCGCCGACGTGTGGACATCCCTGGACATCACCCTCCCAGGCGTGGGCAAACGCGTCGTCACAGGCCGAGCCCGCGCAGGCCCGTCCTGGATCACCTCAGAAGGCACCACCGACCCCTGACGCCCACCCCGCACCCGCTCCACCCCCCGTCCCACTCCAGTGCGGCCCCGGGCGGCCCTTCACACGGGCTTTGCCCCCGCTCCCGTCTCACCCCGTGTCCCTGTCCAGCTCCCGTCTCGCCCCTTGTTCCTGCCCCGCACTCGCCTCGTCCCGTGTTCCTGCCCCGCTCCTGGACCCCTCTGGCTGTCCCACTCTTCCCGCCTGATCGTCCCGGCCCTGCTCGGCTGCTTGGCTGTCTCGGGGTCGGGGGTCGGGGGTCGGGGGTCGGGGGTCGGGGGTCGGGGGTGAGGGCGGTTGCGGGGGGAGTATTGGGGCGGCGGGGTGGTTAGGGGTGGGGTTGTGGGGGTTGGTGGGAGGTAGGTCGCAATCGAATCACGACTTCTTGGACGCCGTGTCCAAGAGTGAGATATCTGGCGTAAGGTCACGCTTACCCTCGGTTCATGCCTTCTGGGATTAGGCCTGGGAACGGCGCATCTCAGTCGCTATGGTCGCCGGGGAACTGGCACTTCCGGCCGCCCTGACAGGCGGCACGAGGCTCTCCTGAAGGGATGCGTCGTGACGGTGGTTGGCAGACTGGTGACCGCCACGCTGGTCGTGGCCGGGTCCATCGCGCTCGGCGGCGGTACGGCGTCGGCCCAGGGGCAGACGTTCGTACCGGGTCAAGGGATGCTCGGTGCCGTCCGTGGGCAGGATGGGCAGATCACGTCGCCTTCCGATGGCCAGGTCGTCAGTGGTGGGTCGGTGCCTGTTTCCGCGCGTACCCGGCTGGCGCAGCTGAGCATGGCGCTCTACGTCGAAGGGCCGTCCACGCCTCGGCAGAAGGTGGCCAGTGGGGGCGCGAACCAGACGTTGTCGGGGACGTTCGACGCCGGGGACGTGCCCAACGGGACCTTCACCGTGACGCTCCGGGGCGAGATCAGCGGCAGCACCTATGAGACGAGCACGTTCAAGCTCCGGCGGGCGGCGGCGGCGCCCAGCGGGGTGGACGCCACGCTGCGGGGCGCGGACAAGGTGGTCGTGACCTGGAGCAAGGGCCGTGAGCCCGATCTCCAGTCGTACGAGGTGGCCACCACCCAGTCCGGGATCGTCGGGCGGATGTCGGCCGACGAGGCGTGCGGGGGAGGCACCTGCAAGGCGACGCTGTCCGTGCCGCCCAAGGCCGCGGGGCAGCGGGTGGGGTTCACGGTGAAGGCGTACCGGGGGGACGGTGACGGCGGCTCGATCGGGTCGGGCAACTCGGGCGCGGCGTATGTGAACGTGCCCGCGCCGCCCGCCGCCAAGCCGACCACGAAGAAGGCGACCACCGCCCCCACCACCAAGCCGCAGACCAACAAGAACGGCGTCGACGAACTCCCCACGATCCCGAACAACAAGAAGAAGACCGAGCCCAAGACCACCGGCAGGGTCACCTCTCCCAAGAACGACACCAAGCTCCCGGCGATGCCGGAGACCGACAAGAACGGCAACCTGCCGCTGCCCACCGCCGACGAACAGGCCAAGGACGACGGGCTCGCCCCGGCCGCCGAAGAGAGCCAGGCGCCTGCCGACAGCAAGGTGACGGCGCAGTCGTCGGAGTCCCCGTTGGGCAGCGTGGGGCAGTACGGGCTCTATGTCGCAGGTGGCCTTGTTCTTCTGCTGGTCGCGGTTCACTTCGGCGCTTGGGCGCGGCGGCGGTCGCTGGCGAACGCGGGCGGTCCGAGCGGCGGGCCTGGCGTGGGGGTTGGTGGAGGCGGGTATGACGGGCCACCGTCCGGCGACGGCGTTCCGCCCGCCACGACTGCGCCTCGCCGTCCGGCTGTGGTTCTGGCGGTGGCCAAGACCCGCCCGAAGCGTGACCAGCCGGACGTTCCCCTGCCTGGGAGCGCCCCATCGCGGGTGCCGCCGCAGGTCTCCGGCCTGACGAGGGCGTCCAGTGCGCCGTCGGGTCCGGCCTCGGCTTCCGGTCAGCTGCCGGACGGCCAGGTGCCTGGTGCCGCGGGCGGGGTGGAGCCGTCTGCTGCCTTACCGCTGTACCTGAGCGCCGACGACATCCGCACCGCGCAGAACCAGGCCGACGCCGCCCGTCACGAGCCGGTCCGTATCGCTCTGCCCAGTTCGGCGGTGACCGAGATGCCGGAGTCGTCGGTGCCCGCGCCTGCCGTACGGCTTGAGGATCGTTGGGATGACTACCTCCCGCCGACTCCTCGGGCGATGGAGGACAGCGGGTTCTGGGAGCGTCCCCAGCCGGGCGACTTCTGGACTCCCGACGAGCGAGTGGAAAGCTGACCGCGTCCCTCCTTTACGGCCGCTGCTTTGAAGGCCGCTTTTCTCTTACGGCCGGCCAACTTGCCCCACCCGCCGCACGGGGCTGGTGGCGTTCCAGGGTGACGGTCGTCGGCCGCGCGTGGTCGGCCGCCGCGACGACCGCACCGTGGGCCGGTCGCCGTGGCCCGGATACCCAGATCGGCCCGGCCTTTGATCGCCAACTGGTCCGTACCAGAGCACCCTCTCGGCCGGCTCCCGAATTCCCCCGGCTCGCCAAGCAGGTCTCGACCCGGCTCAGCGGCCGGCGGCCTCGGCGGTTTGGCGGGGCGGCCCAGCGGCTTGGCAGGTAGGCAGGTTGGCTGCCCGGCGGCCTTGCGTGGGGTCAGGGGTCTAGGAGGGTGTCCAGGAGGCGGAGGGCGCCGGGTTTGCTGAGGGGTTCGTTGCCGTTTCCGCATTTGGGGGACTGGATGCAGGATGGGCAGCCGCGTTCGCACTCGCAGGAGCGGATGGCTTCGCGGGTGGCGGTGAGCCAGTCCGTCGCTCGGGAGTAGCCGCGTTCGGCGAAGCCGGCGCCGCCCTCGTGGCCGTCGTAGACGAAGACGGTCAGGAGGCCGGTGTCGAAGTGGAGTTCGGTGGACACGCCGCCGATGTCCCAGCGGTCGCAGGTGGCGAACAGCGGGAGCAGTCCGATGGAGGCGTGCTCGGCGGCGTGGGCGGCGCCGGCCAGGTCGAAGCCCTCCTCCGAGAGGGTGGCGATCGTGTCGGCCGGGAGGGTCCACCAGACGGCGCGGGTGCGGAGGGTGCGTGGGGGGAGTTCCAGGGGTTCGTCGCCCAGCATCTCGCCGGAGTGGAGGCGGCGCTTCAGGTAGGAGACGACCTGCCGGGTGACCTCCACCTCCCCGAACGTCAGGGTGCCCGGCCCGATGGGGGCGGTGCGGAGGGACTTGAGTACGCGGATCTCGGTGATGTCGCGGGCGAACGTCGAGTAGTCGGGCTCGGCGGCGCCCACCAGAGCGACACCGGCTTCCAGGTCCAGCTCTTCCACCAGGAAGGTTTCGCCCTGGTGGAGGTAGACGGCGCCGGTGTGGACGGTGGTGTGGGCCGAGGGCTCGTCCACCGTGCCCAGCAGGCGGCCGGTCGCGGACTCCACCACCTGGACGGGGGCTCCGCCGGCGCCTCGGATGTCGGCCAGGTCGGTGGCGCGTTCGCGTCTGGTCCAGAACCAGCCCGCGGACCTTCGGCGGAGCAGGCCCTGCTCTACGAGGTCGTCCAGGACCGTCGCGGTGGTGTCGCCGAATGTCGCCAGATCCTCCTCCGCCAGCGGGATCTCGGCGGCGGCGGCGCAGAGGTGGGGGCCGAGGACGTACGGGTTGTCCGGGTCCAGGACTATGGCCTCCACCGGGCGGCCGAACAGGGCTTCAGGGTGGTGGACCAGGTAGGTGTCCAGGGGGTCGTCGCGGGCGATCAGTACGGCCAGCGCGTCCTGGCCGTCACGCCCCGCCCGGCCCGCCTGCTGCCACAGGGACGCGCGGGTGCCCGGCCAACCGGCGATCAGGACGGCGTCCAGGCCGGAGACGTCCACGCCGAGTTCGAGGGCGTTGGTGGTGGCCAGGCCGATCAGGGTGCCGGCGCGCAGGGCCTTCTCCAGGAGACGGCGATCCTCCGAGAGGTAGCCCGCGCGGTAGGCGGCCACCTTGTCGGGCAGACCGGCCAGATCCGCCCACAGGTCGACGGGGACGGCTTGGGCGTCTTCGGCCGGGAGATCGCGGGGGGTGCGGTCAGCCGGGGGTGTGGGCGCGGGGACGCCAAGAAGGGCGTCCGGTGCGGGAGCGGGGAGGGCGTCGGCTGGGGGCGCGGGCACGGGGATGCCAGGGAGTGCGTCCGGTGCGGGAGCGGGGAGGGCGTCGGCTGGGGGTGTGGGCGCGGGGAGGGTGTCCGCCGGGGGTGTGGGAAGGGTGTCGGCTGGGGGGGTTGGGAGGGGGATGTCCTGGAGGTTGGGGAGGGGGGCGCCGGGGAGGGGGCCGAGGTGGGCGCCGTGGGGGAGGGTGGCGGCCACGTCGGCCAGCTTCGCGCGGGCCGACAGGGCGACCGTCTCCGCCCCCCGGCGGCTGCGGACGAAGGCGAGGGTGCGGACGTCGGCCAGAACCAGGTCGGCGAGCAGGTCGGCGGTCTCCGCGGTGGCGGTGCGGCGGACCGGGGCGCCGCCTTCGCCCCGTAGATCCGTCAGAGGCGGTTCCCAGAGCGCGAACGTGGTCGACCCCTTGGGCGAGGCGTCCAAGGTCACCTCGTCCATCTCAAGCCCCGTCAGCCGCCTCCCGAACACCGCCGGCTCACTCGCCGTCGCGGAGGCGAGCATGAAGACGGGCGCGGAGCCGTACCGGCCGCACACGCGGCGCAACCGCCGCAGGATCTGGGCCACGTGGGAGCCGAAGACACCGCGGTAGCCGTGGCACTCGTCGACGACGATCATGCGCAGGCGGCGGAAGAAGGCGGACCACTGGGCGTGGCGGGGCAGGATGCCGCGGTGGAGCATGTCGGGATTTGTCAGGACGTAGTTGGCGTGCTGGCGGACCCACGTACGTTCCTCGAAGGGGGTGTCGCCGTCGAAGGTGGCCGGCCGTACCGCGGAGACGCGTAGCTCGCGCACCGAGCGGAGCTGGTCGGCGGCGAGCGCCTTCGTGGGCGTGAGGTAGAGGACGGTGCCGCCGTCGAGGCAGGCGGCGATCGCGGGCGTGAGGTACGCGAGCGACTTCCCGGACGCCGTTCCTGTGGAAATGATCACGTTTCGGCCACGGCGCACCAGGTCAGCGGCCTCGTACTGGTGGGGCCACAAACCCGCTACGCCCTGGTTCGCCAAGCGCGTAACCAGGAGTTCCGGTGCCCATTTGGGCCATCCCACTTGACCCGCCTGACGTGCTGGAACATGCTCCACATGGGTGACGCGCTCATGACGTGCGGGAACGCCGAGCAGGTGCTGGAGGAGTGGACCTGGCCGGTGTGGGGAGGAAGCGGAGGAAGTCACTGTTTCCAGTCTGGCATCCGTGGGCAAAGTCGCCGGGAATCGTGATTTCGTATAGACACAAGGCAGACGCGTGGTTGAATGCCGCGCGTCAGGGTCCGACAGTCGGGAGTCCCGCTCCAGACTGCCAGGCCCGCAAGGGTACTTTCGCAGGCGAGGCGCTGGAGGATCTGTGGATCTGAAGCTGGATCACCACAACGAGGACCGACTCACCATCGTGGAGGTCGAGGGTGAGATCGATGTCTACACCGCGCCCAGATTGCGTGAGCTTCTGATCGACCTGGTCAACAAGGGCAACTTCCACCTTCTCGTGAACATGGAGAAGGTCGACTTCCTGGACTCGACCGGCCTTGGCGTCCTGGTCGGCGGGCTCAAGCGAGTTCGCGCGCACGATGGCTCTCTCGAGCTGGTCTGCACGCAGGAGCGCATCCTGAAGATCTTCCGGATCACCGGTCTGACCAAGGTCTTCGGGATCTACGCTTCGGTCGACGAGGCCAAGGAAGCTCACGGCAAAGACAAGTAGCCATGGCTACCGTCGAGCTGACGTTCAGCGCCCTCCCCGCCCACGTGCGGACCGCCAGGCTGGTCGCCACGGCCATCGCCCGGCGTACCGGCGTGGAGGAGTCGCTGCTTGACGAGGTCAGGCTGGCCGTCGGTGAGGCTTGCTCCCGGGCCGTGGAGGCGCATCGCGCCCACTGCCCGGGAGAGCCGATCCGCATCGAGCTTCGCGATGATTCCGGCCGCTTCGAGGTCACGGTCAGCGACCAGGCCCCGAGCGACGAGATCCAGCAGGAGCAGCCGGTCGATCTGGGCATGCTCTCCGATTCGTTCATGTCGGGTTTCGGCATCGCGGTGATCGCGGGGCTGGCCGACGATGTCGAGGTGTTCCCCAGCCCCAAGGGGATGCGCATCAGGATGAGCTGGCCGGCCTCTCTCAACGGCCGCGCCTCCTGACTTCGGCGCCGCCCTCGTAAGGGGCGCGCCCGCGGAAGCGTGGTGCTTGTCCTAAAAGGACACGCCTGTGACAGGGGATGCGCGCCCACGCCCGTGGTCGCGTGTCCCCGGGGTCGTAGCGGGCGTCCGTCTTACAAAACGCGCCCTCATGGTGTCGTGGTGCCGCGTCGGGCGCGGAAGAGCCCCTTCCGGCATTACGGCGAAGCCGGCCACCCCCACCCGCCGACCATGGCCGGCGGCCTCCAGGGTGACGCTTCTGAACCCGCACGCGCCCGGCCGCCGCGACGGCGCCCGGTGGCCCGCCTCCACTTACCCCCATTTCGGACAGCACTTTTCAAGAAGTTGTCATGACCGTAAACCGCCGGACATAACCCGAGCCAGTTCCCAAATCGGGTCCCAGTCTGGGGCTTACTGGACGTGGGCATAATTGCCCGCCTCAAGAGCCTTCATATCCGCGGAACCCCTGCGTAGACTCCCCCGCACCGGCCAAGGTGATCCGGCGACACTGCGGACTCAACCGGAAGCGGCACCCATTACCCGGATGGTGCCGCACCAACCGAGAACCTTGCAGCACCGCCCGGGCAGGACGTACCGGTCTTGCCGAGGAGAACGGATGTTTAGGCACTACCTGGCTGCCGAGCCAGCGTCGAATCTGACCCTGAGCGGAAGCAATCTGACCATCGTGGTCGTGGTGGCCGCCGTGGCACTCATCGCATTGGCCGTCGCCGGCGGCCTCGTACGCGAGGTGCTGGCGGCCGACCAAGGCACAGAGCGCATGCAGAACATCGCGCGTGCCGTACAGGAAGGAGCGGCCGCCTATCTGAAGCGGCAGTTCAAGACTCTCGCCATTTTCGTCGTCATCATCCCCATCGTGCTGTGGTTCCTGCCCGGCGCGACGGATGTGAAGATCGGCCGCTCGATCTTCTTCATCGTCGGTGCGGGCTTTTCCGCATTGACGGGATTCATGGGCATGTGGCTGGCCGTACGCGGAAATGTGCGTGTGGCGGCCGCGGCCCGAGCGAGCGGCGAGAAGCGCGCGATGCGCATCGCCTTCAGGACCGGCGGCGTGGCCGGCATGTTCACGGTGGGCTTGGGCCTGCTGGGCGCCGCCGTCGTCGTGTTCCTCTACCAGGGTGACGCCCCCGGAGTGCTCGAAGGCTTCGGCTTCGGCGCGGCGCTGCTCGCCATGTTCATGCGTGTCGGCGGCGGCATCTTCACCAAGGCCGCGGACGTCGGAGCCGACCTGGTCGGCAAGGTCGAACAGGGCATCCCGGAGGACGACCCGCGCAACCCCGCCACCATCGCCGACAACGTCGGCGACAACGTGGGCGACTGCGCGGGTATGGCGGCCGACCTGTTCGAGTCGTACGCGGTCATGCTGGTCGCCAGCCTGATCCTGGGCAAGGTGGCCTTCGGTGAGCAGGGACTGATCTTCCCGCTCATCGTGCCGATGATCGGTGTCGTCACCGCCATCATCGGCATCTTCGTCACCGGCCTGCGCGACAAGGACCGCAACGGCATGGCGGCCATCAACCGCAGCTTCTTCATCTCCGCCGCGATCTCCGCGGTGCTCGTGGCCGCGGCCGCCTTCTGGTACCTGCCGAGCAGCTTCAGCGGCCTGGCCGGTTCCTCGGTCCAGTCCGACGCCGACCCGCGGATCATCGCGATCGGCGCCGTGCTCGTCGGCCTCGTGCTGGCCAGCGCGATCCAGCTGCTCACCGGCTACTTCACGGAGACCAACCGGCGTCCCGTCCAGGAGATCGCCGAGAGCTCCCGGACCGGCGCGGCGACCGTCATCCTGTCCGGCATCAGTGTCGGCCTGGAGTCCGCGGTCTACTCCGCGCTGATCATCGGCGGCGCCGTCTACGGCGCGTTCCTGCTGGGCTTCGGCAACGTGACCGTGGCGCTGTTCGCGGTCGCGCTGGCCGGAACCGGTCTGCTGACCACCGTGGGCGTCATCGTCTCGATGGACACCTTCGGCCCGGTCTCCGACAACGCGCAGGGCATCGCCGAGATGTCGGGCGACGTCGAGGGTGAGGGCGCCCGCGTCCTGACCAGCCTCGACGCGGTCGGCAACACCACCAAGGCGATCACCAAGGGCATCGCGATCGCCACGGCGGTGCTCGCGGCGACCGCCCTGTTCGGCGCCTTCAAGACCGCCGTCCAGGGCGAACTACCGAACCCGGCCACCTTCGGCCTCGACATCGACCAGCCGAACGTGCTCGTCGGCCTGATCATCGGCGCCGCGGTCGTCTTCCTGTTCTCCGGCCTGGCCATCATGGCCGTCGGACGGGCGGCGATGCGGGTGGTCTACGAGGTCCGCGACCAGTTCCGCAGCAACCCCGGCATCATGGACGGCACCGTCAAGCCGGAGTACGGCCGCGTCGTCGACATCTGCACCCGCGACTCGCTGCGCGAGCTGGCCACGCCAGGTCTGCTCGCCGTCATGACCCCGATCGCGGTCGGCTTCGCACTGGGCTACGCGCCGCTGGGCGCGTTCCTGGCCGGCGCCATCGCCTGCGGCACGCTGATGGCGGTCTTCCTGGCCAACTCGGGCGGCGCCTGGGACAACGCCAAGAAGCTCGTCGAGGACGGCCACCACGGCGGCAAGGGTTCCGAGGCGCACGAGGCAACGATCATCGGCGACACGGTCGGCGACCCGTTCAAGGACACCGCGGGCCCGGCCATCAACCCGCTCATCAAGGTCATGAACCTGGTGGCACTGCTGGTGGCCCCCGCCGTCGTCCTCTACGCGGACAACCCGGCCGTGCGGATCGGCGTGACGACGTTCGCGGTCGTGGTGGTCATCGTGGCCATCGTGATCAGCAAGCGCCGCTCGGTGCCGGTCGACTCCACCTCCGACAACGACCGCGACCCCGCCCCCGTGGCGTCGTAGCGGCCATGTAGTCAAGCGGTACCACGCGGAAAGGCGCCCGTCGTTCGCGGCGGGCGCCTTTTCGCGTCCGTAAAACCCGCCCTTCCGTTACGGCAAGGCCACCGCCCCCACCTCCCGCCGCAGCGGGCGCGCGCCGATCGTCGGGCGCCGCGCACGTCGCACGTGGTCCCCACCGCCACGACGCCCCGTTGACCGGCCACCGCGGCAAGGACCTGCACGGGCCGGCCCAACGCCAACGGCATGAGGCGAAACTGGAACCGGGCGGATGCCGGGGCGGGGTGGTCGGGTGGGAAACTGGGCGGGTGGAAGAGAAGCGGCCCAACGGTGGCAGGACGCTGGCCCTGATTCTGCTGGCCATGGTGGTGATCCTGGGCGTTCTCGTCGGGCTCGCCGTCTGGGCGTCGAGAGGGTGAGCGGCGTGCGTACGCTCATCGTGCTGAGGCACGCCAAGGCCGCCCAGGTCCCGGGGCTGGCGGATCGGGATCGGCCGCTCACCGAGCGGGGCGAGCGGGACGCCGGGCGGGCCGGTGACGAGATCCGAGCTCTGGGGTACGAGCCTGACCTGGTGCTCTGTTCTCCGTCCCTGCGCACGCGGCGTACCGCGGAGCTGGCTTTCCCCGAGCGAAGCGTCAGCTTCGAGCGGGACATCTACGAGGCTTACGCCGACGAACTGCTGGCGCTGGTGCGGCTGCAGGATCCGGAGGCGCGGACGCTGGTCCTGTGCGGGCACAACCCGGGGGTTCACGAGCTGGCGCTCGGGCTGGCGGGTGGGGATTACGGGTTTCGGCCTGGGTCGTTCGCGGTGATCCAGATGGCTTCGGCCTGGGTAGATCTCTGGCCAGGGGAGGGACGCCTGGTCACGCGCTGGGATCCCAAGCAGGCCTAGGAGCTACACCGGGGGCGGATCCATGCGGGGGGCCGTTCGTTCGCTGAGGCGTGGTTTCGAGCTGCCCGCCCGTCCGCCGTGGGGCTACGGGCTGCTGTGCGGGGTGGCGATCGCGCTTCCGCTGGTGATCGGGTCCGTGGCCGGGGCGCCGCAGGCGGGTGGGCTGGCGGCTCTGGGGGCCTATTTCACGGCTTTCGGGGATGCCTACGGGAAGCCGTACGGGCAGCGCGCCCGGAATCTCGCCATCAAGGTGGGGCTGATCGCGGCGGGGTTCTGGCTCGGGACGTTGATCGCGCCGCACCCGTGGTGGGCGGTCGGGGTGATCGGGCTGGTGGCGGCGGCCGGCGGGCAGTGGCGGACCGTGGGGATGCCTCCGGTGCTGGCCGTGGTCACGGGGTTCTATCTGATCCCCCGGGTGGGGTTCGACGGCGCCTTGATGGTCGGGCTCGGGGGGATCGAGTTCTGCGTGCTCGCGCTCGCGCTGTGGCCCGTGCGACGGCTCGACCCGCTGAAGGACGCCTTCGACGAGGCGGTCGAGGCTCTGGCCGGCATGCTGGAGGGGCTCGGGCGGTCCGAGGAGGACTGGGCCGAGCTGCGCGAGCGCGGGTCCCAGGCGCTGGATGACGCCGCCACCTCCTCCGCCGCGTATCGCGGTGGGGAGGATCTCGACCGGTCGCCGGACGCCTACGTGCAGACGCTGGTGCGGATCTTTCACGAGACGGTGGCGCTGCGGGCGTTCCGGGCGGAGGCGGGCGCGGAACGGCAGGAGATCGACAAGGTCGTCGCGGCGCTGACGGCCGCGTTGCGGCAGGTGGCCGCGGGCAGCGTCGTGGGTGTGCCGGTCGCGATGGCGGCCACGGCCGACTTCGCCGAGCACATCTCGCGGCTGCGGGCGCGGCGGCTGTCCGACCCGGAGTCGCTGCGGACCGTCGCGCTCCTCGGTCAGGTACGGCGCTGCCTCGACCGGATCGCCGTGGCGGTGCGGACGCTCGGGGTGTTCACCAGCGAGGGCATCCAGGCCCCGGCCCGGTTGCCGCGGTTCACCTGGCAGCTCAGGTTCGGCGACGAACCCGAGCACGCCGGGCGGCTCGGCATCGCGGTGGCCGCGTCGATGGCGCTGATGGTGGGCCTGCACGAGCACTACGGCAAGTGGTTCGTGTTCACTGTGATGATGGGCCTGCGCTCCACCTATGGCGACACCGTGGACCGGGTGGTGCTCCGAGTCGCCGGGACCGTGGTCGGCGCCGGCGCGGCGGCGCTGGTGCTGGCGGCGGTGCCGAGCGCGTACACGATCGTGGCGACGGTGCTGGTCTTCGGGACGCTCGGGTTCGCGCTGCGTGAGGTCAGCTACGGGTACTGGACGGTGTTCGCGACGCCGCTGGCGCTGCTGCTGACGGACTTCTCGACCCGGCTGGACTGGGAGGCCGCGGGAATCCGCCTCGTGCTGACCGCGGGCGGCGGCGTGCTCGCGCTGGTCGCCGCCCGGCTGTTGTGGCCGCGCGGAGAGGCGAGCGGGATCAAGGACCTGACCGTGGACCTCCTGACCGAGCACGCCGCGGTCATCCGCGCCCTGGCCGAACGCGACCTCGACGCCATGTCCGAGCGCACCGAGGCCGCCGGTCAGGCCGCCGACCGGCTCGGCGAGTCGCTTGACCGGCTGGAGAAGGAACCCCGCGGACAGGCGCCCGAGGAACTACGCGCCGCCCTCACCCTGTCCAGGAAGCTGCGCGACGACGCGCTGCTGCTGGCCGCGGTGCTGCGGGGCTCGGAGGTGGGATCCGACGCCACCACCGCCGTGCTCGACGCGGTGGCCGACCGGCTGGTGGCGAGCGCGCGGGCCGTACGGGACAACACGCGGCCTCCGGAGGAGGACGCCTACGGCGACGGGCTGGACGAGGTGGCCAGCCACGTCGACGAGCTGCTGGAGGAGGCCGCCGAGGGCGAGCCCTCCTCGGTACGGCGGGCGTTGCGCCACGCGGTCACCGCCCACCCGGCGCTGCGCACCCTGAACACCGACGCCCTCGACCTGGCCCGATCGGTCACCCGGCGCTGAGCCGTCGCGCTCAGTTCGGCGCCAGGACGTCGTCCTCGGCGTCGGCGGCCTCGACCTCGTCGCGGGAGATGCCGAGGAGGTAGAGGATCACGTCCAGGTACGGGGAGTTGACGGCGGTGTCGGCGGCCTGGCGGACGACGGGCTTGGCGTTGAAGGCGATGCCCAGCCCGGCGGTGGCGATCATGTCGAGGTCGTTGGCGCCGTCGCCGATCGCGACCGTCTGGCTGATCGCGATGCCGGCCTCGCGGGCGAAGCGCTCCAGCGCGCGCGCCTTGCCGGGACGGTCGACGATCTCGCCGACGACCCGGCCGGTGAGGTGGCCGTCGACGACTTCGAGGACGTTCGCCGCCGAGTAGTCGATGCCGAGGTCCGACACCAGCGAGTCGGTGATCTGGGTGAAGCCGCCGCTGACGATGGCGAAGCGGTAGTCGAGGCGCTTGAGCGTGCGCACCAGCGTCCGGGCGCCCGCGGTGAGGACGACCTCCTGGCGCACCTGCTCGAACACCGACGCCGGCAGCCCCTCCAGCAACGCCACCCGGCGGCGCAGCGACTCGGCGAAGTCCAGCTCGCCGCGCATCGCCTCTTCGGTGACCCGCGCCACCTCGTCCAGGCAGCCCGCGTGGGCGGCCAGCAGCTCGATGACCTCGCCCTGGATGAGGGTCGAGTCGACGTCCATGACGATGAGCCGCTTGGCCCGCCGGGACAGGCCCGTGCGCTGGACGGCCACGTCCACCTTCTGGGCGGCGGCCTCGGCGGCCAGTTCGACGCGCAGCGCGTCGGGGTCGGCACCGGACACCGACAGTTCGATGCAGGTGACCGGCCACTGGGCCAGGCGTTCGATGCGGTCGATGTTGGCGCCGGCGGCGGCGATCCTGCCCGCGATGCCGGCGATGGCGGCCGGGGGGAGCGAGGGGCCGAGCACGCTGACCGACAGGCGGCCGCGGCGGCGCTGCTCCTTGGTGAGGGAGCCGGTGGAGAGCTCGACCTCCAGACCGAGGTCTTCCGCGGTGCGCTCGACGGCGGTCCACATGGCGCCGAGCGTGCTGCCGGTGCCGGTGGACGGGCCGCCGACGTAGGCGACGAGCACGCCGAGGGTCAGCCGGCCGCGGATGACGACCTGTTCGATGTCGGAGACGGTGACCGGGAACCCGGCCAGGACGGAGAACAGGCGACTGGTGACACCGGGCCGGTCGGGGCCGGTGAGCGTGATCAGGAGGGTGCGCTGGTCCACTTGAGCCACGGTACTGCGCCGCATCCGCCCGCTGCTCATCGGCCCAACATTCGGACGCCCGCTTCCCGTTACGGCAAGCCACCGCCCCGCCTCCCGCCGAAGGGGGTGAGCGCCGATCGTCGGGCGCCGCGCACGTCGCACGTGGCCCCCACCGCCACGACGCCCTGTTGACCGTCCACCACGGACCAAGGGCGAACCCCGGGTGTCCCGGGGTTCGCGTGGAGCGACCTAGCGGACGATCTTGGTCTTGACCTTCTTGCCGTAGAACCAGGACTTGAAGCCGCCGATCCGGTCGATCTCCTCCTTGTCCATGTTCTCCATGCCGATCGGGATGTCGTACACCAGCGCCCCGAGCTGGGCGGTGGCCGTGCCGCGGGTGCCCTTCTTCAGGGTGACCTGGATGTCGAGCCAGTCCTTGTCACCCTTCTCCAGCTCCCAGGGGCCCCAGCACCAGAACCCGGTCGGGTCCCAGTCGCACTGGGTGCCCTTGGGGCCGTTGTAGCGCAGGCCGTTGACGATGCCCTTGGGCAGCTTGCCGCCGACCCAGTAGTAGTCGGCCTGGTGGGGGCCGGTGTTCAGCACGTCGATCCGGTACTGGATCTTGCCGCCGCGCTTCACCGTCTTGGGCGCCCTGACGCCCACCTTCATGATCGAGTAAGGCTGGTCCGCGGCCTTGGCGGCGACGGTGGTGGTCGTGGTGGCGGTGCCGGCAGCCGCCGGGACGGCCGGAAGGATCATGGCCCCCGCGACGAGCGTGAAGGTGGCTACCTTCGTGATGGAGTTGCGCATGCAGCTGTCTCCGTGAGGAAAGTGGGACGAGGAAAACCCCCCGTGAACGTCGGCTTTTCCTATCACGCAGGCAAAATCCATGTAAAGCAATTACTTCTGAATCAAGTGCACATCACCAAACTCATGCCACAAATACCCCTCGCGAAGCGCTTCCGTGTACGCCTCCGCCAGCCTCTCCCGGCCCGCGAACGCCGTCAGCATCAGCAGGTGGCTCGACCTCGGCTCGTGCAGCCCGGTGATCAGCCCGGTGACCGCACGCGGCGGCGTGTCGGGCGTGACCAGGTGCCTGGTCCATCCGTTCGACGCCCTGACCAGCCCGTCGGCGCCGGTCGCCGTCTCCAGCGCCCGTACGACGGTCGTGCCGACGGCGACCACGCGCCCGCCATCGCGGCGCGTGAGGTTGACCAGGCGCGCCGTGTGCTCGGGCACGTCGTAGCGCTCGGCGTAGGGCGGCTCGTCCTTCTCCGGGGAGGCGACGCCGGTGTGCAGGGTGATCGGCGTGACCCCCACGCCCCGTGACACGAGCGCCGTCACCAGCTCCGCCGTGAACGGCCGTCCCGCGCTCGGCATCTCCGCGCTGCCCGGCACGGTGCCGAACACCGTCTGGTAGTCGGCCAGCGGCCAGTCCCGGTCCACGTAGGAGTAGCGGATCGGCACGCCCTTCCTGGCCAGGTACTTCTCCACGTCCTGGTCGAGCCGCGCCCGCCACAGCCGCGGGGTCTCGCGTTCGATCAGCCTGAGCGTCGCGTTGCCCGGCAGCGGCAGCCACTCGCCCGGCTCGCCCCCGCCGTAGGGCTCGGACGCCTTCGCCGTACGGCGCCGCAGTTCCACCAGCCACGTCCCGTCCTCGCGGGCGGTGGAGAAGTGCACCGAGAGCCGGTCGAGCCGCACCGCCGCGGGAAGCGTGGCCGAGTTGTTGACCACCACGAGGTCGCCGGGATCCAGTTGACCGGGCAGGTCGCCGAACGGGTGATGGGTGTGCGTGCCGCCCCGGCTCACCAGCAGGCGTACCCCGTCGCGGGACAGACCACGGGCCTCGGGCGGCGCGTGGGCCTCCAGCGCGGCGGGAAGCCGGAAGTCGAGACCCGAGGGCCCGCCGTCCAGGATGGCGGTCATTGCAGGGTCACCCGCCCGCTGGCCGGGCGGCGCTTGATGAGGTCGTGCAGGGCGATCGCGACCCGCGCCGGGTCGGCGGCGCCCGCGGCCTCGTCGGCTCCCACGGCGTCGGCCAGCATCCGGGTGTTCATCTCGCCCGGATCGGCCCACCAGACGGCGACGTCGGGCTCTTCGGCGGCCAGGACGTTCGAGAGCTGCTCCAGGGCCGCCTTGGTGGCTCCGTAGCCGCCCCAGCCCTCGTAGGCGCCGGTGGCGGCGTCGGAGGTGATGTTCACGATCGCGCCCCCGGCGGCCCTGAGCGCCGGAATCGTCGCCTGGATGAGGGAGAGCGGGGCGATCACGTTGGTCTCCAGCAGGACGCGGAACGCCTCCAGCGGATAGCCCGCGATCTTCGGCAGCGGTGTGGCGCCGAGTCCGCTGGCGTTGTTGACCAGCAGGTCCAGCGAGGGGGCCGCCTTGGCCAGCCGTTCGCGGTGCTCGGCCTCGGCCACGTCGCCGGGGATCGCGGTGGCGCCGATCTCGGCGGCGACCTTCTCCAGATCGTCGGCGCCGCGCGCGGTGAGGACGAGGTTCCATCCCGCACCTGCCAGGGACCTCGCGAGGGCGAGGCCGAGACCGCGGGAGGCGCCGGTGATGAGTGCGGTGTTCGTCATGGTTAGACGCTAGAAAGGCGTGGCCCGCCGTACATCGGGCTGAAGTCCCGCCCGGGACTGGGCACATCGACCTAGGACCATAGAGTGGTCGGGTGACCCCCGATCGCGACGAGATATTGCAGGCCGTGAGCTCGGCCGTGCTGGCGGTCACCCGTCACCTGTCGGTGCGCGAGGTGCTGCAGGTCATCGTGCGCTCGGCGCAACGCCTGCTCGACGCCCGCTACGCCGCGCTCGGCGTGCCCGACGAGGACGGCTCGTTCGCCGAGTTCGTCGCCGAGGGCCTGACCGACAAGCAGTGGGACGCGATCGGCCCGCTGCCCCGCCAGCATGGCATGCTCGGCGCGATGCTCCAGGAGGGGACCCCCGCGAGGCTGCCCGACCTGCGCGAGGACCCCAGGTTCGAGTACTGGCCGAAGGCGCACCCGGTCATGAAGGACTTCCTCGGCGTCCCGATCCGCGACGGCGACGAGGTGCTCGGCATCATCTTCCTCGCCAACAAGCGCACCCCCGGCGGCTTCACCCAGGACGACCAGGACCTGCTCACGTTGTTCGCCGCGCACGCCGCGATCGCGCTCACCAACGCCAGGCTGTACGAGCAGGGCCGCGAGCTGGCCCTCGTCGAAGAGCGCAACCGCATGGCCCGCGAACTCCACGACGCGGTCACCCAGAAGCTGTTCTCGCTGCGGCTGACCGCCCAGGCCGCGGCCACGATGCTGCGCACCGACCCCGACCGGGCCGCCGCCGAGCTCGAACGCGTCCAGAAGCTGGCCGGTGAGGCCATGGCCGAGCTCCGGGCGGTCATCGTGGAGATGCGCCCGGCCGAGCTCGACCGCCACGGCCTGAGCGAGACGCTGCGCAAGCACGTACGCATGCTCGACCGGTTGCAGCCCGCGGCCATCACGTTCGACAGCGACGAACTCCCGCCGCTGGACCCGGCGGTCGAGGTGGTGGTGCTGCGCGTGGCCCAGGAGTCGCTGCACAACGCGCTGCGCCACTCTGGCGCCACCCAGGTGTGGGTGCGGCTGGCGTACGAGGATGGCAAGCTGGCCCTCTCGGTGGCCGACAACGGCACGGGTTTCGACCAGGCCGGCTCCAGAGGGCTCGGGCTGGCGTCCATGAAGGACCGGGCGGAGTCGGTCGGCGGCACGCTGACCGTCGGCTCGTCCCGGGACGAGGGGACCACGGTTCTGGTGGAGGTGGGGATTTGATCAAGGTGCTGATCGCCGACGACCATCCGGTGGTACGGCAGGGCCTGCGCACCTTCCTCGACCTCCAGGACGACATCACGGTCGTGGGCGAGGCCGGAGACGGGCAGGCGGCGGTCGAACTCGTCGGCGAGCTCAAGCCGGACGTGCTGCTGCTCGACCTCAAGATGCCGGTGCTCGGCGGGCTCGGCGCGCTCGAACGCCTGACCGGTTCCGCGACGCGGATCGTGGTGCTCACCTCGGTCAGCGACCGCTCCGACGTGGGCCCGGCCATGCGGGCGGGCGCGGCGGGCTTCCTGTACAAGGACGTGGACCCGTCGGCGCTGGTGCAGGCGGTCCGGGCGGTGCACGGCGGTCAGGTGCTGCTGGCCCCCGAGGCGGCCGAGGCCATGCTCGGCGCGGGCCCGTCCGCTCCCGAGGCGCACGTCCCGGGCCCGGTCCAGCTGACCGAACGCGAACGCGAGGTCCTCACCCTGATCGCCGCCGGACGTTCCAACCGGGAGATCGCGCGGGCGCTGACGGTGGCGGAGAAGACGGTCAAGACACACGTGTCGAACGTGCTCATGAAACTCGGCGTCCAGGACCGCACCCAGGCCGCACTCTACGCCGTCCGCCACGGCCTGGCCTGACCCGCCCGACCACCCGCCTGGCCGGACCTCCCCGGTGGGTCCGCGGGTTGTGCGCATCTCGTGGGAAGCAGGAGTTGGTCGCGCGCTGGGAAGGGAGCGCCGTGCCCGGTGACCGGGCGCCGTTGCGGCGCCCGGCCCTGTGCGGGGCTGATGGCGTCTTCCTGGAGGCCGTCGGCCATGGTCGGCGGGTGGCGGCTCGGTTGGCTTGCCGTAAAGGAAAGTGACGCCCTTAAGGTCTTTATGTGTCTTTCTTCTTGTTGGACTCTTCGTGCACCACCGGCGGGTTGTAGTCCTTGACCACCGGCGGAGGCGTCCAGCCGCGCGTGGGGCGCTTGGGCGGCCAGACGATCCTGGTCTTGGTGGTCTTGAGCCACTTCCAGCCCTTGATGCCGATGCGCTCAAGCTCTTCCTCGTCGATGTTCTCCGCGCCCAGCGGCACATCGAAGGCGATCACGCCGAGCTTGGCCACGGCGGTGCCCTTGGTGTTCTTCTTGAGCGTCACCTGGAAGTTGAGCCATTCGGAGTCGCCGACTTCGAGGGCGTAGCGGCCCCAGCACCAGAAGTACCGGCCTTCCCAGTTGCACTTGGTGCCCTTGGCGGCGCTCCACCGCAGCGTCGGGACGACGCCCTTGGGGACCTGGCCGCCGACCCAGAAGTAGTCGGCGTAGTGGGGGCCGAGGTTCTTGGCCTTGATCTTGTAGAGGATCTTTCCGCCGCGCTTGGTACGGGTGCTGTATTTGACGCTGACCTTGAAGTTCGAGTACGGCGCGCGGGCGGTTTGGGAAACAATGGTGGCTTTTGTGGTTGCCTGGGCGGGTATGGCGGTCAATCCGGTGACGGCCAGGCTCGCGCCTAAGAGCATGCTGAGAGACTTGCGCATATGCGGCTCCCCCTACGGTGCTGGAAATCCCAGATTCTTCAGCTGATTATTGCCGAGGGCAAATATCCCACAAAGAGTGATGATCTTTCGTGATCTGGCGGTGCTTGCGCGGGTTTGGGGTTGCTGGCCAGGCTTGTCTTGGGGGTTTCTGCGTAAGGGGGAGGGATACGTGCCGGATTTGCACCCCTTACAGCAGGGTGATCCTGTATCGCTGGGGAACTATCGGCTCTTGGGCCGGGTGGGTAAAGGCGCGCAAGGCGTCGTCTTCCAGGGCCAGGGCCCCGACGGGCAGATGGTCGCCATCAAACTGCTCAACACCCGGCTCGACCGTCCGGGCATCGACGGCGAGCGGTTCATGCGCGAGGTGGCCGCCGCCCGCCGCGTCGCGCAGTTCTGCACCGCGCAGGTCATCGGGGCGAACATGGACGGCGAATGGCCGTACATCGTCTCCGAGCTGGTCGACGGCGTCTCGCTGCAGCGGGTCGTCCAGACCGAGGGACCGCGCCAGGGCGGCGCGCTCTACCGGCTGGCCGTCGGCACCGTCACCGCGCTGGCCGCCATCCACCGGGCCGGCATCGTCCACCGCGACTTCAAGCCCAGCAACGTGCTCATCGGCAGCGACGGCCCCCGGGTGATCGACTTCGGCATCGCCAGGGCGCTGGACTCGGCGATCACGATCAGCAGCGGGGTCGTGGGCACACCCGCGTACATGTCGCCCGAGCAGATCTCCGGCGAGCGGGTGGGACCGGCCGGCGACATGTTCAGCTGGGCCCTGACGATGACCTTCGCGGCCACCGGGCGGCCCGCGTTCGGCCAGGACAGCCTGCCCGCCGTCATCTACCGGGTGATGAACGAGGAAGCCGACCTCTCCGCCCTTCCCGACAACCTCCGCACGATCGTGCGCGCCTGCCTCAGCAAGCGCGCCGACGAACGCCCGACGGCCGCCGACACCCTCTTCGCCCTCCTGGAGAACCAGGGCCCCATCCCGGAGCGCGACGCCGACGTGGCGATGACCACGGGCTCCCAGGTCGCCGCCGACCCGCCGTCCATCCCGCCCGCCCACCCGGCGCAGGGCCCGGCCCAGGGTCCCGCGGGGTTCCCGCCGCCCGTGGCGCCGACCGGATGGGCCAACCCCTCCGGCGTGTACGGCCGGCCGTACGCACAGCCGGCCACGCAGCCGGCCCCGCACCCCCAGGCCGCGCAGCCGGCTCCGCACTCCCAGGCCGCGCAGCCGGCTCCGCACCCCCAGGCCGCGCAGCACCAGAGCCCGGACCCCCAGGCCGCGCAGCACCCGAACCCGCACGCTCACCTGAGCCCGCCGCCGCCTCCGGGCGACAACGACGCTTTCTTCAAGGGCGTCCCCCAGAACCCGGGCCCGAACCAGCGCAGACGCGCCGGCCTGGTCACCGCCGCCCTGGTGGTCGCACTGGCCTTGAGCGCGACGTTGCTGGTCGTGGTGCCGAGGCTGTTCACCTCTGGCGAGGGCGAGCCGGACAAGCAGAGCGTCGCGGGCGTCACCACCTCGATCACCCCGACGCCCACCCCAACGCCGACCCCGACCCCGACCCCGACGCCCACGCCGCCGCCCCAGGTGGTCATCCAGCCCCCCGCCCTGGGCAAACAGGACGGCAAGCCGCTCAAGGGCCACTCCAAAGCCGTCCAGACCGTCTCCGCGATCACCATCTCCGGCAAGCTGATGCTCGTCTCCGGCGGCCAGGACGGCCAGGTGCGGATCTGGAACGCCAAGGACCACAAGTACGTGGCCAGGCTGAAGGGCCACAGCCAGGAGGTGTACGCCGTCGCCTGCCTGACCATGGGCAAGACGCCGATGGCCGTCTCCGGCGGGTACGACGGCACGGTCCGCCTCTGGAACCTCAAGACCCGCAAGGGCAAGGTCCTCGGCTACCACGGCGACTCCGTCTACGCGGTCGCGGTCGGCAAGGCGGGCGGCAAGTGGGTCGCGGTGAGCGGCGACGCGAACGGCATGCTGAAGTTCTGGGACCTGGGCAAGAGGAAGCAGGCGGGCAAGACCGTCCGCGCCCACTCCCGATCGGTCAACTGGCTGGGGGTGGGCCGCGTCGGCGCACGCGTGGTCGCCGTCTCGGCCGGCGAGGACAGGACGCTGCGGCTGTGGGATCTGGCCAAGCGCAAGAAGTACGGCAAGCCGTACAAGGGGCACACCAAGGGCGTCTACTCGATCGCGATGGGCGCGCTGGACGGCCGCCCGGTGGTGGCCTCCGGCGGCAAGGACAACAAGATCCGCCTCTGGGACCCGAAGACCGGCAAGTCCATCGGCAAGCCGATGACCGGGCACAAGAAGATCGTCTACTCGTTGTCGTTCGGCGTGGTCGGCGAGCGGGTGGTGCTGGTCTCGGGTAGTACCGACGGCACGATGCGGCTGTGGGATCCCAAGACCAGGAAACCGCTCGGCAAGCCGGTGAAAGCCCACAAGAAGGGCGTCCTGCTGGTCGCCGTGGTGACGATGTCGGGCAGGCCGGCCATCGTCACCGCCGGCAAGGACAAGCGGATCCGGTTCTGGAAGCTCACGGGTTCCTGATCGGCTCGAAGATCGCGTGGTGGGCGGCCACGGTGGCCCGCCGTACCGCGTGATCAAGCTGGCGCAGGGCCGCGGACCTGGTCGCCATCTGCGCGGAGGTCAGCCCGAGGCCCTCGTCGGCCAGCCGGAGCATCACCGCCAGTCGCGCGGCCAGCGCGGACACGCGGTGGGCGCGGCCCGGGTAGCCGGGCGCGAGCTCGCCGCCCGCGCGCTCCAACTGGCCGGGATGGGCCTGGCCCGGCCCTTCGACCGAGGTGAGCGCCTCGGTGGCGGCCTGGATGGCCTCGGCCAGATCGCGCTCGGCCTCGGCCACGGAGGGCAGGTCGGCGCGGACCGGTCCGGCCGGGTGCACCGTGAACGCGGTGCCCTGGTAGGAGGAGCCGCGCAGGTCGGGTTCCGGCACCAGGCCGATGTTCCGCTCGGCGAGTACGGCTATCGCCGCCTGCCCGGCGTCCACCGCGGCGGCGTTGAAGTCGGGCGGCCCCGACAGCCCCAGCGGGTCGCCGGGGGCCGGGAGGGCCAGCCGTACCTCATGGAGACCTTGCGAGCGCAGGTCGGCGAGGTGCACACGGAGGGGGACGGTGGCGATCAACGTGGGTCCTGCGACGGACTCCACCTGGTCGGCGGCCTCGTCGAGGCCCACGTGACCGGCCAGCCAGGCGTTGCCCCAGGCCACGAGTGCGGGGGAGACAGGTGATTCAGCGCGCACTGATCCACGATATGTGCTCGCCCTGCAATAGGTTTGTCCCGTGCGTTCCGGCAACCGGGACAATCGGGCGCGAGGAGGTATCGGGGATGGGCGGTCAGGTGCTGCGGCTACAGGATGTCGCCGTCAGACGCGACGGCGCGGCTCTCCTGCGTGGCATCGACTGGACGGTCAACGAGGACGAGCGCTGGGTGGTCATCGGGCCGAACGGCGCGGGCAAGACCACGCTGCTGCAGGTGGCGGCGACGCTGCTGTATCCGAGTGAAGGTCTGGTCGAGATTCTGGGCGAGCGGCTGGGGCAGGCCGACGTCTTCGACCTGCGTCCGCGGATCGGGCTGGCCAGCGCGGCGCTGGCCGAGCGCATCCCGGCCGAGGAGAAGGTCATCGACCTGGTGCTGACGGCGTCGTACGCGATCCTGGGCCGCTGGACGGAGGAGTACGACTCCAACGACGTCACCCGCGCGGTCGAGCTGATCGACATGATGGGCGCCGCCCATCTGATCAGGCGCAGGTTCGGCACGCTGTCGGAAGGCGAGCGCAAGCGGGTGCAGATCGCCCGCGCGCTGATGCCGGACCCCGAGATGCTGCTGCTGGACGAGCCGGCCGCCGGGCTCGACCTGGGCGGGCGCGAGGACCTGGTGCGCCGGTTGTCGCTGCTGGCCGGGGACCAGCGCTCGCCGACTCTGGTGCTGGTCACGCACCACGTCGAGGAGGTGCCGAGCGGGTTCACGCACGGGCTGCTGCTGAAGCACGGCTCGGTGGTGGCGCAGGGGCCGCTCGACGTGGTCATGACGGCCGACAACCTCTCCCGCACCTTCGGCGTTCCGCTGTCGCTGGACCGCAGCGCCGAGGGCCGCTGGTACGCGAGAGCGCACTAGATCGTATTTGTGCGGTTACCGACCGCCTCTGTACAAAACCAAATAGGATCTCCGTGGTCGGGACCCCCACGACTTTCCGGAGCGTGCCATGGCCACGGAGCTCATCGTCATCCTCGTCGTGGTCGTGCTGGTGGGCTTGGCCCTGTACCGGACGGTCCGGATCATCGGGCAGGCGACCGCGGCGATCGTCGAACGGCTCGGCCGCTACCACCGCACGCTCGGCCCGGGACTCAACCTCGTGATGCCGTTCATCGACCGGATCAGGGACGAGATCGACCTGCGTGAGCAGGTGGTCTCCTTCCCGCCCCAGCCGGTGATCACCTCCGACAACCTGGTCGTCTCCATCGACACCGTCATCTACTTCCAGGTCACCAACCCCAAGGCGGCCACCTACGAGATCGCCAACTTCATCGTCGCCGTCGAGCAGCTGACCGTCACCACGCTCAGGAACGTGGTCGGCGGCATGGATCTCGAAAGCACGCTGACCTCCCGCGAGGAGATCAACACCGAGCTGCGCGGCGTGCTCGACGAGGCGACCGGCAAGTGGGGCATCCGGGTCAACCGGGTCGAGCTCAAGGCGATCGACCCTCCCTCCTCCATCCAGGATTCGATGGAGAAGCAGATGCGCGCCGACCGCGACAAGCGCGCCGCCGTACTGACCGCCGAGGGCCAGCGGCAGGCGGCGATCCTGACCGCCGAGGGCGAGAAGCAGGCGGCGGTGCTGCGGGCGCGCGGCGAGGCGGAGGCGGCCGTGCTGCGCGCGCAGGCCGACGCCGAGGCGCAGGCGATGCGGGCCAAGGGCCAGGCCGACGCGATCGGCATGGTGTTCAAGGCCATCCACGAGGGCAATCCCGACCAGCGGCTGCTGGCCTACCAGTATCTGCAGATGCTGCCCGAGATCGCCAAGGGCGACGCCAACAAGTTGTGGATCGTGCCGTCGGAGATGGGCAAGGTGCTTGAGGGTCTCGGCGGCCTGTTCGGCCCGCCGAAGGACCCGGCGTAAAGAGATATCTCCCAGGTCTCTAAGCTCGGGAAACGAGTTCTGAGCGAGGAGGGGCAGTGACGCCGTGGGAGGTGGCCGCGGTGTGCGCGGCCGGGGTCGGGGCCGGAGCCATCAACGCGGTGGTGGGGTCGGGGTCGCTGATCACCTTCCCCGCGCTGGTGGCGGTAGGCGTGGACCCGGTCGTGGCCAACGTCTCCAACAGCATCGGCCTGGTGCCGGGCTCGTTCACCGGTGCCTACGGCTACCGCGCCGAGCTGTCCGGGCAGCGTGAGCGGCTGGTCAAGCTGGGTGTGGCCTCGCTGATCGGCTCGCTCGCCGGCGGCCTGCTGCTGCTCTGGCTGGACCCGGACGTCTTCCAGATCGTGGTGCCGATCCTGATCGGGCTGGCCTGCGTGCTCGTCGTCATCCAGCCCAAGCTGAACGGCTGGCTGTCGGCCCGGCGTGAGCACGCGCACCCCGACGGCGGTGTCGTCCTCTGGCTGGGCGTGCTGGGCGCGGGCGTCTACGGCGGCTACTTCGGCGCCGCCCAGGGTGTGCTGCTCATCGGCCTGCTCGGCAGCTTCCTCACCGACGGCCTGCAGCGGGTCAACGCCGCCAAGAACGTCCTGTCCCTGATCGTGAACGGCGCGGCCGCCGTGCTGTTCATCCTGGTGGCGGAGGTCGACTGGTGGGCCGTGGCCGGGATCGCCGTGGGCGCCACGATCGGCGGCTACGTCGGCGCCAAGGTCGGCAGGAAGATCCCCGCACCGGTGCTGCGCGGGGTCATCGTCTGCGTCGGAATCGCGGCGATTATCAAACTAGTGTACGGATAAAAATAGGTCTTTCTGGGTATAAATCTAGACATGAAGGGTGACTGGGTAGAGATCGTCATCGACGCCGGGGGAACCCCGCGAACCTACGAAGTCAAGGCCACCCGCGCCGGCCGCAGGGTCGAGGTGGCCACCCGCCGAGGTCTGGTCGAAGTCAGCGAGGTGACCAGGAGCGGCAGTGCCGTACGCACCGCCCGGTTCATGTCCAGCCGCATCCTCGCCCTGGTCGAGCACCCCGCCGATCAGCGGAAGGCGTCCGCGTGATCGCGCGCCCACTCCCGGAACGTCCGCGGCTCCCGGCCGGTCAGCACCCGCACGGTGTTGGTGACCGGCTCCGGTGAGTCCGCGAACTCGCCCCAGGCCTTGAGCTCCGCGTCCACGTACGCCTCGTCCCCCCAGGTCCTCAGCAGTTCCGGCCGCGCCACCTCGGGCGCCAGATCCTCCCACCGCACCTCCCGGCCCACCGCCTCGCCGAGGATGCGCACCTGCTCGACCTGGGTGAGCGCCTCGGGCCCGCTGAGCGCGTAACGCACGCCGCCGTGCCCGGCCGAGGCCAGCACGTGCGTGGCGACCGCCGCCACGTCCTTCTCGTGGATCAAGGACCTCCTGGCCATCCCGTACGGCCGGCGTACCACCCCGTTCCGCACCTGGTCGGCCATGGCCAGGGTGCCGGACGCCAGGCCGCCGAGCCGCAGGAACGTCCAGGAGGGCCCGGCATGCTCGATCAGCCGCTCGATGTCGGTGTAGAAGCCGTGCGTGTAGGCCGACACAAGGACCACGCGCCGCGCGTACCCGGCGATCAGCTCGATCACCGGCGCCGCGCCCTTCGCGTTCAGGGCCGGCCACACGAGGAACACCGTCTCCACCCCGTCGAGGCGGGGTTCGAGGCGTACCGGATCGAGCAGGTCGGCGTCTTCCCCTGACAGCCTCCGCACGGGCACTCCCGCCGCGCTCAGCGAGGCGAAGACGTGCCGGCCGATGTCGCCGGAGGCCCCGGTCACCAGAATCTCGCACATGGATCGACCGTAGAACCTCAAGTAAGGTTAACGTCAACCTCCCGGGCGTACCTGGATGGTCCCGTCACGCCTGATCCGGGTCTCGAACGTGGGCGCGGGGGCCGTCGCCGGGCCGTGCTTGACGGTGCCGTCGTCGAGGCGGAACGTGCTGCCGTGCCAGGGGCAGACCACGCAGGCCTCGCCGTCCTCCACGATCAGGCGGCCCTGGTGCAGCGGTCCGGCCAGGTGCGGGCAGCGGTCGGCCAGCACGGTCACCGACTCGCCGGTGCGCAGCACGAACAACTGGATGTAGCCGAGGCGGCGCGCGACCGGCCGCCCGCTCGGCAGGTCCTTGAGCAGGCAGAGGTCGTGCCAGCCGAGCGGCACCAGGTGGGAGACCTGCGGCGCGTGGTTGGCGCCCGCCGCCTGCCGGTAGGCCAGATGGCCGCCGAGGTAGCCGCCCACGCCCGCCGCGCCCAGCCCGAGGAACGACAGGACCCGCCCGCCGCGATCGTGGCCGCGCATCCGGGCCAGCAGCGAGGCGGAGAACAACCCGAGCGCGCCGACGTTGGCCAGCAGGTGCACGAACCCGACCCGCTGCTGCTCCCGGTGCAGCGAGGACCAGTCGGTGAGCCCCGCGGCGGCGGTCGGCACCGCGCCCGCGATCCCGGCCGCCAGCAGCAGCCGGACCGCCCGCCGGTCGGCGCCGGCCACGTCCAGGACGCTCGCCGACAGCCAGCAGCCGAGTGTCACGGTGGCCAGCGGAGGGTGCAACGGCTTGCCCGTGGGCACGCCGTGAAGCAAATCGCGCAGCCGCCCCGGGCGGACCTTCTCGCGTACGGTCTTGGCCAGCACCCGGATCGGCTCGTCCAGGGCTCTGGTTTTCTCCAGCCGGTCGGCCAGGTCGACCGGCCCCACGAAACGCCGCAAGTGCCGACGTCTCGCGCGTACTGTCTCTTTCACGACAAGTGCCCTACCCCGGGCATGGGCCGGTCACTCAGACAGGTGCCCTCTGGCGACCGAGAGCTCCACCAACTCCAGCGCGTACACGCCCAGCGAGGCCGAGCCCTCCTCGATGATGCGCACCTTCTCCCGCACCTGCGACGCTTTCACCTTGAACAGCGGCCACGTGCCGCCCTCGGTGTGGTGATTGGCCAGGATCGGCGCGAACCGGTCGAGCGCCTTGGCGAAGCGCGACTCCACCGTCTGCCTGGCCTCGAACTCCTCCCACAGCGCCCGCATCTCCGCGCCCTGTTCACCCGGCAGCATGGAGAAGATCCGGTCGGCGGCGGCCCGCTCGGCGCCGGCCTGCGCCGCCACCGCCTCGGCGTCGTAGATGAAGGTGTCACCCGCGTCGATCTCGACCAGGTCATGGACGAGCAGCATCGCGACCACGCGCTGGATGTCGGTGCCCGCCGGGGCGTGCTCTCCCAAGATCATGGCCAGGAGTCCGACATACCAGGAGTGCTCTGCGTCGTTCTCCCTCCGCGAACCATCCATGAGATGGTTGCGGCGGATCACCCGCTTCAACTTGTCGATCTCGACGGCGAAGGCGATCTGGGCGTTCAGGCGGTCCTCTTCTGGCGCGATAGTCACGCGCGACACCCTAATGTGCGGTGATCACACCGGTTGGCAAAATCGTGACCGGAACCCCGTTGAACACTGCGTTTCCGGACGGCAAATCCACGGTGGACTCGTCGGTGAGCGTGTTCGCGCTCACTCCCGGGTGCTCGGCCGCCACGCTCTGTGCACTGCCCGCGTGCCCCCAGCCGTGCGGCAGGCTCACGACACCCGGCATGATCGTGTCGGTCGGCTCCAGCGGCACGGTCAGCTCACCGGTCGACGATCTGACCGTGGCGTGGCCGTCCAGGCCCAGCCGGGCCACGTCCGCCGGGTTGATCTGGAGCGTGCACTGGTTGCTCCCGCCGACCAGCGGCGCGACGTTGTGCATCCAGCTGTTGTTCGAGCGCAGGTGCCGGCGCCCGATCAGCAGGAAGCCCGGCGCCTCGTCACCCAGGCCGTCGCGCAGCCGTTCCACGTCGTCGATGAGCTGTGGCGGCGCCAGCTCGACCCGCCCCGACGCGGTCGTCAGCAACTCGGGCAGGCGGGGCTCCAGCGGGCCGAGGTCCAGGCCGTGCGGGTTGTCGAGCAGCTTGCGCAGCGACAGCTCACCGCGCCCCGACCACTCGCCGTAGGGGCCGAGCCGCAGCATCATGTCCAGCCGCCGCTCGGCGCCGGACTCGCCGTCGAGCAGCGCCGCCAGCTCGCCGGCGTCCCTGCCCTCCACACCGGACCCCGGCGTGGAGACCGCCTTCTCCAACGTCTGCCCGATGATGAACGCGTCCAGATCCCCGTCCAGCCCCGAGGCGATCACCGCCAGCCTGGCCAGGATCATGCCCTCGGATGGCCGGTCGGCCAGCGGCAGCAGCGGCCGCGAGTAACGCGTGTAGTTGCGCACCGCGAAGCCGAGCAGCGCGAAGTCGTAGTGTCCCGCCTGCAGCACCCTCGGCGGCGGCAGGATGACGTGCGCGTGCCTGGTCGTCTCGTTCAGATACGGGTCGACGCTCACCATGAACGCGAGATCGCCCAGCGCCCCGTCCAGCCGCCCGCCGTTCGGCGCGGACAGCACCGGGTTGCCGGCCACCGTCACCATGCAGCGGATCTGGCCCTGCCCCGGCGTCTCGATCTCGTCCGCGAGCGTCGCGACGGGCAACTCGCCGTTCGCCTCCGGCAGGTCTCTGACGCGACTGCGCCACCTTCCCGTCTGGTACGGCTTGCGCCGCCGTCCGCCCTCCGTGGCCGGCATCGGGAACATGACGCCGCCCGGCCGGTCGAGGTTGCCGGTCAGCACGTTGACCACGTCCACCAGCCATTGGGCCAGCGTGCCGAACTCGGCCGTGCAGGTGCCGATGCGCGCGTAGACGGCGGCTGTGGGGGCTCCGGCCAGCTCGCGGGCCAGCCGTACGATCACCTCCGCGGGAACGCCCGTGCGGCGGGCCACGACGTCGGGGGCGAAGTGCTTGGCCGCCCGCGTGAGCTCGTCCAGCCCGTTGATCTCCTGCCGCACGTCGGTCAGGCCCTCGGCCAGCAGCGTGTGGACGATGCCGAACAGCAGGTAGGCGTCGGTGCCGGGGCGGATGAACACGTGCTCGTCGGCCAGCGCCGCCGTCCTGGTGCGGCGCGGGTCGACGACGACCAGGCGGCCGCCGCGCCCGCGCAGCGCCTTGAGGCGGCCGGGGAAGTCCGGGGCGGTGCAGAGGGAGCCGTTGGAGTCCAGGGGGTTGGCGCCGAGCATGAGCAGGTAGTCGGTGCGGTCGAGGTCGGGCACCGGGATGCTGAGCGGGTGGCCGAACATCAGCCCGCTGGCCACGTGCTTGGGCATCTGGTCGGCGGTGCTGGCGGAGAAGACGTTGCGGGTGCCGAGCGCCCGGATCATCGGCGCGGCGTAGAGGGCTCCCGCCATCGTGTGGGCGTTGGGGTTGCCCAGGTAGACGCCGAACGCCTCGCGCCCGTGTGTCTCGGTGACCCTGGAGAAACCCTCCTGGACCACCGCGAACGCCTCGTCCCAGCCGACCTCCCGCCACAGCTCGCCCTCCCGGACCAGCGGACGGGTCAGCCGGTCCGGGTCCTCGTCCAGCTTGCCCAGGCTCGCCCCCTTGGGGCAGATGAAGCCCTTGCTGAACGGGTCCTCCTTGTCACCGCGCACGCTCGTCACGTGCCCGCCGTCGTCGAGGGTCAGGGTCAGGCCGCAGACGGCTTCGCAGAGCGGGCAGGTACGATGCACGGTCGTCATGAGAACTCCTGAGTTCGCTATCCAGACTCATCTTGACCTTTTGCCGTCCCGTCGTGAAGACCCCAACTCGTGACAGCGAAAGCCCCACAAAACCCTGGGTGGGCTTTGTGGGGCGGAAGCCCCGGAGCCCCCGCGGTCTCCGGGGCTTGCTTGGTGTTTCAGCCCACGAGGGGCAGGAGGAGCGTCTTGGGAAGATCAGGCGGCTCCTCGACGTCGGGCCTGAGACTGACCCAGGCCCTTCGGCCGTAGAAACGGTCCAGTCCAGGGGAGGCGGCGCCCTCGACCCCGTCCCTGCGTACGGTCTCCACGATGAGCAGGCTGGCCCACTTGCGGTGCCGGAAGACCCGCGAACTGCGTGCCCAGCAGGCCGCCGCGATCTCCTCGGCGTAGGCCTCGAACTCCTCGGCGGAGATACCGGCCCTGGTCATGATGAGCGCCTTCTCGCCGGTGACGGTCGGCGTGATCCACAGGACCAGGGGGATGCGGCCCGACCTGGTGTGCATGGTGGTCTCCAGGCAGGTCCGCTGCAGGCGATGCCGGGTGACCAGGCACCAGAAGTGGCCGACGAACCAGCCGCGCCCGTAACGGGTGGCGGCCGGGACGGAGACCGCGCTGCTCAGCATGATGAAGGGGAGCCAGGTGCCGTCCTGGGCGGCGGCGACCACCGCCAGGACGAACAGGGCGAGCGCGGCGATCAGCAGCAGCTCGGTGCGGATGCGCCACAGGGCGGTGAGGATGCCGGGGCGACCGGCCGGGGGAAGGTCCTCGTATCCCGGGTAGATCTGGTTCCTGGGGTTCCTGGGGGACATCTAGGACACCTCCTCGGGAACTTTGGCCGTGACCTTCAGCTGGTCGAAGCGTGGGTCGCGGTAGCAACGTGCTCCGAATCCGGTCCTTGCCACGGTCCAGCCTCGCCGGTGGGCGAATTCGTCTGGCTCCATACAGATTTCCCGGTCGGCCCACGCGATGAGTTCCTGGATCCGGGACTTGATTCGGCTCAGGCCCTTGGTACCTTGTGAGTACATAGAAGACCCCTTTCGCGGCATTACTCGAGGTGGCTTCTTTCGCCGGGCCGAGTGCTGCAGCCGGGTCGTCGCAGGGTGGCAGCCCTTGAGCGGCGGGTTGGCGGTCAGCTTCGGTCCGGCATTTCTGTGCTCGAACGAGCTACGACGCGGCGCTACTTGCGTTCGGTGTCCTTCCGGCAAACGGCCTCCCTGGTGTTGTTGCACGTATCCGGGACGGCGACGTTGCCGGTGGCGCGGCCATGGCCGCAGGCGTTCAGCGGGAGATGCGGGGCGCGCGGCCGGATGTCCATGTCGGCCTCCCTTTTCCCTCGTCATCTCCTCCTGGCCTGATCGTCCTCCCGGGCCGTGCTTGCTGCAATACTCTAAGCAAGAGAAGATTTACATTTCTTCGCATCTTGCTACCCGGCTTGCGGTGCAACTTGCATCAGAACTGTCGTGGGCTTGCCAGGTGCGCTTCGGGTAGCACCAGCGAAGGTTCTTGCCTCCACCGTCCTCCCGTGGAACTCTTTGAGCAAGCCCAAGTGGCACTACACGTGCAAGTTGCAGTGTAAGATTGGGTGAACGGCCCAGAAACCCGGGCTCCAAACGGTCCTTTACCGCTACACCTTCATTCCCGATGAGGAGAGTGGACGGTGCCATCAGAGCAGGGCAGCCCGACTGTCCGCAGGCTCAGGCTAGGCCAGGAGCTGCGCCTACTTCGTGAGCGCCGAAAGCTGACCGGGGCCAAGACCGCCGAGCGCCTCGGCTGGTCGCCCAGCAAGGTATCGAGGATCGAGTCCTCCAAGACCATGCCGAGCACCGAGGACATCGAGGCGATGGCCCGGTTGTTCAAGGTCGACGATGAGAAACTCGACGAACTGCTGGGGCTCCTAAGGGATGCCGACCAGCGCGGCTGGTGGGAGGATTACGAGGACGCCCTGCCCTCGGAATACACGACATTCCTGGGGCTGGAAGCAGAGGCCACCGCTCATCGCGGCTGGGAACCCCAGCTGGTGCCGGGCCTGCTGCAGACCGAGGACTACGCCAGGGAGGTCATCCTGGCGACCCGGGGCATCGCGCGGATCACGCACAGCGGTGTCCGCAGCCGCGTCGAGGCCCGCCTCGACCGGCAGCAGCGTGTCCTGCACAGATCCGATCCGGCCGAGGTCTCCGTCGTGCTGGACGAATCCGTGCTCACGCGGCGTTTCGGTGAGCCCTCGGTGATGCGTGAGCAGCTCGGACACCTCTTGGAGATGTCCCTGCTTCCTCACGTGAATGTTCAGGTTCTGCCCTTGGACGGCGAGCACCCGGTCAACACCGGCGCCTTCGTCCATCTGAAGTTCGTGGACCTCGACGATGCTGTTTACTTGGAGCTGCTCTACGGGGCTCGCTTCGTGGAAGCGCTGGAGCTCGTGGCTGACTACGAGCAGGCATTTGAGCATCTTCGAGCCACGGCCCTGTCCGAGGACGAATCTCGGGTACTGGTCCAACGCAAGATCATGCAGTGGCGGTAGGGCCACTAGGAAGCGCAATCAACACCAAAGGGGCTGTTGAAGCGCTATTCAGGATAAGGAACAACCAATGGACGTCACGCCCGCCTGGCGGAAGAGCCGTTTCTGCAACGGCAATTCCGCGTGTGTTGAATTCGCTCGCCTGGCCGACGGAAACGTCGCGCTGAGGGACAGCAAGGAGCAGGACGGACCGGTCCTGGTCTTCACTCCTGAGGAGTGGGACGCCTTCACCCTCGGTGTCCGTGCCGGCGAATTCGACCTCGACACGCTCGCCGTAGGCGCATAGATCAGAGCGGCCCGTGCACGTTGCTGACCACAACTTACAGGACCGCTCCGATAAGGGCTCTGACCAGCCCATTCGTTGTCTCCGACCAGCCCTGCACGAAGACGAAGATAATCATGGCACAACCAAGGTCATCTCTGGCAATGGGTGCTGGTGATCTGTTGCCAAGCTTCCACCCGGATGGCCACGCGAACCCCTGACCGCCGCCACCATGCCCGCGCCCTGGTGGCCGGCGAGGAAACACCTACGCGGCCCGAGCCCCACATCGTGGCGCTCCAACCCCTTACCTCTTGCTTCTTGCCTGTTGCCTTTCGCTCTGCCTTTGCCTTTTGCCTCACTCGCGAGCCTGCGCGCTGTCGCACGTCCTCGCGTACCCCTCGCGACGAACGCGGGCTCACCCATGACATCTGCGCGCTCATCCGTACTGCGCCGCCACCCACCCCCGAGACCACCTCAGTCCCCCCGCCATCCCACGACTCCACCGACCCCCCACAGGCCCTGACCCCAGCCACCCGCCTTGGGCGCACAGCCGGCGTTTGCCTGTCTCGCGGGAATCGCGTTGCCATGGCTGCGGCCCTGCGTTGCCAGAGCGGCCGCCTTCGGCGAGACGACGCCTCGGTGTGACCGCCTGATGCCCGCCGCGCCGCACGGAGCCCGCGTGCCGGTGCGCCGCCTCGCTCGCCGGAGGGCCGTGCCGCAGGAGGCCCGTGGTTTGGGGCAGGCCGGAGCGCCCGGAGACGAGGATGGGCACGGCCGGAGGTCTGGTCGGTGCCGGGGGCGCGACCGGGGGAGGAGGCCGATGCTCGGGGTTAGGACACCAGGGCGTCCAGGTCGTCTTCCGGGAGGCCCAGGTCCACCCTGATGCGGTAGCGCGTGCGGAGGAGGGCGACGTGTTCCGGGTCGTCCTTGTCGCACGACAGCACCGCCTGCGTCGCCCACTCCAGGCCGCCCCTCAGGTCGCCATAGGCCACCAGGGTTTCGGCGATGTTGTGGGCGGTGGCCGGCTGGATCGCCGGCTCGGCTCGCAGGGCTTCGATGATCTCGCGGGCCTCGTCGGGACGCTCCAGTTCGAAGAGCGTGTCGGCGATCCCGGCGCGCGGATCGATACTGGCCTCGCCACCGTCTTCCAGCGCGCGCTGAAAACAGTCCATCGCGCGCGCCGGCTGACCGGCCGCGCGCCACTCCTCAGCCGCAAGGACCAGGATGGACGCTCGGGAGACGTCGCCCTCGGAGTACTCATGGGCGAGATCGTCGAGCTGCCTGGCCAGCGAGCTGTGGTCGTCTGCCAGGAGGGCCCGCTCCAGCAGGCGATCAAGGTGCTCACGGGTCACATACGCCACACCGCCGAGACTACCGAGCGACCAGGTGTCTTTGCTGGGCAATACGCAGGGCGAGACACGCACAGATTGAGTAACGCCTGGTACAACTCTGGTCACAGCCCGCGTGTTGTCCCAGGCGGCAGGGCATATAGCCGTCGCGCGAACCGCGACGGAGGGGGCTGTGATGGGCTTGTCCAAGCAGGTGACCTTCTCGCTGGCGTGTGCGGTGGTGCTGTCCGCGCTCATCCCCGGAGCCGCCGGCTACCTGTCCGCCCGCGTCGAGTCGATCGAGGCGGCCGAGCGTAATCTGCACGCCCAGGAGGCGCGGCTGAACGCCCGGCTCGCCCGCGAGACCAGACCGGTCTCCTACCCGGCGCCGTGCGAGGTCCCACCTGCCAGGCCGATCCGCGAGCAGCCCGCCCCGGCGGCGTTCGTCCCGGCCCCGGAGTACAAGCCCGACTTCAAGCCCAGAAAGCGCGAACGCCCGCCCGTGGTCCCGCCGCCCGCGTGGCTCCCCGAGTGAACCACCCCGGTCGGCCGCGAGGAGGAAGCCTCCTGGGCGGGAGTGCGCGGGCCTGAGGGGTGAGCCACTCCGAGGGGTGAGCGCCTCTGTGGGGCGACATCACCTGGCCGGCGCATCGTGCAGCGGGTGGGCGTCGCAGGGGTTGCGATCCGCTCCGAAGAGCCCCGGCGGGGGTGAGCGGCTCTGAGGGGGTGCGACCGCTGCGAAGAGGTCCGGGCGAGGGGCTGTGTGGGTGGGCGCTTGTCTGGAGATCCTGTGGGAGCGGCCCGGGTGCCCGGTCTTCGGGTGGTGAGTTAACTGTCGCTCTGTGGTGACAGGTGGCGGAGCTGGCGGGAGAGGTATCCGCGGACCATCTGCTTGGCCGCGTCGATCAGCTCCGGTGATCCCTTGGGGTCGCGGCGGAAGGCCAGCTTGAGCACCGCGTCTCCGGCCTCCACCGCCACCAGTACCCCGATGTCGAGCTCGTCGCTGTCGGCCAGGCCGTACTCCTTGAGCAGGAGGCCGCGCAGCCGTCCGGCGATGACCGCGTTGTTGTCGATGTCGACGTCGAGCAGGTTGAGGTCGACGGCGTCACCGAAGTGCAGGCTCTTGAAGCCTGGAACGGTCCTGTGCATGTCGACGTATTCGTCGATGATCGCGTCGACCGCCTCCCACCAGCCGCGGTAGTCCTCCTCCATGAATCTGCGGCCCACTCTGGAGACGAACTGCTCCACGTTGCGCCTGGTCAGCTCCTGGGTGATGGCCCGCTTGTCGGGGAAGAACTGGTAGACCGAGCCGATCGCGACGCCTGCGCGTTCGGCGATGCGGGTGGTGGAGAGCGCTTCGTAGCCGATCTCGTCGAGCAGCGCCGCGCACGCGTCGAGCATCCGCTCCACCCGGCGTGTGCTCCGTCGCTGGGTGGGCTTGCGGCGCAGCGGCTGGGGCTGCGAACAGTCGTCGTCGTCAATTTCGGGGGTGGACACGAAATCCATCTTCCCCCGAAGCGGGCGATCGTTACCGTCCAACGACGGGATTTCTCACGACACCGGATAACCGGGCGAAAGCCCGCATCGCCGAGGGCGAGATCCGCGACATCGCATATCCGATTTTCCCCTCCGCATTGACCGGGACAACCGCCTCATTTCGGTGTACGGCCCGCAGGATGTGCGCCGCCACCCGCTCCGGCGGATACCCACGCCGCTGGAGTCCCAGCTCGGCCAGCTCCCGCAGGTCGGACCCGACATAGGTGGCGTTGCGGGCGATGGCCGTGGACACGAAGCCGGGGCAGACCGTGGTCACGCCGATGCCGTGGCCGGCCAGCTCGGCCCGCAGGCAGTCGCCGAGCATCTTCACCGCGGCCTTGGACGTCGAGTACGCCGGCAGTTCCCGCGTCGCCACGAAGGCGGCCAGCGAGGCGATGTTGACGATGTGCCCGCCCTCGCCGCGATCGACCATCTGGCGGGCGAAGAGCCGGCAGCCGTGAATGACGCCCCAGAGATTCACATCGAGCGTGCGACGCCAATCGTCGAGGGAATGGTCAAGGAACGGCCCGGCCACCGCGATTCCCGCATTGTTCACCACCACATCCGGCACGCCATACTGTGCCGCGATATTTCCGGCGAACTCCTCCATGGCCGTGGTTGAGGCGACATCGAGTTGGACGGCGTGAGCCGTACGCCGGAAATCTTTGCCGATGTCCTCCGCGACCCGCACGGCCGCCTCGCGGTCGAGGTCGGCGCAGACCACCTCGGCCCCGTGCGCGGCGAAGGCGCGCGCGGTCGCCCGTCCGATGCCGCTGCCGGCGCCCGTGATCACGACCAGGCGGTCCTGGTAGGCGCGGCGGCCCTCGCGCACGCGGTCGCGGCGCAGCGAGCGGGTCGAGGCGCCGCCGTCGACGTGCGCGGCGAACTCGGCGATCATCCTGGCCACGGCCTCGGGGTGGCTGCGCTGCGCCCAGTGCCCGGCCGCCAGCCTGCGGTGCCAGAACTCGGGCGCCCACTGGCGCATCGACGCCAGCAGGTTGGGCGAGACGAAGATGTCGCGGCTGGTCTCGATGAGCTGGACCGGCACCTCGACGCCGGGGTCGGCGGGGGCGCGCAGGCGGGTGAAGAAGTTCTGGCGGTAGAGGGCCAGGCCGTTGCGGCCGTCGCGTGTCAGGGTGTCGGCCGGGTGTCCCTGTCTCGGTTCGATGCCCTCGGCCAGGCGCATAGAACGGGCCAGCGCGCGGGGCAGCGGGCCGCGCCAGGCCAGTTCGGGCAGGACGGGGAGCTGGAAGGCACCGATGTACCAGGACCTGGCGAGCTGGCCGGCGACCTCGCGGCGGCCGCCGTAGCGCAGGAAGTGGGCGGCCTGGTCGAGGCCGGGGCCGCCGAAGGTGGTGAAGGAGGCGGCGCGCTCGCGGATGCCGGGGCGGCCGATCGCCTCCCAGCACTGCAGCGAGCCCCAGTCGTGCCCGACCAGGTGGACACGCGGCTTGCCGATCTCGTCGAGCACCGCGCCGAGGTCGGCGGCCAGGTGGTCGAAGGAGTAGTGACGCCGGTCGTGCGGCGCGCCGGACTGCCCGGCTCCGCGCACGTCGTAGCGGACCACGTGGTAGCGCTCGCTGAGCAGACCGGCGACCTCGTCCCAGACGCGGTGGGTGTCCGGGTAGCCGTGGACGAGCAGGATCGTGGGGTTCTCCCGCTCGCCTTCCTCGAAGAGCGCGAGCCGTACATCGCCAGACGGTATTAGACGCACGGTCCAATGATTAACGGGCGGACAGTCCTGTGCAAGAGCGGAGCGCCTTCCAGCTCGTGACGGCCTGGGTGCGGGCGGTGCCGGTCAGGGGGATGGGGGTGCCGCCCTGGATGTTGGCGGGGGTCCACTGGTCCTTGATGACCTTGCGGCCGTTGATCGTCAGGGTGAGGACGCCGCTGGGGCTGTTGCCGTACCAGAGGAAGTTGCCCAGGCCGTAGTTGACGTAGGACCTGCCGAGGTAACCGCTGCCGAGCAGGACGTGGGCGTGGCCGCCGACGATGACGTCCGCGCCGGCCTTGGCCAGTTTGGGGGCCAGGGAGCGCTGCGCCGGGTTCGGGCAGGTCATGCGCTCGGTGCCCCAATGGAGATAGACGATCACCGTGTCGGAGGTACGGCGGGCCTTCCTGACCTCCTGGATCAGCCGTTCCTCGTTCTTGGCCGAGGCCAGGCCGCCCTGGCTGTCGGTGGCGGTCCAGGCCTGGATGAACTCGGCGTCCAGCACCTGGGTGGCGCCGATGATCGAGACGCGGTTGCCGTTCACGGTCCTGCGCCACGGCTTGTAGGCGGCGTCCTCGTTCCTGCCGATGCCCACGACCGGGTACTTCGAGCGCTTGATCGCGGCCAGCGAGTCGGCCAGGCCGGTCTGCATGTAGTCCATGCCGTGGTTGTTGGCCATGCTGACCACGTCGATCCCGGCCGCCTTCAGCGCGGAGAACGCGGTGATCGGCGCCCGGAAGGTGAACTGCTTGCCCGGAGCCTTCGTCCCGCCCGTCGTGATCGCCGTCTCCAGGTTGACCATGGCCAGGTCGGCCCGGCTCAGCACCCTGGCGATCGGGCCGAACGCGGTGCGCGGGTCGCCGTCCAGCCGGGCGCGTAAGACGCCCTCGAAGTGCACGTCCCCACCGAAGGAGATCGTGTACGGCTCCCGCTCGGCGGCGGTCTTGGTCGGCACCTCGGGGGAGGTCGGCATCGACTTGCGCGCGGGGGACCTATCCGGGTCCGACTGGGCCGCGGAGCATGCGGCCACGGTGACGGCCACGGCTAATGCCAGGAGGGCAGGGCGGTGTCTCATCTATGGCTACTTCTCCTCGATCCCACACTTCAGGGATTGAGCATGCCATGTCAGACGGATTCGCGGGTGTGTGCGGTCAACCACACCACTCCGGAGCGGGTTGCCTCGTTCGCGGGGGTATAGATGATCATGCGGGTTTCGGTGGCCGCGTCGCAGCTGAAGTTGGTGGTGGTGAAGTGGAGCTCGCCGACGGCGTCGTTGACGAAGACCTTGTCGCGGCGTCCGGGGTCGGCCACGTCCTGCCGCGCCCACATCCGGGCGAAGTCCGGGCTGGCCGCGATCAGCTTCTCGGCGAACTCCTTCCAGCAGGGGTCGTGCGCGTGCCTGCTGTAGGCGCCGCGGAAGACGGCGACCGCCCGCGCCAGCTCGTCCTCCCGGTTGACCAGCCGCGTGAACAGGTCGCCGCGGGTGAAGGTGAGCCAGAGGGTGTTCGGCTCGCCCTCGACGATCTCGGGGAAGATCGCGGCGTACGCGGCGTTCCAGGCGAGGATGTCGTGCCGGCTGGTGGCGATGCAGGCGGCCATCGGGCTCAGCTGGTCGAGGATCTGGCGCATCTCCGAAGTGACCCGGCCGGAGTCGGCGACGGGTACCGGATCCTGGTGCCCGGCCAGCCGGAACAGGTGCAGGCGCTCGGCGGGGTCGAGCTGGAGGGTGCGGGAGATGGCCTCCAGTACCTGGATGCTGGCGTTGATCGGCCGCCCCTGTTCCAGCCACGTGTACCAGGTCACGCCCACCCCGGCCAGCTGCGCGACCTCCTCGCGGCGCAGGCCGGGCGTACGCCGGCGGGTGCCGGGCGGCAGGCCGGCCATGTCGGGGGTGATGCGCTCGCGGCGGCTGCGGAGGTAGGCGGCGAGGTCGGTCCGCTTCATAGCCAGGTACCTCCAATACCAGGATAAATGGGCTCTCGTTACTGGTATCCAGTCTGTCGCAATCTGGTAGTCATGACTACTGCCACCCTTGCCCCCCAACAGGAAAGGACGAAGACCAGCGGAATCCTCCTGGCGATCATCCTCGTCGGGCAGTTCCTGGCCATCCTGAACGTCAACATCGTCAACGTCGCCATCCCGACCATCGAGCGGGACCTGCACTCCTCCGGCGCGGGCCTGCAGATGATCGTGGCGGGCTACACCATCGTCTACGCCGTCCTGCTGATCACGGGCGCGCGGGTCGGCGACCTTTTCGGTTACCGCAACACCTTCCTGGCCGGGCTGGCCTTCTTCACCCTGACCACGCTGGGCTCCGGGCTGGCGCCCACCACCGGGTGGCTCGTGGTGTTCCGCTTCGCGCAGGGCGCCGGCGCCGCGCTGATGATGCCCCAGGTGCTCACGCTCATCCAGCGCAACTACCACGGCGCGGCCAGAGGCCGGGCGATGGGCCTGTGGTCAGCCGTCGTCAGCGGCGGCATCGTGGTCGGCCAGGCACTCGGCGGCATCATGCTCGGGCTCGGGCTGGGCTGGCGGGTGCTGTTCCTGGTGATGGTCCCGATCGGGGCCATTTTGCTGATCGCCGGGCTCCGGGTGCTGCCGCCCGACGGGGGCGGCGGGCGCACCGGTCTTGACCCGCTCGGGCTCGTCACACTGTCGGTGGCCGTCCTGTTGTTCGTGGTGCCGCTGGTGCTCGGCCGCGACCTGGGCTGGCCGGTGTGGGGCTGGGTCTCGATCGGGCTCAGCGCCGTGGTCTTCTATGTCTTCGTCCGTGTGGAGCGCTGGGTGTCGGGCCGCGGGGGGCGGCCCTTGGTGGACGCCTCCGTCCTGCGGGCGCCGGGCATGCGGCCGGGGCTCGGGGTGCTGTTGTTCGGGCCCGCCACGTGGGGCGCGTTCCTGTTCACCTCGGCGCTGCATCTGCAGGGTGAGCTCCGCCTGACGCCCTTGCAGTCGGGGCTGATGCTGGTGCCGTGCGCCGTGGCGTTCGCGGGGGTCGGGCTGCTGTGGCCCCGGCTGCCTGCCGGATTGCAGCGGACGCTGCTGCCGTTCGGGTACGTGGTGGCGGCGCCCGCGTACTTCGGGCTCGGGCTGGTCAGCGGGGGCGGCTGGCCGTACGCCGTGCTGAGCGCACTCATCGGCGCCGGGCTGGGTGTGCAGATCGCGGTCACCAACCTGGCCACACAGTCGGTGTCGGACGAGTACGCCGCCGACGCCAGCGGCGCGCTGCTCACGGTGATGCAGCTCGGCCAGGTGATCGGGGTGGCGACCGTGGGGACGTTGTTCATGGCGCAGGGCGAGGGGGCCACCGCGGTGGCGCTGGCGGGGCTGGCCGTACTGGCGGGCTTGTCCTCTCTTTTCCTCGTCAGACCAAAACTTGGATGACTCCTTTACTTGAATCATTCGTGTTAAGGGCATAGGTTGCGAGGAGAGGGGGACCCGTCAGGGTCCCCGTCCACGTCCGGAATTCGGGAGGACCTCGCGATGACCACCAGGCCAATCAGCACCGACGACGCCGGTATCCCCGCGCCGAGCGACGAGCACTCGCTCTCCGTCGGACCGAACGGCCCCCTGCTGCTTCAGGATCACTACCTGATCCAGAAGATGGCGCACTTCAACCGCGAACGTGTCCCGGAACGAGTGGTGCACGCCAAGGGCGGAGGCGCTCACGGCGTGCTGCGGATCACCGAGGACGTCAGCCAGTTCACCAAGGCCAAGCTGTTCCAGAAGGGCAAGGAGACGCCGCTCTTCCTGCGCTTCTCGACCGTGGCCGGTGAGCTGGGCTCCGCCGACACCGCCCGCGACCCCCGCGGCTTCGCGATCAAGTTCTACACCGAGGACGGCAACTACGACCTCGTCGGCAACAACACGCCGATCTTCTTCATCCGCGACCCGCAGAAGTTCTCGGACTTCATCCACAGCCAGAAGCGGCGCGCCGACAACCACCTGCGCGACAACAACATGCAGTGGGACTTCTGGACGCTCTCGCCGGAGTCGGCGCACCAGGTCACGTTCCTCATGAGCGACCGCGGCACCCCGGCGAGCTGGCGGAACATGCACGGCTTCGGCTCGCACACGTTCCTGTGGTACAACGCCGCGGGCGAGAAGTTCTGGGTCAAGTACCACTTCAAGACCGACCAGGGCATCAAGAACCTCACCGCGGCCGAGGCGGACGCGCTGGCCTCCGCCGACCCCGACCACCACATCCGCGACCTGCACACGGCGATCAAGGCCGGCGAGCACCCGTCGTGGACGGTGAACGTGCAGGTCATGCCGTTCGAGGCGGCGGCCGACTACCGGTTCAACCCGTTCGACCTGACCAAGGTGTGGCCGCACAGCGACTACCCCGAGATCACGATCGGCACGATGACCCTGAACCGGAACCCGGACAACTACTTCGCCGAGGTCGAGCAGGCCGCGTTCGAGCCGTCCAACCTGGTGCCGGGCATCGACACCTCGCCGGACAAGATGCTCCAGGGCCGCCTGTTCTCCTACCCCGACACCCATCGGTACCGGATCGGGCCGAACTACCAGCAACTGCCGATCAACGCGCCGGCCGTACCGGTGAACAGCTACAACTTCGACGGGCCGATGACCTTCCGCAACCAGCAGGACCCCGTCTACGCGCCCAACAGCGTGAACGGCCCCGCCGCCGACCCGGCCCCGTACGCCGGATCGGACTACAAGGTCGCCGGCGAGATCATCCGCTCGGCCTACACGCTGCACGCCGAGGACGACGACTACGGCCAGCCGCGCGCCCTGTGGGAGAACGTGCTGTCGGAGACCGACCGCGAGCACCTGGTCGGCAACATCGTCGGCCACGCCTCCGCGCCCGAGGTCACGGCGGAGATGAAGAAGCGCGTCGTGGAGTACTGGAGCAACGTCCACAAGGACCTCGGCCAGGGCGTCTCCCAGGGCCTCGGCCTGTCCTGACCCCGGCACGAGCGAAGGGCCGCAACCTGGCGGGTCGCGGCCCTTTCTCATGGCTCGCGGACGGCGGGCGCGCGCCGCCCGCGCGGTCAGCTCAGCTTGAGACCGTTGAGCAGGTCGGCGATCCCCCCGGTCACCGGCTTGCTCTCGGGCACCGGTACCGCCTCCAGCGCCTTGCCTGGCGTCTCGGGCAGCCTGCCGGTGATCTGGTCCGTCACGGTCTCAGCCGGCTGCGGCAGAGCGATCGGGGCTTCCACGCCGGCCACCAGGCCGGACGCGTCGGGCAGCGTGGGCACCTCACCCTCGACCGGCACCGCCGGCAGCGCCGCCAGCGTGCCGGGGATCGCCGGGGTGTTGGGCAGACCCGGCAGATCGGGCGCGGTGGGCACGTTCGCCACGCTCCTCAGGCCCGCCACCCCCGGCGTGCCGGTGGGCATCGACGGCGCGCCGGCGGCCGCGGCAACGCCGCCCAGGTCCGCCAGGCTCAGTACCGCCGACGCCTTCGACAGGCCGGGCAGGCCCGCCTTCCTGGCCAGCGTCTCGGCGGACATCGCCAGGTCGCTGTCCTTGGGCGCGGTCATCCTCTCGCCGTAGTTGCCGCTCATCCGCAGGTCGAGCAGCTCCTCGCAGACCGAGGCCACCGTGGTGGGCGCCCGCAGGGCGGCGACCCTGTCGGCGCAGTAGTCCGCCCCCAGCGCGGGGCCCGCGACCAGCCAGCTCACTCCCGTGGTCAGAGTGGCCACCGCAAGGATGCTTCGGATGCTCCGAGATGACACTTCACGTCCCCCTGATCGTTCTTGGTGATCCGACGAACGCTGAAGCTAGTCACGCGGCCGGGACAGGGAGGGGTGCTTGCCCGAAGGGTGGGCCAGACCTTACCCGGCCGCCCCGGCCGGAGATCGCCTTTGACCTCAGGCGGCGCGCTCCACGGTGAGCTCGTCGTCGCCCAGGTCCACCCGGACCGTGTCGCCGTCGACGACCGCCCCGGCCAGCACCTCCTTGGCCAGCTTGTCGCCGATCGCCGACTGCACCAGCCGCCGCAACGGCCGGGCGCCGTACATGGGGTCGTAGCCGGTGAGCGTGAGCCACTCGCGGGCCGCCGCGGTGACGTCGAGCGTGATGCGCCGGTCGGCCAGGCGGTGGGCCAGCCGGTCGATCTGCAGGTCGACGATCCGCCCCAGCTCTTCCGAGCCGAGCGCGTCGAACAGGATCACGTCGTCGAGCCGGTTGAGGAACTCCGGCTTGAACGCGTTGCGCACCGCGCCCATCACGGCATCGCGCTTGGCGCCGTTCTCCAGCTTGGGATCGACGAGGAACTGCGAGCCCATGTTGGAGGTCAGGATGAGGATCGCGTTGCGGAAGTCGACCGTGCGCCCCTGCCCGTCGGTCAGCCGGCCGTCGTCGAGCACCTGCAGGAGGATGTCGAAGACCTCGGGGTGCGCCTTCTCGACCTCGTCGAGCAGCACCACGGTGTACGGCCGCCGCCGTACCGCCTCGGTGAGCTGCCCGCCCTCCTCGTAGCCGACGTATCCAGGAGGCGCGCCGACCAGCCGGGCCACGCTGTGCTTCTCGGAGTACTCGCTCATGTCGATCCGGGTCATGGCCCGTTCGTCGTCGAACAGGAACTCCGCCAGCGCCTTGGCCAGTTCGGTCTTGCCGACGCCCGTCGGGCCCAGGAACATGAACGATCCCGTGGGCCGGTCGGGGTCGGAGATGCCGGCGCGGCTGCGCCGTACGGCGTCGGAGACGGCCTGGACGGCCTGGGACTGTCCGATGAGGCGGCGGCCGAGCTCCTCCTCCATGCGCAGCAGCTTGGCGGTCTCGGCCTCCAGCAGGCGTCCGGCGGGGATGCCGGTCCAGGAGGAGATGACCTCGGCGATGTCGTCGGCGCCGACGTCCTCCTTGACCATCGGCTGGGACTCGGCCTCCTGGGCGGCGGCGCCGGCGATCTCCAGCTCCTTCTCCAGGCGCGGGACCTCGTCGTAGAGCAGCTTGGAGGCCTCGGCGTAGTTGCCGTCGCGCTGGAAGCGCTCGGCGGTGCTGCGGGCCTCGTCGAGCTGCTTCTTCAGGTCGCCCAGCTTGTTGAGCCCGGCCTTCTCCCGCTCCCAGCGGCCGACCAGGGCGTTGAGCTCCTCCTGGCGGTCGGCCAGCTCCTTGCGCAGGCGCTCCAGGCGCTGCTGGCTGGCCTCGTCGGTTTCCTTGGAGAGGGCGAGCTCCTCCATCTTCATGCGGTCGACGTTGCGCTGGAGCTGGTCGATCTCGACGGGCCGCGAGTCGATCTCCATGCGGAGCCGGGAGGCGGCCTCGTCGACCAGGTCGATGGCCTTGTCGGGCAGGAAGCGGTTGGTGATGTAGCGGTCGGACAGCGCGGCGGCGGCCACCAGCGCGCTGTCGGCGATCACGACCTGGTGGTGCGCCTCGTAGCGGCCCTTCAGGCCGCGCAGGATCGCGATGGTGTCCTCGACGGTCGGCTCGCCGACGTAGACCTGCTGGAAACGCCGCTCCAGCGCCGGGTCCTTCTCGATGCGCTCGCGGTACTCGTCGAGCGTGGTCGCGCCGATCATCCGCAGCTCGCCGCGGGCCAGCATCGGCTTGAGCATGTTGCCCGCGTCCATGGCGCCCTCGGCGGCCCCGGCGCCGACGACCGTGTGGAGTTCGTCGATGAAGGTGATGACCTGCCCGTCGCTCTCCTTGATCTCGGAGAGCACGGCCTTGAGCCGCTCCTCGAACTCGCCCCGGTACTTGGCCCCGGCGACCATCGCGCCCAGGTCGAGCGAGATCAGCCTCTTGTTGCGCAGCGACTCGGGCACGTCACCGGCCACGATGCGCTGGGCCAGCCCCTCGACGACGGCGGTTTTGCCCACGCCGGGCTCGCCGATCAGGACCGGGTTGTTCTTGGTACGCCGCGAGAGCACCTGGACGACGCGCCGGATCTCCGAGTCGCGGCCGATGACCGGGTCGAGCTTGCCGCTGCGGGCCCGCTCGGTCAGGTCGACGCCGTACTTCTCCAGCGCCTTGTAGGTGTCTTCCGGAGTCTCGCTGGTGACGCGGGCGTTGCCGCGTACCTTCTCGAAGGCGTCGAGCAGCGCCTCGGGCGTGGCGCCCTGAGCCTTGAGCAGGCCGGCGGCCTGGCCGCCGTCGGCGGCGAGCGCGACGAGCAGGTGCTCGGTGGAGACGTACTCGTCCTCCAGCCGCTTGGCGCGCTGCGCGGCCGTGTTGATCACGGTGAGCAGCTGGCGCGAGCTCGACGGCGCCGACACCGTGGCGCCCTGCGCCTTCGGCAGCGCCGCGAGCAGTTCCTCCGACTTCGCGCGGATCGCCTTCCAGTCGGCTCCGACGGCCTCCAGCAGAGGTACGGCGGTGCCGCCCGTCTGGGCCAGCAGCGTGGTCAGCAGGTGGGCCGGGGCGATCTCCGGATTGCCCTCGGCGGCGGCACGCCGCATGGCCCCCGACAGCGCCTCCTGGCTCTTCTGGGTGAGCTTGTAGTCCATGTGTTCTTACGCCCCCGGTGGCAGCTCGTAGCGGATCAACGCCCTCACCATCTGCATCTCGGCCCTGAGCCGGTGAACCTCCTCACGCAGCCGCAGGGCCTCGTTCTCCAGCTCGAGAATGCGCTTGATCCCGGCGAGGTTGATGCCCTCTTCCTGGGACAGGCGCTGGACCTCGCGGAGCATGATGATGTCGCGCGTGGAGTAGAGGCGGCCGCGTCCGGCCGTGCGGCCGGGGCTGACCAGTCCGAGCCGGTCGTACTGCCTCAGCGTCTGCGGGTGCAGTCCCGAGAGCTGCGCGGCCACCGAGATGACGTAGACGGGGGTGTCGTCGGACAGGTCGAAATAGTTGGCGTCCATCGGCTTACTCGCTTCTGGCTCGCTGGATGAGTTCGGCGCGCGGGTCGTCGCCCGCGGTGGCCGTGCTGAACTCCGTCAGCAGGTCGCGCGACTTCTCATCGAGCGTCTCCGGCACGAGCACGTCGACGCTGGCGAGCAGGTCGCCCTTGGTGCCGTCCTTGCGGGTGACGCCGCGGCCCCGGACGCGGAAGGTGCGCCCGTTGGGAGTACCCGCGGGGATACGCAGCGTGACCGGCAGGCCCTTGAGGATCGGGACCTTGATCTCGGCGCCCAGGGCGGCCTCGGTGAAGGTCACGGGCACCGTGATGGTCAGGTTGTCGCCGGTCCGGCCGAAGACGGCGTGCGGCTTCACGTGGGTGACGATGTAGAGGTCGCCCGCGGGCCCGCCGTTCTCGCCCGGCGCGCCCTTGGCCTTGAGCTTGACCCGCTGGCCGTCGCCCACTCCTGCGGGGATGCGCGCCTGGATCGTGCGGGTGCTCTTGGCCCGCCCGCTGCCGTCGCAGTCGGGGCAGGGGTCGTCGACGATCAGACCACGGCCCTTGCAGTCGCGGCAGGGCTCGGAGAAGGCGAAGTTGCCCAGGTTGCGGCTGGCCGCGCCGGTGCCCTCACAGGTCGGGCAGACGCGCGGCGTGGTGCCGGCCTTGGCGCCGGTGCCGGTGCACGACTTGCACGCGGCCGAACTGGTCAGCCGGAGCGAGACCGTGCTGCCCTCCACCGCCTCGGTGAAGGTCAGTGTGACCTCGGACTCGATGTCCTGCCCGCGCCGCGGCCTGGTCGTGCCGCCGGTACGGCCGGTGCCGGCGCCACCCCGGTTGAACAGCCCGCCGAACAGGTCGCCGAGCCGCTCGCCCGCGCCGCCACCGCTGCCGCCGCTCTGCTGGCCGGCGGTGCCGCCGAACAGGTCGCCGAGGTCGAACGGGAAACCGCCACCGCCGGGACGCTGGCCGCCGACGCCGGACCCGAACAGCGTCCGGGCCTCGTCGTACTCCTTGCGGCGCTTGGTGTCCGACAGGATGTCGTTGGCTTCGGAGATCTCCTTGAACTTGGCCTCTTTGACGGAGTCACCCTGGTTGGTGTCGGGGTGATACTGCCGGGCCAGCTTCCGGTAAGCCTTCTTGATCTCGTCTGCGGTGGCGGTCTTGGGCACACCAAGGACGGCGTAGTAGTCCTTCTCCAGGTAGTCCTTGGTGCTCATCGATGGCCCTTCGTCTTAGTTTTCGTCGTTGTCGTCGTCAGCCGGCGAGTCGTCCGGCTCCGCCACGGCCACTCGCGCCGGGCGCAGCACCCGCTCTCCGAGGCGGTACCCGGACTGCAGCACCTCGATGGCGGTGGGTTCGGACACTTCCGACGAGTAGCTGTGCATCAGCGCCTCGTGGATGGTCGGGTCGAAGGGGTCGCCCTTCTGCCCGAACGAGCTGAGCCCCAGCTTGGTGACGGCCGCTTCGAGCGACTCGGCCACCTTCGCGAAGCCGCCGGTGAGCTCGCCGTGGTCGCGGGCCCTGCCGATGTCGTCGAGGACCGGCAGGAATTCGGCGAGAATCCCGGCCATGGCCTGCTCGCGGACCGCGACGCGGTCGCGCTCGACCCGGCGGCGGTAGTTGGTGTACTCCGCCTGGAGCCGCTGGAGATCGGCGGTGCGCTCCGCCAGCAGGATGGTGTCGGAGCCGGGTGCGCCGCTGGTGTTCGACTCGCCGCCGCCGTTGGCGGAGCCCGCGCCGGGCGCGGGGGTCGTGCCCGCGCCGGCGGCGTCCTGGGAGTCGGACCCGGCGCTCTGGCGCGCCTGGCCCGTCTCGGGGTCGATCTTGCGGTTGTCGCGGATCACCGGCTCGTCTGCCCCCGGCATCACTTGTCCTTCTTCGGCTGGTCGTCGTCGACGATCTCGGCCTCGACCACGTCGTCGTCGTCGCTCTTGTCCTGCTCGGGGCCGGGAGTGGCGTCCTGCGGAGCGCCCTCGCCGCCCTGCTGCTGGTTCTGGGCGTAGATCGCCGAGCCCATCTTCTGGCTGACGGTCGCCAGCTTCTCGGCGTTCGTGCGGATGGCGTCGGTGTCGGTGCCCTCAAGAGCCTTCTTCAGCTCGGTGAGCGCCTCGTTGACCTCGGTCTTGATCTCGCCGGGAACCTTGTCGTCGTTCTCGCGCAGGAACTTCTCCGTCTGGTAGGCCAGACCGTCCGCGTTGTTGCGGACCTCGGCCTCCTCGCGGCGCTGCTTGTCCTCTTCGGCGTAGGACTCGGCCTCGCGCATCATGCGCTCGATGTCGTCCTTCGGCAGCGCGGAGCCGCCGGTGATCGTCATCGTCTGCTCCTTGCCGGTGCCGAGGTCCTTGGCGGAGACGTTGACGATGCCGTTGGCGTCGATGTCGAAGGTGACCTCGATCTGCGGGATGCCGCGCGGCGCCGGGGCGATGCCGGTCAGGTCGAAGGTGGCCAGCTTCTTGTTGTAGGAAGCGATCTCACGCTCGCCCTGGTACACCTGGATCTGCACCGACGGCTGGTTGTCCTCGGCCGTGGTGAAGACCTCGGAGCGCTTGGTCGGGATCGTGGTGTTGCGCTCGATGATCTTGGTGAAGATGCCGCCCTTGGTCTCGATGCCCAGCGACAGCGGGGTCACGTCGAGCAGCAGGACGTCCTTGACCTCACCCTTGAGCACACCGGCCTGCAGGGCGGCGCCGATGGCGACGACCTCGTCCGGGTTCACGCCCTTGTTGGGCTCCTTGCCGCCGGTCAGCTCCTTGACGAGCTCGGAGACGGCGGGCATGCGGGTCGAACCACCGACGAGCACCACGTGGGCGATGTCGGCGACCTTGATGCCGGCGTCCTTGATGACCTGGTGGAACGGGCCCTTGGTCCGCTCGAGCAGGTCGGCGGTGAGCCGCTGGAACTCGCTGCGGGTGAGCTTCTCGTCGAGGTGCAGGGGCCCCTCGGAGGAAGCGGTGATGTAGGGCAGGTTGATGTTCGTCTCGGACTGGCTGGACAGCTCGATCTTCGCCTTCTCCGCGGCCTCGCGGAGACGCTGGAGAGCCATCTTGTCCTTGGCCAGGTCGACGCCGTGGGCGTTCTGGAAGCGCTTGACGAGCTCGTCGACGACGCGCTGGTCCCAGTCGTCGCCACCGAGGTGGTTGTCACCGGAGGTGGCCTTCACCTCGACGAAGCCGTGGCCGTCCTCCTGGCCGACGTCGAGCAGGGACACGTCGAACGTGCCGCCGCCGAGGTCGAAGACGAGGATGGTCTGGTCCTGGTCCTTGTCGAGCCCGTAGGCCAGAGCGGCCGCGGTCGGCTCGTTGATGATGCGCAGGACGTTGAGGCCCGCGACGGTGCCGGCCTCCTTGGTCGCCTGACGCTGGGCGTCGTTGAAGTACGCCGGGACGGTGACCACCGCGTCGGTGATCTTCTCGCCCAGGTACGCCTCGGCGTCCTGCTTGAGCTTCTGCAGCACGAACGCGCTGATCTGCTGGGGGGAGAACTTCTTGCCGTCGATCTCCTGGGACCAGTCGGTGCCCATCTCCCGCTTGACGGAGCGGATGGTCCGGTCCACGTTGGTGACGGCCTGTCGCTTGGCGACCTCGCCGACCAGGACTTCGCCGTTCTTCGCAAAGGCGACCACGGACGGCGTGGTCCGCGAGCCCTGCGCGTTGGCGATGACGGTGGGCTCACCGCCCTCGAGGATCGAGACGACAGAGTTGGTCGTCCCCAGGTCGATACCTACCGCACGTGCCATGAGTACGTCCTTGTAGTCAAAGTTGAGTCCGATGGGCTCAACTTACGAAGCCGAGTGGCCTTTGTCAAACGAGTTGAGCCTACCCGACTCAACCCCGATGAGCGTGAAAGCATTCCGCGGCATCGGGCAAGAACGGGTGTGATCGTGCACAACACGCGTAACGGGGCAGATCCGCTGGGGGTTCCACCCGATCTCTTCGACCGATATTTCGGTGAGATCCACCGCTACATCGCCCGCCGCCTGACCGAGGACGTCGCCGACGATCTGGCCGCGGACGTCTTCGTGGCCGCGCTGCGCGGCGGCTACGACCCGGCGGCGGGTCAGGTCAGGCCCTGGCTGTACGGCATCGCCACCAACCTGGTCGCTCGGCACCGCCGTACCGAGAGCAGGAGGTGGAAGGCGCTGGCCCGCGCGGCCGAGCGCGACTGGGACGACCGGGAGGACGCCGTCCTCGACCGGATCGACGCCGCGCGCTTCACCGGGCCGCTCGCGGGGGCGCTGGCCGGGCTGAAGCGGCGCGACCGCGACGTGGTGCTGCTGGTCGCGCTGGCCGGGCTGAGCCACGCCGAGGTGGCCGCGGCTCTGGACATCCCCTACGGAACCGTCGCGTCCCGGCTCAACCGGGCGCGCAAGCAACTGCGCGAGGCGCTCAAGGAGGAGTTCGGTGGAGTCGATGGATGAGCTGGAACTGCTCGCACGTGCCCTGCCCGACGCCCGGCCGCCGTCGGAGGAGGTCGTGGCGAGAGGACGCGCCAAGGTCGAGGCCGCGCGGACCCGGCCGCCGGCGGGCCGGCCCGCCTCGCGGGGGAGCCTGACGAGGGGGAACTGGACGCGGGGAAGCTGGGTGCGGAGGAGCTGGGCTTGGGCGGCGCTGGGGACGGCGGCGGTCGTGGCGGTGGTCGTCGCGCTGGCCGCGAACCTCGCGCCGGCGCCCGCCCCGGTGCTGACCCCGGCGCCCTCCCAGCAGCCGTTGCCGACCCCGCGGAAATCCCCGAAACCGGGGCCGAACCAGGCCATGCTCGACCTCGCCGCGCGCATCGACAAGCTGCACGAGCCTCCACGACGGTACTGGCGCACGTCCAAGATAACCGCCAGTAAGGCGCGGACCGAGAACTGGCTGCCGCGCTCGGCCGGTGATCGGGTCATGCTGTGGCAGACGGGCGGCGGCACGTGCACGTGGGGCTTCAGCGGATACCGGGGCGGCAAGTACGGCGACACGACCGTCGCGGACTTCACCATGGCCGACCTCGCGGCGCTGCCGGCGGAGCCCGAGGCTCTGGAACGGAAGTTCCGGGAGTACAACCGGATCTGGAACGACCGGGGGTTCCGCATGTCCTTCGCGGAGTTCGCCCCCGTGCTCGGCAACATGTTGTACATGCCGATCAGTCCCCAGGTGCGGGCGGGGGTGCTGCGCGTGCTGGCCGGGCAGCCCGGCACCCGTGTCCACGGCACCGCGATCGATCCGCTCGGCCGCGAGGGCCTGGTCGTGGACCTGGGCGGGGAGGGCGGGACCTTCGACGACGTGCCCGTCCGCCATCGCCTCTTCATCAACCTCCAGAACGGCGCCTGGCAGGCCGACGTCGCCTACGCCGTCAAGGGCGGCCGGATCGTCTCGTACCACGCGACCCTCGTGAGCGGCTGGACGGACCTCCCTCCGCGGATGCCGAAGGGCTGTCCGCGCGAGGGCTGAGCCGTCAGCGCTCGAAGTCGGCGGCGTGGGCGCGGGCCCAGGACTCGAAGGTACGGGCGGGGCGGCCGGTCAGGTCCTCGACGGCCGTGGTCAGGGACGCGGGCACGCCGTCGCACGACTGCCACCAGTCGAGCAGCGCGTCGGCATAGGCGCCCCGCACGTACTGGGCCACCTCGGCCTTCCACTCCTCGCGGGTGACGGGCTTGACGCCGATCTCGCGGCCGAGCGCGCGTCCGAGGATCTCGAGCTGCTCGGCGAAGGTGATCGACCGCGGCCCGGTCAGCGTGTACGCCCGGCCGCCCAGCCCGGGATCGGCCAGCACCGCGGCGGCGCAGGCGGCCACGTCGTCCTCATGGATCGCGTCGCTGTGCGCGCCGGGGTACGGCAGGCTGACCGGCTCGCCGGACTTGACGGCCCACGACCATGCCGTCGCGTTGCCGGCGAACGCTCCCGGGCGCAGCAGCGTGGCCGGGATCGGGGAGCGGAGCAGCGCGTTCTCGGCGTCGAGGTGGGAGACGGCCAGGGGGTTGCCGGCCGGGTCGTCGGTGAGCACCGAGGAGGAGGAGAGCAGCACGATGTGCCGCACCCCGGCCTTGGCGGCCTCGGCGGCGAAGGCGTCGGCGTGGGACGGCTCGGCGTAGAGGAAGACGGAGCTCACGCCGTCCAGCGCGGCGGGGAAGGTGCCCGGATCGGTGAGGTCGCAGCGGATGGTCCGGGCGTCGTCCGGCGCGCTGGAGGCCGCGCGGACCGGTAGGCCGCGTTCGCGCAGCATCGGGATGAGGGCGCGGGCGACGGCGCCGCGGCTTCCGGTGACGAGGGTGGTCATGCTGGGGTTGTCCCTTCAGGACGATAAAATGAAGGCGTCACGCAAATATTGCGTGACGCACATAAGTTAGCCGAGTGGAGGCGCACGATGTCAAACCGCGCGGAGTTGTTCGACGTCCTCGTCGCCGAGAGCCAGCGGCACTACGCGGCGTATGTGCTGTTCAACCAGGCGCTGGCCGACAGCCTCGGCATTCACCCCACGGACCTGCAGTGCCTCGGGCTGCTCGACCTGGAGCCCGGTCCGGTGACCACGGGCAGGGTCGCGGCGCTCACGGGACTGACGCATGGGTCGGCCACCCGGCTGGTCGACCGCCTGGAGAAGGCCGGGCTGGTCGTACGGCAGGCCGACGAGCAGGACCGCAGGCGCACGCTCGTCGCGCCGGCCCCCGCGGCGAGGGAACGGATCGGGGCGGCCTGGACCGAGCCCGGCACGGACTTCGGCCAGGCGCTCACCGGCTACTCCGGGAGCGAGCTGGAAGTGATCATCGACTACCTGCGCCGCACCGCTGAGGTGGGGCGCAGGCAGGCCGAGCGGCTGACGGCCGGCAAGCGGGCCGTCAGGTGATGGGGGTGTTCATGTCGGTGGTGAGCTGGGCCGGGGTCAGGGCCCTGTTGTAGATGCGCACCTCGTCGATGAGGCCGTTGAAGTGCTCGCCCCAGACGGCGTTGCCGCCGATGCGCAGCACGCCGTTGTCGGTCCTGATGTTCCCCGACGCGGTGACGGAACTCACCTCCGCTCCGTTGACGTAGAGCTTGAGGTTGGCGCCGTCGTAGGTGGCGGCGACGTGCGTCCAGGTGTTGAGGGGCAGGGAGGTGGTGCCGTACAGGCCGCGTTCCGAGGTGGTGTGGATGGTGCTGTGGGCGCGGTCGTTGAGGTCGAGGGTGTACGCGAGGTCGTTGCCGAACTGCTTCATCACGATCGTGCGCCAGCCGGTGCCGACCGCCGGCCTGACCCACGCCTCCACGGTCATGCCGCCGGTCAGGCGCAGGCTGGGGGAGTCCGCGACCGTGACCCAGCTGGAGGTGCCGTTGAACGACAGGGCGTTGCCGTACCTGCCGGTGGTCGTCCAGGACGTGGCGGTGGAGGCGCCGTTGTTGCCGCTGCCCGAGGAGTCGGCGACGGTGACGCCGGTGCCCTCGTTCATGGCGTAGGCCGCCACCAGGCCCTGGCCGGTCGGCGGCGCGGTCACGGCCGCGCTCACCTCGCCGGACGAGGCGCTGGTGTTGGGTACGGCGTCGAAGGCGCGCACGCGGTAGTAGTACGTGCCCGCCGCCAGGCCGGAGTCGGTGAACGACGTGGACGGCGTGGAGCCGACCTGGTTCGCCCCGGACGGGGTGAAGTCGGGCGTCGCCGAGCGGTGGATCGTGTAGCCCTCGACGCCCACGTTGTCGGTGGAGGCGGTCCACGACAGGGAGGCGAAGCCGGCGCCGCCGGTGGCCGCCGGGGAGCCGGGGGCGCTCGGCGCTTGGGTGTCGGGCGGTTGGGGGGTGCCGATCGGGGTGTTCATGTCGGCGGTGAGCTGGGCGGGCGTCAGCGCTCTGTTGTAGATGCGCACCTCGTCGATGAGGCCGTTGAAGTACTCGCCCCAGACGGCGTTGCCGCCGATGCGGAGGGCGCCGCCATCGGTCCTGATATTTCCTGATGCGGCCACTGAGCTGGTTTCCGTGCCGTTGACGTAGAGCTTGAGGTTGGCGCCGTCGTAGGTGGCGGCGACGTGCGTCCAGGTGTTGAGGGGCAGGGAGGTGGTGCCGTACAGGCCGCGTTCCGAGGTGGTGTGGATGGTGCTGTGGGCGCGGTCGTTGAGGTCGAGGGAGTAGGCGAGGTCGTTGCCGAACTGCTTCATGGCGATGGTGCGCCAGCCGGTCGTGGTGGCCGGGCGGATCCAGGCTTCCAACGTCAGGCCGCCGGTCAGGCGCAGGCTGGGCGAGTCGGCGACGGTGACCCAGCTGGAGGTGCCGTTGAACGACAGGGCCTTGCCGTACTTGCCGGTCTGGGCCCAGATGGTCGCGGTCGTGGTCCCGTTGTTGCCCGAGGGTGAGGCGTCGCCGACGGCGGTGCCGGTGCCCTCGTTCATCGAGTACGCCGCCACGAGACCCGGCTGGCTCGCCACGGTCTCATAGGTCGCGGTGTAGGTGGCCGCGCTCGCCGGGGCGGTGATGTTGTGGGCCGCGGCGCCGCCGTCCGACCAGGAGACGAAGCCCTGGTCGCCCTGGGGAGAAGGCGCGGACAGGCCGACGCTCGAACCGACGATCACCGTCCGGGTGAACGGCGCGACCGTCTGTTCGGCGTTGAAGCCGAGCAGGAGGCCGGGCGGGTTCGTCTGGAAGGTCAGGTTCACCGTCTTGGGCTGCAGCAGCACGCTCTTGGTGTCGGTCAGGCCGTGCGCGTCGGTGACGGTGAGCTTGAGCTCCAGGTGCGACGGGTACTCGTGGTCGGGTGCCTGGAAGGAGCCGGACGCGCCGGTGAACGTGGTGATCTCGTGCTCGTGGCAGCCCCCCGGGCAGTGGTGCATGATCAGCGCCCAGTGCATGCGCGAGCCGGGGATCGTGCCGTCCTGCGCGTCGGTGCCGGTGCCGGAGAACCCGATCGACTCGCCCACCGCCCAGGTCGTCGCGGCGGTCGGGGTGGTGATCGCCGCTGTGGGCGCCGTGTTGCTGACGTTGATCGTCACGGTGGCGTCGCCCTGGCCGCCCCTGCCGTCGCTGACGCGCAGCCGTACCGTGTGGGAGCCCGGCTGGGTGTAGGTGCGCGAGGGGGTGGCGGAGGTGGAGTCGTCGAGCTCGCCGTCGCCGTCGAGGTCCCAGGCGTAGGTGAGCGGGTCGCCGTCGGGGTCGGCCGAGCCGGTGCCGGAGAAGTTGACCGCGAGCGGAGCCTCTCCCGAGGTCGCGCTGGCCGTGATCGCGGCCGTCGGCGGGTTGTTGTTGTACAGGTAGCGCACGACCGTGCCGGCGTTGTAGTCCACCGCGAACAGGTCGCCGTTCGGCCCGGTCTCCAGCTCGACCGAGCCGACACCGGAGTCGAACGTCGTGATCGTCGCGGGGTCGGGCAGCCCGTTGGCGCCCTTGGTCATCACCCAGACGCACGAGCGGCTGTAGTCGGAGAAGAACAGCGCGCCGTCATAGGCCGGCGGGTACGGCCCGCCCGGGTAGAACGCCACCCCGCTGGCCGAGGAGTTGCCGCTGGGGCAGGGGTCGTTGGGCGCCGGGCGGGTGCTGTGGTTCCAGCCGAAGTACGGCGCGGCGTGCGCGGACGGGCCGGCCGCGTAGTAGTTCTCGCACAGGGTCAGGTTGAGCGCGTCGTAGCCGCCCTGCCGGTTGGCGCCCTCGTAGCAGGGCCAGCCGAAGTTCGTCACGCCCGCGGTAGGGGAGGCGACGCGGTTGATCTCCTCCCACGTGGTCCAGCCGACCTCGCCCAGCCACATCTCCGCGGTGCCCGGCCGGTTGGTCAGGCGGAACGGGTTGCGCAGGCCGTTGGCGACGATCCTGGCGGTGTTCTGGTCGGCGCTGCCGGCGTTCGGGTTGCCCGCGGCGGCGGCGCCGGTGTCGGGGTTGACGCGGATCATCGTGCCGTCGAGGCCGCTCGGGTCGCCGCTGGTGCGCACGTCCTGGGAGCGCAGCGCGCCGCCCTCGGCCGACGGGGGCGACAGGGCGGTGCCGACCGCGTTGGGCGGGTCTCCGCAGGGGTTGTCCGGGGTGATGTCGGAGCTGGGCAGGTTGTCCTGGCCGTAGTCGGCGAAGTTGAAGCTGGCGCCGTCGCCGCCGGTCGCGTACAGCATGCCGTCGGGGCCGAACTGCAGGTCGCCGGTCGAGTGGCTGGGGTGCTGCTGGCACCAGTCGGTGATCAGCGGCGTCTCCGCGCCGGCCGGCGAGATGACGGAGAGGCGGCCGGTGATCAGGCAGCCGTCGCCGGTGGGGCCGGGCGGGCTGGGGCAGGGGTCGTCGGTGGCGCCGGCCGTACCCCAGCGTGGAGCGTTCCCGCCGGGGACCGCGTCGCGGGCGTACAGGACGTACAGCCGGGGGTCGGCGGGGAAGTTCGGGTGGAGCGCCATCCCGAGCAGGCCGCGGTCCCAGAAGTTGTGCACCTGGGTGCGCAGGTCCGCGTAGACGGTGGGGGTGGTGTCGGTGAGGGAGTCGAAGACCTTGATGATCCCGCTCTTCTCGGCCACGAAGACGCGGCCGTCGGCGGCGAACTCGATGTTCGACGGGCGCGTCAGGCCGCTGAAGACGACCTGTTTCTGGAACTGCGCCGGCAGGGCCTGCGCGGGCGGCGCGACCAAGGCGACCATGCCGGCGGCGAGTAAGAGCACAGAGGTGAGCGCGCGTAAGAGCCGTGTCAAGAGAACCCCCCAGTGACCGTTTGTCTTGATCTACGCAAGAAATCGCAGGGAAGTCACTGGGGATGTCCTCATCTGGACATATCCCGAACTATCGGAGTTTGGCGCCGTCGACGATCTTCCTCTTGCCCAGGGGCGCCTTGAGCTTGACGGTCGTCGTCTTCTGGATGGCGATCATGATGCAGGCGACGTCCTTGGCCTTCCTCGGCGTGCCCTCGTAGAGCGTGATGGTGACCTTGCCCCGGGTCTCCTTCACCTTCACCCGGGCGAGCACCGTGCACGGAGCCACGCCCGACTCCCAGGTGAGCCTGACCTTGCGGCCCCTGTCGAAGGACTTGGCCTTGGCGAAGGGAACCTTCCTCGTGTTGATCGTGTCGGCGACCGGCTTGACCGGCTCCGGGCCCTTGGCCGGGGCCCGCTCCACGGGCGCCGAACTCACCGGGGCGGCTTTTGTACCGCTGGGGGCCGCCGTCTGGGGCGGCGCAGCCGTTCCGCAACTCGTTACCAGAACCAGGCATCCAGCCAGGAGGATTGTCCGCATAACCTTTCGACGGATCCCGCGTCGTGCGGGTTCATCCGCGGCCCGGAAGTTAGGGTGAGGGACGTGCTTCGTCAGGCCCTCATCGCCGTCTCCAAGAGCGAACGCGCCGAGCGCGTCGTCTCCTCCTCGCCGCTGACCAGGGATCTGGTCAGGCGCTACGTCGCCGACGACATCGGCGCCGTCGTCACCGAGCTGACCGACCGGCGGCTGCTGGTCACCGTCGACCACCTCGGGGAGGAGGTGCGCGACCGGGCGCAGGCCGACGGCGCCGTACGCGCCTACCTCGCCGTGCTCGACCGGCTGCCGCCCGGCGCCGACGTCTCCGTCAAGCTCACCGCGCTCGGCCTGCGCCTGTCCGAGCAACTCGCGCTCGACAACGCCGCGACGATCTGCGACGCCGTGGCGGGCAGGGGGATCACGCTCACGCTCGACGCCGAGGAGCACGACACCATCGCCGGGCTGGAGTCGGTCCACGCCACGCTGCGCAAGGAACATCCCGGCGTCGGCATCGTCGTGCAGGCGTACCTGCTCGACGCCGCCGAGCGCTGCGCCCGCCTCGACGGCGCGCGCGTACGCCTGTGCAAGGGCGCCTACACCGCGCCGGGCGCCTACACCTCCGCGCGCGAGATCGACCGCTCGTTCGTGCGCTGCCTCAAGATCCTCATGGCCGGGAGCGGCTATCCGATGGTCGCCACGCACGACCCGCGCCTCATCGAGATCGCCTCCGCGCTCGCCGTGCTCAACGGCCGCGACGCGACCGCCTTCGAGTTCCAGATGCTGTACGGCGTGCGTCCCGCCGAGCAGGAGCGGCTGGCCGGAGTCGGCGCCCAGGTCCGCGTGTACGTGCCCTACGGCGCCGACTGGTACCCCTACCTGATGCGCCGCCTGGCGGAACGGCCCGCGAACCTCGCCTTCTTCGCCCGTTCCCTGCTCTCCAGAAAGTAGCCGCGGCCCGCCCGGTAGGCTGCGGGCCAGCGTCTACACCTGCGAGGAACCTGACATGATCGCGATTCTGGGCACGGGCAAGATGGGCGAGGCCCTGTTGTCGGGGCTGCTGCGTGCCGGGTTCAAGCCGGGCGACATCGTGGCCACCGCGCGCCGGTCGGAGCGTTCCCAGGCGTTGCGCGAGACCTACGGCGTACAGACGGTCGCCAACCCCGAGGCCGCCAAGATGGCCGGCACCATCATCCTGGCCGTCAAGCCGCAGGACATGGCGGCCCTCCTCGCCGAGATCGCCCCCTACGTGGCCGCCGACCGCCTGGTCATCTCGGCCGCCGCCGGCATCACGACCTCCTTCGTCGAGGAGCGGCTGGGCGTGGACGTGCCGGTGGTGCGGGTCATGTCCAACACGCCGATCCGCTTCGATGAGGCGATGAGCGTCATCTCGGCCGGCGCCCACGCGGGCGAGGAGCATCTGCGCCGCACCGAGGACCTGCTCAAGCCCGTCGGCAAGGTCCTGCGCATCCCCGAGTCGCAGCAGGACGCCGCCACCGCCCTTTCCGGCAGCGGGCCCGCGTACTTCTTCTACCTGGTCGAAGCCATGGTGGACGCCGGCATCCTGCTCGGCATGCCCAGGGCCGCCGCCCTCGACATGGTCACCCAGTCGATCGTCGGCGCCGCCATCATGCTGCGCGACTCCGGTGAGCACCCGGTCATCCTGCGCGAGGCGGTCACCAGCCCCGGCGGCACCACCATCGCGGCGATCGCCGAACTGGAGCGCCACAGCGTGCGCGCCGCCTTCCTGGCCGCCATCGAGGCCGCCCGCGACCGGGGGCGCGAACTCGCCTCCGGCTGAGGGCGCACCCCCACCAACAGGAAACTTTCCTGTGTGGGGCAGGATGGGCGCCCATGTGGACCCGGGACTTCCGTCTCTTCTTCGTGGCCAGGACGGTCTCCATGGCCGGATTCGCCATGATGCCCGTGGCCACCGCCCTGGGCATGCGGCAGGCCGGCCACGGGGCCACCGGCGTGGGGCTGGCGCTGGCCGCCACGTCGGCGCCGATGGTCGCGCTGATCCTGTTCGGCGGCGTCCTGATGGACCGTTTCACACCTCGCCGGATGATGATCGGCGCCGACGTCGCCAGGATCGCCACCCAGGCGACCACCGCGGTCCTGTTCATGACCGGCAAACCCGCGCTGTGGCAGATCCTCGTCCTGTCCGCCGTCAACGGCGTCGCCACCGCCATGTACAGCCCCGGCGTCGCCGGAACCATCCCCAGGATCACCGCCGACATCCAGAAGGCCAACGCCTCACTCCGCGTCTCCGAGTCGATCATGATGCTGGCCGGGCCCGGCCTGGCCGGCGCGCTGGTCGGGCTGGCCGGCGTCGGCACCGTGTTCGCGCTGGACGCCGCCGGGTTCGCCGCCAGCGCCGTCTGCCTGCTTCTGATGCGCGTCCGGGTGACCCGCGCCGAAGCCGCCCGGCCGATGCTCCACCAGCTCAGGGAGGGCTGGCAGGAGTTCCGCTCGCGCACCTGGATGTGGAGCGTCATCCTGATGTGGATGATCTTCGGCATCACCCTGTTCGGCCCGCTCATCCCGCTCGGCTCCGAACTCATCACCGGCGCGTACGGCGAGGCCGCCTACGGCCTGGTCCTGTCCGCCGGCGGCGCGGGCACCATCGTCGGCGGCCTGGTCGCCATGCGGGTGCGCCCCGCCCGCCCGCTGGCCGCGGGCGCGACCGGCATGCTCCTGTTCGCCCTCGAACCGCTCACCATCGCCCTCGGCGCCCCGCTTCCCGTGATGATGGCCGGGCACCTGCTCGGCGGCGCCGCATGGGGCCTGTGGTCGGTCATGTGGGCGACCAGCATTCAGACCAACATCCCCGGCGAGGCGCTCAACCGGGTCAGCGCCTACGAGATCGGCGGCTCGGTCATGGCCATGCCCATCGGCAACGCCATCGCCGGGCCGGTCGCGGGCTTCGTGGGGGCGGAGAGCGTGCTCGGGTTCTCGGCCGTGATCGCGGTGTCGGGGTGTCTGGCGCTGCTGGCCGTACCGGCTGTCCGGGGGGTACGGCTGGCGGCCCCCCGGCCGGTCGAGGCCGACGCCGTGTGAGGGGCGCGTGACCCTCTCTTTACGATGGGCCGGGTGACGATCCGTCGCGGAATTCCCCCGCTGCTCGTCCTTCTCGCCCTGACCGGCTGTTCGGCTGACGCGCCGCCCGCCGTACAGCTCGCGGAAGTCAAGCGCGCGCCCGTCACCGAGGTCGTCGAGGCCCCGGCCACGATCGGCGCGCGCGCCACCGCCACCCTGCGCTCACCCGCGCAGGGCACCGTCGCCAAGCTGTACGTCAGCGACGGCGACCACGTGAAGAAGGGCCAGATCCTGGCCAAGATCCGCTCCCCGCAGGCCGAGGACCAGCTCAAGCAGGCCAGGAAGGCCGCCAAACCGGCCCGTACGCCGTCGATCGGGACGCCGCGGATCCAGCTCGCCGCGTTCGACACCTCCGCCCTCGACCGCAAGGTCGGCGCGCACTTCACCAAGGCCGCCCGCGAGGCCAGGAAGATCGACGACCCGCGGGCGCGCAAGCAGGTGCTGGCGGCGGTGAGCCTGGCGCGCACCCAGTACCAGGCCCAGTCGAAGGCGCTGGCCGGCATCACCGCGCAACTCGGACGGACCATCTCCCAAGTGCTCGCGCAGACCGCCGGCGGGCTCAGCGCTTCGATGTCCTCGCTGCAGGCGGCCTCGCTGACCCAGGCCAAGGTCGCGGTGAAGGCCGCCGAGGGGACCGTCAAGGCGCTCACGATCAAGGCCCCGTTCGCGGGCGTCGTCACGCTCGGCCGCGCCTCGGGCCAGAGCGGCGCCGGAACCCCGGGCCTGAGCGGCCTGCTCAGCCAGCTGCCCGGCGGCGGGCAACCACTCCCGAACCTGCCCTCCAACGGCGCCGGTACCGCCGTCGCCACCGGGGTACCCGTCTCGGCCGGCGACTCGATCATCACCGTCACGGACATCTCCAAGCTCACGATCTCCGCCGACATCGACGAGACCGACATCCTCCTCGTGAAGGAGGACGCCAAGGCCGAGGTCGAACTCGACGCCGTCCCCGGCGCCACCTACACCGCCGGAGTCGCCGGGATCGGCGTCACCCCCATGCAGTCCAGCACCGGCGGCGTCAGCTACCCCGTACGCCTCAGCCTGGGCGCCGGAACCTTCGACGACGGCACCAAGGCGCCCGCCCCCAAACCGGGCATGAGCGCCGTGGCCCGCCTGATCGTCCGCGAGTCGCCCGAGGCCGTCTCGGTGCCCGCCGCGGCGATCGTCAGCAGCGGGCGGGAGAGCGTCGTGTGGGCCGCCGCCGGCGGCGTGGCGCAGCGGCGCGTGGTCAAGCTCGGCGCGCAGGGGGAGGCGGTGGTCGAGGTACTGAGCGGGCTGTCGGTGGGGGAGCGCGTGGTGGTGAAGGGCGCTGATTCCGTACGGCAGGGCCAGCAACTGCCATGACCCCCACCGACCCGGCGCTGGAGGCCGTCGACCTCACGCGGCGCTACCAGCTCGAAGGCGTGTCCGTCGAGGCGCTGCGGGGCGTCACGCTCCGGATCGACCAGGGGGAGTTCGCCGCCATCATCGGCCCGTCGGGCTCCGGCAAGTCGACGCTCATGCACCTGCTCGGCTGCCTCGACCGTCCGTCGTCCGGGCAACTGCGCGTGAACGGCGTGGAGATGTCCGGCCTGTCCGACACCGAACTGGCCGAGCTGCGCAACCGGACCATCGGCTTCGTCTTCCAGTCGTTCCACCTGCTGGCCAGGACGTCGGCGTTGGAGAACGTGGCGCTGCCGCTGGTGTACCGGGGCCTGGGCAAGGCGGAGCGGCGCGACCGCGCGCGGGCCGCGCTGGAGGCCGTCGGCCTGGCTCACCGCCTCGACCACCGCCCGTCCCAGATGTCCGGCGGCGAACAGCAGCGGGTCGCGATCGCCAGAGCCCTGGTCGGCGAGCCCAAGGTACTGCTGGCCGACGAGCCCACCGGCAACCTCGACATCCGCAACGGGGCCGAGGTCATGGCCATGCTCGACCGCCTGAACGCCGACAGCGGAGTCGCCATCGTCCTGGTCACCCACGAACCCGAGATCGCCGCCCACGCCCGCCGCCAGATCCACGTCCGGGACGGCCTCATAGAACTCGACACCGACCACCTCCCCGAGACCACCCACCCCGGGGTTGACCACCCCTCCGAGCACGCTCACCCCTCCGGGGGCGGCCACCTCTCCGGGCCGGACCACCCCTCCGAGCGCGACCACCCCACCGGGGGCGGCCACCCCTTCAGGGGCGGCGATCCTGAGAGCGGTCACCCCGAGGGTGAGCAGTCCGAGGGCGACCGCTCCGGGGGTGGCGCGTCGTCCGGGACGCGGGCCCACGGGTTCGGTTCCGGGGACCGTTCGCGGGAGGAGGGCCGGTGAGGGGGCGTGAGGCGTTCGGGATGGCGCTGGAGGCGCTGCGGGTCAACCGGATGCGCAGCCTGCTGACCATGCTCGGCGTGATCATCGGTGTGCTGTCGGTCGTGATCCTCGTCTCGGTGGGCACCGGCGCGAAGGACACCGTCGAGCGGGAGATCTCCGGCCTGGGCAGCAACATCATCCTGATCGTCCCCGGCCGCCTGAACGTCGGCGCCGCCCCCACCCAGAGCCGGTTGGACCTGACCGACGTGGCGTACGTGCGCCGCGTGGTGGGGGATCCGGGCAAGGTGACCGTGTCCCTGCAGTCCGGCGAGACGGTACGCGTGGGCAGGGCCGAGGTGTTCTCCACCATCGTCGGCACCGACGAGAACCTGCCCAAGATCTTCGCCCGCCCCCTGGACAAAGGCCGCTACCTCAGCGAAACCGACGTCGACACCCGCCGCCGCGTCACGGTCCTGGGCTCAGAGGTGGCGAACAAGCTCTTCGGCGACATCGACCCGATCGGCCGCCAGGTCTCGATCTCCGGCGCCCGCTTCCGGGTGGTGGGCGTGTACGCCCAGCTGGGTTCCGCCTTCGGAGTGGCCAGAGACCAGGAAATCCACATGCCGGTCACCACGGCGCAGCGCCTGCTCGGCATCCCCCGCATCAACGGCATGGCGGTCGGCGCCGGCGGCCCGGACGAAATCGAGCCGCTCCAGCAGAAGGTCGTGGACGCGCTGGTGGACCGCTACCCCGGAGAACACTTCTCGGCGGTGACGCAGACCCAGCTCCTGGGCACCATCGGCACCGTGATCAGCATGCTCACCGGCGTACTGGCGGCCATCGCCGGCATCTCACTCCTGGTCGGCGGGGTGGGCGTGTCCAACATCATGCTGGTCAGCGTCAGGGAACGCACCCGGGAGATCGGCCTCCGCAAAGCGCTGGGCGCCCGCCAGGGTGACATCCTGCGCCAGTTCCTGATCGAAGCCGTCCTCCTGACCACGATCGGCGGCCTGATCGGCATCGCCCTGGGTGTGGGCGGCGCCCTGGCCATCGCCACCTTCACCCCTGTCCCGGCCTCCATAACCTGGTGGTCGGTGGCATTGGCCTTCGGCGTCTCGGCCGCGGTGGGCGTCTTCTTCGGAGTGGCCCCGGCCCGGCGAGCCGGCAAACTCGACCCCGTCGTAGCCCTCCGCGCCGAGTAACCACCCACCCCCGGGGAGCCCGCCCCACCACCCCCGAGGGCCTGCCCCCACACCATCCCCCGGGGCCCGACCCACACCCCCCGGGGCCTGCCCCACACCACCTCCCGGGGGCCCGCCCCACGCTGAGACCCGCCCTCGCACCCGCAGGTGCCCTCACACCGCAGGCCCCTTCGCTCGCCCAACCCGCGCTGGCCTCGCCGCGCGGGTAGGGCCGCCCGCTCGTGGGTGTTGCCGCACTGCTCTCCCGCCGTGGGCCGCCCGCTCGCTCCGCGTGCGCGGGCTCCGCGCGGGTAGCCCCGCTTGCTCGTCCGGGTCGCCCTGCCCCCGCAGAAGTTCGCGCCCGGTCACCCCCTTGGGTGTCCCACCGGCTTGCCCATGCGGGTCTATCGCCGGTTCGGGCCGCGGCGAAAGGGTTAGGCGTCGCGGCGGTGGAGGAGGGCGGTGCCGGCGATCAGGATGACGGCGATCCAGATCAGGTACACCGCGAAGCCGGTCCACGGGGCCAGGCCGGCGGCCCGGGGTTCGACCATGGTGAGCTGGAGGCCGGCGTTGGAGGTGAAGTGCTTGGTGACGATCTCCCCGAACTTCCCCGGCAGCACGGTCGTCAGCTGGGGCAGGACCAGGGTCAGGGTGATGACCGCGACGATGGCGCCGGGGGTGTGGCGGATCAGGGAGCCCAGGGCCAGGCCGAACAGGCCGCTGGCCGCCAGGTAGAGCCCGGCGCCGGTGACCGCGCGCAGCACCTCCGGGGCGGTGATCGAGGTGTCGAGGTCCTTGATGGACAGGATGCCCTGGCCGACGAAGAAGGCGGCGTAGGCGGTCACCAACCCCACGATCAGCGCGGCGATGGTGAAGACGACGGCCTTGCCGTACAGGAAGGTCAGGCGTTGAGGTACGGCCTGCAGCGACGTCCTGATCATCCCGGTGCGGTATTCACCCGAGATGACCAGTACGCCCAGCGTCGCCATGGCGATCGCGCCGAACGGCAGGGCGGCCAGCGCGCCCATCACCGCCTGCGCCGGGGTGCCGGTGGCGTCGGCGGGGGCGTTGGAGACGGTGGCCCAGGAGATGAGGCCGCCGAGGCCGACCGTCATCACGAAGCCCGCGATGAGCGTCCACACCGTGGAGCGCAGCGAGCGCAGCTTGGTCCATTCGGAGCGCATCACGTCGATCATGAGGTGTACTCCAGGCTGTCCTTGGTCAGCTCCATGTAGGCCGCCTCCAGCGTGGGCTGGACGAAGGTGAGCTCCTCCAGCGGCAGCCCGGCGCGTGCGGTGAGCGTGCCGATCTCCAGGGGCTGCATCCCGGTCACCCGCAGGTGGTCGTGGTGGAGTTCGCCCGTGTTGAGCAGCTGGGCGACCTCGGCCAGGCGCGGCGAGCGTACCTTGACGAAGCCCTGGGAGCTGCGGCCGATGAAGTCGGTCACGCTGGTGTCGGCGATCAGCTCGCCCTTGCCGATCACGATGAGGTGGTCGGCCGTCTGGGCCATCTCGCTCATCAGGTGGCTGGAGACGAAGACCGTGCGGCCTTCCGCGGCCAGCTTGCGCATGAAGGTACGGATCCACAGGATGCCGTCCGGGTCGAGCCCGTTGACCGGTTCGTCGAACAGCAGGATCTCCGGGTCGCCGAGCAGCGCGGCGGCGATGCCGAGCCGCTGGGACATGCCCAGCGAGAACCCGCCGATCCGCCGCTTGGCCACCTGGCTGAGACCGACGCTCTCCAGGACCTGCTCGACCCGCGAGGCGGGCAGGCCGTTGCTCTGGGCGATGGCCAGCAGGTGGTTGCGCGCGCTGCGCCCGCCGTGCACGGCCTTGGCGTCGAGGAGCGCGCCGATCTTGCGGAGCGGGTGCTTGAGCTTCTGGTACGGCAGGCCGTCCACCACCACGGAGCCCCCACTGGGACGGTCGAGCCCGAGGATCATGCGCATCGTCGTCGACTTGCCCGCCCCGTTGGGGCCGAGGAAGCCGGTCACCTGGCCGGGCTCCACGGTGAACGACAGGCCGGAGACCGCGGTGGTCTGCCCATAGCGTTTGGTCAGGCCCGTGGCCTTGATGGAGGTCATGGTTTCAAGGGTGCCGGGGAGATCGGCTGGGGGCTTCCTGCCGGAGGACCGTTCGTCTCGGCGGGAGGTAGGAGCCTGCTCCTACTCCCCGGGGCTGACCAGGCCCGCCTCATAGGCGAGGATGACGGCCTGTGCCCGGTCGCGTACCCCCGTCTTGCCGAACAGGCTCGTCACGTGGTTCTTGATCGTGGACGGCGAGACGCCGAGCCGGTCGGCGATCTCGGAGTTGGAGCTGCCCTTGGCGATGAGCACGAGCACCTCGCGTTCGCGGTCGGTCAGCTCGGGCAGCGCGGCGGGCGTCCGGCGGGGGCGGGCGGCGCGGACGAACGTGCCGATCAGCCGGGTGAGCAGCCGGGGCGCGACGGCGGACTCGCCGCGGTGGACGACGCGTACCCCCTCGACGAGCTCCTCGGGCGAGATGTCCTTGGGCAGGAAGCCGCCGGCGCCGGCGCGGAGGGCGGCCACGACGTTCTCGTCGAGGTCGAAGGTGCTGAGCGCGAGGACCCTCGTCTCCGGGAGCTCGGCGGAGATCAGCCCGGTGGCGGTCACGCCGTCCATGACGGGCATGTGCAGGTCCATAAGCACGACGTCGGGCTTGAGCTCGCGGGTACGCGTGAGCGCCTCCTGGCCGTCGCCCGCCTCGGCGACGACCTCGATGTCGGGCTGGGCGTTCAGCATGAGCTTGAAGCCCGTGCGCACGAGCGCCTGGTCGTCGACCAGCAACACCCTGATCATGCGTTCTCCAGCGGCAGCAGCGCGTACACCCGGAACCCGCCTCGCGCGCGGGGCCCCGTCTCCAGACGACCGCCACACAGTGCCACACGTTCGGCCATGCCGCCCAATCCGTACCCGGACCCGCCGCCCGCGGTCCTGACCGGCGAGCCGTCGTCGAGCACCTCCACCTCGACGCCCTGGCTGAGGTAGGCGAGCCGCACGCCGGCCCGCGAGCCGGGGGCGTGCTTGCGGGAGTTGGTGAGCGCCTCCTGGACGACCCGGTAGACCGCGTGGTCGACGGCGGTGGGCAGCGGCACCGGCTCGCCGTCCACGCGCAGCGAGGCGTTGCCCGACTGTTCGACCAGCTCCGGCAGGCGGGAGGCGCCCACGCCGGTGGCGGCGTCCGGGCCGTCGGTGGTGTCGGCCCGCAGGACCTGCAGCAGCTGGCGCATCTCCGACAGCGCCTGGCGGGCGCTGTGCTCGGCGGCCTCCAGCGCCTCGCGGGCCGGGGTCGGCTCGGGCGGCAGCACCGTGCGGGCGCCGCCGACGAGCGCGTTGATCACGCTCAGGTGGTGGGCGACGACGTCGTGGAGCTCGCGGGCGATACGGCGCCGTTCGCCGTGGATCGCCTCGTCGCGCATCTCTCGCTGCCTGCGCTCCTTCAGCTCGCGGCGCAGCCGTACGAACTGGCCCAGGCCCAGCCCCAGGAACGGGCCGGCGAAGCCGCTGATGACCGGCGCGACGGCGGAGCCGACAAAGGCGGGGTCGTACTCGGTGATCATGGCGGTGATCGTGTAGGCCGCGCTCGCGGCCAGCCCGGTGAGCAGGACGGTCCGGCCGGCGCGATGGCGCCCCACGGTGTAGAGCGCGATCAGCGACGTGATCCCGAGGAAGGCGCCGGATTCGATGAGGACCGGGACGGCCGCGTCCAGCCCGAGCACGATCGCGGCCACGGTGAGGGGGTAGCGCCGCCGCCAGATCAGCGGCAGGGAGCTGACCAGCAGCAGCATCGGCGCGACCCGGTCGACCTGCGGGATCGAGTGCGACACCGCCACCGCGAACAGGCTGCCGATCACGAGCGGGGCGGCCAGTGCGGCGTCCTGGACCCACGGGTTGCGCACGAAGCGGTGCAGCCGGGGGAAGCGCATGCCGCGGAGGATACCTCGCGATTTCCGGATCATGACGATGGGCGGTGGCGTGCGCCTGCGGTAACGTCGGCGCAAGGCTAGGAGGGAGACTCATGTCTGGTGCGGCGAGGGTGATCTGGGACGATGCCCTGACCTCCTACGACTTCGGCCCTGATCATCCGCTGGCTCCCGTCAGGGTCGAGCTGACGATGGCGCTCGCCCGCGACCTGGGCGTGCTGGAGCGGGTCGAGCTCGCGGGCTGCGCCCCGGCCACCGACGACGAACTGGCGCTGGTGCACAAGCGCGGCTACATCGAGGCGGTCAAGCGCGTCTCGGTCGCGGGTATGCCCGACGTGTCCGCCGGGCTGGGCACCTCGGACAACCCGGCCTTCGCGGGGGTGCACGAGGCCTCCGCGCTGATCGCCGGCGCCACCCTGGCCGCCGCCCGCGCGGTCTTCGACGGTACGGCGGAGCACGCGCTCAACGTCGCCGGCGGCCTGCACCACGCCATGGCGGCCACGGCCAGCGGCTTCTGCGTCTACAACGACCCGGCGGTAGCCATCGCCTGGCTGCTGTCCAAGGGCGTCACGAAGATCGCCTACGTCGACGTGGACGTGCATCACGGCGACGGCGTGCAGGCGATGTTCTACGACGACCCGCGGGTCCTGACGATCAGCCTGCACGAGAGCCCCCGCACGTTGTTTCCCGGCACCGGCTGGCCGGAGGAGACCGGCGCGGAGGGCAGCGCGGTGAACGTGGCGCTGCCGGCCGGCTGCGGCGACGCGGGCTGGCTGCGCGCCTTCGAGGCGGTGGTGCCGCCGCTGCTGCGCGAGTTCCGGCCGGAGGTCCTGGTGACCCAGCACGGCTGCGACAGCCACGCCCTGGACCCGCTGGCCAACCTGATGCTCAGCCTGGACGGCCAGCGCGCGGCGTACGAGGCCCTGCACCGGCTGGCGCACGAGACGGCGGGCGGCAAGTGGATCGCGACCGGCGGCGGCGGCTACGAACTGGTCCAGGTGGTGCCCCGCGCCTGGACGCACCTCATGGCCGAGGCGTCGGGCAGCCCGGTGGACCCGGCCACCAGAACACCCGAGTCCTGGCAGCGTTTCGTCCGCGAGCGCACCGGTGAGACACCTCCGCTGACCATGACGGACGGCCGGAGCCCGGAATTTCGTGACCTTTCCGGTGGTTATGATCCTGCGGATCCCATCGACCGTGCGATCATGGCGACGCGTAACGCGGTGTTCCCTCTGCACGGCATCGACCCGCTGCCCTAGGAGAGCTGTGCAGACCCGCGACGAACTCCGCGAGCACCTGGTTCGCACGCGCATCGCCGGCGACGTCGCGACCCCTCGCGAGAACAACCTCGACCACTACAGCTCCCTCACCAACCGCGACCCGCACTACACGCTGGGCCTGACCGTCTCGCAGCCGTGGTCCTACCGCGACATCCTGGAGCTCATGGCCAAGTCCGCGGGCGTGGTGGCCGACGTCAAGCACCGTTCCGGGCAGGACACCATCGATCCCGAGCGGACGATCGACGCCCTGGACGCCATGGCCGACCGGATCGCCGCCGCGCTGTCGCGGCCCTCGCCCCGGCTGCTGTTCGCCACGGGGCATCCGACGGGGCTGCTGGCCGTACACCTGCCGCTGGCGCGGTTCGCGGCCGAGCGCGGCGCGCGGCTGCTGACGCCCGCCGAGGGCTGGACCTACTGGGGCCAGGGTTTCGGCCGCAAGCGCAAGATCCGCTATCTGCAGGACGTCGCGATGCTCGACGACCGCGGCGGTTTCGTGCACAGCCACGACCCCGCGCCGATGGTCGCGATGATCGAGGAGATGGGCGAGGAGCGCCCTGACCTGGTCGTCGCCGACCACGGATGGGCCGGCGCCGCGGGCGAGGCGGGCATCCCGACCGTGGGCTTCGCCGACAGCAACGACCCCGCGCTGTTCGTGGGCGAGGCCGAGGGCAAGATCGATGTGGTCGTCCCGCTCGATGACAACGTGCTTCCGCGCTATTACACACCGTTGACGGACCATCTGGTCACACGGGTCTCACGAGCCCTTTGAGTCGAATTCGGTCATCCCCATACCGTCTTTTCGCGCCTGCATTCCAAGAGGCTCGTCGTCCCTTTGCCAACTTTTGATGGGCCTGGGGCGACTCTTATGTGTACGAAGTTGGACAGTTCCAACGTCCTGGCGAGGTGCTCTGCCCGGCTGCTGGCCAGCGACTTTGCTGGTTTGGCTGACAGGTGGCTCCGCGAGCTGAGAAAATAGGGGGTTTGCGCACTCGGAGTCCCGACTTACGCTGACGGCAGTACACGTGCGTGAGCAATGGCACCAGTGGGGATAACCCGGAAACACGTGCGGAAGAGGCGTCCGATGGGTGCAGGCGAAAGACCTCTCAGCGAGGTGAAGTTCCTGACGGTGGCAGAAGTGGCCACGGTCATGCGAGTGTCCAAGATGACGGTGTACCGGCTGGTGCACTCGGGCGAACTGCCGGCCATTCGCGTCGGCCGCTCGTTCAGGGTGCCTGAGCAGGCGGTACACGACTATCTGCGAGAGGCCTACATCGAGGCCGGATGAGAGTTGGAGTAGCGGCGCGTTCGTACTCTCGCCGTGAATACACGCCGTGGGACATGGCCCGGTCGCACGAACGCGGCCGGGCGCCCACCCCCGAGGGGCGATCTACCACCGATCGCCGGTAGTCTGTGAGCCGGCGTGCGCTCGCACGTCGATTCAGACTTGCTATCAGTTAACTGGGGGTCCCGTGGGCTCTGTGATCAAGAAGCGCCGCAAGCGGATGGCCAAGAAGAAGCACCGCAAGCTGCTCAAGAAGACGCGCATCCAGCGGCGTAACAAGAAGTAGTAGACGCTGTTGTGAGGCGCTGATGACCCGCACCGTGCTCGTCACCGGGGTCTCGCGCCACATCGGCGCCCGGGTGGCGAGCGTCCTGGCGGCCGACCCGGACATCAGCCGCGTCATCGGAGTCGACACCGTACCGCCCTTGTCGCCGACGCTTCCCTCGCTGACGCGAGACGGCGGCGGTTCCCTCGGCCGGACGGAGTTCGTCCGGGTGGATCTGCGCAGCCCCGACGTCGCCCAGGTGATCGCGGCCGCGGACATCGACACCGTTGTGCACATGAGCCTGGTCAGCGCTCCCTCGCGGAGCACGGGCCGGGCACTGATGAAAGAGCACAACGTCATCGGCACCATGCAACTGCTCGGTGCCTGCCAGCGGTCGGCGACCGTGCGCCGCGTGGTGGTCCGTTCCACCACCGCGGTCTACGGCTCGTCGCCGAAGGATCCGGCGGTCTTCGACGAGGACGTGGAGCCGCACGACGGCCCCGGCCACGGCTATGCCAAGGACGCGGCCGAGGTCGAGGGCTACGTGCGCGGGTTCGCCCGCCGGCGTCCCGACGTGACCGTCTCCATGCTGCGCTTCGCCAACTTCATGGGTCCCGGCGTCGACTCGCCGGTCACCCGCTATTTCGCCCAGCCGGTCCTGCCGACGGTGTTCGGCTTCGACCCTCGCCTGCAGTTCGTCCATGAGGACGACGCGGTCGAGGTGCTGCGGCGGATGGCCACGGAAGACCACCCCGGCACGTACAACGTGGCCGGGGCGGGCGTGCTGCTGCTCTCGCAGTGCGTACGCCGTGCCGGCCGGCTCTCGTTGCCGCTGTTCTCACCCGCCTTCCGCGTCATGGGCGAGATGGCCAGGCGCGCCGGGCTGGTCGAGTTCTCACCCGAGCAACTCCGGCTGATGAGCCACGGCAGGGCCGTCGACCCCGCCAAGCTCGCCGCCGAGCTCGGCTGGAGGCCCAAGTTCACCACCGCGGCGGCCTTCGACGACTTTCTCCGCTCGCGCGGGCTTGGAGCCATGCTGACATGAGCGAGCCCGATCGGCTGGCCGAGATCCTGGCCTTCGTGCGCAGGCGGCTCAACGGCGAGTACGAGGTCGACGAGTTCGGCTACGACCCCGAGCTGACCGACAAGGTCCTGCTCGAACTCCTGCGGCCGATCTACCACCGCTGGTTCCGGGTGGAGACCGTCGGCGTCAAGAACGTTCCCGAGGACGGCGGCGCCCTCGTCGTGGCCAACCACTCCGGCACGCTGCCCGTCGACGCGCTCATGACCCAGGTCGCGCTGCACGACGAGGCCGGGCGGGCGCTGCGGCTGCTCGGCGCCGACCTCGTCTACCAGCTCCCGGTGCTCGGCCACCTGTCGCGCAAGTCCGGCCACACGCTGGCCTGCCGCGAGGACGCCGACCGCATGCTGCGCAAGGGCGAGCTGGTCGGGGTCTTCCCCGAGGGCTACAAGGGCCTCGGCAAGCCGTACGCCGACCGGTACAAGCTTCAGCGCTTCGGCAGGGGCGGCTTCGTCGCCTCCGCGATCCGGGCCGGGGTGCCGATCGTGCCCACCGCGATCGTGGGCGCCGAGGAGATCTATCCCAAGCTCGGTGACATGAAGACGCTGGCCAGGGCGCTTGGCCTGCCGTACCTGCCGGTCACCCCGCTCTTCCCGTGGCTGGGGCCGCTGGGGCTGCTGCCGCTGCCGTCCAAGTGGATGATCGAGTTCGGCGAGCCCATCCGCACCGACGAGTACGAGCCGGGCGCGGCCGACGACCCGATGCTCGTGTTCAACCTCACCGACCACGTGCGCGAGGTCATCCAGCAGATGCTCAACGAGCTGCGGCTGAGAAGAGGCCACGCCTTCGTCTGAGAAGGCTGCAACCGATCCGGCCCGGCGGGTGTTCACGAGGCGTCATCCAAGAAAGGAACCCTCGTGGACCTGCAGCTTTCCGGCCGTGTGGCCGTTGTCACCGGTGCTTCCAAGGGCATCGGCCTGGCCGTCGCCCGCACGCTTGCCGAGGAGGGCGCCCACGTCGTGGCGGCCTCGCGCACCCGTACCTCCGAGCTTCCGCCCGAGATCGTGCACGTGCCCGTGGACCTCATGGACCCGCAGGCGCCCGCGCACGTGATCGCCACCGCCGCCGAGCGGTTCGGCGGGCTCGACATCCTGGTCAACAACGCCGGAGGGCCGCCGCCCGGCGTGACCCTGCCGCGCTTCGGCTTCCTCACGCCCGGGGACGACGACTGGCGGGCGATGTTCGAGTTCAACCTGTACTCGGCGGTGCGGGCGATGCGCGCGGCCGTACCTCTGATGCTGGAGCGCGGCGGCGGCTCGATCGTCAACGTCTCCTCGGGTGGCGCGCGGCAGCCCGCGCCGATGAACGTCGACTACAACGCCGCCAAGGCGGCGCTGAACTCGGTGGGCAAGGCCCTGTCCGAGGAGTACGGCCCGCAGGGCATCCGGGTCAACACGGTCTCGCCCGGCCCGACCCTGACCGCCTGGTGGACCAAGGAGGGCGGCGCGGCCGAGGTCCTGGCCTCGATGACCGGCGGCGACACCGCGACCGTGATCGAGCGGGCCGCGCCTGAGATGATGCGGCTGGCCACCGGACGCCTGGTGGAGCCGCAGGAGATCGCCGACGCCGTCGCGCTGCTGGTCTCGCCGCGCTCCGCGAGCACGACCGGCGCCGACTTCGTGATCGACGGAGGCTTCCTCAAGGAGCTGTGAACCGGATGGGCGGGTTGCGGCAAGACATCCCTGACTGGTTCCTCACAGAAGGGCGGAGATGATCACGCAACCCGCCACCAGGGCCGCTGACGCAGAGCTCGTCAGCGCGTCCTGGACCGACCCGGAGGCGTTCGCCGAACTGTTCGACCGCTATTCCGGCATGCTCTACCGGTACGTCGTGAAGCGGCTGGGCCCCGAGCCCGCCGAGGACCTGGTGGGCGAGACGTTTCTGGTGGCCTTCTCCCGCAGGAGGACCTACGACACGGGCTACTCCGACGCCCGGCCCTGGTTGTTCGGAATCCTGACCAAGCTCATCTCGCGCCACCACCGCGGTGAGGCGGCCCGCTACCGCGCCATGCGCCGGGCGCCGCTCGACGGTGACGTGGAGTCCCCGGCCGACCGCGTGGCGGCCGGGGTCACCGCGCGGGCCGCCAGGCCGGAACTGGCCGCGGCCCTGGCCAAACTGCCCGCCAAGGACCGCGACGTCCTTCTGCTCATCGCGTGGGGCGATCTGACCTACGACGAGGTCGCACGGGCGCTCGACATCCCGATCGGCACCGTGCGCTCCCGCCTCAACAGGGGCAGGCGGAAGGTACGCGCGGCCCTCGGCGACACCAACCCGATGATCGAGGAGGAGTGACGATGGACGATCTGAAGTTGCTCCGTGACTTCGGCAGGAAGCTGGAGCAGGAGCCGCCGGTCACGCTGGTCCGCCAGCGCCGCCGGTACATGGAGACGGCGCCCAGGCGGCGCGTCCGTACCGGCTGGATGATGATGGGCGCGGTGGTCGTGGCGACGGCGGTGGCCGTGGCGGTGCCCACGCTGCTGCTGGGCAACCGGGACCGGGCGTTGCCGGTGGGGTCGGGGAACCGGCCGGTGAACGTTTCCGGCGTCCAGAACATCCTGCTCATCGGCTCCGACACCCGCCAGGGCGAGGGCAACGAGGAGTACGGGCCGCGGGAGGCGCGAACGGGGTCCAGGGCGCGGGCCGACACGATCGCGCTCGTGCACCTGCCCGCCGACCGGGGCGAGCCGATGGTGGTGAGCATTCCGCGCGACTCGATGGTGCAGCTCCCCGCGTGCGGCGGCTCTCCCGCGCGCCAGGGCATGATCAACGGTGCCTACACCACGGGCGGCGTCGGCTGCCTGGTCAAGACACTGGAGAAGCTGACCAAGGTCCGCGTGGACCGCTACGTGGAAGTGGACTTCTCGGGCTTCAAGAAGGTCGTTGACGCCCTCGGCGGCGTCGAGGTGACGCTCAGGCAGCCCGTCAACGACCCGCAGTCGAAGCTGACGCTGCCCAGCGGGAAGAGCATGCTCGACGGCGAACAGGCGCTCGGCTACTTCCGGCTGCGCAACCACGACGACGGCTCCGACAACATGCGCATCATGCGCCAGCAGAGCCTGCTCTACGCGATGCTGGCGAAGGCGAAGACCGAGCTGGTCGCCAACCCGCCCAGGTTCCGCGAGTTCCTGGCCGCGGCGACGGCGGCCGTCAAGTCGGACCTCGACGTCGAGGAGATGTACCAGCTCGCCGTCGATCTGCGCCAGAGCAAGCCGATGTTCCTGACCGTCCCCTGGGCGCCCGACCCCGACGACCCCAACCGCCTGGCCTGGAAGCAGCCCGAGGCCAAGAAGCTCTTCGAGAAGCTCCGATAGTCTTATTAGACGAAAAGTCCTATAGTCGCGGGCATGCGGTACAAGGTGCTCGTGACCGGGCTGCTCCTCGGCTTCGCCGTGGGACTCGTCGCCCGGAAGAGGTCCAGCGAGACGCTCGGCGGCCGGCGCGGCCGCCGGCTGCCCGTCGAGACGGACGACGGCGCCGTCATCGACGTCGACGTCAGGGAGTCCGGCACGCCCGCCTACGCCGTGGTCTTCTCCCACGGCTGGGTGCTCAACCGGCACAGCTGGCACTACCAGCGGGAGGCGCTGAGCGGAGGAGCTCGGGGGGAGAGAGCGACGAAGGAGCCAACGAGCCCCGAAGCGGCCGCGACCGTGAACACGCCCGATGAGGCCATGCTGGTCGGATACGACCAGCGCGGGCACGGGGCCTCCACGGCCGGCCCGGCGGGACCCTGCTCGATAGAACGGCTCGCCGCCGACCTGGAGGCCGTGATCGACGCGGTGGTCCCGCCGGGCCTGCCGATCGTCCTGGCCGGCCACTCCATGGGCGGCATGACCATCATGGGTCTGGCCGCCCGCCGGCCCGAACTGTTCGGCGACCGGGTCGTCGCCGTGGCGCTCATCAGCACCTCGTCGGGAAGGCTGGCGGAGGGGCTCGCCGGCAGAACCGCCCCCGTCCTGCTGAACCGGCTGAAGGCCAGGGCGGCGCTCATCGACGCCAGCCCGGCGCTCCTGCGTGCCGGGACCAACTGGCCGGTCACCCGGCTGGCCGCCTTCGGGCCCAAGGCGCGCGCCCACCACGTGCGCTTCGTCAACAGGATGGTCGCCGCGACCCCCACCGAGGTCATGGTCGGCTACTTCCACGCCATCCTGGCGCACGACAAGCTCGCCGCCCTCCAGGCGCTGAGCCGGGTCGAGACGCTGGTCATGGTGGGCGAGCGCGACCGGCTCACCACGCCCGCGCACGCCCGCAGGATCGCGAGCGCGCTGCCGGACGCCACGCTGGTGGTCGCGCCCGGCGCCGGTCACATGCTGGGACTGGAACGTCCGGAACTGGTCAACGCCGCGCTGAAGGCGCTGATCCGGCGCTCACTTGGACCGGTAGTGGCGGCGTAGCGCGATCCCGGCCGCGATGCCGCCCGCGACGGCGCCCAGGCCCGCCGCTATCGGCAGCGCGGCCATCGTGGCCTTCCTGCCCGTGCGGAAGTCCTTGATCGGCCAGCCGTGCTTCCTGGCGTGATCGCGCAGCTCGGAGTCGGGGTTGATGGCCACCGCATGCCCGACCAGCGACAGCAGCGGCAGGTCGTTGGCCGAGTCGCTGTAGGCGGTGCAGCGGGTCAGGTCGAGCCCTTCCCTGCGGGCCAGCGCGCGCACCGCCTCCGCCTTGGCGGGGCCGTGCAGCAGGTCGCCCACCAGGTGGCCGGTGTAGACGCCGTCGCGGGTCTCGGAGACCGTGCCGAGCGCGCCGGTGAGGCCGAGGCGCTGGGCGATCACGTGGGCCAGCTCGACCGGGGTGGCGGTCACCAGCCAGACCCGCTGGCCGGTGTCCAGGTGCGACTGTGCCAGCGCCCTGGTGCCCGCCCAGATGCGGTCGGCCATGACCTCGTCGTAGATCTCCTCGCCGAGCCGTACGACGTCGTCGACCTTGCTGCCGGCGACGAAGGCCAGCGCGGTCTCGCGGGCGACCGCGATGTGCTCGGGGTTCTCGTTGCCGCGCAGCCGGAACGCGGCCTGCCCGACCGCGAACTTCAGCAGGTCGGAGGTGGTGAACAGGCCACGCGTGGCCAGGCCTCTGGCGAAGTGGTAGATCGAGGCGCCGCGCATCATCGTGTTGTCCACGTCGAAGAACGCGGCGGCCTCTGGGTCGGGGTCGGCAGGTTGGGTCACGACCGCCGCCGCGGCGGCGACCTCGCCGGCGACCTGGGCTTCCGTCTCGTGTCGTCGTCGAAGTAGCCGCCTCATGGACAGCAGCTTACCTAGGCACCGCAAGGCCTTCGATGTAGTGCAAATACGTATTCGCCTGGTCCTGCTCGGGGCCGTTGAGCTGCTCCAGCATGGGTTCGACCATGTCGCGCTGGTCCTGGGCGAAACTGTTGAGCTTGGGGGAGCGCGGTTCGACCCGCTCCATCCGCTTGATGGCGGATTTCGTGGATTCGGCCATGTCACTCAGAGTAGCCGAGACGAGGGGCCCGTCACCGGAGCCGCCGAGCAGCACGGCCACCTCGGCGGCGCGTTCCTTGGCCGAGACCATCTCGCGCTCGGCCCGCTCCCTGTCGTCGGTGCTGAGCCGTACGAGCGTGTGCTCAGCGGCCCGCTTGAGCGGGTAGAGCGTGTCGCCGGGCACCGACTGGTAGGTGAAGAAGGCCGACACCATCATGCCCGCGGCCAGGCCGAGCGTGGCGAGCTGCGACGGCCACGACAACCGCACCCTCCTGGTACGCCTGGCGTGCCGGGCCCTGCCAGGCGGCGCCTGGGGCTCGGGCACGGCCGGGGCGGCGGCATCGGCGTCGGCCGAGATCAGCCGCGTTCTCAGCCGCTCGCGGAAGTCGCCGTCCGGCCCGCCGCCCTGAGGCACCGTGCGCAGCTCGTCCAGATGGCCGAGAAGCCGTTCGTGCGACCCTCGCGTGGCTCCGAACGGCCATCGGCTAGGTCGCGCCCTACCCATGACTGCTCCCTGTGGCCCCCGTCCGGTGTGACACCTGCCTAACGAGGCGCCGCGGGCGGAGGTTACGCGAGGTCGTGCTTGAGAGCCCTGGCCAGCGCCCGGATCGCACGGAACTGCAGGGCTTTGATCGCTCCACTCTTCTTCCCCATGATCAACGCGGTCTCCGCGAGAGACAGGCCGTGCAGGAAGCGCAGGACCACGCACTCCTGCTGCTCGGGATTGAGGTCTCGGACGGCGCGCAGGACGCGGTCGTTGATGATGGCCGTGACCACCGCGTTCTCCGGGATGTAAGCCCCGTCGAGCGGTACGTCGAGCACCTCGCCGGTAGTGATCTCCAGGCGGTAGCGCCCGGATTTGAAGTGGTCGGTGACGAGGTTGCGGGCGATCGTCACCAGCCAGGCGCCGAAGTCGCGGCCCTGCCAGGTGAAGTCGGCCACGCGACGGAGGGCACGTAAGAATGTCTCTGAGGTGAGGTCCTCGGCCAGGGGGTGAGAGCCCACGCGGAAGTAGATGTAGCGGTAGACAAGATCGACGTAGCGGTCGTAGAGCGTGCCAAAGGCTTCCGTGTCGCCGGTCTTCGCCCGCAACACCAGCGTACGCACGTCATCTGGGATCTCTTCGCGCACGGCAAGCTCGCTCGACCGGGTGTTGCCAGCGACCGCTGGCGACAGAAGCCCGGCGAACGGCCACGAGTCAGGCATCCGGTGTCCCTAGGGGTAAGGGCTGCGGCGTGCTCGAACACTCTAGAAATCAACCGGAAATTCCACAATCCGCTTCAGGGTGGCGTCACTAGCCGTAATCGGCGGATACGGTGTGGACCGACCCGTTCCCTCTTCGGCTACCGGCTGGGAGGCATCGTCCGGCAGCATTGGAGTCACCATGGAGATCCTTGTTGCTGTCATCGCGTTCGCGGGCGCGCTCCTCGCCGCGATCGCAACCGGTGCCCTGATCCGTAGTCTTCGCGAGGAGCGCGAAGGGTGGCTCATCGCCTGGACGGTCGCCACGGCGATGCTCTGCGTCGCGCTGGGTGCGATCGGCACGGGTTACCTTATCGGCTTCGGCGAGGGAACGTTCAGGATCTACCAACTGGCCGGATCCTTGATCGCCCCGCTGTGGATGGCGATCGGCCTCATCCAGTTGCTGGCGGAGAAGACGCCGCCGAAGTTCCTCGCCTGGCTGTTCGGGATCGCGTTCACGATCGTCAGCTCGGTGGTGATCGTCTTCGACCCCGTGCTCAAGGCCACGGAGATGGCCAAGGCGCTGCCACCCGGCTCGTCCCACTGGAGCCTGATCGCCAGCTCCGTCCTGGTCGGCGCGCACGTGATCGCCGCGCTCATCCTGCTCGGCTGTGTGGTGATCGCCGCCCTGCGCTGGCGCAACGGCGACGACTACGACACCGACAACCTGCACGCCGCCGCCGTCATCGCGCCCTCGGCCCTGGCCCTGATCGGCGCGGTGCGCTTCGCCGTGCCCGGTGTCTTCACCACCGCGCTGCTCGTGGTGGCCGCCGCGGCGATCTGGTACGCCGTGCTGCGCCCGCTCGCGCCGTACGAGGACGAGGAGGACGACATCAAGAGCGAGAGCTGGGAACCCGCCTCGACGGGCCGCAGAGCCGTGCCTGAGCGCACGCCCGCCCGCATGGAGGCGCAGGCGCCGCTGGAGCCCCAGCGGCCCAGGCCCTCGGGCCTGAGCGACCTCGTCGCCGAGTACCGCGCGGGCGACCAGGACGTGGGCTTCGGCGCCCGCATGGAACCGGGCCCGGCGACCGGCCACATCAACCCGATGAACCCGATGAACCCGGCGCCCGCGATGGACCCGGGCCCCTCGACCGGCTACATCATGAACGGCGGCCAGGAGCAGGCGCTCGGCCGTCACAGCGGCGGCCCGCCCCCGCCTCAGCAGCCGGACACCTACAACATGCCGAACACCGGCGTCGTCTACCCGGGCGCCGAGGTCTTCCAGCCCAGCGCGCCCCAGCCGGCCGTCGGCGGACGCCCCTCGCCCAGCATCTACGGCCTGCTGACCGTGTTCACGCTGATGGACGGATCCGGCGACATGTTCGACCGCCTAGCCGACCAGACCGTCGAGGCCGTGCGCCGCGGCGAGCCGGACACACTCGTCTACGCCTGCCACGCGGTGAAGTCCGCGCCCCTGCAGCGCATCGTCTACGAGCTCTACCGCGACGAGGTGGCCTTCCAGGACCACCAGCGCCAGCCCCACGTCGAGCGCTTCGTCAACGAACGCCAGGCGATGGTCCTGGCCACCAACATCATCGAGCTCAACGTCAACGCCGCCAAGGTCGTCCCGCTGCCGACGGCGCTCTTCTAACCTCCCAGGGCCGCCCGCAGGCGCTCCTCCGACACGCGCCAGAAGTCGTGCTGCACTCCGTCCACGAGCGTGACCGGAATCATGTCGTTGTACTTTTCCCGGAGCTCAGCGGAGCCGTCGATGTCCACTTCGGTCCACCTGATCCCCAGCTCAGCCGCGACTTTCGCGATGACGGCGCGGGCGTCGTCGCACAGGTGGCAGCCCTGCCGGCCGTACAGAGTGATCTCGTGCATGGGGTCCACGGTAGTGGCGACTTTGTGCGTCGGTTCACAAAGGGATTAACCTGAAAGGCGGTTCGATTCCCATGACGCGGCCGAGAGGCCGCCCGTTCCCCTGGAGCTCCGGCACGTGAAGAGCCCGTCCCAGCCCCGTGACCGAGGCATACCCGAGGCGACGGTCGCACGGCTCCCGCTGTATCTGCGGGCGCTGAACGGGATGGCCGAGCGCGGGATCGCCACGGTCTCGTCTGAGGACCTGGCGGCCGCCGCCGGCGTCAATTCGGCCAAGCTCCGCAAGGATCTGTCGCATCTGGGGTCGTACGGCACGCGCGGGGTGGGTTACGACGTTGAGTATCTCGTGTACCAGATCTCGCGGGAGCTGGGCCTGACCCAGGACTGGGCCGTCGCCATCGTCGGCGTCGGCAACCTCGGCCGTGCCCTCGCGAACTACGGCGGTTTCGTGTCCCGGGGGTTCCGGATCGCCGCCCTGCTCGACGCCGACCCCGAAATCGTGGGCGACGACATCGCGGGGTTGAATGTTGAACACATCGACGAACTGGAAGCCGTGATCGGGCGGCGCGGGGTCTCCATCGTGGTCCTCGCGACACCCGCGGCGGCAGCTCAGGAAGTGTGCGACCGAGTGGTGACCGCGGGCGTGACCAGCATCCTGAACTTTGCTCCTGTCGTACTTTCTGTGCCGGACAGCGTCGATGTCCGTAAGGTTGACCTATCAATCGAACTGCAGATCCTTGCGTTCCATGAGCAACGCAAAGCTGGGGGGCCACTCATGGCCGTGGACAGTCAATGAGTGTTCTGACGATCGGGCTCAGCCACCGGACGGCTCCGGTGGCCATGCTCGAACGTGTCTCGGTGTCGGGGGACACTCTCTCCAAACTCATCTACGACGTGCAGCAGGACGTCTGCGTCGCCGAAGCGATGGTGGTCTCGACCTGCAACCGGGTCGAGGTCTACGCCGCCGTGGACCGTTTCCACGCGGCCGTCACGGCGATCAGCAGGCTGCTGAGCGTCCATTCCGGCGTGCCCGTCGACGAGCTCACGCCACACCTGTACGTCCACTATGAGGACCGCGCGGTCGAGCACCTGTTCTCGGTGGTGTCCGGCCTCGACTCGATGGTGGTCGGCGAGGGGCAGATCCTCGGCCAGATGCGCGGGGCGCTCAAGCTCGCCCAGAAGCACGGCACCGTCGGCGCCACGCTGAACGAGCTCGTCCAGCAGGCGCTGCGCGTGGGCAAGCGGGCCCACGCCGACACCGACATCGACCAGGCGGGCGCGTCCCTGGTCTCGGCGGGCCTCGCCTTCGTCGGGCCGCTGGAGGGCAAGCGGGTGCTGATCGTCGGCGCCGGCTCGATGAGCGCGCTGGCCGCCGCCACGCTCTCCCGCGCGGGCGCCGGCGAGATCGTGGTGGCCAACCGCACCTTCGAGCGAGGCGTACGGCTCGCCGAGCGCGTGGGCGGCCGGGCGGTGCCGCTGCGCGAGGTTCCCCGGGAACTCGCCGCGGCCGACCTTGTGATCACGTGCACCGGCGGAGGGTCGCACGTGGTCACCCCGGCCATGCTCGCCGGCCGGCCCGCCGGAGAGGTGTTCCTGCTCGACCTGGCGCTGCCCCACGACGTGGACCCGGCGGTGCGCGAGCTGCCCGGCGTCACGCTGGTGGACCTGGAGACCATCCAGGAGTCGGGCATCGGCTCGCGGGAGGGCGACGCCGTACAGACGGTGCGCGCGCTCGTCGCCGACGAGCTGACGGCCTTCCTGAACGCCGAGCGCGCGGCCAGGGTCACCCCGACCGTGGTGGCGCTGCGCAGCAAGGCCGCCGACGTCGTCGAGGCCGAGCTCGGCCGCCTGCTCATGCGTCTGCCCGAACTCGACGACAAGGCGCGCGGCGAAGTGACGCAGACCGTGCAGCGCGTGGTGGACAAACTCCTTCATGAGCCCACTGTGCGTGTCAAACAGCTCGCCACCTCCCCAGGGGGGGATCATTATGCGGAAGCTCTGCGCGAGCTGTTCGACCTGGATCCGAAGATGCCCGAGGCCGTGAGGGAGGTGGAGCTGTGACCCTGAAGCTGGGGACGCGCAGGAGCCTGCTGGCGACCACGCAGTCGCAGATGGTCGCCGACGGCTACACCCGCGCGACCGGCCGGACGATCGAGATGGTCGGCATCACGACCTTCGGCGACGTGACCAAGGCGCACCTGGCGCAGCTCGGCGGCACCGGCGTGTTCGTCAGCGCGCTGCGCGACAAGCTGGTTGACGGCGAGATCGACTTCGCCGTCCACTCGCTCAAGGACCTGCCGACCAAGCGGGACGAGCGCTTCACGCTGGCCGCCCTGCCCGCCCGCCACGACCACCGCGACGCGCTGGTCGGCGCGCACAAGCTGGCCGACCTGCCGCCCGGCGCCAGGGTCGGCACCGGCTCGCCGCGCCGGGTCGCGATGCTGCGGGCGCTCCGGCCCGACCTGGAGTACGTCCCGATCCGCGGCAACGCCGACACCCGGATCGGCAAGGTAACCTCGGGCGAGCTCGACGCCGTCGTACTCGCCTCGGCGGGTCTGACCAGGATCGGGCGCGACACGGAGATCGCCCAGATCTTCGAGGTCGAGGAGATGCTGCCCGCGCCCGGCCAGGGCGCGCTGGCGGTGGAGTGCCTCGCCGGCCGCGCCGACCTGATCGCCTTCCTTGGTGTGCTCGACGACCCGCGGACCCGCTCCGCGGTCGCGGCCGAGCGCGCCGTTCTGTCCGCTCTCGAGGCAGGGTGCTCCGCTCCGGTGGGTGCCTTCGCCGCCGATGACGGGCAGACTCTGAACCTGACCGCCGCCGTCGTCTCGCTCGACGGCCAGGCTGCGGTCCGCAAGTCCGCCGCCGGCCCGTCCTCGGACGCCGATCGCCTGGGCCGCCTTCTGGCGGCCGAGATGCTCGCCGAGGGGGCCGACAGATTGATGGGGGAGCATTCCCATTGAGCGCCGATAGTCCCACCTCCGGTTTCGTGGCGTTCGTGGGTGCGGGTCCAGGTGACCCGAACCTGCTGACGTTGCGTGGTGCCGAGCTGCTAGGCAAGGCCGACGCGGTGGTCCTCGACGAGGACCTCTTCGGCCCGCTGCTCAAGCACTGCCGCGAGGGCGTCGAAGTGGTCGAGGGCGACTACCTCAAGCGTGCCGGTGACGGCGGGCTGGTGGTACGCCTGTGCGAGGGCGACCCGATGCTGTTCTCCTCGATCACCGAGGAGGTCGCCGCCTGCACCGCCGCCGGGGTGGACTTCGAGATCGTGCCTGGTGTGCCGCCCGCGACCGCGGTGCTCACCTACGCGGGCATCCCGCCGGCGGACGATGTGCCCGAGTTCCGTGTGGTCGACGCCGCACAGGATCAGGACTGGGCCTCGCACGCCGCCTGCCCCGGCACGCTGGTGATCTACAACGGCATCGGCGACGCCGTGGCCATCGGCAAGGCGCTCATCTCGGGCGGCAAGCCCGACAGCACGCCGGTCGCGGTCAGCAGCAGCGGCACCACGACCGAGCAGTTCACCGTGGCGACCACGCTGGGCAGGTTGCAGCCCGACCTCAAGCACGCCGGGTTCACCGAGCCCGCGCTGATCGTCGTGGGCGAGGCCGTCGGGCTGCGCGACAAGCTGTCGTGGTTCGAGACCAAGCCGCTGTTCGGCTGGCGGGTCCTGGTGCCGCGTACCAAGGAGCAGTCCAAGGCGCTGTCGGAGCAGTTGCTCTCCTACGGCGCGGTGCCCGACGAGGTGCCGACCATCTCGGTCGAGCCGCCCCGTACGCCGCAGCAGATGGACCGGGCCATCAAGGGCCTGGTCACCGGCCGCTACGAGTGGGTCGCCTTCACCAGCTCCAACGCCGTCAAGGCGGTGCGCGAGAAGTTCGAGGAGTACGGGCTCGACGCGCGGGCCTTCGCCGGGCTCAAGGTGGCCGCGGTGGGCGAGGCGACCGCGAGGGCGCTGGTCGAGTTCGGCGTCAAGCCGGACCTGCTGCCCTCGGGCGAGCAGTCGTCGGAGGGCCTGGTCGCCGAGTGGCCGCCCTACGACTCGATGCTCGACCCGATCAACCGGGTGCTGCTGCCCAGGGCCGACATCTCCACCGACACGCTCGTGGCCGGGCTGACCGAGCTGGGCTGGGAGTGCGACGACGTCACGGCGTACCGGACCGTGCGGGCGGCGCCGCCGCCCGCGCCGATCCGCGAGGCGATCAAGGGCGGCGGGTTCGACGCGGTGCTGTTCACCTCGTCCTCGACCGTGCGCAACCTGGTCGGCATCGCCGGCAAGCCGCACAACGTCACCGTCATCGCGGTCATCGGCCCGCAGACGGCCAAAACGGCCGAGGAGTTCGGCCTGCGTGTGGATGTCATGGCGGACAGGCCATCGGCCTCCGCGCTGGCCGCCGCCCTCGCCGAGTACGGTGCTAAGCAGAGGCAGGCGGCGATCGCCGCGGGTGACACCCCGCGTAAGCCCTCGCAGAACCGCCGTGGGGCACGCCGCCGCAAATAGGAGTTTCGTCACATGAGTGCTGAGTTCCCCGCCGCACGTCCGCGGCGGCTTCGCCGTACCCCTGTCATGAGACGGATGGTCGCGGGCACGCGTCTGCACCCGTCGCAGCTGATCCTGCCGGCCTTCCTCAAGGAGGGCCTCGCCGAGCCGAGTCCCGTGGCCTCGATGCCCGGCGTCTACCAACACACCCGCGAGTCGCTGCGCAAGGCCGCCCACGAGGCGGCGGAGGCGGGCGTGGGCGGGCTGATCCTGTTCGGCATCCCGGCGGTGAAGGACGCCCGCGGCTCGGCGGCCGACGACCCCGACGGGATTCTCCAGCAGGCACTGCGCGAGGTGAACGCCGAGGTCGGTGATGCGATCGTGGTGATGGCCGACACCTGCCTGGACGAGTTCACCGACCACGGGCACTGCGGATTGCTGACTCCCGACGGCGAGGTGGACAACGACGCCACGCTGGAGCGCTACGCCTCGATGGCGGTGGCGCAGGCCGAGGCCGGCTCCCAGATGATCGCCCCGAGCGGGATGATGGACGGCCAGGTCGGCGTGATCCGCGCCGCCCTGGACGGGGCGGGCTTCTCCCACCTGCCGATCATGGCCTACACGGCCAAGTACGCCTCGGCGTTCTTCGGCCCCTTCCGCGACGCCGCCGAGTGCGCGCCACAGTTCGGCGACCGCGCCTCCCACCAGCAGGACCCCGCGGGGCCGCTGGAGGAGGCGATGCGTGAGGTACGTCTGGACCTCGCGGAAGGCGCCGACGTGGTCATGGTCAAGCCGGCGATGTCCTACCTCGACGTCATCCGCCAGTTCCGCGACAACGTGGACGTGCCGGTGGCGGCCTACCAGGTCAGCGGCGAGTACGCGATGATCGAGGCGGCCGCGGCCAACGGCTGGATCGACCGCGAGCGGATGATCATGGAGTCGCTGATCGGGATCCGGCGCGCCGGAGCCGACCTGATCCTCACCTACTGGGCCACCGAGGTGGCTCGGCGTCTCTAGGTGGGGGTTTCCCGCTCACCCCTGCGACCTGTGCGTTAGAGTGCGATAACAAGTGCTGGTGTGTCCCAGGTGGCGCGTTGGAGCCCCGGGGTCAGGGACCTCCTCAGGCGCGCGGGATTTTCGAACGGGAGTCACCATGGTCGGGGTACCACTCGCTCGGCGTACGCGGAAGCGGGCCGCGAAACTCACGCGCCCGACCAGAATCGACGCGGTGCTGGGCTATGCCGCTCTCGGGTGGCCCAGCGCGCCGGGGGCGCATCCGCTGCGGCACGGGCCGCGCGCCTGCTCCTGTGACCGCCTAGGCTGTCCCGACCCCGGCGCGCATCCGCTCTCCCCGGCCTGGCACCTCCAGGCCACGACCGACGCCACCCAGCTCACCCGGTGGTGGCAGCACGAGCCGGACGCCAACGTGATTCTCCCCACGGGACGCGTCTTCGATGTCTTCGACGTACCCCTGGCGGCCGGCCTCGCCGCGCTCACGCGCCTCGACGAAGCCGGCTCCCACTCAGGCCCGGTCGCCGCCAACGGCGACCGGGTTCTGTTTTACGTGGCCACGCGCGGCAACCCGGACGACGAGGACGAGTGGTGGTCCTGCCAGCTTGACTGCGACCCCGCGACCATCGACGACAACCCGGGGCTGCGCTGGCACTGCCGCGACAGCTACGTCCTCGCGCCGCCGTCCACGCTGCCCACCGGCCAGCCCGTCTCCTGGCTGCGCCCGCCGGACGGCCGCCCGCTGCCCGACCCGCTGCGCGTTCTGGAGCAGCTCACCGACTGACCGGGCTCGGGGGTCGGCCTCTACCCTGTAGGGGTGAGCCGCACTGACAAGTCTGAGAGCCTGTTCGACCGCGCCAGGACCATCGTGCCGGGAGGCGTGAACTCGCCCGTGCGCGCCTTCGGCGCCGTCGGCGGCACGCCGCGCTTCATGGCCGACGGCCAGGGCCCCTACATCACCGACGTCGACGGCAACCGCTACGTCGACCTGGTCTGCTCCTGGGGGCCGATGATCCTGGGCCACCGTCATCCCGCCGTCGTCGAGGCCGTCTCCGCGGCGCTTTCCCACGGCATGTCGTACGGCACCGCCACCCCGGGCGAGGTCGAACTCGCCGAGGAACTGGTCTCCCGGGTGGCGCCCGTGGAGAAGATCAGGCTGGTCAGCTCCGGCACCGAGGCCACCATGAGCGCGGTGCGCCTGGCCCGCGGCTTCACCGGCCGTTCCAAGGTGGTGAAGTTCGCCGGCTGCTACCACGGCCACGTGGACGCCCTGCTGGCCTCGGCCGGCTCCGGCGTGGTGACGTTCGGGCTGCCCGACACCCCCGGCGTGACCGGCGCGTCCGCGGCCGACACGATCGTGCTGCCGTACAACTCGCGCGAGGCGGTCGAGGAGGCCTTCGCCGCCGCCGAGATCGCGTGTGTGATCACCGAGGCGTGCCCGGCGAACATGGGCGTGGTGCCGCCATCGCCCGGCTTCAACGCGTTCCTGAAGGAGATCTGCGCCCGCAACGGCGCGCTGCTGATCGTCGACGAGGTGCTCACGGGCTTCCGCGTCTCCCGCTCCGGCTGGTACGGCCTGGACCCGGTCGACGCCGACCTGATGACCTTCGGCAAGGTGATGGGCGGCGGCCTGCCGGCGGCGGCCTTCGGCGGGCGGGCCGACGTGATGGCCAACCTGGCGCCCGAGGGCCCCGTCTACCAGGCGGGCACGCTGTCGGGCAATCCGCTGGCCTGCGCCGCGGGCCTGGCCACGCTGCGCAACCTCGACGAGGACGCCTACGCCCGCGTGGACGCCGCGGCCGCCACGGTCGCCCAGGCGGCCTCCGAGGCGCTGTCGGCCGAGGGCGTGCCGCACCGGCTGCAGGCGGCGGGCAGCCTGTTCTCGATCTTCTTCACCGACCGCGAGGTGAGCGACTTCGACGGGGCCAGGAGCCAGAACACCGCCGCGTTCACCGCCTTCTTCCACGCCATGCTCGATCGGGGCGTCTATCTGCCGCCGTCGGCGTACGAGGCGTGGTTCCTGTCGGCGTCGCACGACGACGAGGCCCTGAACCGCATCGGCGACGCCCTGCCCGCCGCCGCCAAGGCCGCCGCCGCGGTGGCCTGACCCGGCCGGATATTCGCAGGCGGCGAGCCGGCGTGTCGGGTACCGTCGACGTCATGGTGATCACCTGGCGCCGGCTCGCCGAGGACGACTTCCCGCTGGTGAAGCAGTGGCTGGAGCGGCCGCACGTGGCCCGGTGGTGGAACCACGAGACCTCGGCGGAGGCCGTCGCGCGCGACTTCGGCCCGGCGGCCCGGGGCGAGGAGCCGTCGGAGGACCTGCTGGTCTTCCTCGACGGCCGTCCGCTGGGTCTGGTGCAGCGTTCCCGATACGCCGACTACCCCGAGTACGCCGAGGAGCTGGCCCCGATCCTCGACGTGCCCGGCGGCGCGGTCAGCATCGACTACCTGATCGGCGACGAGGAACAGGTGGGCAAGGGCCTGGGTCCGTCGATGATCCGCGCGATCGTTGAGTCGACCTGGGCGGACCCGGAGGCGACCTGCGTGATCGTCCCGGTGTCCAAGGCCAACAGGGCCTCGTGGCGGGCGCTGGAGAAGGCGGGCCTGCGCCGGGTGGCGGAGGGCGAACTGGAGCCGGACAACCCGGTCGACGACCGGGACCACGTCATCTACCGGCTCGACCGCCCGGCGGGCGCGAGCGCCGGCGAGGGTGACGGCGAAGGGGCCGAGCGGGGGCGCGTACCGGCGTAAAGGACGCCGCAGACGATGAGAACGGCCGCGCCCGCCTTCGCCCAGCCGACGGGCTCACCGACGAACAGCGCGGCCGACGACATCCCGAACACCGGGATGAGCAGTGTGTAGGGGGCGACGACCGAGGCGTCGTAGCGGTGCAGCAGCCAGCCCCAGACGCCGAAGCCGCCGAGCGTGGAGATGAACGCCACGTAGCCCAGCGACAGCCAGCCCTCAAGCGGGGCGCTCAGCACGGGCACGCCTTCGACCGCGAACGACAGCAGGAACAGCGGCGGCGCCGACAGGGCGCTCACCCACACCATGAAGCGCAGCGAGTCGGGCGGCGCGGCCCGGCGCTGCATGATCGTCCCGACGCTCCACGAGGCGGCGGCGGCCACGCACAGCGCGAAGGCGCCGAACGGGCCCGAGGCGCCGAAGTCGACGGCGACGAGGACGAGGCCGCCGAGCGCGAGGGTCAGCCCGGTGATCCGGCGGCCGGTCAGCCGTTCGCCCAGCAGGGTTACCGCGAAGACGACGGTGAAGAGCGACTGGGCCTGCAGGACCAGTGAGGCGAGGCCGGGCGGCATCCCCGCCCGCATGCCGATGAGCAGAAAGCCGAACTGACCCACTCCAACCGCCGCCGCGACACCCGCGACCCAGCGCCACGGTACGCCTGGCCGTCCCACGAGCAAGAGCGCGGGGAAGGCGGCCAGGGCGAACCGGAGCGCCGCGTACAGCAGAGGCGGGAAGTGGCGCAGGCCCACTTCCATGACGACGAAGTTGAAGCCCCACACGGCCGCGAGGCCGACGGCGAGGGCCAGATGGCGCGGCCTCACTACTTGGAGGCGGGCTTCTGGGCGCGGATGCGCTGCTCGCGGGCCTGCTCGGCAAGCTTCTTGAGGTAGGAGGTCTCGGTCTTCTGTGCGGTGTTGTTTCTCATGCATATATTTTCTCTCGCTACACAATCAACCACAAGCGAGACTTTCTACGCTAAACCCTTTAGGATGGCTTACGAGAGGAGGCTCACACCTGATGCTGGATCTGAATCGGCTCAAAGCGCTGCACGCGGTGCACGTCTACGGCTCCGTGGGCGCCGCCGCCGACGCCCTCATGGTCACGCCCTCCGCGGTGTCGCAGCAGATCGCCAAGCTGGAGCGGGAGACCGGCTCACGGCTTATGGAGCGCAACGGGCGCGGTGTGCGGCTCACCGACGCCGCAGGGCTGCTCGCCGAGCACGCCGAGCGCATTCTGGCCCTGGTCGAGACCGCGGAGGCCGACTTCGAGGCGCTGCGCGGCGAGGTGGTCGGCAAGCTCCACGTCGGCTCCTTCCCGACGGCCGCCCGCGGCCTGATGCCGCCCGCGCTCGGCACGCTGCGCGAGCGCCACCCCGACCTGCAGATCCTGCTCAACGAGCGGGAGCCGGAGCGCGTGGTGCGCGAGGTCGCCAGGGGAGAGCTCGACCTGGGCGTCGTCCAGGACTGGCTCAACCGGCCCATGGCCATCCCCGACGGGCTGTCCAAGGCGATCCTGCTCGACGACATCGCCGACGTGATCCTGCCCGCCGACCACCCCCTGGCCGACCGCAGGGAGATCGAGCTGGCGGAGCTGAGCGGCGAGCGGTGGATCAGCTCCTCGCCCGGCACCATCTGCCACGACTGGCTGGTCTACACGCTGCGCAGCGCCGACCTCGAACCCGAGATCGTCTCGATGGCCGACGAGTACCCGACGCAGATGGCGCTGGTCGCCGGCGGTCTCGGCTGCGCGATCGTGCCCAGGCTGGGCCGTGACTGCATGCCGTCGCGGGTGCGCGCGATCCCCACCCTGCCCCGGCAGACCCGCCGCATCTACGCCATCTGGCGCACCGACGCCGCCCGCCGTCCCGCCATCAGAGCCATGGTCGAAGCCCTGAAAGAAGCCGGAGCCCCCACCTGAGCCCCTCAGGCGGGCTCAGCTGAGGGCGATCGTCACCACGCCGCCGAGGATCACCCCGGCGGCCAGGAGCCTGCGGCGCAGGTCACCCTCGGCCAGCAACCTGCCGCCGAGCAGGACCGCGATGAGCACGCTGATCTCCCGCGTCGGCGCCACCACGCTGACCGGCGCCATCGTGAACGCGAACAGCACCAGCAGGTAGGACAGCGGAATGAGCACGGCCGCACCCAGCACGCGCCAGCGGTGCTCGCGCCAGATCGCCCCGATCCGCAGCCGCCGCCCGCCCTTCAGCATCGCCGGGGTCAGCGCCAGCGCGCGCCCCGCCTCGCCCAGGTAGTTCAGCACCAGCGGCGCCACCGCGAACGCGCCGACCACCTGCGCGTCCCACACCGTGTACGCCGCGATGAACACCCCGGTCCCCAGCCCGAACCCCAGCCCACGGGCGTCGGCCCTGCCACCGCCGCTCATCATGAACACCCCGGCCCCGACCAGCGCGATGCCCGCGATCCCCGCGATGCCGGGCCGCTCGCCCAGGAACAGCACCGCCACCAGGCTGGCCAGCATCGGCCCGGTACCCCGCGCCACCGGATACACCGTCGACAGGTCGCCGTACCGGTAGCCGCGCTGCAGCAGGACGAAGTAGCCGAGGTGCAGCGCCGTGCTGACGCAGACCACCGCCACGTCGCTCCACCGCACCGACGTGTCCGTGACGAGCAGGAACCCGGCGAAAACCGGACCCCACATGACGGTCGAGGCGACCGCGACCAGCCAGAGGAAGACCAGGCCGTCGGCCTGGGAGGCCTTCTTGCTGAGGAGATTCCAGGTGGCGTGCGCCACGGCGGCGACGAGGACGAGAGCGAGGGCCCAGGCGTTCAAGCGATGAGCTCCTTCCGGGTACGCGGATAGGAGCCTCCAGGCTTTTGTCCCGTCAGCTGTACGGCCCAGGGCCGCGGCGCCGCTCGGACCTGTCTCCCCGGCCCTGGTTGTGGTTCATCAGGGCGGACCGGAACGCGGAACCCTAGGCGCAGTCAAGGCGACTTTACCTTCGGTGCCCTTTTCGGACGAGACCGGGTCGCCTGTCGGCGCCATCGAAACGGATAGGCTGTGCCACACCATGGCTGAGACCACCGTCGTTCACCTGCTGCGCCACGGTGAGGTGCACAATCCCCACGGCATCCTTTACGGCAGACTGCCCGGCTACCACCTGTCCGAGACGGGTCAGCAGATGGCCGAGATGGTCGCCAAGGCCGTCGCCGGCCGCGACATCGTGGCCCTGTACTCCTCCCCGCTGGAACGTGCCCGCGAGACCGCCGCACCGCTGGCCACCGCGCTCGGCCTGCCCGTGGAGCCCGACGACCGGCTGGTGGAGGCGGGCAACCTCCTGGAGGGCCGCACTGCCGGCCCGGGCCTCGGGATCCTGCGCGACCCGCGTAACTACCGCTACTTCTACAACCCGTGGAAGCCCTCGTGGGGCGAGCCGTACCTGGAGATCGTCCAGCGGATGCGCACGGTGATCGAGGACGCCCGCGCCGCCGCGCGCGGGCACGAGGCGGTGCTGGTCAGCCACCAGCTCCCGATCTGGGCGATCAGGCTGGCGGCCGAGGGACGCCGGTTGTCGCCCGACCCGCGGCGACGTCAGTGCGCCCTGGCCAGCCTCACCAGCCTCACCTTCGACCAGGACCGGCTGATCAGCGTCGGCTACAGCGAGCCCGCCGGGTCTCTGCGGAAAGGTCATGGTCCGCCGGGAGCCTGAGCCCTGGTGTTCGGGGCGTGCGACCTCGCCGGTAGAGTTGCAAGCTCTACCGGTTGTAGTACAAGGAGATCATCCTCCCGTGCGCGCGACGTCCCTCTCCCTCGCCCTGCTGACTGTCCTGGTCGCGGGGTGCGCGGGCAACCAGAGCGGCCAGCCGCAGGCCGGTGACACCCGCTTCATCGCCGGCGACGGGAAGATGCAGATCTTCCCCGCCGCCGAGCGCAAGCCCGCGCCCGCCGTCGAAGGGCCGACGCTCGACGGCGGCACCGCCTCGCTGGCCGGGCACAAGGGCAAGGTCGTGGTGATCAACTTCTGGGCTTCCTGGTGCGGGCCCTGCCGGGCCGAGGCACCGGTGCTCAAGGACGTCGCGGCCAAGACCAAGGCCACTGGCGTGGAGTTCCTCGGCATCGACTTCAAGGACCGTAAGGCCGACGCGATCGCGTTCGAGCGCACCGAGCAGTCCGGCTACCCGAGCATCTTCGACCAGCCCGGCGAGGTGGCGCTGTCCTTCCAGGGCACCGTGCCGCCGGCGGCCATCCCGTCCACGCTGATCATCGACAAGCAGGGCAGGATCGCGGCCAGGGCGCTGGGCGCGGTGAAGTTCACCGACCTGATGAACACCGTCACCAAGGTCCGCGATGAATGAGGTCGTGGCCTCGGGGTCGCTGCTGCTGGCCGTGCCGATCGCGGTGCTCGCCGGGATCGTGTCGTTCCTGTCGCCGTGCGTGCTGCCGCTGGTGCCGGGCTACCTGTCGTACGTGACCGGGATGAGCGCCGACCCCAAGCGCGGGCGGCTGGTGCTGGGCACCGTGCTGTTCGTGGCCGGGTTCGCGGTGGTGTTCGTGCTCAGCGGGGCGCTGTTCGGCGGGCTCGGCTCGCTGGTGCTGGGCAACGCCCAGGTGATCACGCGGGTGCTCGGGGTGCTGACGATCGTGCTCGGGCTGGCCTTCCTCGGCCTCGTACCGGGTTTCATGCGGGACGTGCGCATCCACCGCAAGCCCGCCGCCGGGCTGGCGGGGGCGCCGCTGCTCGGCATCGTGTTCGGGCTCGGCTGGACGCCGTGCATCGGCCCGACGCTGGCCGTCGTGCTCGCGCTCGGGCTGAACGAGGGCAGCGCGGCGCGCGGCGCGACCCTGGCCGTCTTCTACGCGCTGGGGCTCGGGCTGCCGTTCGTCGTGGCGGCGCTGGCGTACAGCAGGGCGCTGCGGACGTTCGCGGCGATCCGTAGGCACTCCCAGCTCATCACCCGCATCGGCGGGGGCATGATGGTCGCCGTCGGAGTCCTTCTCGTCACCGGGTTGTGGGGACAGATGATCGCGAGCCTGCAGGGGCTCATCGGCGGATTCCAGCCGGTGATCTGATGGCCGTTCAGGAGATGGAGAAGCAGGCGCCCAAGCCGCCCGGGTTCGGCCCGGTGGCCTGGCTGCGCTGGACGTGGCGCACGCTCACCTCGATGAAGACGGCGCTGCTCCTGCTGTTCTTGTTCGCGTTGGGCTCGATCCCCGGCTCGCTGATCCCGCAGCGCGGCGTCGAGCCGGACAAGGTCGCGCAGATCTACATCAACGACCCGGTCCGCGCCGAGTGGTACGAGCGCTTCCAGCTCTTCGACGTCTTCAACTCGGTCTGGTTCGCCGCGATCTACCTGCTGCTGTTCGCCTCGCTGGTCGGCTGCATCGTGCCGCGGACCACGACGTACTTCAAGGAACTGCGGCGCAAGCCGCCGGCCGCGCCCCGCCACCTGTCGCGCCTGCCCCACCACACGGTCCTCGACGGGGAGCTCACCGTGGAGGTGGCCGCCCGACGGCTGCGCAAGCTGCGCTTCCGCGTCGAGACCGGCGACGGCTGGGTCTCGGCCGAGAAGGGCTTCCTGCGCGAGACCGGCAACCTGCTCTTCCACATCTCCCTGCTCGGCCTGCTGGTCGCCGTGGGCATCGGCGCGGTGTTCGGCTACCGGGGCAACGTGCTGGTCGTGGAGGACGAGGGCTTCGCCAACACCGTCGCCGCCTACGACCGGTTCATACCGGGCAACCGGGTCTCGGCCGAGTCGCTGGAGCCGTTCTCCTTCACGCTCGACGAGTTCAAGGCCTCCTACCAGGTCGGCGGCGACCCGACGAAGGTCGGCCAGCCGCTCGACTTCTCGGCCCACCTCAAGGTCAGCGACGCGCCCGGCGCGCCCAAGCGCGACTACGAGCTGAAGGTCAACGAGCCGCTGGAGATCAACGGCACCCAGACCTACCTGATCGGCAACGGCTACGCGCCGTTCTTCCGCATCACCGACGGCAAGGGCCAGGTCGCCTTCGAGGGCGCGGTCCCGTGCCTGATCGAGTTCCCGGCCACCCGGGTCTCCGGCTGCGTGCTCAAGGCGCCCGACGCCCAGCCGGGTCAGCTCGGCTTCCTCATGCGCTTCCTGCCGACCATCGCGCCGGCCCAGGGCGGCGGCTTCACCTCCAGCTTCCCCGGCGACCTCATGCCGAGGGTTCAGGTCCTCGGCGCCTTCACGGGCGACTTCGGAGTGCGCTCGGGACGACCCCAGTCGGTGTACGAGCTGGCGCCGCCCGACGTCATGAAGAAGCTCAAGCCGCTGGTCATGGGCTCCACGGCACCCGAGCCGCTGGCCCCCGGCCAGTCGTTCGACCTGCCCGACGGACTCGGCAAGCTGGAGTTCGTCGAGGTCAAGGAGTGGATGACGCTCCAGATCGCCTACGATCCCGGCCGCGTGCCCGCCCTGCTCGCCGCCGGTCTCGCCACCGTGTCCATCGTGTTCTCGCTGGTGATCCGCCGCCGCCGCGTGTTCGTCCGGGTCAAGGACGGCGCGGCAGAGGTGGGCGGCCTCACCCGTACCGAGGGTTCCGCCGCGGGCTTCACCGAGGAGTTCGCCGACATCGTCAAGGTCCTATCAGCTGGAGACAAGGATGTCCGCTGAAGTACTGGCCGAGGCGAGCGACCAGCTCGTCGTCGGCGCCGTGCTCCTCTACCTCGCCGCCATGATCGGCTTCGCTCTGGAGCTGGCCTACGGCAAGGCCCGTACCGACGCGCCCGCCAAGGGCCGCGTCAAGCAGCCCGCGACCGTCGGCGCCCCGCAGGACGAGGCTCCCGACCAGATCGCGGTTCCCGCCGAGCCCGAGCCGCCCGCCTGGGCGGGCACCGCGGGCAAGGTGGGGATGGCCCTGGCCTGGGTCGGCTGGGGGGCCAACGCCGCCGCCATCGTCACCCGCGGGCTGGCGGTGGAGCGCTGGCCCTGGGGCAACATGTACGAGTTCGTGGTCGCCATCTGCCTGGCCGCCGTGACCGCGTTCCTGGCCACGCAGCTGCGCGCCAACGTGCGCTTCCTCGGCCCGTTCGTCATGGTCGTGGCGGTGCTCGGGCTCGGCGCCGCGGTGAAGTTCCTCTACACCGCCGCCGGTCCCGTGGTGCCCGCGCTCAACTCCTACTGGATCGCCATCCACGTCTCCGCCGCGATCCTGGCCAGCGGCCTGTTCATCGTGGCCGGCGCGGCCGGCGTGCTCTACCTCATCCGCGGCGACGGCCTCTCACGCCTGCCCACCCGCTCCGACCTGGAGCGGGTCGCGCACCGTGCGATCGTCGTGGCCTTCCCCGTCTGGACCTTCGCGGTGATCGCCGGCGCGCTGTGGGCCGACAAGGCGTGGGGGCGCTACTGGGGCTGGGACCCCAAGGAGGTCTGGTCGTTCATCACGTGGGTGGCCTACGCCGCCTACCTGCACGCAAGGGTCACGGCCGGCTGGCGCGGCAAAGCCGCCACGATCGTGCAGCTCGTCGCCTTCGGCTGCCTGATGTTCAACCTGGTCGGCGTCAACATCTTCCTCGGCGGCATGCACAGCTACGCCGACGTCGGCAACTAGCCGCGGACGCTCACTCCTCCCCGCGCATCCGCTTGTCGAGGTCGCGCAGGAACTCCGGGTCGTCCTCCGGTCCCTTGGGCGGATCCTGGCGCGGCGGCGCCGGGCGCCGCGGCATGCGCGGGGGACCGTCCTCGGCGGCGCCACGGGTGGGCCTGCCGAGCAGGAACCACAGAAGCCCGCCCACCACGGGGACGAGGATGATGACGAGCACCCAGAGGGTCTTTGGCACGTTCCGCACCTCGTCTTCCGGCGTCGTGATGACGTCGAACAGGGAGTAGAGCCAGAAAGCCAGCACCGCCAGGGTGACCAGGACACCTGCCATGCCCGAACTGTAAGCCATCCGAGGCGTGATCGTGCTTGCTCGGTGTCCCATTTCGGATGACTCGGGAAGATCGGCCGCGTACCGTGGAACCGGATCAGGTGGGGCGGAGGGGTTTCACCTGATGGGCAGGGTGTCTAGGGGTGAGATGGCCTTCTCCAGCGACAAGGGCCGGCATCGACGTGGACGTTGGTGGCGGCGCGGGTCCTACCTCTTCTCGCGCCGCGGTGACGCGCCGCCGGAGGCGGACCGCTCGTTCTGGTCCCGTGACACGCCCGCGGAGGGCTTCCGCGAGGCCGAGCGGAAGCGCGCGGACCGGCCGGCCGGGGGAGACGGGCCGTCCTTCCGCGCACAGCCGCAGGCCGAGCGGAGCGTGTGGCCGTTTCGAAGACGCGAGCGCGTCGAGCGCGCGGAAGAGGCGGAGCAGGCGCGGCGACCCGAGCGGGCCGACGAGCCCGGCTGGCGGCGCGAGCGGCTGCCCGCCGCGGTCGTGGAGCGGCCGCAGTACACCTGGCACGACTTCGAGCTCACCGACCTGCCGCCGCGCGCGCAGCCCAACCGGCCCGACGCGCCCGTCCAGGCGGACGGCTTACGGCACTGCGGCGACCTGGAAGCCGTCCTGCACCGCCAGTGGGACGCCAGGCTCGGTCCGCCCTCGCCGGAGGCCGTGCGCGCCGTGGAAAGCCTCGCCCGGCTGCCGGAACGGCTGAAGCGCAAGCTCGCCATCGGGCTCGAAGGCATCTACGTGGGCGCCGGCGGCGTCCCCGACCTCGACGACATGGGCTACCTGCGCGGCGCCCCCCTGCCCTCCGGCAAGGCCTCCTGGGACATCTGCGCCGGCGCGTACGGCGACCGCAAGATCGTCGTCGGCGATAGGCCTTCTCCCACCCCCGACGTGATGATGCACGAGGTCGGCCACGCCCTCGACGACATCGACTCCCCGCATGGCGATTGGGTCTCCGACTTGCCCGAGTTCGTGGCACTCTACGAGAAGGCCGCTCCCATGCTGGCCTCCGCCTTCCACCGGCAGGGCGGGGGGCTCGGCCGCAAGGAGTTCTTCGCGGACGCCTTCGCCGCGATCTCCTCGCGCCAGCGTCCCGCGCTGGTCGACATGCTGGGCGGTGACACGCGGATGGCCCTCGACGTCATGTTGTTCTTCAACCGGCGCTACGGAATCTAGGTGATGAGCGATGTACGTCATCCGGCTCGCTGACGGGACCCTGCGCGTGCCGCAGAGCCTGACCAGTGAAGACGGGCGTCTCATCGGCAACGCGTATGTGGAACTGGAGCCCGGGGATCCCGACTACGAGCGATGGCTGCCGGAGTCGTGCACCGAGGAAGAGGCGGCCGAGCGGCGTGCGCGCTGGGCGGCGGAGAACGACGAGCTGGAACAGGAGTTCCTGGCCTTCAAGGCGGAGCAGGAGGACGCCTGACATCGGGGGACAACCCTGACCGACGGGGGGTGGTGGTCACCGCGACGGCCTGAGGGGTGGAGGCCGGGTCGTGGTTCGGGTCGTCCGGGCAATGTACGTAGAGGGCGTGGGCACGCGTGCCGGGATTCAGCGCGGGGTGGGGCGCTCGTTTCGGTCCTCGGCCACGGGGGCCGGGCCGTACCGGCGAGAAGAGCGTGCCTGTGGGATCCGTGGCGGTGATCCTGCGGCGCAGGATCACCGACCTGACGGAACGTCAAACGCGCGGGGACTCACCTGCCGGCCGTTCGGCCGTAAGAACATCCTCGCCTCTAAGAAGGGCGTGCACTTCCGACTCGCGGAAGCGACGGTGCCCTCCGGGGGTGCGGATACTGCTGATGCGGCCTGCCGCAGCCCAGCGTGTAACCGTCTTTGGGTCTACCCGGAAGAGGGCGGCAACCTCTCCTGGGGTCAGCAGACGCTCGCTGCTACTCTCCACCAATCTCTCCCCCTCGCATCCCGCTTCCTGCCAGCGGGCGGACAGGTAACCAGTGTGTCGAGCGAAGCCTGATTTATCCGTGGTTTTCGACAAAGATCACGGGTTGTTATCGGCTGACTGCCCGATTGTTATATGATAGAGCCTCTTTGGGGCTCTCGTGGGTGTTTCTTTACGAAACACCCTGACTGGGAACAGTAGCAGTGCTCGCGCCCGATGCGAAGAGCGGCAGCCGGTACGGCTCGCAGGGGCACGACCAGGAGCGAGTAGCCTCTGACCTGTGCATCCCGTTCTCGTTTACACCGCGTCGCGCATCGGCTTGTTCACCGTGACTCTCGGTGTCCTGTACTTGCTCGGACTGCAAAATCCGCTGGTGCTGATCCTGGTGGCTTTCCTGATCAGCGGTGTGGCCAGCTACGTCCTGCTGTCCAAGCAGCGTGACGCCATGAGCGCCCGCATCAGCGACAAGATCAACCGGCCTAAGCCGCAGGACGACTAGGGCAGAGGGAACATGCCAATCCGGGCATGGTACTCCCGTCCGAGTCGAGTTGTGTCACTACCAACGAGTAGTCCACGGCTGTACGCCAGAAAAGCCTTGACGCCGATACCGCGTTCACGTCCCGGATTCCACGCCAGCGCCTTTCCGGTGCGCGGATCGAGGGCGGCGATGCCCTCTCTGGGCACGGCGCCGGGCCCCGCCGAGTCACGGCCGCGCGGGTTGTTCATCCAGCGCTGATGCCCGCCCACGTAGACGGCCGCGCCGGTCGCCGCGACCGAGTAGAGCGAGTCGCCGCCGGTGTGGTTCACCCAGGTCGGCCTGACGCGCTGGCTCCTGGTGTGGGTCTCGAACCTGGCCGCGCTGTCGCACAGGCGGCGCGGGTCGCCGTTGCCGCCGGTCGTGACGACCACGAAATAGTCGCCTCCGGGTGACAGGTCGAGGCCGCGTACATAGCTGGGGAAGACGTCCTGGCACCGCGGCTCGTACGCGGCCGTGCGCCAGTTGGCCACCCGGGGCGTCGCCGTGGAGATGTCGATCACGCCCAGCTGGGGCCGCGGCTCGCCGTCGAGCGTGGTGAAGCTGCCGTCGACCACCAGCCGGTCGGCGCTCGCGGCCAGCGCGTGGACCTTGACCTTGGGGGTGCGGGGCAGGCCGGGCTCGACGGTGAAGCGCGGGTCGGCGGCGCCGGTCGTGGCGTCGAGCCTGGCCAGGGCGGTTCTCGGCGAGGTGAAGTCGCCGCCGGTGTAGAGGTGGGCGCCGCGCCTGGCCAGCGTGGTCACGGCGCCGCCGGACACGCGCGGGGCGAAGTCGCGTACCGTCGAGCCGTCGGACAGGCTCAGGCGGGTCAGCGCGCGCGCCCGCGTGCGGTTGACCGACGGGAAGTCGCCGCCGACGTAGACGGTGCCGTCGGCGCCGGCGGCCAGGGCGTGGACCGGGCCGGCGACGTCGGGGGCGAAATCGGCCAGGACGGCGCCGGTGGCCAGGTCGAAGGCGAAGAGGTTGCTCCGGGGGAAGGTGGTCGTGCGTCTCGCGTCGGCTACCTCGCTGAACGAGCCGCCGACCACCACCGTGCCGCCCACCAGGGCGATGGTGTTGACGATGCCGTCGAGGACGTGGGGGGTGGTGTCGGCCGGGTTGGCGGACACCACGCGGGTGTGCGTGACAGGGGCCATCGTGATGACCGCTGCAAGGGTGACACGCGCGAACATTCGCCAAGTTCTAGCAGACGGTGCGTTATGGAGTGGCTACTTTCCGTTGGTTGTCGGGATAGGGCACACGCGATGAGGGCCTTACGGGCGGGGGCAATAGGCTTGCCGCATGACCCGCGCTCAGTTGGACAAGCAGCCGCACGAGGTCGCCGCGATGTTCGATCGCACGGCCCGGCGCTATGACCTCGTCAACGATGTGATCTCGTTCGGTCAGGTGCGCTACTGGCGCAAGGCGGTCGCCGCGGCCGTGGACGCGGGGCCCGGCGAGGTGGTCCTCGACCTGGGCGCGGGGACGGGCACCTCCACCGACAGCTTCACCACGCTGGGCGCGCGGGCGATCGCCTCCGACTTCTCGCTGGGCATGCTCCAGACCGGTGTGCGCCGCCATGGAGGCAACGCCCTCAGCGGCCCGGGGATCCCGTTCGTCGCGGGTGACGCGATGCGGCTGCCGTTCGCCGACGACAGCTTCGACGCGGTGACGATCTCGGTGGCGCTGCGCAACGTGCACGACACCCCGGTGGCGCTGCGCGAGATGCTGCGCGTCACCAAGCCGGGCGGCCGGTTGGTGATCATGGAGTTCTCGCACGTGACCGTCAAGTCGTTCGACCTCTTCTACCGCGAGTACCTGATGAAGATGCTGCCCAAGGTGGCCAAGGTCCTCGGCTCCAACGACGACTCCTACGAGTATCTGGCCGAGTCCATCAGAGACTGGCCGGACCAGCCGTCGCTGGCGCGGATCATCCAGGAGGCCGGCTGGGAACGTGTCGCCTGGCGCAACTTGAGCCTCGGCATCGTCGCCATGCACCGCGGCTTCAAGCCCGCCTCATGAACGAACCCCCCGACTGCCACTTTGCCCCGTAAAAGCGTTAGACTGCGGGCCGACAAGTTTGTGAAGGGGTTCACAAAGGAACGAAGGCGCCATACCCCACGGCCTTCGAGCGTGTAGGACAGGACAGGACAGTCCAGTGACCGTGCCAGCAGCCATACGCCAAGCGCAGGAGCTCGCCACGAGAGAGCGAGGCACGATGCCAACGAGTGGTGAGCGGGCGCGACCATGAACACAGTTGACGCCGACGTCATCGTCGTCGGCGCCGGTCCCTCAGGCTCCGCGACCGCGTTCTACCTGGCCCGAGCAGGGCTGGACGTGCTCCTCCTGGAGAAGACGCGTTTCCCCAGGGAGAAGGTCTGCGGAGACGGCTTGACCCCACGCGCGGTCAAGCAACTGCAGAACATGGGCGTCGACATCGACGGGCCCGGCTGGATCAGGAACAAGGGTCTGCGGGTCGTCGGCGGCGGGCTCCGCTTCGAGCTCGACTGGCCGCAGCTCGACAGCTTCCCCGACTTCAGCCTGGTCCGCACCCGCCAAGACTTCGACCAGATCATGGCCGCCCACGCGGTCAAGGCCGGGGTACGCCTCATGGAGGGCGTCAACGTCACCGGGCCGATCCTGGACGACCGCAGCGGGCACGTGACCGGTGTCACCACCAAGGACGGCGCGACCTACCGCAGCCGCCTCGTGGTCGCCGCCGACGGGAACAGCACGCGCATGGCGCTCGGGATGGGGCTGCACAAGCGCGAGGACCGTCCGATGGGCGTGGCCGTACGCACCTATTTCCAGAGCCCGCGCCACGACGACGACTACCTCGAGACGTGGCTCGAACTGTGGGACCAGGACACGCTGCTGCCGGGCTACGGGTGGATCTTCCCCGTCGGCGACGGCACCAGCAACGTCGGGCTCGGCCTTCTCAACACCAGTGACGCCTTCGGCAAGATCGACTACCGTGAACTCCTCAAGCGGTGGTGCAGGAACATGCCCGCCGAATGGGCCTTCACCGAGGAGAACATGACGGGGCCGATCCGCGGTGCGGCCCTGCCGATGGCCTTCAACAGGCAGCCGCACTACACCCGCGGCCTGGTGCTCGTCGGCGACTCCGGCGGCGCCATCAATCCGTTCAACGGCGAGGGCATCGCCTACGCCATGGAGACGGGCGAGATCGCGGCCGAGGTGATCGCGAAGGCGCTTCGCGGCACCACTCCCGCGCAGCAGGAACGTATCCTGCGCACGTACCCGCAGGTCCTCAAGGACGCGTATGGCGGATATTTCACCTTGGGCAGATTGTTCGTCGAAGCGATCGGGAAGCCAGGTGTGATGAGCTTCGGTACGAGGCACGGGCTGCCTCACCCGAGGCTGATGCGCTTCGCGCTCAAACTCCTTGGTAATCTCACCGACCGGCGAGGCGATGCGTCAGACAGGATCATCAACGCACTCTCGAAGGTCGCCCCACCAGCATGAACCGCAGACCCACCCGGCAAACTTATAGGTCAGACTGCGCGCCCGCGCGCGTTGCGACAGAAGAGGAGGCGTAGCGATGGACCTTTATGTGCCCATCCTGGTGCTCGCCATTCTCGCGGGAGGCTTCGCGATCTTCTCGGTCGCGGTCGCTCCGTTCACCGGTCCCAAGCGCTGGAACCGCGCCAAGCTTGACGCCTACGAATGCGGCATCGAGCCGACGCCCCAGCCTGTCGGTGGCGGACGCTTCCCGCTGAAATACATGATCACCGCGATGCTGTTCATCGTGTTCGACATCGAGATCATCTTCCTTTATCCGTGGGCGGTCTCCTTCGCCCCGCTGAAGGGCGCCGACGGCCAGGTGATCGCCTCGGGCCTCGGGGTGTTCGCGCTGGTCGAGATGGTGCTGTTCATCGTCACCGTGCTTGTCGCCTATGCGTACGTGTGGCGCCGCAAGGGTCTGGACTGGGACTGATTATGGGACTTGAAGAGAAACTCCCCAGCGGGTTCATCCTCACCACGGTCGAGCAGGCCGCCGGTTGGGCGCGCAAGAACTCCGTATGGCCGGCCACGTTCGGCCTCGCATGTTGCGCCATCGAGCTGATGGCCACCGGTGGCCCCCACTTCGACCTGGCGCGCTTCGGCATGGAGCGCGCTTCGGCGTCTCCCCGCCAGGCCGACCTGATGATCGTCGCCGGCCGCGTGTCGCAGAAGATGGCGCCGGTCGTGCGCCAGATCTACGACCAGATGGCCGAGCCCAAGTGGGTCATCTCCATGGGCGTGTGCGCCTCCAGCGGCGGCATGTTCAACAACTACGCCATCGTGCAGGGCGTGGACCACATCATCCCGGTCGACGTCTACCTGCCCGGCTGCCCGCCGCGGCCGGAGATGCTGATCGACTCGATCGTGAAGCTGCACGACAAGATCCAGAACATGAAGTTCGGCGCGCACCGCAAGAAGCAGATCGACGAGCTCGAACTGCAGGCCCTGCGTACGCTTCCGCTGATCGACCAGGGGGCGGGCAAGTGAGCGACAACCTCCCCGAGGTACCGGGGACCGAGCCGCCGCAGACGCCGATCGCCCGGCAGGGCATGTTCGGCGCCCACGACACCGGCGACACCTCGGGCTACGGCGGCCTCGTCGTACGGCGGGCCCCCGAACTGTCCACCCCGCGCCCCTTCGGCGGCTACTTCGACGCCCTGGTCGACACCCTCGACATGGACGACGCCATCGAGCGCGTCGTCATCGACAGGGGCGAGCTGACCCTCCACGTCAAGCGCGAGCGCCTGGTGGAGGTCCTGCAGAAGCTGCGCGACGACGCCGGCCTGCGCTTCGAGCTGTCGCTCGGCGTGACCGGCGTGCACTACCCGCACCTGCAGGGCGAGGAGCTTCACTCGGTCGTCCACCTGGTCTCGATCACGCACAACACCCGGGTGCGCGTCGAGACCTGCGCGCCGGACGACGACCCGCACATCCCGTCGTCGGTCGGCGTCTACCCGACGCACGACTGGCACGAGCGCGAGGCGTACGACTTCTTCGGCATCGTCTACGACGGACACCCCGCGCTGACGCGGATCATGATGCCGGACGACTGGGACGGTCACCCGCAGCGCAAGGACTACCCGCTGGGCGGCATCCCGGTCGAATACCGCGGCGCCACGATCCCCGCGCCGGACGAGAGGAGGTCCTACGCATGAGCGAGCCGCGTCGAGCTTCATGCGTTGACGACCGAAGGGAGGATCACTCGTGAGCACCGGCTACGACGAGGCGACCGAGGGCAAGGTCTACTCGGTCAGCGGCGGCGACTGGGACGAGGTCGTCACCAGCGCGCGCGACTCCGAGGAAGAGCGCCTGGTCATCAACATGGGCCCGCAGCACCCGTCCACGCACGGCGTGCTCCGCCTGGTCCTGACCCTCGACGGTGAGACGGTCACCGAGGCGCGCGGCGTCATCGGCTACCTGCACACCGGCATCGAGAAGAACATGGAATACCGGACGTGGACCCAGGGGACCACGTTCGTGACCCGCATGGACTACCTCGCGCCGATCTTCAACGAGACCGCGTACTGCATGGGCGTGGAGAAGCTGCTCGGCATCACCGACCAGGTCCCCGAGCGGGCCCAGGCGATCCGCGTGATGATGATGGAGCTCAACCGCATCGCCTCGCACCTGGTCGCGATGGGCACGTTCGGCATGGAGCTGGGCGCGACGACGCCGTTCCTGTTCGGCTACCGCGACCGCGAGCTGATCATGGACCTGTTCGAGTACATCACCGGCCTGCGCATGAACCACGCCTACGTACGGCCGGGCGGCGTCAGCGTCGACCTGCCCGCGGGCGCCGTGGACAAGGTGGGCGAGTTCCTCAAGGAGATGCCCAAGCGGATCAAGGACGTCCGCAAGCTTCTCGACGAGAACCCCGTCTACGTCCGCCGGACCAGGGACGTCGGCTACCTCGACCTGACCGGCTGCATGGCGATGGGCGTCACGGGCCCGATCCTGCGCGCCGCCGGCCTGCCCTGGGACCTGCGCAAGTCGCAGCCCTACAGCGGCTACGAGACCTACGACTTCGAGGTCGCCACCGAGCGCGGCTGCGACGTCTACTCCCGCTACCTGGTGCGCATGAAGGAGATGGAGGAGTCCCTCAAGATCATCGAGCAGGCTCTCGACCGGATCGCCGGTCCGCTCAAGGGCAAGCCCGTGATGATCGAGGACAAGAAGATCGGCTGGCCGGCGCAGCTCGCGCTCGGCCCCGACGGCTTCGGCAACTCGCCCGACCACATCGCGCACATCATGAGCAGCTCCATGGAAGCCCTGATCCACCACTTCAAGCTGGTGACCGAGGGCTTCCGGGTGCCGGCCGGCCAGGCGTACGCCTCGATCGAGTCGCCCAAGGGCGAGCTCGGCGCGTACGTGGTCAGCGACGGCGGCACCCGGCCTTACCGCGTGCACTTCCGCGAGCCCTCCTTCACGAACCTGCAGGCCTTCCCCGCCATGACGGAAGGCGGACAGGTCGCCGACGTGATCGCCGCGGTGGCTTCTATCGACCCGGTTATGGGAGGTGTTGACCGGTGAGTTATTCACCGGAGGTCCGCGAGCGTCTTGAGCGGGACGCGAAGGAGATCATCGGGCGCTACCCGAAGACTCGTTCCGCGCTGCTGCCCCTGCTGCACCTGGTGCAGTCGGAGGAGGGCTACGTCTCCGACGACGGCCACGAGTTCTGCGCGGAGATCCTGGGCCTGAGCAAGGCCGAGGTGGTGGGCGTCTCGACGTTCTACACCATGTACAAGCGCCGCCCGGCCGGAGACTTCCACGTCGGCGTCTGCATCAACTCCCTGTGCGCCGTCATGGGCGGCGACCAGATCTGGGAAGAGCTGTCGGAGCACGTCGGCGTCGGTCACGAAGAGGCGACCGCCGACGGCAAGGTCTCGCTTGAGCGCATCGAGTGCAACGCGGCCTGCGACTTCGCCCCGGTCATGATGGTCAACTGGGAGTTCTTCGACAACCAGACGCCCGACTCGGCCAAGCAGCTCGTCGACGACCTGCGTGACGGCAAGAGCGTCTCGCCGACCCGCGGCCCGAAGAAGCTCTGCTCCTTCAAGGAGGCCTCGCGCGTGCTCGCCGGGCTGCCCGACGAGCTGGCGGGCGACGGCCCCTCGGCCGCCGGCGCCTCGCTGGAGGGCCTCAAGGTCGCCAAGGCCAACGGATGGAAGGCCCCTGAGGCATGACGACTACGCTGACGCCGGTCCTGACCGCCAACTGGGACCAGCCCAACTCCTTCACGCTCGAGGGTTACGGCCCCTACGAGGCGGCGAAGAAGGCCCTCGGCATGGATCCCGACGCGGTCATCCAGGCCGTCAAGGACTCCGGCCTGCGCGGTCGCGGCGGCGCGGGCTTCCCCACCGGCATGAAGTGGGGCTTCATCCCGCAGGGTGACGGCAAGCCCCACTACCTCGTCGTCAACGCCGACGAGTCGGAGCCGGGCACCTGCAAGGACATCCCGCTGATGATGGCCAACCCGCACTCGCTGGTCGAGGGCATCATCATCACGTCCTACGCCATCCGCGCCAACCACGCCTTCATCTACGTACGCGGCGAGGTGCTCCACGTCATCCGCCGGCTGCACGCGGCCGTGCGCGAGGCGTACGAGAAGGGCTACCTCGGCAAGGACGTCTTCGGCTCCGGGTATGACCTCGACCTGGTCGTGCACGCGGGCGCGGGGGCGTACATCTGCGGCGAGGAGACGGCGCTGCTCGACTCGCTCGAAGGGCGTCGCGGTCAACCTCGGCTCAAGCCCCCGTTCCCGGCCGTGGCGGGCCTGTACGCCTCGCCTACTGTCGTGAACAACGTGGAGTCGATCGCCAGTGTTCCCTCGATCCTCACCAACGGCGCCGACTGGTTCGCCGGGATGGGGACGGAGAAGTCGAAGGGCTTCGGCATCTTCTCGCTGAGCGGGCACGTCACGCGGCCCGGCCAGTTCGAGGCGCCGCTGGGCATCACGCTGCGCGAACTGCTCGACATGGCCGGGGGGATCCGCGCGGGCCACGAGCTCAAGTTCTGGACCCCGGGCGGCTCCTCCACGCCGATCTTCACCGCCGAGCACCTGGACGTGCCGCTCGACTTCGAGCAGGTCGGCCTCAAGGGCTCGATGCTCGGCACCCGCGCGCTGCAGATCTTCGACGAGACCACCTGCGTGGTCAGGACCGTGCTGCGCTGGACGGAGTTCTACGCCCACGAGTCCTGCGGCAAGTGCACGCCCTGCCGCGAGGGCACCTACTGGCTCAAGCAGGTGCTCAAGCGCCTGGAAGCCGGTCAGGGCACCGAGGAGGACCTGTCCACGATCACCGACATCGCGGACAACATCCTCGGCCGGTCCTTCTGCGCCCTGGGCGACGGCGCGGCCAGCCCGATCCACTCGTCGGTGAAGTACTTCCGCGACGAGTACCTCAAGCACTTCGAGGTCGGCGGCTGCCCGTTCGACGCGAAGAAGTCCACTGTCTGGGGTGACCAGTGACGACCACCGCTGTAGAAACCTCCCTGGTGACCCTGAGCATCGACGGCTTCCAGGTCAGCGTCCCCAAGGGCACCCTGATCATCCGGGCCGCCGAGCTCCTGGGCATCCAGATCCCGAGGTTCTGCGACCACCCGCTGCTCGACCCGGCGGCCAACTGCCGCCAGTGCCTGGTCGACATCCCCGACGCCGGCAACGGCCGCGGCTTCCCCAAGCCGCAGCCCTCCTGCGCGATCGAGGTCGCCCAGGGCATGGTCGTGCAGACCCAGCTCACCTCGCCGGTGGCCGAGAAGGCGCAGCGGGCGGCCATGGAGTTCCTGCTCCTCAACCACCCGCTCGACTGCCCGGTCTGCGACAAGGGCGGCGAGTGCCCCCTGCAGAACCAGGCGATGTCCAACGGCCAGGGCGAGTCCCGCTTCCACGAGCACAAGCGGACCTTCCCCAAGCCGCTGCCGCTCTCGACGCAGGTGCTGCTCGACCGCGAGCGCTGCGTGCAGTGCGCGCGCTGCATCCGCTTCTCCGACCAGATCGCCGGCGACCCGTTCATCGACTTCTTCGAGCGCGGGGCCAAGGAGCAGGTACGGGTGGCCGACGGCCAGCCGTTCGAGTCCTACTTCTCGGGCAACACCGTCCAGATCTGCCCGGTGGGCGCGCTGACCGGTGCCGCCTACCGCTTCCGCGCCCGGCCGTTCGACCTGGTCTCCTCGCCGAGCGTCTGCGAGCACTGCGCCTCTGGGTGCGCCCAGCGCACCGACCACCGCCGCGGCCGGGTCACCCGCCGGCTGGCCGGTGACGAGCCGCAGGTCAACGAGGAGTGGAACTGCGACAAGGGCCGCTGGGCGTTCACCTACGCCACGCAGCCCGACCGGCTGAAGACGCCGCTGGTCCGCAACGAGGAGGGCGTGCTCGTCCCGGCCTCCTGGCCCGAGGCGCTGGCCGTCGCGGCCGAGGGCCTGGCCGCGGCCCGCGGCAGGACCGGTGTCCTGCTCGGCGGCCGGCTGACCGTCGAGGACGCCTACGCCTACTCCAAGTTCGCCAGGCTCGCGCTCGGCACCAACGACATCGACTTCCGCGCCCGGCCGCACTCGGCCGAGGAGACCCAGTTCCTCGCCCACGCCGTCGCCGGCAAGGGCATCGAGGTCTCCTACACCGACCTGGAGCAGGCCCCGGCCGTCGTCCTGGTCGGCTTCGAGCCCGAGGAGGAGTCGCCGATCGTCTTCCTGCGCCTGCGCAAGGCCTGGAAGAAGCACGGACTGAAGGTCACCGCGATCGCGCCGTTCGCCGCCAAGGGGCTGGCCAAGATGGGCGGCACGCTCATCCGCACCGCCCCCGGCGCCGAGGCCGAAGCCATCGGCGACCTCATCGGCACGCTGGCCGAGGGCACGATCGTGCTCGCCGGCGAGCGGCTCGCCACCGCCCCGGGCGCCCTGTCGGCTCTGGTACGGCTAAGCGCCGCCTCCGGCGCCAAGGTCGCCTGGATCCCGCGCAGGGCCGGCGAGCGTGGCGCCATCGAGGCCGGCGCGCTGCCGAACCTCCTGCCGATCGGCCGTCCGGTCGAGGACGAGAGCGCCAGGGCGGAGATCGCCAGGGCGTGGAACGTCGCCTCGCTGCCGGCCACCCCGGGCCGCGACACCGACGGCATCCTGGCCGCCGCGCGGGCCGAGGAGATCGACGCGCTGGTGATCGCCGGCGTCGACCCCTACGACCTGGCCGACCCGGCCGCCGCACTGGCCGCGCTGGAGAACACACCGTTCATCGTCAGCCTGGAGATCCGCGCGAGCGCGGTCACCGACCGCGCCGACGTGGTGCTGCCCGTCGCGGCCGTGCAGGAGAAGTCCGGCACGTTCGTCAACTGGGAGGGCCGCGGCCGCTCGTTCGAGGCGCCCATCCGGGTGCCCGGCCTGCAGAGCGACCTCCACGTGATCGGCAACCTGGCCGACCGTCTGGACGTGCACCTGGGTCTGCCCGACGCCAAGGCCGCCCGCCGCGAGCTCGGCTCGGTCGGCGCCTGGCGCGGCAGCCACGTGGCCGCGCCCAACGTCGGCGGCGGCGCCGCCGGGGCGCCGCAGGCGGGTCAGGCGCTGCTGGCGACCTGGCACCTGCTGCTCGACGACGGCCGCATGCAGGACGGCGAGCCCTACCTCGCGGGCACCTCCCGCGCGGCCGAGGCGCTGGTCTCCGAGAGCACCGCCGCCGAGATCGGCGTGGGCGACGGCGACAAGCTCGTCATCGGCGACGCGATCACGCTGCCGGTGCGCATCGCCGAACTGCCCGACCGTGTGGTGTGGGTGCCGGCGAACTCCGGCGGCAGCTCGGTCACCCGCGACCTGCGCGCGGTGTCCGGCGACATCGTCACGATCGGGAGCGCTTCATGATCCTCCTCGCCACGGAACCGACCCTGGCCGACTTCGGCAAGGATCCGCTCTGGATCACCATCGTCAAGGCGCTGATGCTCTTCGTCTTCCTGATGCTGGGGATCCTGTTCGGCGTCTGGTACGAGCGCAAGCTCATCTCCAAGCTGCAGAACCGCATCGGCCCCAACCGGGCGGGCAAGTTCGGCCTGCTGCAGTCGGTGGCCGACGGCCTGAAGATGGGCCTCAAGGAAGACCTGTTCCCGAACACCGTGGACAAGGCGCTCTACCTGATGGCTCCGGTCATCATGGTGATCCCCGCGTTCCTGGCCTTCTCGATCACGCCGTTCGCCGGCATGGTCAACCTGTTCGGCGTGCAGACGCCGCTGCAACTGGTGGACCTTCCGGTCGCGGTGCTGTTCATGCTGGCCATGGGCGCCATCTCGGTGTACGGCGTCGTGCTGGCCGGGTGGTCGTCGCGCTCGCCGTACGCGCTGCTGGGTGGTTTGCGGAGTGCGGCGCAGGTGGTCTCCTACGAGATCGCCATGGGACTGTCCTTCGTCGGCGTGTTCCTGTTCGCGGGGACGCTGTCCACGTCGGAGATCGTCAAGGCGCAGGCCACGGGCGGGGAGTTCTGGGGCATCCCGATGCCCTCCTGGTACGTGGTGCTGCTGCTGCCGTCCTTCCTGATCTTCGTGATCTGTGGCTTCGGCGAGGCCGCCCGTATCCCGTTCGACCTGCCCGAGGGCGAGGGCGAGCTGGTCGGCGGGTTCCAGACCGAGTACTCCTCCTCGCTGAAGTTCGCCCTGATCATGATGGGCGAGTACCTGCACACGTTCACCGCGTCGGCGATGGCGATCACGCTGTTCCTGGGCGGCTGGCAGGCGCCCTTCGGCCTGCCGGACGAGGGCTGGTGGGGACTGCTCTGGTTCTTCATCAAGTTCGTCCTGGTCTTCTCCTTCGTGGTCTGGGTACGGGCCTCGCTGCCGCGTGTCCGCTACGACCAGCTGATGTCGCTGGGCTGGAAGGTCCTCATCCCGCTGAACCTGGCGTGGATCATGCTCGTGGCCTCGGTCCGGGCGATCATGTACGTCAAGGAGGGTCCGACCTCCGGCTTCGAGGGAAGCATGGCGGTCGTCCTGACGATCACCGCCGTCGTGGTCCTCGGCGCGCTCGGCATCTGGGCCCGGTTCGACACCGTCAACCAGCGCCGCAAGGAAGCCGAGAAGGCCAAGGTCGCCGCGGAGTTCGAGGAGCTGGACCGCGAGCCGACCGCCGGCGGATTCCCGGTGCCGCCGCTCGATCTGCCGCACTACCACGGGGTGCAGCACAAGGAGGTTCCCAGTGGGACTAACTGATTGGCTGAACCCCGTCAAGGGCTTCGGCGTCACCTTCCACACGATGTTCAAGAAGCCCGTCACGGTGAACTACCCGGAGGAGAAGCGGCCCACGGCCCCTCGCTTCCACGGTCGCCACCAGCTCAACCGCTGGCCCGACGGGCTGGAGAAGTGCGTCGGCTGTGAGCTGTGCGCATGGGCGTGTCCGGCCGACGCGATCTACGTCGAGGGCGCGGACAACACCGAGGAGGAGCGTTTCTCCCCGGGCGAGCGCTACGGGCGCACCTACCAGATCAACTATCTGCGGTGCATCCTGTGCGGTCTCTGCATCGAGGCTTGCCCGACTCGCGCGCTGACCATGACCAACGAGTACGAGCTGGCCGACACCAACCGTGAAAGCCTCATCTACACCAAGGAGATGCTGCTCGCACCGCTGACGCAGGGCATGGAGCAGCCGCCGCACCCGATGCGGCTCGGTGAGACCGAAGAGGACTACTACCGCCTGGGACGGACCAATGGGTGAGCAAGTCACTTTCTGGGTGCTCGCCGTCGTGTCCGTGTCGGCGGCCCTGGGCGTGGTGTTCAGCCGCAAGGCGGTCTACTCCGCGCTGATGCTGGGCGGCGTCATGCTCTGCCTGTCGGTGCTGTACGCGGCGCAGGACGCGCCGTTCCTCGCCGCGGTGCAGATCATCGTCTACACCGGCGCCGTCATGATGCTCTTCTTGTTCGTGCTCATGCTGGTGGGCGTCGACTCCTCCGACTCCTTCGTGGAGACGTTGAAGGGGCAGCGCTTCTGGGCCGCGATCGCCGGGCTCGGCTTCGCCTCGCTGATCATCCTGGCCGTCGGCAACGCCGTCTTCGGCAACGCCAAGGGCCTGGCCGCGGCGACCGGTCAGGGCGGCTACATCCGCTCGCTGGCCGGGCAGATCTTCACCCGCCACGTGTTCGCCTTCGAGGTGACCTCGGCGCTGCTGATCACCGCGGCGCTCGGCGCGATGGTCCTCGCCCACCGCGAGCGGCTCACCGCCAAGGCCACGCAGAAGGACCTCTCGCGCGCCCGGTTCCAGGGCGACCAGCCCTCGCCGCTGCCCGGCCCCGGCACGTACGCCCGGAGCAACGCCATCGACATGCCGGCGCTGCTGCCCGACGGCTCGGTCTCCGAGAAGTCGGTCAACCGCTACATCGCGCGCTACGACGTCGAGCACGGCCACCTGCCCGCCGACCCGAAGCTCGCCGAGGCGATCAAGCACTCGGTCGAGGTCGAGGAGGACTCGAAGTGACGACGCAGTACCTGATCCTCTCGGGGCTGATTTTCGCCATTGGCGCGCTCGGTGTGCTGATCAGGCGTAACGCGATCGTGGTGTTCATGTGCGTGGAGCTGATGCTCAACGCCTGCAACCTCGCGTTCGTCACCTTCGCCAGGCAGAACGGCAACCTCGAAGGCCAGATCATCGCGTTCTTCGTGATGGTGGTGGCCGCGGCCGAGGTCGTGGTCGGTCTGGCCATCATCGTGACGATCTTCCGAACCCGCAGGTCGGCGTCCGTGGACGACGCGAACCTGCTGAAGTACTGAGGGGTGACTGGTGGATCCCGTTAAGATCGCCGATTTCGCTGGCAGCGGCGCGATCGGTGTGTCATGGCTGATGATCGCCTTGCCACTCCTCGGCGCCGCGATTCTGCTGGTTCTCGGCCGGATCACGAACAAGTGGGGACACCTGCTGGGCGTGGCGATGTCGCTCGCCTCGTTCGTCGTGGCGGTGCTCGGGTTCGTGGAGTTGCTCGGGCTTCCCGAGGAGAACCGGCGGCTGGCCGTACACCTGTATGAGTTCATCCCCGGCATGGTCGACATGGGGCTGCTGATCGACCCGCTGTCGATCAGCTTCGCGCTGCTGATCACGGGTGTCGGATCGCTGATCCACATCTACTCGATCGGCTACATGTCGCACGACCCCGACCGGCGCCGGTTCTTCGCCTACCTGAACCTGTTCGTCGCGGCGATGCTGCTGCTGGTGCTGTCCGACAACTACGTCGGGCTGTTCATCGGCTGGGAGGGCGTGGGTCTCGCGTCCTACCTGCTCATCGGGTTCTGGCAGTTCAAGCCGTCGGCCGCGGTCGCGGCGAAGAAGGCGTTCATCGTCAACCGCGTCGGCGACTTCGGCCTGCTGGTCGGCATGTTCATCATCTGGACCTCCTTCGGCACGCTCGCCTTCGGCGACCTGCAGGGCAAGGTGGGCGAGGCCTCCTCGGGCACGCTGACCGCGATCGGGCTCCTGCTGCTGCTCGGCGCGTGCGGCAAGTCGGCCCAGCTGCCGCTGCAGTCCTGGCTTCTGGACGCGATGGAGGGCCCGACCCCGGTCTCGGCCCTCATCCACGCCGCCACCATGGTCACCGCCGGCGTCTACCTGGTGGTCCGCTCGGGCGCGTTCTTCGAGGCATCCAGTACGGCTTCGCTCGTCGTCGCCATCGTCGGCGTCGCGACCCTGCTGGCCGGTGCGATCATCGGTTGCGCCAAGGACGACATCAAGAAGGGCCTGGCCGGCTCGACGATGTCGCAGATCGGCTACATGATGCTCGGCGCCGCCCTCGGCCCCGCCGGCTACGCCTTCGCGATCGCGCACCTCATCGCGCACGGCTTCTTCAAGGCCGACATGTTCCTCGGCGCCGGTTCGGTCATGCACGCCATGAACGACGAGGTCGACATGAGGAAGTACGGCGGGCTGCGCAAGCTCATGCCGATCACCTTCGCCACCTTCATGGTGGGCTACCTGGCGATCATCGGCTTCCCGTTCCTGTCCGGGTTCTACACCAAGGACGGGATCATGGAGACGGCCATGGAGCACGGGCAGTGGATGGGCTGGCTGGCCGTGCTGGGCGCGGGCATCACCGGCTTCTACATGTCCCGCATGATCTTCATGACGTTCTTCGGCGAGAAGCGCTGGGACAAGGACGCGCACCCGCACGAGTCGCCCTCGGTCATGACGGTGCCGCTGATCCTGCTGTCGCTCGGCTCGATCGGCCTGGGTTACTACCTGATCAGCGACAACCGGTTCATGAAGTTCCTCGCCCCGGCCGTCGGCCTGCCTGAGCGGCTGCCCGAGTTCCACCTGTTCAGCACCACCACGGTGGGGCTGTCGTCGCTGGCCCTCGTCGCCCTGGGCGCGGGCTTCGCCTGGTACAAGTACGGCAAGTCCGAGGTTCCGGTCCTGGCGCCGCGCGGTTCGTTCCTGACCGTCTTCGCCCGGCGCGACCTGTACGGCGACGCGCTCAACGAGTCGCTGTTCATGCGCCCCGGCCAGTGGCTGACCAGGATCGCCGTCTTCTTCGACAACCGCGGCGTCGACGGCCTGGTCAACGGGCTGGCGGCGGCGATCGGCGGGACCTCGGGCCGCATGCGGCGGCTGCAGACGGGCTTCGCCAGAACGTACGCGCTGTCCATCCTGTTCGGTGCGGCCCTCCTGGCCGGCGCCCTGCTCCTCGTTGGGAACATCTGATGTCACCCTGGCTTCCCATCCTCATGGCGGTGCCCGTGCTGGGCGCCGTCGTGGTGGCCCTGCTTCCCAAGGGCAGCGACAAGCTGGCCAAGCAGGTGACCCTGCTGGTCTCCCTGGTCGTCATGGTGCTGACGCTCGTCATGGCGGTGCAGTTCAGCCCGCGCGGCGACCGCTTCCAGTTCGTGGCCGAGTACAACTGGATCCCCAGCTTCGGGGTCAAGTTCGGCGTCGGGGTGGACGGCATCGCGCTGGTGCTGATCGCCCTGTCCGTGGTGCTGGTGCCGATCGTGGTGCTGGCCTCGTGGAACGACGCCGACGGCGTGAAGACGGCGGACGGCACGGTCATCGCGCCGAAGAGGTCGGTCAAGACCTACTTCTCGCTGCTGCTGGTGCTGGAGACGATGATGATCGGCGTCTTCGCGGCGACCGACATCTTCCTCTTCTACATCTTCTTCGAAGCCATGCTGATCCCGATGTACTTCATGATCGGCTCCTACGGCGGCGCCCAGCGGTCCTACGCGGCCGTGAAGTTCCTGCTGTACTCGCTGTTCGGCGGCCTGCTCATGCTGGTCGCGGTCATCGGGCTGTACTTCGCGGCGGGCAAGGGCACGTTCATGTTCCCCGAGCTCGTCGGCGCCATCCAGGACCCGGCCACGCAGAAGTGGCTGTTCGCCGGATTCTTCATCGCCTTCGCCATCAAGGCTCCGCTGGTGCCCGTGCACACCTGGCTGCCCGACGCGGCGGCCCAGGCTCCGGCGGGCGCGGCCGTGCTGCTGGTGGGCGTGCTCGACAAGGTCGGCACGTTCGGCATGCTGCGCTTCTGCCTGGAGCTCTTCCCGGAGGCGGCCAAGGCGTTCACGATGCCGATCGTGGTGCTCGCGGTGATCAGCATCATCTACGGCGCGATCGTGGCCATCGGGCAGACGGACATGAAGCGCCTGATCGCCTACACCTCGATCTCGCACTTCGGCTTCATCGTCATGGGCGTCTTCGCGATGTCCCAGGTCGCGCAGTCCGGCGCCGCCCTGTACATGGTCAACCACGGCTTCGCCACCGGCGCGCTGTTCCTGGTCGCGGGCTTCCTCATCTCCCGCCGCGGCTCGCCGTACATCGCCGACTACGGAGGCGTGCAGAAGGTCGCCCCGGTCCTGGCCGGGTTCTTCCTGATCGCCGGTCTGGCCGGACTGTCGCTGCCGGGGCTGTCGTCGTTCGTCAGCGAGTTCATGGTGATGATCGGCACGTACTCCAGCCAGGCGTTCGGATCCGGCGCCCTCGCGGTGGCGGCGATCGTCTCCGCGGTGGCGGTCATCCTCGCCGCCGTCTACATCCTGTGGATGGTCCAGCGGGCGCTGAACGGCCCGACGGCCGAGGGCGTCAAGGGCTTCAAGGACCTCAACGTCCGCGAGGTCGTGGTGCTCGCCCCGCTCGTCGCCCTGATCATCGGGTTCGGCTTCTTCCCGAAGCCGCTGCTCGACGTGATCAACCCGTCGGTGCAGCACACGCTCACCAACGTGGACGTCAAGAACCCCGCCATCGCTGAGAAGGGGGCCGGAGAGTGAACGGCTTCGAGGCGCCGACCATCGAGTACGGGCAGCTCGCGCCGCTGCTGCTCGTCTTCGGCGCGGCCTGCATCGGCGTCCTGGTGGAGGCGTTCGCGCCGCGCTACCTGCGCAAGTCCATCCAGGTGCCGCTTTCGCTGCTGAGCCTGATCGGCGCCTTCGCGCTGGTCATCGTGCAGGTGGCCAGGGGCGGCGTGCCGACCACGGCCTCGGCGATGGGCGCCGTCGCGGTGGACGGTCCTTCGCTGTTCATCTGGGGCGTCATCCTGGTGCTCTCGCTGGGCGCCGTGCTGATGGTCAACGACGACGGGCACTTCGTCGCGTCGGCGGCGGCCGTACCGGGGAGTGCGGATGAGGAGGAGGCGGAGACGAGCGGTAGCGCGCACACCGAGGTCTACCCGCTGGTGCTCTTCGCCGTCGGCGGCATGCTGCTGTTCGCGGCCTCGCACGACCTGCTGGTGATGTTCGTGGCCCTGGAGGTCATGTCGCTGCCGCTGTACCTGCTGTGCGGCCTGGCCCGCCGGCGCCGCCTGCTGTCGCAGGAGGCCTCGCTGAAGTACTTCCTGCTCGGCGCGTTCTCCTCGGCCTTCTTCCTGTACGGCATGGCCATGATCTACGGCTACGCCGGCACGGTCAGCCTGCCCGGGATCAGCCAGTCGATGTCCACCGGCTCGCTCATGGACCCGCTGCTGCTGCTCGGCCTCTCGCTGCTCGGCGTGGGCCTGCTCTTCAAGATCGGTGCGGCCCCCTTCCACGCGTGGAAGCCGGACGTCTACCAGGGCGCCCCGACGCCGGTCACCGCCCTGATGGCCTCCGGCACGCTGGTGGCGGCCATGGGCGCGGTCCTGCGGGTGTTCTGGGTGGCTCTGGGCAACCTGGACTGGGACTGGCGTCCGGTCATGTGGGTGGTCGCGGCGCTGACGATGATCGTCGGTGCGATCCTGGCGATCACGCAGACCGACATCAAGCGCATGCTGGCCTACTCCTCGATCGCGCACGCGGGTTTCCTGCTCATCGGCGTGATGGCGACGTTCGAGGCCGCGGAGAAGAACGCCGCCTCGCTGTCGGCGATCCTGTTCTACCTGCTGGTCTACGGCTTCACCACCGTGGGCGCGTTCGCCGTGGTCACCATGGTGCGCGACCCCGGCGGCGAGGCGGGTCATCTGTCCCGCTGGGCCGGACTCGGGAAGAGATCTCCGCTGCTTGCCGGTGTGTTCGCTTTCTTCCTGCTGGCTTTCGCTGGTATCCCTCTGACCAGCGGGTTCTTCGGGAAGTACGCCGTGTTCGCGGCTGCCGTGAGCAGTGGCACGCAGACCGGAGACTCGATGGGCGCGTGGATGACCGGCCTGGTCGTCGTGGGTGTCATCGCCTCGGCGATCGCGGCCTTCTTCTACGTCCGCGTCATCGTGCTGATGTTCTTCAGCGAGCCTGCCGCCGACGGCCCCACCGTGGTCGCGCCCAGCATGGGCACCGCGGTGGTCATCGGCGTCGCGCTGCTGGTTACGGTAGGAGTCGGGCTTTTCCCGCAGCCCGCACTCGACATCGCCAACCAGGCTGCGTCCGGCCTGTTCATTAGATAGGGGTACCTATGTCCGCGCCACCGGTTGTTGATCTGCCCATTGAGGATGAGCGGTTGGCGCAGGACATCGCCAGTGGGCTGAACGCGGTCGAGAAGCTGCTGCGCTCGTCGGTCGAGAGTGAGGACGCCTTCGTCACGGAGGCGTCCAAGCACCTCATCGAGGCGGGCGGCAAGCGGTTCCGCACGCTGATGCTGCTGCTGGCGGCCCAGTTCGGCGATCCGTCCGCGCCCGGCGTCGTGCCGGGCGCGGTGGTGATCGAGCTGACGCACCTCGGCTCGCTCTACCACGACGACGTCATGGACGAGGCTCCGGTACGGCGCGGCTCCCCGTCGGCCAACGCCCGGTGGGACAACACCGTGGCCATCCTGACGGGCGACTACCTGTTCGCCCAGGCCTCCGACCTCCTGGCCGACCTCGGCCCGGACCTGATCAGGGTCCAGGCGCAGACGTTCTCCCGGCTCGTGCAGGGCCAGATCAGGGAGACGATCGGCCCGCGTCCCGGCGACGACCCGATCTCCTTCTACATCAACGTGCTGGCCGACAAGACCGGCTCGCTCATCGCCGCCTCCGGGCGGTTCGGGGCGCTGCTGTCGGGCGCGCCCACGGGCGTGGAGGAGCGGCTGAGCCGGGCCTGCGAGGCGATCGGCGTGGCCTGGCAGCTCGGTGACGACCTGCTCGACGTGGCCTCGACCTCGTCGGAGTCCGGCAAGACGCCCGGGACGGACCTGCGCGAGGGCATCCGCACGCTGCCGGTGCTCTACCTGCTGGCCTCGCCCGAGGACTCGCGGCTCAAGACGCTGCTGTCGGGGCCGGTGGCGGAGGAGGACCTGGAGGAGGCGCTGACGCTGCTGCGGGCGCACCCGGCGATGGCTCAGGCCCGTGCGGAACTGGACGCGTGGGTGGACCGGGCGCGGGCCGACCTGTCGGGCCTGCCGAACATTCCGGCGAAGGACGCGTTTCTCGCTTTGTGCGACTACGTGGTGGAACGCTCAGGCTGATTTTTCGGGATATATCCGATCAAAGCGGAGGTTGCGGCGTAGTCGACCGCCGTCGCGGCGGTCGACGACCAGATGGTCCTTGGCCTTCGTCGCCCGGACGACGACCTGCTCGTCTCTGAGATGGCCTCTGGTCTCGAAGGTGTACGCGCCGCCGTCGCGCGTGTAGCGGGCCGTGTGGACGCCGGCCGGTGGGTCTTCCCGGCGGAGCCAGGTGGCGATGAGGGCTCCGCTCCGGGGGGTGGGGGCGGGCCGTACCAGAACATCCAGGACGAGACCGTCGGGATAGAAGCGGAAGACCTGCTCGTCGCCGGCGTAGATGCCGTCGAGCACGGTCAGGCCGCCGTCTTGACCAGCTCGGCGGCGGCCCGCTTCCGGTTGGCCCGCGCGGCGCTGATGCTGTCGTAGGTGAAGACCGACAGAGCCAGCCACACGATCGAGAAGCCGATCCAGCGGCTCGGCGGCATGGTCTCCTTGACGATCAGGACGCCGCACAGGAACTGCAGGATCGGCGCGATGTACTGCAGGACGCCGATCGTGCTCAGCGGCACCCTGATGGCCGAGGCGGTGAAGAACAACAGCGGAACCGCGGTGATCAGCCCCGCGCCGGCGAGCAGGAGCGCGTGGCCCGGGTTGGTGTGGCCGAAGGTGGCCTGGCCCGAGGCCTCCAGGTAGACGAGGTAGCCGAGGGCGGGCGTGAGCAGGACCAGGGTCTCGACGGTGAGGCTCTCGGCGGCGCCGACGTTGGCCTGCTTCTTGACCAGCCCGTACACGCCGAAGCTGACGGCCAGCGTGAGCGCGATCCACGGCAGCCGGCCGTAGTCGAGGGTGAGCACGACAACGGCCAGCATGCCGAACCCCACCGCCGCCCACTGCAGCGGCCGCAGCCGCTCGCGCAGCAGCAGGACCCCGAACAACACGCTGACCAGCGGGTTGATGAAGTACCCCAAGGCTGCCTCGACGACGTGGCCGGTGTTGACCGCGTAGATGTAGGTGCCCCAGTTGACCGTGATGATCACGGCGGCCAGGGCCAGCAGGACGAGCTTCCTGGGCTGCTTCAGCAACTCCCTGAACCACGACCAGTGCCGCCTCACCGCGAGGATGACGACCACCGCCACCAACGACCACGCCATGCGGTGGGCGAGGATCTCAAGCGCTCCCGAGGGCTTGAGCAGCGGCCAGTAGAGGGGGAACAGCCCCCACATCGCGTAGGCCGCGACCCCGAACAACACACCACGCTTCTCGTCAGGCATGTAGCCCATTTTCGGACATTACATGCTTAAACACAAACGCGTACTACTATGTGGGACTATTTAGGCTGTCTTAACGGTTGGCACCTCTGTATCGCTCTGTACGCTGGAAAGCAGGAGGTGCACCATGGGTTGGCTGTTCGGCAACAAGACATCGATGGTCCGTCAGGAGGAGGCCCTGCCGGGGCGCTCCGCCAGGATCCCGGTGCCCTCGCGGCACGCCGTACTCGACGCTCCGCCGGCTCCGCCGTACCCGGAGGGGCTGGAGATCGCCGACTTCGGCCTCGGCTGTTTCTGGGGCGCCGAGCGCAAGTTCTGGCAGACCGAAGGCGTGTACACGACCGCGGTCGGCTACCAGGGCGGCTACACCGAGAACCCCACCTACGAAGAGGTCTGCACCGGCGCCACCGGCCACACCGAGGCGGTGCGCGTGGTGTACGACCCGGCGAAGGTCTCGTACGAGGAACTCCTCAAGCTCTTCTGGGAGAACCACGACCCGACCCAGGGCATGCGCCAGGGCAACGACGTCGGCACCCAGTACCGATCCGCGATCTACTACCACTCGCCCGAGCAGGAGAAGTCGGCTCTGGCATCCCGAGACGCCTACCAGGCCGTCCTGAAGGCATCCGGCTACGACGAGATCACCACAGAAATCGCCCCGGCCCCCGAGTTCTTCTTCGCCGAGGAGTATCACCAGCAATATCTCCACAAAGTGCCCGATGGGTACTGTGGAATCGGCGGTACGGGCGTCTCGTGTCCGATCGGCCTGACCACCGGCGAGGCCTGACCTGCGATAGCTGACTGACCCTGGCCCCTGGTTGCCCAGCCTGCCCGATGACGATCAGGGGCCAGAGCCGGTTTCGGCGAAAGCCCTGTACCGCGAAGGTTGCTCATGGGTTTGCGGTTGCCTCCCATAGCGCGGATAGCGGGAGGGCACGCATTCGGTCTCCGAAAGGAAGCACTTCCTGGCCCGCATAGAGGACATATCCGGCGATGAGACGGTCGCCGAGCTTACGGGCCAAGTGCTGGAGTCCCCGGAAATCGTCGGCACGTACGGTCTCCGCCGCCTTCACCTCGATACCGACGACTTGGCCGGAGGCCCGCTCCAGAATGCCGTCCACTTCGACCTTGTCGCGGTCTCGGTAGTGGTAGAGGCGTACGGGTTCCTCCGACCACGTCAACTGGCGGGCCAACTCGCCGAGGGCGAAATTCTCCAGCAGCGGCCCCACGGGCGCCGTTACATCGGTAGTCCGAGCCGGGGTGAGGCCGGCGAGGTGCGCTCCCAGTCCGGAGTCGACCACGAGAAGCTTAGGCGTCGCGACGGCGCGCGTGGTCGTGTTGGACGACCAAGCCGGAATCCGCCTGATGACGTAAACGAGGTCCAGCAGGTCAAGGTATCGCTTCACAGTGTTGCGAGGGAGTCCGAGGTCGCGGCCGATGTTGTCGATCACAGCCAGTCCGCCCATCCGGCCGCAAAGGACGTTGAGCAGACGTCGCATGTCGGCAGGGCGCTCGATGTCGGACACCTGCTTCACGTCCCGATTGATCAAATCGGAGATGTAGGACTCGAAGAAGCGGGCCCTTCTCCGATGCGTGGGGCGGTGGACCGCCTCGGGATAGCCGCCCCTCAGAGCGCGATCCACATAGTCGGCTCGACGCAACGGAGATCTCGGAATCTTGAGATCAGGACCGCTTCGGAACGCCGCATCGATGAGAAGGAGCCCATCGTGGTGCACGATCCCGTCAGGATCCCGTCCAGGTCTGTGGCAGATCTGCCGCATTGCCTGTGGCGGATCTGCCGATACGTCTACGGCAGATTTGCCGCATCTACCGTGGCTGGTCTGCCGTACTACTGGATCGCTTCGGATCGACGGATCATCCTTCTGACCGTTTTCCACAGAACGCGAATGAGGGAAGATCGAGAACCGGACCGGGCGCGGCGGGCGTTGTCTCGTTGCGAGGGCGAGGCGCACTCGGTGGACGAGGAGTGGTGATGACCGAGCGGACCGAATGGGCTGATCTTCGTGACCGACGACTGTCCGAGCCCGGGGCGGCCGAGGCATACGACGCGGCTCGTCTCGCCTTCCAACTCGGTCGGGCAGGACGACAGATGCGGGAATCTCGTGGGTGGAGCCAGAGTGAGCCGGCTCGTGCGGCTGACATGGCGCAGTCAGCAGTGGCCCGTTTCGAAGGAGGCACCGTGCCGACGCTGCCGGTCCTCGAGCGGCTGGCTAGGGCTCTGGACGCCGAGCCGGAGGTGCGGATCAGTCCACGTGCTCCCGCAGCCTGAGCCTGATTTATCGCGCGAGATGAAGTGCTACCACCAGCAGTACGTGTTCAAGGTCCCGAACGGCTACTGCGGCATCGGTGGCACCAACGTCAAGCTAGGTGACCCTTCCTTGTGGTCTGTCCAACGGGACTCACGGCCTCTCACGACGATGCCTAGAAGTATTGCTACTTCGAGTAGTAAACTAGGGGGATGGCCATGCCAGAACAGGAGTACCAGCCCGGTGGGGGTCCTGCAGCAAAGGTGAGCGTGTCGCTGCGGGCCGGCAACATCCGGGCAGTCAAGGAGCGGGTGGGTTCTCGAGGCTTCTCGGCCTACGTGGACGCCGCTGTCGAGCGTCAGATCGAGCGTGACCTGCTGGAGGAAGCGCTCCAGGCGAATGAGGAAGCCGCCGGGCCTATCCCACAGGCGATGCGGGATGAGGCGGCAGCACTGTTCCGCGAGGTGAAGTCCGCACCTGAACTTCAGGAGGGCGGCGAATGGCGCGCACACGAAGCCGGTTGAGCGCTGGGACGCTGGTCCTGGACTGCCAGGGGTTGTCGAAGTGGTGTCAGGCTGATCCGCGCGTCAGCGCGTATGTCAGGGAAGCGCAGGGCAACGATTTTCGCGTGGTGGTCAGTGCGCTGACCCCCGTCGAAGCCCAGGATGTGAGAGTCAAGACGGATCGCCTCCGCTGGCATCTGTCCCGGCTGAGGGTAGAGCCGGTCAGCGAGGAGATCAGCCTGGCCGCGATCGAGTTGCTTCGTGCGTCTCGGTTGCACGGTCACAAGTACGCCATCGATGCCGTGGTCGCCGCTACGACCTTAAGCGCTGTCAGGCCTGCCATCCTGCTTACGTCGGATGTCGATGACATGAGCAAACTGTGCGGGAAGGCCGTAAAACTCGTCGCAGTGTGAGCGTTCCGGTCCAGGGCTACTGCGCGCCCACAGGCACCGGCGTCTCCTGCCCTGTGGGTCTGACCTCCGGAGAGGCATAGACGTACGGATATAGCTAGATCTCGACCTCTGATCGCCCAGTGCCGATGATGGGCCGGAGCCCTTCCTGCTCGACGCCGCATGTCGGGCAGCCGGAGGGTTTTACTTCGACGTGGCTGAGGCCGCTGACGCCGAGTTGCCCCGGCCGGCTCCGCCTTGTCCTTCATGGGCGAGTTCCTGGCGGGCAACGCACCATTGCGCGGCCGGTCCGGCCTTGAACTGCTCGTTCGCCCCACTTGATCACCGCCTTGCCGCCGAGTTCTGGGACGTCACCGATCCGCGCCTGGCTCTCATGGTGAACTCGATCGTCGGTGGCATACCCGCCTACCGGCGTGAGTTCGCGCGTGGTGACTCCCCGGCCGACTTCGATGATTGGCCGTCCGTACGGTCCTCAACCCGGAGACACCGCTCTTCCGAGAGGCTCGCTGTCTCCTTGCTGAGAACCCGATCTGCGCGTCCTGGGTGCGGTGGCCGACGGGAACACCACTCGCGGCCGGCAGCGCGAAGTGAGTCTGGCCGGCAAGCAAGCGCTGTTCGCCGGCGATGTCCTCGGCCCCCACTTCGAACAGGTTCGCCGCGACTGGGCCTTGCACCACGCTGAACCCGACCTGCTCGGCGGGTTGTCCGCCCGAGTGGGCACGCCATTCCACGACCCCGTCGCCCATACTGGCCACGAGATCGACCTGCCCGCCCTCTACGGCCAGAACTGAAGCGACCACGCAGCCAGGGGCATACCGTTGCTTCGGAACGCGCTCGCCGTGCTCGGACACCGAACCTAGGCGGACCCCGGCCGCCAGGTGGCCCCGGGGAGCTGGGATGGGTTCGCCGGATGCGCTGCCCATCCTCACGGAGCGGGCTTCACCAGCAGCTGGATGAACCGTTCGCCCTCCAGCGGGTCCTGGCGCGCGTCCACGACCACCAGGTTCTCGCCCTGGCCGCCGGGCATCACCACGAACGTCGAGTCCAGGCCGCGACGATCGAGTTCTTTGCGCACCTCTTCCAGCGGTTTGCCCTCAACCGGGTAGTCCTCCAGGAGGCCGCCCTTCCCGGTCGCCGAGCGGGAGGCGAACTCCTTGATCAGCTTCTCAGCGCGGTCGTCGGGGACCAGCTCGCACGGCGCGACGGGATCCTTCATGAGGATCGTGCTGGTGCTGCTGCCGCCGCCGGACAGCGGGGTGATCGTCCAGACGAACGTTTCACCCGGGCGGAATAGCTTGGTGTCGACCCGCATCTGCCAGCCCCGGTCGTCGCCCGGGATGTTCCGTGGCGCGTGGTAGAGGCCCTTGGGCACGTCCTCGACGTGCTCAGCGCGCGGCTCCCTGCACTTGTCGCCCTCGGGCACGTAGTCCACGATCGCGGGCACGCCCAGTTCTTTGAGCTGTCTGCTCAGCCCGGTGGCGTCCTTGAAGTCGGTCACTCTGACCCACACCACGCCGTCCGCCTGCTTGGTGACAGCCCAGGAGGCCGAGCTGTAGGTGCCGCTGTCATCCAGCACGCTCGGCACGACCACCGCCGCCGCGGCGACCGTCACGGTGACCGCCAGTCCCAGCGCCAATCGAGGCCGCTGCGACCAGCGCCGCGCCGTTGCTCTCTCGGCGGGCGGGCGCGCGGTGATCTCCGCCAGCAGCGCCCGCGCCCCCGCGCCGGACGGGTCCCCGCCGTGCTCGCCCGGCTTCACCCTGGCCAGGGCTTTCGTCATCGTCTCGATCTCGTCCATCACAGCGCCCCTTCCGCAGATACCCGCCGGTCCGTCCGCACTCCTGCCTCGGTCAGCGCCCGCGCGAACCGTTTGCGCGCGCGATGCAGCCGCACCCGTACGGCGTTGCGCGACAGGCCCAGCACCGCGGCGACCTCCGCCCGGTCCAGGCCTTCCCAGGCGACCAGGGCCAGCACCTCCCGATCGTCGCCGGGAAGTGTGGTGAACACCTGCGCCACCGCCTCGGCTTCGATCTTGCTCTCCGGCGCGGCGGCATAGAGGTCGGTCATCTCCGCGTCGAGCTCGACGGTCCTGGCCCGGCGCCGGTTGTCGGTGCGGTGGTGGTTGGCCAGCACCTTCCTGGCCACGCCGTACAACCAGAGGAGGGCCTGCTCGCCGTCTGGCAGTTTGTCCACCTTGCGCCAGGCGATGGCGAACGTATCGGCGACCACGTCGGCCGCGTCCTGCGGCACGGCGCAGCGCCGTATCGCATATGCGGTGATCTGACCATACGTCTGCCGGTAAACGGCCTCGAACCTGGCCAGCCGTTCCTCAGTCACGGGCATCCTTTGTCAGGAGAAACTACGGACACCACCGTCTATGTACGGCAAGGCCTGAGCATTACCGCCCTCCACAAAGCTTTGATGAGCAGGGTCAGACGCCTGCCCGCGAGCAGCAGCGGCGTGTCGCTGTCGTCGATCTACGCCATCGACGCTGTGGTCGCGGCCACCGCACTGCGCTCGGAGCGCCCGGCCATCGTTCTGACATCTGACGAGGACGATATGAGCAAACTGTGCGAAAAGGCGGTGCGAGTAGTCCCTGTCTGAGACGGCTTGAGGGGTGAGCAGAAGTCTTCGGAACTCTCGCGGGAGGCGAAGCGCCGCCACCAGCAGTACGTGTTCAAGGTCCCGGGTGTGCTCGGTTGCGGGAAGTCGGGCGATGTCCATGGATCGGCGGTTTGTGCGGTGGTAAAGGGGATCGAAAGCCGGGTTCCCTAGACTCCCCATGTTCATCGCTCAAGCCGGATGTATGGGGAGATGAGATGATCAAGAAGCTTGTCGCGATCTGCGCGGGAGCCCTGGTGGGGGCCGCGGTGTTGGTCGGTGGTAGTGGGGCGGCTCTGGCCGACTCGGACAAGTGCTATCCGTCCAAGCCCAACTGGGTCTGCTCGGGGAGCTACGGCTCCGGGCAGACCGAGGCGTGGATCTGCCGGCGGTCCTGTGAGCGTGAGGCCAACCTGGTCGCCGGAGTTCGGTACACCGACGAGGGGGATGTCGTCGAGGTGTTCGACAACGGTGGCAAGGCGCCTGTCGCCTACGTGAAGGTTGCCGGGAGCGGGACCGCGACCTTCTACGGCGAAGGCAGGTACAAGCAGAACTACACGGAGGGCAAGAAGATCTGGGTGAAGGTGTGCAGTTCGTCCTCGTCCAACCGTGCCTGCACTGACTTCAGCCCTGCCGGGCGTACCTGATGGTGTTCCAAGACGCCGATGTCATGTAGGTCGTCTCTTGGCTGATCCACTACTGGGGGACGCGACGGGGATCTCTAGGACGGTGGCGTGGGTGCCGTCGGCGTCGATGAGGTGGTCTTCCAGTGTGGGGCCGGTGATGGCGAGGTTGTGGCGGGTCAGCCAGGCGAACAGGTCCTGACCGGCGTGTACGACACCTGCCGAGGGTGGGACGACGGCTCGGATCACGGTGCGTACGGGCAGGGTGAGATGGTCGGCGGCCCGATCGGTGGCTATCGCGGCGTGGAAGGCGCCCGTCGGTCGCTCCCTGAGCCAGGTCAGCAGGGTCGCGGGTGGGGACGGGCAGAGGGTGGTCAGTTCGGATGGGTGGGTGAGGCGCGTGTGGTGGACGCGTAGCCGGCGCGGGGGCACCGTCGCCTGCTGAGGCAGGATCGACATCGGGACGGCGAGGTGGTCTTCGGCTTGGGCCGCGGTGGCGGCCAGGGCGGCTATGTCGTCGCGGATGTTGGTCACGATGTCGGTCAGTGCCTGTCGCAGCTGGGAATCGGGGGCTTCCAGGAGGTCGGCTATCTGGCGTAGGGGCAGGCCGAGGCGTTGGAGGCCGCGGATGCGTTCCAGCCGGGACAGCTCGGCCACGCCGTACCAGCGATAGCCCGTCGTGCGGTCGACCGCGGCGGGAACGAGCAGCCCGATCTTGTCGTAGTGGCGCAACGTGCGTTCGGAGACGCCGACCATACGCGCCAGTTTCCCGATTCGCCACATCGCGTCACCTTTCCCCGGCCTGTTGACTTTGTCCCTGCGGCAGAGTTTTAGCGTCACCGTCATGACCGATGCGAACGCTCGCGGCCGGCTCATTGGCGCGCTGTTGCTGACCTCGTTGGTAGCCATGGTCGCTGGTGCGGCCGTCGTGGTGCCATCGGGGTTGTCCCTGAGTCCGGCCGACCCCACCGCTGCGCTGAAGGCGGTGGGTCAGCAGGTCGGGCTGCATCTGACCGAGCTGGCTCTCGATGTGCTGGGCTGGCTGGCGTTGACCGCGGCCGGGCTGGTCGTGGCGGCCGGTCCGGCTCGGGCGTACCTGGAGACCCTCGCCGGTGGTCTGCTGGCGGGTGCTGGGCTGGCGGGGCTGCTTCATGACGGTGGAAACCTGGCCATGACGCAGCTGGCCGCCCGGCCTGCGGATCCGGCCGTCGCCACCGTGGCCCTGGCGGTGCTGCTCACCGCTAAATGGCTGGTCAACCTTGCCGGACTGCTGTGGGTGGCCGCGACCGTCGCTGGGGTGGTGGGGCTCGCTCTGCCTGCTTGGCTTCGGGCTGTCGGTGTAGGAGCGGCGCTCGCCGGGCTGGTCGCGGTCGCGCTTCCTTGGACGACCGGGACCGGCGGAGCTTCGGTGGCGCTGGAGCGGCTCGGCTATGCGCTCCTCCTGCCGATCATGATCTGGTACGGGATCCTGGGGTGGCGGTATCTGGTTGGTCGTCTTCTCTGAGTGAAGGTCGCGAAGCGGAGCTGGTACGGCGGGCGTTGTTCCGTCGCAGGGATGAGGCGCACGTGACCGAGCGGACCGATTGGGCTGATCTGCGGGACCGGCGACTGGCTGAGCCCAGGGCGGCAGCGCCGCGCACGATCAAAGCGCTCGCGCGAAGCGCGGCTTACTGGTGGGACTCCGATTGTCCAACCGCTGAGGCGGGTGACTGGAGCGGCTGTGGGATGGGAGCGAGATAACGCTAAGTGGCCGAATGCCTACAATCGCCTGACTGTAGAGGACCCTGGCCATAGCATCGTTGCTATGGCTTGGGGTAGCGTGGAGCTGGAACCGGAAGTCCGGGAGTGGCTTGAGAAGCTCTCGGCAGAGTCGTTCGCGCGAGCGGCTTTCTCTATCGACCTGCTGGCGGCGGAAGGCCCGTTGCTGGGAGAACCGTACACGCGACAGCTCGATGGAAAGCTGCGCGAGCTGCGGTTCTACCTTGATGAGCTGACAATGCGAATCACCTACTGGATCGCTCCGGACCGGAGGATCATCCTTCTGACCGTCTTCCACAAAACGCGAATGAGGGAAGATCGAGAAGTGGACCGAGCGCGGCGGGCGTTGTTCCGTTGTAAGGATGAGGCGCACTCGGCGGACGAGGAGTGGTGATGACCGAGCGGAGCGACTGGGCTGATCTGCGGGACCGACGACTGCGTGAGCCCGGGGCGGCGGAGGCCTACGATGCTGCCCATCTCGCCTTTGAGCTGGGCCGGGCGGTTAGAGAGATGCGGGAATCTCGTGGGTGGAGCCAGAGTGAACTGGCTCGTGCGGCTGACATGACACAGTCGGTCGTGGCTCGGTTCGAAGGAGGAGGCACCGTCCCGACGTTGCCGGTTCTTGGGCGACTGGCCAGGGCTCTGGACGCCGATCTGGAGGTACGCATCAGTCCGCGTGCGCCTGCGGCCTGAGGTTGATTTGTTGGGCGTTGGCCGGGGGCACTCGGTACGTTCGGCGCATTGACCTGCTGCCGGAAAGCGCTAGCACGGTTAAGCGTCCGAGCGGGGCGAGGCCCATGTGGGCAGGGTGGGATCCAACTGACCGACCACTCAGCTGGGCAACGGGTGGGGCCGGTAGGGCGTCCGACCGGAGGGAGGCCCTTCAGGGGTCGGGGCTTGCCCCGACTGGGAGAGCGTGCGGAGCGGAGCTCCTTGCCCTTCTATTCGCCCCAGGAGTGGTTGAGGTGGGTGGCCACTGCGGCTTGGGCGGCTTCTGCCGGGCCGGTGGCTATCGCGTCCAGGAGGTCTCGGTGTTCGGCGATCAGGCGGTCGCGGTCCTTGTAGACCTCGCGTAGGCGGACCACCCCGAGCTGGGTTTCGGCGGCCAGGGCGCTGTAGAGGCGTTCCAGGCGGGGGCTGCCCACCGCCTCTATCAGCGCCTGGTGCAACGCCATGTGTTCGGCCACTATCGCGGACCACGGGGCTTCTTCCGGGAGGGACTCCAGTCTCGCCAGCGCTGATTCCGCCGCCTCCACCCTCCGGCCGGCCAATGCTCTGGCCATCAGGTCTTCCAAGGGGCGGCGGACGTACATGAGGTCGCTCAGGTCTTCCAGGGTGACCAGGCGGACCTGGGCGCTGCGGTTGCGTTCGCGGCGGAGCAGGCCCTCGTGGACCAGTACGGCCAGGGCCTCGCGGACCGTCGGGCGGGCCACGCCATAGGTTGCCGCGATCTCCAGTTCGGGGAGGGAGGCGCCGGGTGCCAGTTCGCCGGACAGGATTCGGCCGCGTAGCGCTTCGGCCAGCGCGTCGACGGTGGACACGGGTCTGAACGGCACCATGGCACTCTAGCGGCTCACCGTACGGGGTTCGGGAAGGGCTACGGTCACCAGGCTGATCGCCAGGAGGGCCAGGCCGAGGATGGAGAGCAGGGCCAGGTGTTCGCCCAGGACCACCACGCCCAGAAGGGCGGCCACCGCGGGTTCGGCCAGGGCCAGGGTGGCGGCTGTGGCCACCGGGGTGGTGCGCAGGCCTCTGCCGTACAGGAAGTAGGCGAATGCGGTGGTGCCGAGGCCCAGGTACAGGACGGCCGCCAGGCTGGTCGGGGTGGTGAGCCAGTCCATGCCCTGCCACAGGAGGATGGGGAGCATGATCGCGGCGGCGCCGCCGAACAGGACGCCCATCACGGCGTTGGACGGCAGGCCCTGGGAGATGGCGCGGGCGGCGGTGACGGCGTAGTAGGCGTAGACGAGGCCGCCCGCCAGGGCGAACAGGATGCCGGAGAGCACCTGTCCGCCGGCCTGGGCGCCGCCGCCGGCGATGAGGGCCGCGCAGCCGGCGATCGCGGCGGTCGTGGCGGCCGACCAGCGTGCGCTGGGGCGCCGGCCGTGGAGCAGCCAGGACAGCAGGCCGGTGAAGACGGGGCCGCTGCCGATGGCGACGACGCTGCCGATGGCGACGCCGGTGCGGCTGATGGCCGCGAAGAAGCACAGCTGGTACGCCGCCACCGCCACCGCGCCCAGCAGAAGGCCTGGGCGAAGGGCGGATCTCAGTTCCGACGAGGCCAGCAGGGCCAGCGCCGCGCCGCCGATGACCAGGCGGGCGGCGGCCAGCGCCACCGAGTCGGCGGAGACGAGGAGGCCGGCGGTGCCTGCCGTACCCCAGAGGACGGCGGCGCCGACGACGGCGGACGGACCATTGCGCATACCAGGATTGTCTGACAAACAGACAATCCTGTCCAGGGGATCAGGTGGCGGGAGTGACGTCGCTGATCTACGCTCAGGTGCGTGGACAGCGAGAGTCTGGCCGCGGCCGCCCTGCTCTCGGCGCTGAGCCGGGCCGCGGGAACCCTCGCCGAGCTGCGTCATCCGTTCGTGCGGAGCGCCCCGTTCACCTACCTCGCCCCACCCGCCGGTGCGGTCGCCGGGACCGTCTTCACACTGCCCGACGGGCGGGAGGTGCGCTTCGCCGTCTCGGTCGCGGTCGCCGATGGCGCGTACCGCGTGGACGGCGAGGTGGTCGCGGAGGACGAGCCGCTCGTCGAACTGCCGCGCAAGAGCGTGCCGACGGTGGAGGAGGCGCTGGTCCTGCTGGATGAGTACACGATCGAGGTGACCGGGCCCGCGGTGCGGCTGCTCGACCGGTTATTGGAGGATCTGCGCTAGTCGGTGGCCAGGCGGGCGTGGCGTTCGACGTCGTAGCGGACGCCGTCGTAGCTGAGCTTGGCGCGTTCGATGCCCTCGGCGAGGAATCCGGCCTTGAGGGCGACCTTGCAGGAGGCGGGGTTGTTGACACGGTGGCCGAGTTCGAGGCGGAACAGGCCGCGCTCCTTGAACGCCCAGTCGGCCAGCATGGAGGTGGCGATGGCGGCCACGCCCCTGCCGCGGAATTCGGGGACGGTCCAGTAGGAGACCCAGCCGTTGAGGTGGCGGTCGATGCCGGTGACGGCAACGTTGCCCGCGACCTGGCCGTCCAGTGTCACGGCGAACGCGTGCCCGACCCCTTCCCAGGCGGCGATCCAGCCCTGGGCGTCCTTGAGGGTGATCATGGGCCACGGCGCCTGCCGGCGCATGTCCTCGGACTGAAAGGCCTGGAGCACCGCGGGGGTGTCCGCGTCGCGCCACTCTCGCAGCTCTATCCCTGTCAAGAAATATCCCCCCTACTGCCGACATATACCGATATACCCCATCACAGCGTCGACTTGAGCGGTCGCTCAGCCCCATCTACGCTTGGAAACCCGAAGAGGAGTGCCGCTGCCGATGTCCACCACCACCCGCGCCAAGCTGCTCGACGCGGCCCTGGCGACGCTGCGCGTCCAGGGCATCGCAGGCGTCTCCGCCCGCACGATCGCCGCCACGGCCGGGGTCAACCAGGCGCTGGTGTTCTACCACTTCGGCAGTGTCGACCAACTGCTCGCCGAGGCGTGCGAGAACGGCTCCACCGAGCGGGTGGCCCACTACCGCGAGCGCTTCGCCGCCGTCACGACCCTGGCCGAACTGCTCGCACTCGGCCGCGCCATCCACGACGAGGAGCAGGAGTCCGGCAACATCGCCGTGCTCGCGCAACTACTGGCCGGCAGCCAGACCGACGCCAAGCTGGCCCCCGCGACCGCGGCCGGTCTCCACCTGTGGGTCGAGGAGCTGGAGCGGACGCTGGCGCGGGTGCTGGGCGAGACGCCGCTGGCCGAACTGGTGGATGTGTCCGGGCTGGCGCGCTCGGTCGCCGCCGCGTTCATCGGACTGGAACTGTATGAGGGGGTCGACGCCGACGGCGCCGCGAAGGCGCTGGACTCGCTCGAACAGCTCGCCGTCCTGGTGAGCGTCCTGGACGAGATGGGCCCTCTGGTACGGCGGGCCGTACGGGGCAGGCTGCGCAAGGCGGCGACCCGAGGATGATCGTGCCGGAGGTCCGGCGCTACCTCTCGATCGCCGACCGCCTGCTCCCCGGCAGGATCACCGGCTTCTACGTGGTCGGCTCCACCGCGTTGGGCGCCTTCCGCCGGGGCCGCAGCGACATCGACTTCGTGGCCGTCACCGAGGGCGCGATCAGCCTGCACCGCCTGCGCGCCCTGCAATGGACGGCCAACACCCCGGCCGGCCTGCGCCAGCTCGCCCGCGGTAACTGGGCGATCCCGGGCACCGTCAACGGCGTGTTCGTCCCCCGCGAGGAACTCACCCGGCCCGTCACCCAGATCAGGCCCGTCGCCTCCCACAGCGGTTCCGGCTTCCGGGCCGGCGCCGCCTTCGACGTGAACCCGGTCACCTGGAAGATCCTGCGCGAACACGGCATCGCGGTGCGCGGCGCCGAGCCTGCGGAGCTGGGCCTCGACCCGGAGCCCGCGCGGCTGAAGGAGTGGAACCTCGCGAACCTGCGCGGCTACTGGAAGGGCCTGGCGGAGCGGGCCGCCCGCCGCGCGAAGCCGTCGCTGACCGGACGGAGAACGGGCATGGCCTGGACGGCGCTGGGACCGCCGCGGCTGCATCACACGATCGCCACCGGCGGAGTGATCTCGAAGGAGGCCGCCGGTGAGTACGCGCTCGACGTCTTCGACGCCCGCTGGCACCCCTTCCTGCGCGGCGCCCTCGCCTACTGGCGCGGCGGCCCGCCCGCCGCCGTGCGCCCCCGCGAGGCCGCGGACTTCGTGCTCGACGTGATCGCCGACGCCGAGCGGCTGTCGAGCGGCGGCTCGGGGCTCGGGTAGTCCTTCAGCTCGATGTCCGTGGCCGCCCGGTCGCCGATCTTCGTCATCGCCCGCAGCAGGAAGCGGTACTTGAAGATCCAGTTGCGCATTCTGATTCCGCGCCTGGTGGTCGGCGCCAGGAACGTGCCCGCGTTGCCGGTACGCGCGATCTTGGCGTAGCCGAGGAAGGCGTCCTCATAGGCCTGGTAGGCGGCCCGGTACTCGCCGCCGGCCGCGGCCAGCTCGCCCGCCAGCATGTACGCCGCGACCATCGCCAGACCGGTGCCGAACCCGCCCAGCGTGTTGCCGTAGGCGGCGTCGCCGATCAGCACCACGCGGCCCCTGGCGTAGTGGTCGAGGCGGACCTGGCTGATGGAGTCGAGGTAGACGTCGCCGGCCGCGGCCACGATCTCCGCCCCCCGCCAGCCGATGCCGCGGTAGGCCTCCACCAGGACCCGCTTCATGTCCTCGGCCGAGTGGCGGTCGAAGGACAGCTCACCGGAGGCGAAGACGAAGAGCGCCCCCGCCTTCGGCCCGCCCGAGGCGATCATCCGACCAGGCTCGTTGTACATCTGCGCCGGCCCGTCGAACCGCTGCGGCAGATCGGCCAGCGCGTAGTAGTGGCCGAGATGGGTGACGTAGTCGGACTCGGGGCCGAAGGCCAGCCTGCGCACGTTGGAGTGGATGCCGTCCGCGCCCACGACCAGGTCGTAGGTGCGCGGCGTGCTCCGCTCGAAGGTGACGTGCACGCCGCCCTCGGTCTCGGTCAGCGACGTGATCGAGTCGCCGAAGACGTAGCGCGCGCCGGCCGCCACGCTGACGTCGTACAGGATGCGGGACAGGTCGCCGCGCCCGATCTCGAGGTCGCCGCCGGTGAAGGAACCGGGTATCACCGCCAGCTCACGCCCGGCGGCGTCGACGATCTGCTGGTCGGTGCCGCCGGTCTGGTGCCGCGACACCTCCCGCAGGATGCCCGTGCGCTCCAGCACGAGCCGGTGCGTCTCACCCTTGAAGTCGACGGCCTGGCCGCCGGGGCGCAGCACGGGCGACTTCTCGACGACGGTCACGTTGAAGCCGCGGCGGGCCAGCCAGTAGGCGAGTGCGGGGCCGCCGATGCTCGCGCCGGAGATGAGGATGTTGCTGTTCTTCATGTCCACGAGCTTCGGCGGGGGCGCTGACAGTCCGGCGACGGCCGGCTGACGGTCACGACAGCACTGTCAGCGCCTCGTTCCTGCTCAGCGCCGCGCCCTTCGCGTACTGCGCGGCGAACCGCTCGGCGCCGATCGCCAGCGTCGCCGCCGCGGCCACGTCGGCCACGGCGCGGTCGCCGGTGACGGCCATGCCGCGCAGCGTCGCGGCAGCGCCCAGGAGGTAGGCGGCACGCTCCGCCGTACCGTCGAGAAGGGCCAGGTCGGCGTGGCCCTCGACCACGGTGGCCAGGTCGCCGGCCAGCGAGCGCGAGATGCCCGTGAGCGCCTCGGCGTGCAGCGCGCGTGCCCGCGCGTGGTCGCCGTCCCGCACGGCCAGGCGCGCGAGGGCGGTCTGCGCGTGCGGCCGCAGGCCCTCGGTGACGAAGACGCCGGGCTGGGCGACGGCCAGCGCGCTCTCGTAGTGCGCGCGGGCCGCGGCCGGGTCACCGCGCCGGTCGGCCAGCTCGCCCAGCGTGAACTCCACGATCGCCGGCCGCCCGGTCATGCGGGCCAGCTCGGCGGCTCTGGCCACGTCAGCGGCGGCCGCGTCCTGGTCGCCCTCGCGCATCAGCCCGCTGGCCCGGCGGCACAGGATGTCCACGACCTCGTCGTCCGCGCCCAGCTCGCCGATCAGGTCGAGTGCCCGCTGCCACAGCTCGCGCGCCCGCGCCCATTCGCCCCGCCAGCTCGCCAGCGTCGCCAGCGACTCCAGGCCCTGCGCCATGCCCCACCGCTCGCCCAGGGCGGTGAAGCTGGCAAGCGCCGTCTCCAGCCCGCGCTCGGCCTCGGCCAGCCGCCCGTCGAGCTGGTCGACCAGCGCCTCGCCGAGCACGGCCACCGCCCTGCTCCACGGCTCGGGACCGAGCATCCGCCCCCGCCGCCTCCGGTCGACGCCGGGACTGCCGGGCCCAGCGACCATGCCCCACAGGACGGTCCCGAACGGGTGGCGCAGCGTGCGGTCCAGCACGTTCATGATCGCCTCCGCCCGAGCCCACTGCTCCTCCCGCACATCCGGTACGGCCAGCAGCACGCACAGCACGTACTCCTCAACCAGCTCGGCAGGAGGCTCACCCACCCGGTCGAGCAGCTCCCGCGCCGACGCGGCGGCCTGCCCGCGCCGCCCGCTCAGGAACCAGTAGGCCGCCTGCGCCCCGACCAGCCGCAGCCCCGTTCCCGGATCGTGGCGTACGGCGTGCCGCAGCGCCGCCTGGAGGTTGGCCTGCTCGGCGGAGAGCCGGGCCAGCCAGTCGAGCTGCTCGGCCCGCAGCAGCCAGGGATCGGCCTCCCGCACCAGTTCCAGGAAATACGCGGCATGCACGTCCCGGGCGGGATCGCCGGCCTCTTCCAGCTTCTCCGCGCAGAACAGGCGGACCGTCTCGAACATCCGGTACCGGCCGTCGGCCGCCTCCACGAAGGACTTGTCCACCAGATCGGCGAGCACCTCGCCGTCGCCGCAGACCCGCTCGACGGCCTCCAGCCCGGCCCCGCCGGCGAACACGCTCAGCCTCCTGGCCACCACCTGCTCCTCGTGGCTGAGCAGGCTCCAGCTCCAGTCGACGACGGCGCGCAGCGTCCGGTGCCTGGCCGCGGCGGTCCGGTCGCCGCGGGAGAGCAGCTTGAACCGGCCGTGCTCGGCCAGCCGGGCGGCGATCTCCGCCACGGTGAAGGAGCGCAGGCGCGCCGCCGCCAGTTCGATCGCCAGCGGCGAGCCGTCGAGCGCCGTGCAGATCTCCACCACCTCTGGTCCCGGCTCGAACCCGGGGCGCACGGCCAGGGCCCGCTCGGTGAACAGCCGCACGGCCGGGGCCCGCGTCCACTCGCCCGGCTCCGCGCCGGCGACCGGAAGCGCCAGCGGGGCCAGCGGGACCAGTACCTCGCCGGTCAGCCCGAGCGGCTCGCGGCCGGTGGCCAGGACCGACAGCTTCGGGCAGGCGTCGAGCAGCCGTCTGGTCAGCAGCGCGGCCGCGGCGACGACGTGCTCGCAGTTGTCCAGGACGAGTAGCAGGTCCCGGTCGGCCAGCGCGGACACGACCCGCTCCACGGGGTCCGGCGGCTGGAGCAGCCCCAGCCCGGTCTCGCGCACGCCCAGCGCGCCCATCACCGCGTGCGGGACCAGCCCGGCATCGGCCACCGCCGACAGGTCGACGAAGCAGACGTCCCGGCCGCCCCGCCGGGCCGACTCCACCGCCAGGCGGGTCTTGCCGGTGCCGCCCGGCCCGGTGATCGTGACCAGCCGGGCGGCGGCCAGGGCGGTGAGCCGGTCCAGCTCGGCCTCGCGGCCGACGAAGCTGGTCAAGGGGGCGGGTAGCCGCAGGCTGGCGCGAGGGGCGTCGGCGCGCAGCATCGCCACGTGGAGTCCGGCCAGCTCGGGCGAGGGGTCGGCGCCCAGCTCGTCGGCCAGCAACCGGCGCCCCTCCTCGTAGACCTCCAGGGCCGCGGCCTGCTGGCCGCCCGCGTGCAGCGCGCGCATGAGCTGGCCGCGCAGCCGCTCGCGCAGCGGGTGCGCGGAGACGAGCTGCCTCAGGGAGCCGACCGAGGTGCCCGCGGGGAGGGCCAGTTCGGCCTCGATCAGGTCTTCCGTCGCGGCCAGCCGTACCTCGTCGAGGCGGGCGATCTGCGCGCCGGCGTGGGCCACTTCCGGCAGGGCGGGGCCGCGCCACAGCGCGAGGGCCTGCCGGAGCGTGGCGGCGGCGCGCTCCGGCTGGGCGGCGGCCAGCAGCGCGCGGCCCTCGGCGGCCAGGTGCTCGAAGCGGTGGGCGTCCACGTCGTCGGGGTCGACCGCGAGCCGGTAGCCGCTGCCGTGGAACTCGATCAGGTCGGGCGGGAGCTGCCGCCGCAACCGGGAGACGTGGGCCTGTATCGCGTTGACCGCGCCGGCCGGCGGGTCCTCGCCCCACTGGCCGTCGATGAGACGCTCGGTGCTGACCAGCCTGCCCGCGTCCAGAAGGAGGAGAGCCAGCAGCGCTCTGGGGCGGGGGCCGCCGAGCGCGACGGGTTCGCCATCCTCGCCCCTGACCTCCAACGGCCCCAGGACTCCGAACCGGGGAGCCGACATGCCTCCAGCCTACTGACTGCTATAAATCCCCAATGGCGAAGTTCGGTGGTGTCGTGCGGCTTGGGCTGTTCCGCGTCGCCGCTCCCTGGCTCAAGCGCGGTAAGGCGGCGCGCAAGGGCAGGCGCCCGCAGATGGCGGCCGGGCCCGGCCGGGTTCCGCCCCGGGTGCCGGGTCGTGGCCCTGTGCCGCTGGCGAACATCCGCCCGCGGCAGATCGACCAGTTCGAGCGCGCCGTGGCGCCGGTGTCGGCCGCGGACCAGGCCCTGATGCGGGCGGCGCACCAGGAGATCGCCCGCCTCCAGAGGGCGGCGGGCGACGGGCCGCTGTCGCGCATGAAGATCCGGGAGATGCTGGAGCGCATCAACCCGACCAGGAGCCTCAGAAACTGTCCCGAGACGGCCCTGGCCGTGGACGACGTGCTGGCCAGGCGGGTCGCGGTCGCCGGTCCGCTTCGGGGCTCGCCGATGGGCGAGGCCCGGGGCGTCCTGCAGAGGAGGGCGATCGAGGGCTCGACGCGGAGCGACTCCCTCGACCCCGTGGCGCGGACGATCGCCGCCAACCCGGGATCGCGCGGCATCATCATGGCGAGCGGCGGCAACGGCAACGCCCACATCTACAATGTCGCCAACGTCAACGGCAGGGTGCTCTACCTGGACGGGCAGTCCAGGCTGGTGTCACCGGTCAATACCCACACCCAGTTCAGCTCGTTCGAGTTCTTCCGCACCGCGTGAGGAGGCGGCCATCGATGATCGGCAGAGAGGCGGCCGAGCGCGCCGCGCGCGACTTCGTCGCCAGGGAGTTCCCGGACCTGGACGGCGCCGAGGAGGTCGCCGTCGACGACGCGGCCACGATCGAGAAGCCCTACGGGTGGCTGTTCACCTATACGACGGTGTCCTACCTGCGTACCCGCGAGCCCGGCGAGGGTCTGGCCGGTGCCGGGCCGTTGCTGGTGCTGCGCGAGGACGGGCGGATCATCGACTTCCCGTCCTTCCACACCCGCGAGTCCGCGCTGGAGGCCTACGAGAGCGGGCAGGCGCCCTGAGCCTCAGCCGCCGATGACCCCGTTCATCGCGATGGTGACGCACAGGTCGAGCAGGCGCCCGGTGATCTCCATGATGATCGGCATGCGCGCCGTCGAGGCGCCCATCGTGGCCGGGGCCGCGGCGATGGCGATCTGGAGCTGGATGACGAGCTGGATCAGCTGGACGATGAAGTTGATCTTCAGGATGAGGACGATCGCGGCCAGGACCATCAGCCCGAGGCCGATGACGCCGGCGCCGGTCGTGCCGTCGCGCAGGTTGCCCTGAGGGGAGTCCCCGGCGTTCCACGCCTGGCGGAAGGCGGTGACGCCGTCGCCCTTCTGCTCCGCCCACACCCCCGCCGCCGGGGTCTCGCTCTTGTTCACCGCCGTGCCCATGTCCCGGCCCAGCGCCATCCAGGCGAGGCCGATCTTGAACAGGTACTCCTCGTCGGTCATCGGCCAGTGGCGGCCCAGCGAGTACATGACCTTGCCGAGCCCGGCCGGGGGCTGCATCCCCATGACGTCTACCCGAGCAGTTTCTTGACGTTGTTGATCTCGATGAGATTCAGCTCTTCGCCCATTTGCTGGTTCGCCCCCATGGTCTCGATGTCCGCGGCGACGGCCTTCAGATCGTCGGTGTTCTCGCTGTAGGAGCCGAACGCCATCTCGTGGATGGCCGCGTAGACGGCGCCGATGAGCATGCCGAGGTCGTCGCCGCCGAGGGCGCCGCCGTCGCCTTCGACCTCGCGGCGGAAGGCCTCCAGCTGCGCCCGCAGCTCGTCGGCCGAGGCACCGACCTCGCCGGCCGCGCCGTACGTCCGAGCGGGTCTGTGCAGGCTGTCTTCCACGGCCACCTCCCTAGTCCGGACCCCGGACGCTGGACATGATGTCGCGCAGCGCCCGCGTGGCCCGGTGCATCTGGTCGAGGCTGAGGTCCTGGAGCTGGCGAGCCCGCCGGTCGAGGTCCTCACGGTGCAGGCCGGCCGCCGCCTCGCTCTCGGCACGCTGGGCCCGCAGGTCGGCGAACGCCTCGTTGACGGCGGTGCGCAGATGCCCGGCCAGCTCGTGCGTACCGGCGGACATCGCCTTCGCCCCGATCTCCAAGGCGTCCAGGCGGCCGTCGGCCGCGAGCGCGCGTACCTGGCCGTCGAGCGCGAGGCCCTCGCCGCGCGGCGGCTCGATCGGCCGCTCCTGTCCCTCGGCCGCCACGTCCAGGTAGGCCTGGGTGAGTTCGAGGAGCTGGTCGAGGCCGAGGCTGCGCGTGTCGGCCGCGCCCTCGACCCGGGTACGGCCATGCAGCTCGGCCATCGCAGAGGCGATGCCGCGGGCGATCGTGTCCATCTGGAACAGGGCCTCGTCGCGCGCCTGGCGCAACATCTGTGACATGGCCGCCAGGTCGGGGACGTCGGGAGCGCCGTGGGCGCCGCGCGCCTGCCCGATCGCCGCGTTGACGGCCCCGAGCACCAGCTCCGCCACCTCGTCCGGCGGCAGCCGCAGAAGGCGGGGGTCCAGCCTGATGCTCTCGACGGCGCCGCGGCCGACGGTGACGCGCACCCGGCCGTCCTCGCTCGTGCCTTCGCCGTACGGCGCCGCGTCCGCCTCACCCGTCCGCAACGCGTCGATCAGCGCGCGGGTGTCGGCCATCAGCCGATCGAGTTCCGTGTCGTCAAGAGGCTCCGGCACCGGACAGACATTACCTCAGCCAGACAAAGGCCGCTTCTCACCTTCGATACGGCAAATGTCGGACGGCTCTGCTAGACCTGTGGGCATGGGCGTAACCGTTGACGAGTTCCTGGAGATGCTGCGGCGGCTGCCCGAGCACGAGCTCGGCGACGGCGGCGAGTGGACCAGCGTGAAGGTCCACGGACGCGGGTTCGGCTACCTGTGGGAGCGCACGGAGACGGTCGGGCTCAAGGCCACCATCGAGGAGCAGCTCGCGCTCGTGGCCGAGCGGCCCGAGGTGTTCGAGGTGCAGTTCACCGCGGGGCGGTTCGGCTGGGTCGTCGTGCACCTCGACCGGATCGACGCCGAGGAGCTGTGGGAGCTGGTCGCCGAGGCGTGGTGCCTGACGGCGCCGCAGGAGATGGTGACGGCGTTCGAGGCCACCCTGGGGCTCATCGACAGCCCATGATCGCCGGTACGCGATTGCCGGTGGTCCCATAAGCACCTATAAGCGCAGGCCCTTGCGGGACGAGGCCCCGAGTCGCGAGAATCGCGCCCATGCACGGCAACCCGATGCCGGACTCCTACGTGTACGTGACCGAGGAGGGCGTCACCCGTCACTACGCCGACGGCAGCGTCGAGGCGCTGGCGTGGGAGGACGTGGTCGAGGTGAGGGTTGTCACCGAGCCCGGGGCCGACGTCCTCTACATCTTGCTGGATCGCGACGGCGAGGGCTGCGTCGTGCCGAGGTCGGCGACCGATGCGACGTTCCTTGCGCGCCTGCGGTATCTGCCGGATTTCGATCTTGATCGACTGGCCGTCGCGGCGGAGTCGGTGCAGGACGGGATTGTGGTCGTGTGGCGCAGTCCGGATCCGCCGTCCGCATTGCCAGATCTTGAGTATGACTAGCTCCTGAATTCTGGCGCTATCGCTGGGTTTCCAGTGGTCAAACAGACATTTCTCCTGCTCCTCGCTGCATCTTTGGATCGTTCCGTCAAGGTCAGAAATCTGCGCCCCGGCGTCCGATTGTGGACATAGTGCGTTATTCCCCAGCATGGAATCGATCTTTACTCTTTAGTGGGGGCCGCCGCCCTTGAGTTCATGTGGGATGTGGGTAAACCCATGCGCTTCAAGGAACGTCACGTTATTGCGGTGCCGAGAGTTGCAGGTGGGGTGTTATGAGGGTGGGGATAGGGGAGTCCGATGTCGTGCTCCTCCATGCCGTGCCGCGTCACGCATCCAGTATCTGGACGCGGGCGTATCTACGGCTCTTATTACTGGGCGACGTCGCCTGTGCGGTGGCCTGCTGTGCCTTCGTGTTCGGGGTGCGGCTGGGCTTCGGCGCGTACATTCCGGCGGAGGAGTTCGCGCTGGGCATCGGGCTGCTGGTGGCCTGGCCGCTGGCCCTGATGCTGGGCGGCGCGTACCGTCAGCGAGCCCACGGCGAGGGCACTGACGAGTTCCGCGCGGTGTTCAACGGCGGTGTCGGGCTGATGGCCGCTGTGGCCATCGGCGCCTACGCCACCCAGACGGCCGTCGCCAGAAGCTTCGTCATGGCCACGCTGCCGCTGGCCATCATGACGACGCTGTTCTTCCGCTACCGCATGCGCAAACGCCTGCACAGCAGGCGGGCGGTCGGCGACTACATGCGCCACGTCATCGCGGTCGGCCATCGGGAGGCCGTGATCGACCTGGTGGTGACCTTCCGCCGCCAGCCGCACCACGGCATGGTGGTCGTGGGCGCGTGCCTGCCGCCCGGCGCGATGGACGCCGATCTCGAGGGGACGCCGGTGCTCGGCTCCTTCACCGAGGTGGCCGACGTCGTGGCGAAGGTCGGGGCGGACGCCGTCGCGGTGCTGGCCTGTCCCGAACTCGACGGGACGACCCTGCGCAGGATGGCGTGGAGCCTGGAGACGGCCAAGACCGATCTGTTCGTGGCTCCGGCGCTCATGGAAGTGGCCGGGCCGCGCATCAGCATCCGGCCGGTCGCCGGGATGCCGCTGCTGCACGTGGAGCACCCGGAGTTCGGCGGGGCCAAGCGGGTGGTGAAGAACGCCTTCGACCGGGTGGTCGCGGCGCTCGCGGTGCTGCTGCTGTCGATTCCGCTGCTGGGCATCGCGCTCGCGATCTGGCTGACCAGTCCCGGGCCCGCGTTGTTCCGCCAGACGCGGGTGGGCAGGGACGGCACGACCTTCAAGGTCCTGAAATTTCGGACCATGGTGGTAAACGCGGAGCAACTCAAGGACACGCTTCTCGACGAGAACGAGTTCGACGGCGTGCTCTTCAAGATTAGGAACGATCCACGGATCACCCGGGTGGGCGCCTTCCTGCGCCGATACTCCATCGACGAGCTGCCCCAGTTGCTCAACGTCGTCGCCGGGGACATGTCGCTGGTCGGCCCGCGCCCGCCGCTGCCGGAAGAGGTCGCCAGATACGGCATAGACGTCCGCCGGCGCCTGGTCGTCAAGCCGGGTATGACCGGATTGTGGCAGGTCAGTGGCCGTTCCGACCTAACCTGGGAGGAGTCGGTACGGCTCGACCTCAGGTACGTCGAGAACTGGTCGCTCATTCTCGACCTGCAGATCCTCTGGAAGACCTGGTCGGTCGTCACCCGTGGAGAAGGGGCCTACTAGCCGTGAAAGCACTCGTCCTCGCCGGAGGGTCGGGGACCCGGCTCAGGCCGATCACCCACACCTCGGCCAAGCAACTGGTGCCCGTCGCCAACAAGCCGGTCCTGTTCTACGGGCTGGAGGCGATCGCCGCGGCGGGCATCCGTGAGCTGGGCATCGTGGTCGGTGACACGCACGCCGAGATCGAGGCGGCCGTCGGCGACGGCTCCGCGTTCGGGCTGGAGGTCACCTACCTGCGGCAGGAGGCGCCGCTCGGGCTGGCGCACGCGGTGCTGATCGCCCGCGACTTCCTGGGCGACGACGACTTCGTCATGTACCTGGGCGACAACTTCCTCGTCGGCGGCATCAACGACATCGTGTCCGGATTTATGGCCAGAAAGCCGGACGCGCAGATCATGCTGACCCGCGTCGGCGACCCCCGCCAGTTCGGCGTCGCCGAACTCAATCCCGACGGCGGCGTCAAGAGCCTGGAGGAGAAGCCGCAGCACCCCAAGAGCGACCTGGCCCTGGTCGGCGTCTACCTCTTCACCGCCGCCGTGCACGAGGCGGTGGCCGAGCTCAAACCGTCCTGGCGCGGCGAGCTGGAGATCACCGACGCCATCCAATGGCTCATCGACCGCGGCTACCACGTCGAGTCCACGACCGTCACCGGCTACTGGAAGGACACCGGCAACGTCGAGGACATGCTGGAGGTCAACCGGCTGGTCCTGGAGTCGATGGAGCCGGCCGTACAGGGGGAGAGCGTGGACAGCGAGCTCATCGGCCGGGTGCGGCTGGAGGCCGGCGCCCGCGTGGAGCGCTCGCGCATCGTCGGGCCCGCCGTCATCGGGGCGGGCGCGCGCGTCGCCGACAGCTACGTCGGCCCCTTCACCTCGATCGGCGCCGACTGCGTCATCGCCGACAGCGAGATCGAGTACTCCATCGTGCTGCCCAGAGCCTCCATCGAGGGCGTGCGCCGCATCGAGGCCTCACTCATCGGCCACGACGTCCAGGTCACACCCGCCCCGAACACCCCCAGAGCCCACCGCCTCGTGCTGGGCGATCACAGCAAGGTGCAGATCCATGACCGAACGTAGTGAGGGAACCATTAGGCGCAGCATGAATGTCACGATGACGACGAAGTCGGCATAGTGAAGATCCTCATCACTGGGGGTGCGGGGTTCATCGGCTCGGCGTACGCGCGCATGTGCGTGGACGACCGGGCCGAGATCACCGTCCTCGACAAGCTCACCTACGCCGGCGACCGGCGCAACCTCGACGAGGTGCGCCACACGTTCGTCCACGGTGACATCTGCGACGGCGCCCTGCTCGACGAGGTGGTGCCCGGCCACGACCTGGTGGTGAACTTCGCCGCCGAGTCGCACGTGGACCGCTCTATCGACGGTGCCGCCGAGTTCGTGCGCACCAACGTGCTCGGCACCCAGACGCTGCTCGACGCCTGTCTCAGAGCCGGTACGCGCAAGGTGGTCCAGGTCTCCACCGACGAGGTCTACGGCTCGGTGGACATCGGCTCGTGGACCGAGGACGCGCCGTTGCAGCCCCGCTCGCCGTACGCGGCGGCGAAGGCCGGCGGCGACCTGATCGCCCGCGCCTACGCCATCACCCACGGCCTGGACGTCTCCATCACCCGCTGCGGCAACAACTACGGCCCACGCCAGTACCCGGAGAAGCTCATCCCGCTCTTCGTGACGAACCTGCTCAAGGGCAAGAAGGTCCCGCTGTACGGCGACGGCGGCAACGTCCGCGACTGGGTCCATGTGAGCGACCACTGCGCCGGCATCCGGCTCGTGGCGGAAAAGGGCGAGCCTGGCGAGGTCTACCACATCGCCGGCACCGCCGAACTGACCAACGTGGAGCTGACCGGCCGCCTGCTCGACGCCTGCGGCAAGGACTGGGACATGGTCGAGTACGTGAGCGACCGCAAGGGCCACGACCGGCGCTACTCGCTCGACGACGCGAAGCTGCGCGCGCTCGGCTACCGGCCCGAGGTCGCCTTCGACCAGGGTCTGAAGGACACCGTCCGCTGGTACGCCGAGCACGGGGACCGGTGGAACGACTGATGCGCTGGCTGATCACCGGTGGCGGCGGCATGCTCGCCACCGACGTGCTGGAGCGGATCGCGCTCACCGGGGAGCCGGTGCTCGCGCTCACCCGCGCCGACCTCGACCTGTGCGAGCCGCGCGCGGTGCGCGACTTCATCGGCGCCTACCGGCCCAGAGTGGTGGTCAACTGCGCCGCCTGGACGGCCGTGGACGACGCCGAGAAGCACGAGGACGAGGCCATGGCGGTCAACGGCAGGGCGGTCGAGGTGCTGGCCGACGCCTGCGTGCGGGCCGGGGCGCGATTAGTCCAGCTTTCGACGGACTACGTCTTCGACGGGCGGTCGGCGCGGCCGTACCGGGAGGACGACGAACCACATCCGCTCAACGCCTACGGGCGCGGCAAGCTCGCCGGCGAGGTCGCGGCCGCCGGTCACTACGTGGTCCGCACCGCCTGGCTGTACGGCGCCGCCGGCCGTAACTTCGTCAAGACCATGATCCGCCTGGCCGGTGAACGCGAGTTCGTGAACGTGGTCGACGACCAGCGCGGCCAGCCCACCTGGACCGCCGACCTGGCCGACTACCTGGTCCGGCTGGCCCAGTCGGACCAGCCGCCGGGCGTCTACCACGGCACCAGCGCCGGCGAGACCACCTGGTACGGCTTCGCCCGCGAGATCTTCACGCTGCTCGGCACGAGCCCCGACCGGGTCAGGCCGATCACCACGGCCGACTACCCGATGCCCGCCGCGCGCCCTGCCAACAGCCTGCTCGCCTGCACCAGAGGCGAGCCGCTGCGCGACTGGCGAGCCGCGCTGCACGCCGCCTGGCCGGTGCTGGCCACGAGAGCTGGTCGTCAGTGCAGTCCCGCGTAGAACTTCTGGCACGCGGCGTAGGAAGGCAGCAGCCCGGACTCCAGCGCCGCCTTCAGCGTGGGCGCGGCCGCGTCCTTGTCCGACAGCAGCGGCTCGTCGACCGGCCACGTGATGCCCAGGTCGGGGTCGAGGGGGTGGACGCCGTGCTCGCCGCCCGGGTTGTAGCCGGAGGAGCACAGGTAGAGCACCGTGGCCTGCTCGCTCAGCGCGAGGAAGGCGTGGCCGAGCCCTTCCGCGATGAGCACGGCCCTGCGCTCGTCGGAGTCGAGCCGCACGGCCTCCCACCGGCCGAATTCCGGGGAGCCCTCGCGCAGGTCCACGACGACGTCGAGGATCGCGCCGGACACGCACATCACGTATTTCGCCTGTCCGGGAGGCACGTCGGCGAAGTGCACGCCCCGCAGGACGCCCGCCTTGGAGACCGAGCAGTTGACCTGCACGGTCTCGAAGGGCCTGGGCAGGTCGGCGGTTCGGTAGGCCTCCAGGAAGGCGCCGCGAGGGTCGGCGTGGACGCGCGGGGTGAACTCCCACGCACCGTCGATGCTCAGGGGCTTCATGGGGCGCAGCATCACACAAACACTCCTGAAAGGGCTAGGTCGAAGTGACCACCGTCTACTCCGCGGGCAGCAGCTGTAACGATCCGTCCGCTATGTCCGACGAACACGCGGGAGTGAGCTGAAATGATCGTTTGTCGTCTGTGCGGGTCGGGGGCGATGGCCGGCGTCGTGGACCTCGGCGCGACGCCGCCGTGCGAGCTGTTTCTCACCGCCGACCGCCTCGACCAGCCCGAGCAGACCTTCCCGCTGCACCTGCGGGTGTGCACGGACTGCTGGCTGGCCCAGCTCCCGCCGCTGATCACCCCCGAGGACACCTTCACCGAGTACGCGTACTTCTCCTCCTACTCCTCCTCCTGGGTGGAGCACGCCCGCCGCTTCGTCGACGGGCTGACGCTCTGGCCGGACTCGTTCGTGGTGGAGGTGGCCAGCAACGACGGCTACCTCCTGCAGCACGTGGTCGAGCGCGGGGTGCGCTGCCTGGGCATCGAGCCGTCGGCCAACGTGGGCGCGGCCGCGGTGGAGAAGGGCGTGCCGACGCTCACCGAGTTCCTCTCGCCCGAGGTGGGGCGGCGGGTGCGCGAGGAGCACGGCCCCGCCGACGTGGTCGTCGCCAACAACGTCTACGCGCACATCCCGGACGTGGTCGGGTTCACCCAGGGCCTGCGGGCGCTGGTGGCCGACGACGGCCTGGTCGCGATCGAGGTGCAGCACCTGCTCACGCTCATGGAGCTGAACCAGTACGACACGATCTACCACGAGCACTTCCAGTACTACACGGTCGCCTCGGCGCAGCGCGCGCTGGCCAGTGGCGGGCTGACGCTGGTGGACGTGGAGCTGCTGCCGACGCACGGCGGCTCGATCCGGCTGTGGGCGAAGCCGTCGGGCGAGCCGTCGGAGCGGGTGGCGGACGTCCTGGCGCGGGAGAAGGCCGCCGGACTGCATGAGATCTCCGGGTACGCGAACTTCGCGGCCCGCGTCGCCAAGGTCCGGCGCGACCTGCTGCGCTTCCTCATCGACGCCGCCGACGCGGGCAAGACCGTCGTCGGGTACGGCGCGCCGGGCAAGGGCAACACCCTGCTCAACCACTGCGGCATCCGGCCGGACCTGCTGGCGTACACGGTGGATCGCAACCCGTACAAGCATGGCAGGTTCACCCCCGGCAGCCGGATCCCGATCCTGCCTCCGGAGGCGATCGAGACCGACCGGCCTGACTACGTGCTGGTCCTGCCGTGGAACCTGCGTGACGAGCTGGTCGAGCAGCTCTCCTTCGTCCGCGAGTGGGGTGGCCGGCTGGTCTTCCCGATCCCCAGGCTGGAGGTCGTCGAGTGAAGGTCGTCCTGTTCTGCGGAGGGCGCGGCACCCGCATGCGGCACGAGGGCGTGGGCGGCGACATCCCCAAGCCCATGCAGCTCGTCGGTCCCCGGCCGCTGCTGTGGCATGTGATGCGCTACTACGCGCACTTCGGTCACAAGGACTTCATCCTGTGCCTGGGCTACGGCGCCCAGCACATCAAGGACTTCTTCCTGACCTACCAGTTCGCGCTGCGCGACGGCACCGTCGAGATGCTGGAGACGGACATCTCCGACTGGCGCATCTCGCTGGTGGACACCGGCCTCGACTCGCCGATCGGCGAGCGGCTGCGCCGGGTGCGCGAGCGGCTGGACGGCGATGAGATGTTCCTGGCCAACTACGCCGACGTGGTGGCCGACGCGCCGCTACCCAAGATCATCGACAGCTTCGCCGCCTCCGGCGCGGGCGCGTCCATGATGGTGGTCCCGCCGACGTCCAACACCTTCCACGTCATCGAGATGGGCGAGGAGGGCCTGGTCGGCGGCATCACCCCGGTCAGCGAGATGCCGCTGTGGATCAACGGTGGCTTCTTCGTGCTGCGCCAGGAGATCTTCGACCACATCCCGGAGGGCGGCGACCTGGTCGCCGACGGCTGCATGGAGCTGGCCAAGCGCGGCCGCCTCCTGGCCTACCGGCACCGCGGCTACTGGCGTCCGAGCGACACCGTCAACCAGCGCCTGGAGCTGGACAACTCGTGGAGCCGGGGCGAGCGTCCGTGGGCGCTGTGGGAAGCATGATCGGACTCAGGCCCGGCCGAGCCGGGCGGATCGTGGCACTCGGCGCCCATTGCGACGACCTCGCGATCGGCGCCGGCGCCACGCTGCTCACGCTGGGCGCGACCCGCGTGGACGCGCTCGTCCTGTCCGGCGGCGGCACCTCCAGGGAGGACGAGGAGCGGGCCGCGCTGAAGGCGCTCTGCCCCGAGGCCGAGGTGCACGTCACCGTCCTGGACATCCCGGACGGCCGGCTGCCCGCCCACTGGGAGCGCGCCAAGAACGCGCTGGAGGACCTGCGCGCCGCCACCGACCCCGACCTGATCCTGGCCCCCTGGACGGGCGACGCCCACCAGGACCACCGGGGCCTGGCCCAGCTCGTGCCGACGACGTTCCGCGACCACCTCACGCTGGGCTACGAGATCGCCAAGTGGGACGGCGACATGGGCCGCCCCAACGCCTACCATCCGATCGCGCCCGAGCTGGCCGAGCGCAAGATAGACCTGCTTCACCTGCTCTACCCCTCGCAGCGCGGGCGTGCCTGGTTCGACCGCGAGGCCTTCCTCGGCCTGATGCGCCTTCGCGGCATCGAGTGCAACAGCCGCTACGCCGAGGCCTTCCATGTGAACAAGCTGACGATCGACCTGGCTGGAGACTGACATGCGGGTACTTCTGACCGGACACCAAGGCTATCTGGGCACCGTGATGGCCCCGGTCCTGCGCGCGGCCGGCCATGAGGTGACCGGCCTGGACTCCGGCCTGTTCGCCGACTGCGTGCTGGGCCCGGCGCCGGACGACCCGCCCGGCCACACCGTCGACCTGCGCGACGCCGGGCCCGAGGTCTTCACGGGCATCGACGCGGTGGCCCACCTGGCGGCGCTGTCGAACGACCCGCTGGGCTCACTGGCGCCCCAGCTGACCTACGACATCAACCACCATGCCTCGGTACGGCTGGCCGAACTCGCCAAGGCCGCCGGCGTGCGCCGTTTCCTCTATGCCTCCACCTGCTCGGTCTACGGCGCCTCCGGCGGCGACGGCCTGGTCAACGAGGACGCCCCGCTGAAGCCGGTGACCCCGTACGCCGAGTCGAAGGTGCGGGTGGAGGAGGACCTGGCCAAGCTGGCCGACGACGACTTCTCGCCGGTGTACATGCGCAACGCCACCGCCTTCGGCTTCTCGCCCAGGCTCCGGGCCGACATCGTGCTCAACAACCTGGTCGGGCACGCGTTCCTGACCGGGGAGGTGCGCGTGCTGTCGGACGGCACGCCGTGGCGGCCGCTGGTGCACGCCCTGGACATCGCCCAGGCCTTCGCCCTCGCGCTGGTCGCGCCGCGCGGGGCCGTACACGATCAGCCCTTCAACGTCGGCACCGAGCGCAACAACGTGACGGTGGCCGAGATCGCGCGGGAGGTCGCGGACGCGGTGCCCGGCTCGCGGCTGACGATCACCGGCGAGGCGGGCAACGACCCGCGCTCCTACCGTGTGGACTTCGCCAGGATCCGGCAGGCCATGCCCGATTTCGACGCGGGCTGGACCGTGGCCGCGGGAGCCGCCGAGCTGGTCGAGGCCTACCAGCGGCACGGCCTGGACAAGCACGCCTTCGAGCGCCGCTTCACCCGTCTGGCCCGCCTGGCCGACCGGCAGGGCGCCGGGACCGTGGACGGGACACTGCGCCCGTGAAAGAGCTGGTCGAGCGCCTTTATCCGATCTGCCGCAGCATCACCGGCGACGGCGTCCGCGAGACGCTGGCGATCATCGGCGAACACCTGCCGCTGACGGTCTCCGAGGTGCCGACCGGCACCCAGGTGCTCGACTGGAACGTGCCGCAGGAGTGGAACATCCGCGACGCCTGGATCAAGGACCGGTCCGGCCGCAAGGTGGTCGACTTCCAGGAGCTCAACCTGCACGTGGTCGGCTACAGCGTGCCCGTGCGCGGCACGTTCACGCTGGAGGAGCTGCGCCCGAGGCTGCACACGCTGCCCGGCCTGGTGCCCTACCGCACCAGCTACTACAGCCAGACCTGGGGCTTCTGCCTCACGCAGGAGACGCTCGACGCGATGGACGAGGGCCCCTACGAGGTGCTCATCGACTCCACGCTGAGCGATGGCAGCCTGACCTACGCCGAGCACGTCATCCCGGGCGAAATCGACGACGAGGTGCTGATCTCCTGTCACACCTGCCACCCGTCGCTGGCCAACGACAACCTGGCCGGCATCGCGGTCGCGGTGGAGCTGGCGAAGAGCCTGGTCAGCCCCCGCCACACCTACCGGTTCATCTTCGCGCCAGGCACCATCGGCGCGATCACCTGGCTGGCCCGCAACCGCGGGCGGACCGAGCGGATCAAACACGGCCTCACCCTGGCCTGCGCCGGCGACCCCGGCCCGCTCACGTACAAACGCAGCAGGCGCGGCGACGCCCCGATCGACCGGGCCGTCGCCCACGTGCTGCGCGAACGACCGCACACCCTGCTCGACTTCTCGCCCTACGGCTACGACGAACGCCAGTACTGCTCACCCGGCTTCAACCTGCCGGTCGGCGGTCTGACCAGGACCCCGTACGCCGGCTACCCCGAGTACCACACCTCGGGCGACAACCCGGGCTTCGTCACCGAGGAGGCCATGGCCGACACCCTCGACACCCTCGAACAGGTGGTCGAGGTCCTGGAGGGCAACCGCGCCTACCTCAACCTCAGCCCGTACGGCGAGCCGCAACTAGGCCGGAGAGGCCTCTACGCGTCACTGGGCGGAAGGAGTGACACGAAACAGGCCCAGATGGCGATGCTGTGGGTGCTGAACCTCTCCGACGGCGAACACACCCTGCTCGACATCGCCGAGCGCGCGAACCTGCCGTTCTCCGCGGTGGCCCAGGCCGCTGTCGCGCTGCATGGCGCGAGCTTGTTGAAGGAGAAGACGTGATGGAGCTCCGGGTCGGGGACCTGGTGGAAGTTCGGAGCGAAGAAGAGATCCTGGCCACCCTGGACGATCGGGGCGAGCTGGACAGCCTGCCGTTCATGCCGGAGATGCTCAAGTACTGCGGGCAGCGCATGACCGTGCACAAAGTGGCGCACAAGCTCTGCGACACGATCGAGAAAGGACGCATGCGCAGGATGGAGCATGCCGTACATCTGACCGGGGCGCGCTGCGACGGCGGCGCGCACGGCGGGTGCGGGACGGCCTGCTCCATCTACTGGAAGCACGACTGGCTGAAGAAGGTCACGCCCGCGGATCCGGAGGAGGCGGCCAGGCCGGCGCCGAAGCTGCTGCCGCTGCTGGACGCCAACACGCTGAAGGGTCCCGACCGCTTCGCCTGCCAGGCCACCGAACTGCTGCGGGCGGCGCCGACCTGCGTGCGCTTCAGCGACGTCGGCCAGTACGTGACCGATGTGAAGACCGGCAACGCGGGCGTGCTCGCGACCGTGCGCACGATCACGGTCGGCCTGTTCAACCACTGGCAGCGCTTCTCCCGCCGGCTGCCCCGGCCGTTACGCATCAAGAACGGCATCAACTGGGGTTTCGTGCCGCCGGGCACGCTCAAGCGCACCCCGTCCGGCGAACTCGACCTCAAGCCGGGCGAGCTCGTACGGGTCCGGCCGAAGGCCGACATCCTCGCGACGTTGGACGCCAACCGTAACAACAGGGGCCTGGGTTTCGAAGAGGAGATGGCCAGGCACTGCGGCAAGGTGACCAGGGTCCGCTCACGGGTGGAGGTCTGCGTCGACGAGCGTACAGGCGAGTTGCTGACCATGAAGAGCCCGTGCATCACGCTCGAGGACATCGTCTGCGCGGGCGCTTACAGCGTCAACTGCCCGCGGGAGTTCGTGCCGTTCTGGCGGGAGATCTGGCTGGAACGTGTCAACGAGAGCGAGAAGTATCAGTGACATCCATAGGTCAGCAGGCCGGGCGCGGGTTGCGCTGGGGTCTGGTCGGGAATCTGATCACCCGGGCCGGGTCGTTCACCATGGGCCTGGTCCTGGCCCGGCTGCTGACCCCCGAGGACTTCGGCGTGTTCGCGGTGGCCATGGCCGCCACCGCGTTCGTCATGACGGTCAAGGACCTCGGCATCATGGCCGCGGTCGTGCAGTGGCGTGGCAAGCTCGAAGACGTCACGCCGACCGCGACCCTGCTCTCGTTCGTCTCGGCGATCATCCTCTACGGGATCTTCTGGCTCGGCGCCCCCTACTACGCCGCCGCCTCCGGCGCGCCGGAGGCCACCGGCGTGGTCCGGCTGCTGACCGCGATCATCCTGGTGGAGGCGTTCACCGCGGTACGCAGCGCGGCCATGCTGCGCCGCTTCGAGCAGGACAAGCTGACCACCGCCATCGCGATCGGCTTCGTGGCCAACGCCGCCGTGGCCATCTCGCTGGCCAAGGCGGGCGCGGGCGCGTACAGCTTCGCGTGGGGCCAGGTCGTGGCGGCGGTCATCACCGGCGTGATCGTCTTCTTCTGGGCCAAGCTGCCCGGCAGGATCGCCTTCGACCGGCCGATCGCGGTCAAGCTGATGAAGTTCGGACTGCCCTCCGCGGCGGGCGTCGGGCTGGAGAGCGTGCTGCTCAACGCCGGCTACATCGTGGTCGGCGCGGTCATGGGCCCGGACTGGCTCGGCTACTTCCTGCTCGCCTTCAACGTCTCCAGCTGGGTGCCCGGCCTGATCGGCAACGCGATCAGGAACGTGGCCATCCCCGGGTTCTCCCGCCTGGCCGAGGACGGCGGCGAACGCCTGTCCGACGGGGTACGGCGGGCCACCCCACTGCTCTACACCGCCATCCTGCCGTTCGCCGTGATCATGGCGACCCTCGCGCACCCGCTCATCGACCTCCTCTACGGCGAGAAGTGGGGCCAGTCGGCCGGCGTGCTGCGCTGGCTGGCGGTGGTCATGGTGGTCAGGATGCTGGTCGCGCTGACCTACGACATCCTCACCGCGCAGGGCGCCACCAAGGCGACGGTCTGGATGAACCTCGGCCACGCCTTCGTGCTGCTGCCCGCGCTGATCGCCGGCGCGCATCTGGACGGGATCCGGGGCGCGGCCATCGGCCAGGCGATCGCCTCGGTCGCCGCGGCGATGCCGCTGGCCGTGTTCTTCCTGCGCAGAGCGGGCGTGGACCTGCACGGCGTCCTGCCGTCGCTGCTGCGTCCGACGCTCGCGGCTGTGCTCGCCACCGCCACCGCGTACGTGATCGAGCGCCTGGTGAGTGCTCCGGCGGTGGTCGAGCTGATCACCGCGGGCGGCGCCGCCATGCTCGTGTACACCCTTGTCGTCGTGCCCGTTCTCAGGAAGATGCCCTCTTTCGGGAAGAAGGAAGTCGCGTCATGACCGTCTCCATCGGCCTGCCCGTCTACAACGGCGCCGAGCATCTGGCCGAGACCGTGCGATCGATCCTGGCTCAGGATCACACCGACATCCAGCTGGTCATCTCCGACAACGCCTCCACGGACGGCACACAGGAGATCTGCCGCGAGCTGGCGGCGGCCGACGAGCGCGTGCTGTACCACCGCCAGCCGCGCAACCTGGGGACCATCCCCAACTTCATGACCGCGATGGAGCTGTCGACGGGCGAGTACTTCCGCTGGATCGGCGACGACGACCGGATCGAGCCGAACTACGTCTCACGCGTGCTGCGCGAGTTCGAGCGTGACCCGCGGGTCATCCTGGTGACGCACCAGACCGCGTACACCACGGAAGGCGTGACCACCACGGCCCGCTACGAGGGCACCGAGCTGGGTTCCGACGACCCGGTCGAGCGCTTCGCCGAGCTTCTGCGGCTGCTGACCGAGAGCTACACGATCATCGACCCGCTCTACGGGCTCATGCGGCGCGACGTGGCGGTGAGCATCCCGCGGCCGATCCTGGTGCGCGAGGACGAGCTGGCGGCGGCCCGCTACGCCCTGGCCGGGCCGTGGGCGCACGTCAACGAGGTGCTGGCGGCCCGGATCTGGATTCCGGCCCGCATGCTGAAGATGTCCAGGCGGCACGAGCTGCCGACCTGGCGCGGCGTCTTCGCCAACGTGATCTTCACCCGCGAGCTGCTGCGCGCCGCCGAGGAGGCCGGGCTCGACGCCGACCAGCGCCGCCGGGCGCGGGCCGCGGTCTACAAGCACTACGCGGCTCGGCAGCGGATGTTGCTGCGCCGCCGTACGCGCCGTCTCATGCGCCTCATTCCGGGCATGTAACGGATCGCCCCATATTGCCGAGATATAAAGCAATTAATTGGGGCGGGGAGCACGAGAAAGTTCAACCCATGACGTCAGTCTTCTCCAGCAGCACCTTTGACGACGACGCTCGCCGGGATCTCATCTTCAAGGGGGAGATCTTCACCTTTCCGGCCACGGCGGCCTCGACCGAGCTGATCACGTTCGCGCGGGAGCTGATCGAGGAGGCCTTCGCGGGCAGGAACCCGGAGACGGCGCAGTTCGAGATGCCCGTAGAAGAGTTCGCCGGACTGCTGTCGGACCTGAAGCCGCGGTTCATCCACCACCCGCGGTGCAAGGAGATCCTGCCCAAGATCTTCGAGGAGATGGGCATGAACCTGGAGCGCACCTACTACGACGTCCCCCGATTACGGACGTCCACCTCCGACCGCTACCTCGACTCGGGCATCTCCTACGCCTACCACGCCCACCGCGACTGCTGGTATTCGGCGCCCTTCAGCCAGGTCAACTGGTGGATCCCGGTGTTCGAGGTGGTGCCGGAGAACGTCATGGCCTTCCATCCGCGCTACTTCGACCGGCCCGTGGCCAACGGCAGCGCCCGTTACGACTATGGCGAGTGGAACCGCGTCGGGCGGCCCACGGCCGCGCGCCACATCCACTCCGACACCCGCGAGCAGCCCAAGCCGGAGGAACCGCTCGACCTGCAGCCCGAGATCAGGATCGTGCCCGAGCCCGGCGGGATCCTGATGTTCTCCGGCGCGCAACTGCACTCGACCGTGCCCAACACCTCCGGGCGCACCAGGTTCAGCGTCGACTTCCGGACCGTGAATCTGGACGACGTGCTGGCCGGAAGGGGTGCGCCGAACGTGGACGCCGCGTGCAGCGGCACCACGCTGGGCGACTTCATGCGGGCGAGCGACCTTGAGCGGATACCGGAAGCCGCGCGTGCTATGTAACGACAAGCCCCATTGGAACGATGAAATCGTGTTGGGGGCCTGCGTCCCGGGCACTGAGGGGGAGACCGGCACGTGAATTTCTGGAAGGCGCTCCTGCGCCTCCTCCTGCAGAAGCGCATTGGGATCCCAGTCGCCTTGGCCGCCGTAGGCGTCGCGGCGGCGACCTTCGCCGTCATCCCGGTCCGCTACATGTCGAGCACCATCATGATGGTGTCCCCGCCGGTCAACGGCGGCATCGTCAACCGCAACGCGGTCAACCCGGGCGGCGGCGGCAACCCGCTGCTCATCCAGACCGAGGGGCTCAGCACCGCCGTCGCCACGCTGGTGCTCGCGCTGAGCGTCGAGGAGACGCGGGTCGAGCTGGGCGCGCCCAAGGACGGGCCCACCGAACTGGTCGTCAACGACGGCAGCACCAGTCCCCGGCTCATCGGCATGGACGGACCGTTCCTCTATGTGGAGGCCACCAGCACCTCGGCCAAGGCGTCGGCGGACGTCGTGGCCAAGGCGCGGGAGCGGCTGATCCGCGAGCTCGACGGCCGGCAACGGGAGCTGGGCGCGCCGACGGCCACGTACGTGGTGCTCATGGACATCGTGCCGCCCACGCCGCCCGAGTCGGACTCCATGGACAAGTTCATGGGCGCCGCGATGGGCTTCGTGATCGCGATGTTCCTCGGGATCAGCATCGTGTACGGGCTGGAGCGCCGCCGTGCCCGGAGGCGGGTGGCGCGGGCGCCGGCCGTACCGGAGAAGGAACTGGTGGTCCACGCGCAGATTCCGGGCAAACGCCCGGAGCCCGCCGCCGACGAGGACGACATGCCGACCGACTCCTTCCCCGCCGTGGTCGCCGAGGAGACCTCCAACGGCAACGGCAAGGCCAAGGCGGAAGAGCCGGAGGACGACAGCGAGCCCGAGGACGCCGTGGCCACCGAGCGCGGCGGCTGACGGGAGCGCCATGGACTTCTGGAGCACGATCGGCGTGCTGTTCCGGCGCTGGTATGTGGTGCTGCCCGCGTTCGCGCTGGCGATCTTCGCCTCGCTCGCGGTCTACCGCACGGTCCCGGTGCAATACGCGTCGAACGCCGTGATCGCCCTGACCCTGCCCAAGAACGGCGGGGTGCTGCCGTACAACCCCAGGGAGCCCAATCCGGAGCTCAACCCGCTGATCGTCACCGAGCGCGGGCTGACCGCCACGGCCTCGATTCTCATCGCCGCGCTCAACTCGCCCGACGTGGCCACCGAACTGGGCGCGCCCCCCGGTGGCGCGGTCGAGCTGAGCGTCAACAACGGCAGCAGCAACCTGGAGGCGATGGCCAACGGGCCGCTGGTGTACATCGAGGTGGAGAGCCCGTCGCCGGACCTGTCGCGTGAGCTCGTGCAGCGGGTCAGCGCCCGCGCGCGGGTGGAGCTGCGCGAGCGGGAGGTGCAGGTCGCGGCCCCGGCCACGACCTACATCGTGGTCACCGACGTCGTGGCGCCCACCGCGCCGGAGCCCCGGCTGGCCCGCAAGTCGCGGGCCATGGTCGTGGCGCTGGCGCTCGGCGGCATGGCCGCGCTGACCTCCGCCTACGCCGCGGAGAGCTTCGCGCTGGCCCGGCGCAGGCGGGGGGCCAAGGACGCGGGCCTGCCCGAGGTGGTCCTGCCCGAGCGGGTGCCCTGACCATGGCCATCGACTTCCGGCCCGCCGGGCTGCCCAGCCTCAACGGGCACCGGCCGGTGCAGGTGGCCGACCTCGACGGGATGTTCGCCGGCCCGCGCGCCGACGGGGCCACGATCGCCTGCATCTACATCGTGATCCTGCTGACGACGCCGGCCGCGCTCATCGTGCGCGGGCTGCCGCTGTCGGTCACGCCGGCGGCGATCGTCGGCATGATCGGGCTGGTGCTGTGGCTGATCACCCAGCTGACCACCACGCTCGGGGCGGCCAAGGGCCGCAACATGGCGCGTTCAGGCCTGTTCCTGTTCTTCACCGCGAACCTGGTCAGCTACGGCTACGGCACCTACCACTGGCTGCCGTCCGACGAGCTGAACCTGGCCGACCAGAACCTCTTCCTGCTGCTGGCCAACCTGGGCATCGGGCTGCTGGTCTGCGACGGCGTACGCGGGATCGAGCGGCTGAACCTCGTGCTGAAGGCGGCGGTGGCCGGTGGCGCGATCATCGGCGTCATCGGCGCGATCCAGTTCGTGACCGGCTTCGACATCACGCGCTACCTGGTGCTGCCCGGTCTCCGGCTGAGCTGGGAGGACCTCTACGTCTTCGAGCGCGGCTCGGTGCGCAGGGTCGCCGCCACCACCGCGCACCCGATCGAGTTCGGCGTGATCAGCGCGATGCTGCTGCCGATCGCCGCGCACTACGCGCTGCGGGCCAAGGCGCTGGGCCGGCCGTTCCTGCGCTGGTGGGCGTGTACGGCGATGATCGGGGCCGGGCTGATGTTCTCGGTCTCGCGTTCGGCGGTGCTGAGCCTGGTGGCGATCGGCGCGGTGCTGGTGTGCGGATGGACGTGGAAGCGGCGGCTGCGGGCGCTGGCCGTGCTCGCCGGCTTCCTGGCGGTGATGAAGGTGGCGGTGCCGGGGCTGCTGGGCACGTTCCTCGACCTGTTCGTCAACTTCTTCACCGACTCCAGCGTGCAGTACCGCACGCACGACTACGGCATCGCCATCGCCGAGATCGAGCGGCACCTGTGGCTGGGGCGCGGCACCGGCAGCTGGTATTTCCCGAAATATCAGGTGTTCGACAACCAGTACATGCAGACCGCGATCGACCTGGGCCTGATAGGCACCGCCGTCTACGTCATCATGATGGCGCTGGGCATCGTGGCCGGGCTCTGGGCCAGAAGGCTCAGCAAGGACCCGCACGTGCGCGATCTCGGGCTGACGCTGGGCGGCGTCATGCTGGCCCCGATCGTGGCCTCGGCCACCTTCGACCTGCTCGCCTTCGCCACCGTGACTGGGCTCATGTTCCTGCTCATCGGCGCGTGCGGCGCGCTGCTGCGCGTGGCCAGGCAGGAGGCTCAGCCCATGCAGGCCAGCGGCCCGACCACCCCGGTCACCCGGTAGGCGTCGTCGATGGTCACGAGCTTGTTGTCGCGCCAGTCGACGGTGGCGCACTCGACCTCCGCCGGTTTGTAGTCCCAGGTGTTGTCGACGAGCAGGTTGTTGCGGAAGATCACGTACCCGCCGATGTCCCAGAGTTGGATGCTGAACGTGCCGCCCATCAGCAGGTTGTTGGTCATCACGACGTTCTCCACGTCGGGGTTCTGCGTGCGCGGGATGAAGATCGGCGCGTTGTGGTCGGTGACGTCGCGCTGGTCGATGGTGTTGTGGTCGAAGACCAGGTTGCTTCTGGCGTAATAGCCCTGGATGCCGTCGGAGTGGTCCTTCGGGTTGGAGCACAGGTCGATGAAGGAGTCCTGGACGACGATGTTGTCGCCGGAGAAGCGGATGCCGTCGCCGTGGTTGCGCACGTGCACGCGGACCGCGGTGAACTCGCCGTCCCCGATGCCGGGCAGGCTGTCGCAGCCCTGCTCGGGGCCGACCGTGCTGTCGCTGATCGTGAAGCGCTTGAGCTTCCTGTCCTTCTCGTTGAGTATGCGGCCGTCGATCACGCTGTTGGTGATCACCACGTCGTCGGCCAGGACGACCAGGTCGCCCTTGATGTGCACGCGGTCGAGCCGCCGCCCGGCCACGTCGACGCGGTGGGCCTGGCCGCTGTCGTTGAGCACCGCCTCGGTGAGCTTGGTGCCGGGCGGCACGCCGGTGCAGGCGGCCGTCGGGTGGTCGGGGCAGGCGCGGCCGTCGGGCGCGACGACCTGGCGCGGACCCAGCGCGGTCGGCCTGCTCGTGGCCTTGGGCGTCGGCTGCGGTTTGCCGGTGCTGGTCAGCGGGGAGGCGCTCGGCGACGGGTTCGCCGAGGCGGTCACCGTGACCGTGACGGTCGGCCCGCCCCGCGGGGTCAGGGCCCCGCTCGACGGCGCCTGGCCGCCCGCGGCCGTGCACGCCGCCGTCGTCACCAGCGCGGCGAGCACGGGCAGGCCCTTGAACAACCGTCGCATCGCAGCCACTCCTTCAGGTCAGGCGGTCGAGCAGCCGCGCCCACGAACCGGCGGCGAGGTCACGCGCGCTGACCGCCGCGGCGGGCAGCGGCCAGTCGATCTTGAGGTCCGGGTCGTCGTAGCGGACCGAGAGGTCCTCGGACGGGTCGTGCTCGCGGTCGATGCGGTAGCAGACGTCGGTCTGCTCGGTCAGGGCCTGGAATCCGTGCAGGAATCCAGCGGGCACGTAGAGGGTCACGAAGCTCTCGTCGTCGAGCGTGACCGCCTGGCTCCGGCCGAACGTCGGCGAACCCGGCCGGATGTCGACGAGCATGTCACGGACCGCCCCTCGCGCACATCTCACCAGTTTGGCCTCACCGCGCCCGGCTCGCCCGTGCATTCCGCGAATCGTGCCCTGGCGCGAGCGCGACTGGCTGTCCTGGACGAACGCGGCCGGGTCGATGCCGTGCTCGGCCGCGAGCACCGCGTCGAACGTCCGCGTGAACAGGCCCCGATCGTCACGGTGCGGGGTCGGAACGAACAGCAGGACCCCGTCCAGGGCGGTCCGCTCTACTCTCATGGTCGGCCTTCCGAAGGGAACGACAGGTGAATCCCGTCGCCAGCATCGTCATCCCCGCGCACAACGAGGAAGCGGTCATCGCGGCCGGACTCGACCGGCTGCTCGGCGGCGCGGCTCCGGGCGAGTTCGAGGTGATCGTGGTGGCCAACGCCTGCGCCGACGCCACCGTATCGGCCGCCGCGCGCCCCGGCGTGCGGGTGCTGGAGACGCCGGTCGCGGGCAAGGCCAACGCGCTGCGGATGGGAGACGCCGCCTGCGGCGCCTTCCCGCGGATCTACGCCGACGCCGACGTCGGGCTCGACGCGGACTCCGCCCGCGCGCTCGCGGCCGCGCTGGCCCGGCCGGGTGTCCTGGCCGCCGCGCCCAGGCCCGTCTGGGACCTGGAGGGCGCCACGTGGGTGGCCGGGCGGGTGCACCGCGTGCACGACGCGCTCGTGGCGCCGCACCGCGCGCTGGCCGGCGTCGGCGTCTACGCGCTGGGCAAGGAGGGGCACGCGCGCGTCTTCCCGCTGCCCGACGTGCTGTCCGACGACGGCTGGGTGCACGCGAGCTTCGCGCCGCACGAGCGCGTGGTCGTGGACGGCGCGAGCTCGGTGGTGCGTCCCGCGCGCTCGGTCCGCGCGCACCTGCGCCGCCGCGTGCGGGTGCGGCTGGGCAACCGGCAGCTGGCCGAGCTCGGCCGGCCGGTCAACGCGGTGCCGCTGCGGCTGGGCGATCTGGGCGCGCTGCTGCGCGCCGGCCGGGTGAGCGTGCTCGACGCCGGCTGCTACCTCGCCGTCCTCCTCGCCGACCGTCTCCTGACCCGGGTACGGCGCGGCCGCCCCGCCGACTGGGGCACCGACGCCAGCAGCCGCTGAGCTCATGATGAGGCGACGGCGGCCTCGTAGGCGGCCAGCAGCGCGGTGCGCGAGTTCGCCCAGGACAGCGGCCCCGACACCCGGGCCTGCCCGATCTCGCCCATCTTGCGGCGCTCGTCCGGGTCGTCCAGCAGCAGCGCGATCAGCTTGGCGAACTCCGACTCGTCGTTGGGCGGCGCGTACCGGGCCGCCTCGCCCGCCGAGACCCTGGCCTCGCGCAGGTCGAAGGAGACGATCGGCCGGGCCATCGCCATGTACTCCATGATCTTGTTCATCGTGGAGACGTCGTTGAGCGGGTTGAGCGGGTCGGGCGCCAGGCAGACATCCGCCGTGGACAGATAGCGCAGCAGGTCCGCGTCGGGGATGCGGCCGGTGAACTCGACGACGTCCTCCAGCCCGAGCGTCCTCGACAGCTCGACCATGGCCTCGAACGTGTCGCCGCCGCCGACGAAGACCGCGTGCCAGTCGTCACGGCCCAGCTCGTCGCGGAGCTTGGCCAGCGCGCGTAACGCGTAGTCGACGCCGTCCTGCGGCCCCATGACGCCCAGGTAGCACAGCAGATGGGGGCGGCCCTTCTTGAGCTCGGGCTCGGGCGGCACCTGGTGGAAGCGCTCGACGACAGGGGCGCTGCGGACGACGAAGACGTCCTCGGGCCGCTTGCCGCCGCGGGTGAGCGCCACCTGCCGGTAGGACTCGTTGGTGGCGATGACGACGTCGGCGACCCGGTAGGTGGCCCTCTCCAGGGCGCAGACCGCCCGGTAGAGCAGGTCGCGGCCGCGGGTGAAGCGGGACTCGTACAGCTCGGGGATGAGGTCGTGCTGGTCGAAGACGTAACGGCTGCGCCAGCGCAGCTTGGCCAGGAGGGCGACGAGGAAGAAGAAGTCGGGCGGGTTGCAGCCGTGGACGACGTGGACCGGGCCCACACGCCTGGACAGGCGGAACGTGTGCCACAGGGCGGTGCCGTACTCCTTGAGGTAGCCCTTGGGGCCGCCGGTCGCGGCGGTCAGCGGGTAGCGGTGGATGGTGATGCCGTCGATGACGGCGTACGGCTCGGTGTCCTGCTTGGCGCCCTGCGGGCAGATGACGTGCACCTCCCAGCCCGCGTCGCGCAGCGTCGTGCTCTCCTGCCAGACGCGCCGGTCCATCGGCACGGAGAGGTTCTCGACAAGGATCAGCGCTTTCCTACCAGCCAAGGCCCACATATCCAGGTTCAGCCCGCCGCTGCTCGGCGTCGGGCAGGCGGACGAGGTCGATGACCGGGCGGTCCCCGGCGCGCGTGAGCACGTCGAGCACGGCCTGGTCCTTGCAGCCGACCACGCACACCTCGGCGTGGTCGAGCACCTCCTGCGCGGAGTCGGTGAGCAGGTCGGCCAGGTGCGGCAGGCGCTGCTCGACGTAGGCGCGGTTGGCGCCCATCAGCCGCGACAGGGTGACGTTCGCGTCGTAGATGCGCAGGTCGTAGCCCTTGCCGAGCAGGCGTTCGGCCATCTCGACGAGCGGGCTCTCCCGCAGGTCGTCGGTGCCGGGCTTGAACGACAGCCCGAACAGCCCGACCTTGCGCCGGTCGGCGCCGATGACCAGGTCGAGTGCGCGCTGCAGGTGCGCCTCGTTGGCGGGCAGCACGTGGGACAGCAGCGGTACGGAGACGTCGGCCCGGCGCGCGGCGTAGACCAGGCCGCGCAGGTCCTTGGGCAGGCAGGAGCCGCCGAAGGCGAAGCCGGGGCGCAGGTAAGCGGGGGAGACGTTGAGCTTCCTGTCGGCCAGGAAGATGTCCATGACGCGGTGGGAGTCGATGCCGAGGGCCTGGGAGACGGCGCCGATCTCATTGGCGAAACCAATTTTCACCGCATGGAACGCGTTGTCGGCATATTTCGTCATCTCGGCGACGGGAATCGGGACGCGGAATACCTCACCCGGTAAATCCCGGTATAACGCGGCGACCAGATCGCCCGTCTCGCGATCGGATTCCCCGATCACCGTTTTCGGCGGGTCGAAGAAGTCACGCACGCTGGTGCCCTCGCGCAGGAACTCCGGATTCACCGCCACCCCGAAATGCGTCCCCGCCTTCAGGCCCGAGGCGCGCTCCAGGATCGGGATGAGCAGGTCCGCGCAGGTGCCCGGAAGCATGGTGCTGCGGAAGACGACGGTGTGCCTGCGCGTCCCGTCGATCGCCCGCCCGATCTGCTCGGCCACCCGCTCCAGGAAGGCCGTCGACAGGCTTCCGTTCGCCGCCGACGGCGTTCCCACGCAGATCAGCGAGAGGTCGCTGGCCGCCACGGCCGCGACCGCGTCGGTGGTGGCACGCAGCCTGCCATCCTGCACCACCTCCCGCGTGAGCTCGCCGATCCGCTCCTCCACCACGGGCGCGAGCCCGCGGGAGATGAGCTCGGCCTTTTCCGGATTGACGTCCACTCCGACGACCTCGTGGCCCATCGAAGCGAGACACGCGGCCGAGACGCAGCCGACGTATCCGAGGCCGAAGACGCTGATCCTCATCTGCCCTCCAGACAAGCAAGGGCAGCGCATCCCCCCGCCCACGTCTCGGATATCGATACCTGCGCTTGGAACGTTACGAGAGGCAGCAGGTCGTGATATTTACGGGTGATGAGCGAGCTCGTAGTAACTCGCAAGAGGCTGGATTCACTGACCGGGTTACGGTGGATCGCCGCCTTCGCGGTCTTCGGTTTCCATATCCACGCGGCCGGGCTGACCAGCGACCCGGCGTTGAAGGCGGTGCTGTCCGCCCTGTTCTCCGCGGGCGCCGCCGGTGTCCCCTTCTTCTTCATCCTGTCCGGGATGGTGCTGACCTGGTCGGCGCGGCCCGGCACCTCCGCCGGAGTCTTCTGGCGGCGCAGGGCCGCGCGTGTCCTGCCCAACCACGTCTTGACCTGGCTCGCCGTACTGGCGTTGCTGGCCGTCTCCGGCGTCGCCGTCTCCGCCGGTCCCGCGCTGAGCGGGCTGGCGCTGCTGCAGAGCTGGGTGCCGGTCGAGGCCTTCTACTTCGGCGGCAACACGCCTGCCTGGTCGCTGTCGTGCGAGCTCGCGTTCTACGCGGCCTTCCCGGTGCTGCTGCCGTTGCTGCGACGGGTGCCCGCGCATCGGCTGGGCTGGGTGGCGGGCGGGATGCTCGCGGGCATCTGGGCGGTGCCGCTGCTGTCCCAGCCGATGGGTGACGAGATCGCCTACTGGTTCGTCTGGATCTTCCCGGTCACGCGGGCGCTGGAGTTCGCGCTGGGCATCACGCTGGCGTTGCTGGTCGCCTCCGGGCGCTGGCGGGGGCCCGGCCTGCCGGTCGCGGCGGTGATCGCGCTGGCGGCCTATGCCACGGTGCCGTTCGTGTGGGAGCGCTGGGGATGGGTGGCCTGGACGGCGGGGCCGTTCGCGCTGCTGATCGCGGCGGCGGCGACCAGCGACAACCTGGGGGAGCGGGTCTCGTTCCTGGCCTCGCGGCCCATGGTGTGGCTGGGGGAGATCTCCTTCGCCTTCTACCTCGTCCATCAGCCGGTGATCAGGGTGGCGGGGCGGCTGGTCGGGGGCGACCGGGCGGTTCCCGTCGTGCTGCTGGCGGTCGCGGGCATGCTCGCGCTCGCGCTCGCCGCCTCGTGGGCGCTCTACCGGTATGTCGAACGGCCGCTGGAGCGGCGGCTGCGCTAGGTGGTCATGTCAGGCGGCGCTTCATCCGGCTCAGCGTGGGCCTGGCCCGCTCCAGCGCGGTGCGGGCGGCCCGCCGTACCGGATTGCGGGTGACCAGACCTTGACCCACGGTCGTCTCGCCCGTCTTGGCGCGGCGCTTGTACTCGTCGTCGCCGCGCCCGAGGTCGATGCGCTCCACGCCCAGGGACGGCGCGGCCAGCACCAGCTCACGCAGCAGGATCCAGCCGGGCGCCAGCTTGGCGTGGCCGGGGTCGTAGACCGGGAACCACCAGTGCAGCACCCCGCCCGACCTGATCCCGAAGTGAGCGGCCAGCAGGTGCGGACCGGCGTGCAGGGTCGACAGGATGCCCGAGAAGTCCGGCTCGCGGGTGTGCAGGAGCAGCTTGAGCAGGTCCGTACGGCCGGGTTCGGCGAAGTAGTCGCGCGCGCCCGTCGCCCGGTACTGGTCCCGCTTCAGCTCGATCACCCGCGCCAGCGCGTCCTCGTCCAGGCTGTCGGCGGCGAAGCGCACCGGCCCCAGCTCGCGCCCGGCCTTGGCGGCGCGCCTGCGCGCCTGCCCCATGTTGTCCTTGCCCGCCTTCGACGCGCGGGCGAGGTAGCCGTCGAGCCCGCCCTCCACCTCCACGTACGGCGAGGCCCGCCGGGTGACCGTCCACCGGTCGAACCCCGCCACCCCCTCCACCAGGTGGTCGAACTCGAACCCGGTCACCCCCTTGCCGAGCAGCCGCAGCGGCTCGAAGGCGGTCCCCGGCGCCAGCAGCGGCCCCTGGAAGTCCGCCCCCGGCCACCCGGCAGGACGCAGCGTCGAGCCGATCAGATGGCAGGCCAGCATCGCGTCCTCGCCCACGGCCACGTGCACGGCCCGGCCGCTCGCGTGCACCGCCCCGGCGAAGCGCGGATGGAAGAAGGGACTGTCCAGCGCCGGATTGGCCGCGCGCAGCCCGTGCCAGGTGTCGAGCTGCTCCAGCGTGAGCTCGTGGAAGGGCAGCAGCCTCATTGCGGCAGGCTCTTCCAGCGCCGCGCGGGCCGCAGCAGCCAGGCCACGCACTCGCGCGAGGTCCTGCGCCCGGTCAGCGCCCGCGCCGCCTCGCCGAGCAGCACGATCAGGAAGTACAGGCCCCCGGCCAGAGGGCCGCGCCGGCGCCGGAACAACGTCACCTTGTTGATCATCAGCAGCGCCGCCAGCGACGGGTTCACCGCCGAGTCGCCGCCGATGTGCTCGATCACCGACGCCGGCTCGTACCAGGTGGCCCAGCCGTGGTCGGCGGCGCGCAGGCAGTACTCGGTCTCCTCGCTGTAGAGCAGGAACGACTCCTCCCACGGCCCGAGCTCGGCCAGCATCCGCGCCGACATGCACAGCGCCGCGCCGGTCGCCCAGGCGACCTCGCGCGCTTCGGCGTACTCACTCGGGTGCGTCACCAGCTCGCCCAGCCTGCCGAGCCGGCCCGCCCGGATCCCGCCGATGGCCGCCTCCACCGCGGCCCGGCCGATCGACGGCATCCGCCGCAGCGACGGCTGCAGCGAGCCGTCCGGATTCACCATGTACGGCGCCGCGATCCCCCGCCAGGCCGCCTCCGCCAGCGGCAGGATGGATCCCTGCCGCAGCCGGCAGTCCGGGTTGATCAGGTAGACGGCGTCCAGTTCCCCCAGGTCGAGCGCGGCCACGGCGGCGTTGAAGCCCGCCGCGTACCCCGCGTTCGAGCCCACCTCCACCACCCGCGCCCCGCCCGCCTTCGCCAGCGCCACGCTGTCGTCCTTGGAGGCGTTGTCGGCCACCACCACGTCGATGAGCTTCACGCCCTCCGAACCCGCGACGATCGAGCGCAGGCAGCCGTCGATCACGTCGGCGCTGTTGTAGGTGACGATCACCACCGCGACCCGCTTCATCCGCGTGTCCTTTTGTAGAGGCGGGCGCCCAGATCGCGCAGCGACGTCCCGGAGTGCAGGACCCGCTCGATCCACGCGCTGTCCAGATCGTGCTTGAGGCTGGTACGCGCCTGCAGCCAGCCGCCGGGCCTGGCCCGCCCGCCGTCGCTGGTGTACGCCCGGCTCACTCCCGCCCGCCTGAGCCTGGCCAGCACGCGTCGGTCGTAGGAGCCGAACGGGATCGCCACCCGTGACACCCGGCGCCCGGACACCTCGCTCAGCACCGTGTGTGCCTGGGCCAGCTCCTGTTCGGCCTCGCGCGCCGAGACGCGCCGCCAGTCGCGGTGCGCCCAGCCGTGCGAGCCCACCCGCATCCCGGAGGCCACCAGCGTCCGCACCCCGTCCTCGTCCAGGCGGCCCGGCTTGCCGAGCTCGCCGGCCAGCACGAAGAACTCCGCCTGCAGTCCCCGCTCCAGCAGCCTCGGCAGCGCGATCTCCAGGTCGGAGGCGTTGCCGTCGTCGAAGGTGATCCGCACGTCGGGCCGGTTCACCACCGCGTCCATGACCTGCTCGAACCGTTCCACGCTCACCCAGGTCAGATCCTCGCCCGGATCGAGCGTCCGGCGGGTTTCGCCGATGCCGTGCACGGTCAGGTTGACGACCGAATCCCCCACATGCCCCTCCCAGGTCAGCTTTAGGTAATCGGGCGGTGGATGACCCCGTTACACCGCGGCCAGCAGTTTTTGCAGGTGCAGGCCCCTGTTCACGTCGATCTCATGGGGACGCCACTCGCGCACCGCCGCGGCGAACTCCGCGCGCAGCGCCGCCCTGGTCGGCTCGGAGTCGCCGGCCAGGTCGGCCAGGTCGAGGCGAAGCTCGCCGTGCGGGCCGTACATCTCGTAGACCGTGCGCTTGCCGACGCCGGGCACCTGGCCCGACAGCGTCAGCTGGCTGACAGCGCCGCCCTCGTGCAGGCAGGTCAGCATGTGCACGGCCGATCCGGCCGAGCTGACCTCCTTGATCGTGCCGAGGGCGGCGTCGAGGAGGTCGAGGCCGTGCGGGCCGGTGTTGTAGAGGACGCCGCCCCTGCTCCGCCACGGGCTGTGGGCGAACGTGCCGTCGCGGAACTCGTTGGTGAGCTGGCAGGCCCGCCCGCCGTACAGGCTGGTCTCGGCGCACGCGCGCAGGAACGCGCGCACGCCGGGACGGAAGCGGTTGGTGAGCGTCAGCATGCTCGGGACGCCCGCCCGCCCGACCTCCGCCGCCACCCGCTCCGCCGCGGCGACGTCGAGCGCGAGCGGCTTTTCCAGCAGTACGGCCCGGCCCGCCCGCGCCGCCCGGACCGCCAGAGCCGCCTGCACGTCCGGCGGCACGGCGAACACCACGGCGTCGCAACGTTCCAAAAGCTCGTCGAACGTGTCGGACACCGGCACGCCGACCCGTGCCGCGTTGCCGGGATCGCGCGACCAGACACCCGCCAGCCGTGTCTCGGGACCCGCGGCGAACGTCGGCGCGTGAAACGCCCGCGCCCACGGCCCGGCGCCGGCCAGCCCGATCGAGACCGTCACGCCTTGATCGCGATCAGCGATTTGGTGAGCCCCGCCACCCTTTCGGCCCTCATCCGCGCGGTGGGGAAAAGCAGCGCCATTTCCGCGCGGCCGATCAGCTCGATTTCCAGCGCGTCCTGGAGCGCCGCCGACCAGTCGGGGGACTTGGTGTGCACCAGCGGCCAGCGCCGGTTGATCCGGGCCCGGACGTTCAGCGGCAGGAATTGGTAGAAAGGAAAAAGCACATGCGGCTCGACCGGAAAGTATCTGTAGGGCGTCTGGACCCAGAACCGCCCGGCGAGCGAGTGCACCGCGTCGGCGAACGCCTGCCGCCTGGCGTAGCCGCCCACGTGCTCGATCACCGCGTTGGAGAAGACCAGGTCATAGTCGTCGCCCAGAATGCGTTTGGGCAGGTCACAGGCGTCGCCCACTTCCGTCCTGAGCCAGCTCGGCAGCTCCTGGTCATCGTGCGCCAGGTTGATGACGTGGACGCTGGCCGGTTTGATCGGGGCGCGCATCCAGGCGGTGGCGGTGCCGCCGAGGTCGATGACGTTCATCTGTCCCAGGTCGGGAAAGCTTTCGGCCACCCAACGCCAGCGGCGCGCCCGCGCCTTTGCCGCGACGGAATTAGGACCGTCGACGAATAAATTCCGCAAGGGAGATCCCACCGCGTCATCTTCGCCTACGGGCTGCCACCGCGCCAGCCTTCTACCCAGGTAGGCCACCTTCGGCCACCTTGCTGTAGTTCTTTCCGAGCGGCCGGCCGGGGATCGGCTTGGCGATGAGGGCGACCGGGATGAAGAAGCAGATCTGGCCGATCGTGAGAATGAGTGTCCAGAGCGCCTTCTCGTCGTAGAGGGCCGCCGCCCTGGCGTACAGCTCGTCGGGGACGCGCTCCCCGGACGGGTTCGGGGTGAGGACCGCCTCCACCAATTCCAGCGCGGCCCGTTCGGCGTCGGTGAAGTAGGGGGCGTCCCGCCAGGACGGCAGGGCGGCGATGCGCTCCTCCGTCTCCCCGGCCTTGCGCAGCAGTTCGGTCTGCCGGACGGTGTGGTATGTGCTGCCGGCGATCTGCCCGGCGCGCAGCTGGATCAGGATGATGGTGATGGCCGGGATCGCGCCGTTGTGGGTGGCCTTGGTCATGGCGCCGGCGATCGTCCCCACCTCGGGAAAGAACTGCATGGGGTCGGGCAGGCGCGACTCAATGGATGCGGACATGGGGCTTCTCCCTATGATCGGCGTTGTCTCGGAGATCCGACGACACAGCCGCGGGGAATGTGAGGCCTCACGTTCCGGCGGGCTACGGCGTCGTACTCATGACAGATCCATCCAGCGCCGTCCTGGCCGTCGAGGAGTCACCCGTGTTCCTGCGTGTCGCGATCATCCTGCAAGCCGTGGCCCTCTTCCTTACTTCCATCACCGCCGGGCTGCTGCTGACCGCTCCCAGTGGACGGGTGTTGCACAGCGCCTCGGCGTACTCGGTGTTCGCCGCGGGACTGGTGCACCTGATCGCGGTGATCCTGGTCTGGCGGCGGGGCGGCGGCGCTGGCCGGCCCGTCCTGTACTCGGCCGGGTTCTTCGTTCTCGTCCTGGCGCAGATCGCGCTGGGCATCGCGCAGGCGGTGACCCTGCATCTCCCCTTGGGCGTGCTGCTGTTCGGCTACAGCGTCCTTCAGCTCAGCCAGCTGCCGTCGGTCCGGCGTCTGGCGCCGGAGACCGTTTGAGCGGTGGCAGGCCGGGGTCGCCGGTCTGCCACCTCCCTTGATCAGGACTTTCTCTGCTGGTCGGCGTACCAGGCGATCGTGTTCTTCAGCCCGTCGACGAGTGAGGTTCTGGGCTGCCAGCCGAGCGTCGACCCGGCGGGGCCGACGTCGGCGATATGGGCGCGGTCGAGCTGCCGGTCGGGCAGCGCGCCGTACTGGGGCGTGATCGGGCTGGCGGCCAGACGATGGAGCAGCTCGATCGTGTCCCTGATGGACACGCCCACCCCGCTGCCCACGTCGTACATGCCACCGGCGGCCTTCTCACTCTCCGCCGCCGCGACGAACGCCTCGATCACGTCGTCGATGTAGATCCAGTCGACCAGCCGGGAGCCGCTGCCGATCCGGGCCGAGCGCCCGTTGAGCAGCTCCGTGGTCACGTACGGCACCAGCTTGGCGATGTCCCGCTGGCCGGGGCCGTACACCATCGCGATGCGCAGCACGGACACGTCCACCGACCACAGATGGTGGAAGAGCCGTGCGTATACCGTGGCCGCGGACTTGGCCGCGGAGTACGGCGAGTGCGGCGCGCTCTCCTCGGAGCGCATCTCCTCGATGGACCCGGCGAAGACCAGCTTCATGGGCTGTCCCGCCGCGGCCGTGAGCAGGTTGACCGCGGCGACCAGGTTGCCGTCCAGCATGGCTCTGACCATGCCGACGTCCCTGATCCCGGTGACCTCACTGGCCAGGTGGAAGACCAGGCGGGGCCGGATCGTGCCCAGGAGGTCGGCGGTGGGCGCCGCCTCGCGCAGGTCGCACCGGTGCCAGATCTCGGCTCCTACCTGCGGTTGCGGCTGCCTGCTCACCGCGTGCACCTCGGCGCCGAGCAGTTCGAGCCTGCGCGCGAGATGCGATCCGATGAACCCGCTGGCGCCGGTGACCAGCGCGCGAGTTCCTTGCCATTGCGGCATTCTCTTTTCCCTCCTTCATGACATGTCGGAACGTGCCTGAACGGAGGGGCGGCGGCCCCCTCGGACTGGGCGGGGGGTGGCCGGGATTGTGGGGATCGGGGTCGGGCCCCGCCCGTGTGAGGCGGCGGTGGCTTCGCGTGCGGCGTCGCGGGACGTACCTGCGGATCTCCCGGCGCTGCCGTTGCGGCCGCGCGGCGGCGGTGGCCGTGGCGACGGGGGACGAGCGCCTGGGCGAGCAGTGCGCGGGCCAGGCGTGCCGTGGAGTCCTGGTCAGGCGGCAGGGGTGACCGCCGCAGTCGGGTTCGACGGGCGCTTGCTCGGACTCCACGACGGAGACGTGCGCGGCTACCGCCGGCGGTATGGCCACCGCCGGTAAGCCGAGAAATGCGGCCGCCAAGAGCAAGACGGCAGACAGCACGCTCTTGGCAGCCAAGTGAGTCTCCGCGACAGAGGTTCTGCTACGGAGACATTGTCGGCTCGGCTCAGCCGATGCGCCAGGTGTCTCCGCCGAGCAGAAGCTCGCTGAGATCTCCCGGGCCCTTCCCGGTGGCCGCCTGCTCCAGTTGCTCGGCCATGAGCACGTCGTAGGCCGGGCGGTCCACCTGCCGGAAGATGCCGATCGGCACGTGCTCGAACGCCGGCTCGTCGAGCCTGCTGAGCGCGAACGCGAGCGACGGGTCCGGGTTGTGCGCGTCGTGGACGAGGATCTGGTCCTCGCTCACCGAATCGCGCGCGACCACCTCGATGCCGCCGTTGGCCGCCCTGACCACGGCCTTGGAGGTGCTCACGATCGGCTGGTCGTGCTCCATCCGCAGCGTGATGTCGTCGCGGACCTCGGGGTCCTTGAGCGGCTCGAAGGCGTTGTCGTTGAAGATGTTGCAGTTCTGGTAGATCTCCACCAGCGACGTGCCCCGGTGCGCGGTGGCCTCGCGCAGGACCGACTGCAGGTGCTTGCGGTCGGAGTCGATCGTGCGCGCCACGAACGAGGCCTCGGCGCCGATGGCCAGCGAGATCGGGTTGAACGGCTTGTCCAGCGAGCCCATCGGCGTCGACTTGGTGATCTTGCCGACTTCGGAGGTGGGCGAGTACTGGCCCTTGGTCAGACCGTAGATCCTGTTGTTGAACAGCAGGATGTTCAGGTTGACGTTGCGGCGCAGCGCGTGGATGAGGTGGTTGCCGCCGATCGACAGCGCGTCGCCGTCACCCGTGATCACCCACACCGACAGGTCGGGGCGGCTGGCCGCCAGCCCCGTCGCGATCGCCGGCGCGCGGCCGTGGATCGAGTGGAAGCCGTAGGTGTTGAGGTAGTACGGGAACCGCGAGGAGCAGCCGATGCCGGAGACGAAGACGATGTTCTCCCGCTTGAGCCCCAGTTCGGGCAGGAAGCTCTGCACCGCGGCCAGGATCGCGTAGTCACCGCAACCCGGGCACCAGCGCACCTCCTGGTCGGACTTGAAGTCCTTGAGCGTCTGCTTCACGTCGGTCTTGGGGATGAGGTTCAGCCCCTTGCCATTGACCAGCTCAGTCATTTCTCAATCACGTCCTGAATGACTCCGGCCAGCTCCTCGGCCTTGAACGGAAGCCCGCGCACACGGTTGTAGCTGATGATGTCCACCAGGAACTTCGCGCGCAGGAGCAGGGCCAGCTGTCCCAGGTTGATCTCGGGCAGCAGCACCTTGTCGTAGCTCTTGAGCACCTCGCCGACGTTGGCGGGCAGCGGGTTGAGGTGGCGCAGGTGAGCCTGGGCGACCTTGCCGCCGGCCTTCCTGATCCGCCGCACCGCCGCCGCGATGGGCCCGTACGTCGAACCCCAGCCCAGCACCAGCACCTTGGTGCCGTCGTGGACGTCGTCGACCTCCAGATCGGGGACGTCGATCCCGTCGATCTTGGCCTGGCGCAGCCGGACCATGAGGTCGTGGTTGTTGGGGTCGTAGGAGATGTTGCCGCTGCCCTCGGCCTTCTCGATGCCGCCGATGCGGTGCTCCAGGCCCGGCGTGCCGGGGATGGCCCAGGCGCGGGCGAGCGTCTCGGTGTTGCGCTTGTAGGGCAGGAACTCCTCGTCGCCGTTCTTGACCGCGAACTCGGTGGAGATGTCGGGCAGGTCGGAGACCTCGGGCAGGCGCCACGGCTCGGAGCCGTTGGCCAGGTAGCCGTCGGACAGCAGGTAGACCGGCGTGCGGTACTTCACCGCGATCCGCGCGGCCTCGATGGCCGCGTCGAAGCAGTCGCTCGGCGAACTGGGCGCCACGATCGGCACCGGCGACTCGCCGTTGCGGCCGAACATGGCCATCAGCAGGTCGGTCTGCTCGGTCTTGGTCGGCATGCCGGTGGAGGGGCCCGCGCGCTGCACGTCCACCAGGATCAGCGGCAGCTCGGTCATGACCGCGAGGCCGACGGTCTCGCCCTTGAGCACGACGCCGGGACCCGACGTGGTGGTCACGCCCAGCGCGCCGCCGAAGGCCGCGCCCAGGGCGGCGCCGACACCGGCGATCTCGTCCTCGGCCTGGAACGTCCGCACGCCGAACTTCTTGTGCTTGGACAGCTCGTGCAGGATGTCGCTGGCCGGGGTGATCGGGTAGGAGCCGAGGAACAGCGGCAGCTTGGCCTGCACGCTCGCGGCGATGAGGCCGTAGGCGAGAGCCTGGTTGCCGGAGATGTTGCGGTAGACGCCCGGCGCCAGCTTGGCCGGCTTGATCTCGTAGGAGACCGAGAACGACTCGGTCGTCTCGCCGAAGTTCCAGCCCGCCTGGAAGGCCGCGATGTTCGCCTTGGCGATCTCGGGCTTCTTCGCGAACTTCTGCTCCAGGAACGTGATCGTGTGCTCGGTCGGCCGGTGGTAGAGCCACGACAGCAGGCCGAGCGCGAACATGTTCTTCGAGCGCTCGGCGTCCTTCTTCGACAGGTCGAAGCCCTCAAGGGCCTTGACCGTGAGGGAGGTCAGCGGCACCGCGTGCACCCGCCACTCCGACAGCGAGTCGTTCTCGAGGGGGTTGCCCTCGTAGCCGACCTTCTGCAGGTTGCGCTTGGTGAACTCGTCGGTGTTGGCGATGATGTCCGCGCCCCGGGGAAGATCGCCGAGGTTGGCCTTGAGCGCGGCGGGGTTCATCGCCACCAGGACGTTCGGAGCGTCCCCCGGCGTGAGGATGTCGTGGTCGGCGAAGTGCAGCTGGAAGCTGGACACACCCGGCAGCGTTCCTGCGGGGGCGCGGATCTCGGCGGGGAAGTTGGGCAACGTGGACAGGTCGTTGCCGAACTCCGCGGTGCCCGCGGTGAAGCGGTCGCCGGTGAGCTGCATGCCGTCGCCGGAGTCACCGGCGAATCTGATGATCACACGGTCGAGTTGCTGAACCTGCTTCGTCACGGCGCCTCCTTGGTCGGCGCGGTGTGCTCGCGGGTGCCCTCGCTACGCTCGGTCACGAGTCCTCCTCGACGCGCCATTGCGCGGGAGCGGGCGCGGTCTCTGTTTCCATGCTAGATCCTCGGGAGGGTCAAGACGTTTCCTCGCCGCACAATGCGGGTAAACGCGTTGAAAGTTAGGGGTGGCGGGGGAGAACGACTAAGGGTGACACAGCCCGGACGCGAGCCTGCCGAGATCGACGTGCAGGCGGGCGAAGAGGGTGGTTCGGGTCACGAGCGCCAACTATACGTCCCCCCAAAGCTCAGGCTACGTCAGGGGTTGCTTGCGTGCACCGCTGGCCCCCGACGGGTACAGGCGTCCGGCCTGCATCCCAGCAGAGCCGTACAACTCTGGAACGGTGACGAAGGTGTAACCCTTCCCGCGGAGTCTTTTGAGGACGCCCGGAACCGCCTCAACGGTCGTGCGGTGAATGTCATGCATCAGGATGATCGCCCCAGGATGCGCGCCCTTGACCGCCCGCTCGGCCACGACCCCCGCCTTCCTGTCACGCCAGTCGCGGGTGTCGACGTCCCAGTTGACGAGCGAGATCCCCAGCTCTTTCGAAACCGCCACAACATCCTTGCTGATCGCTCCGTACGGCGGCCGGACCAGAGTCGGCCGCTCACCGAGCGTGGCCGTCAACGTGTCCTGGGTCCGGATCAGCGAGTCGGCGATCTTGCTGCTCGACAGCTTCGACAGGTCCCGGTGCGCCCAGCTGTGGCTGCCCACCAGGTGTCCCTCGCCGCTCATCCGGCGCAGAAGGTCGGGCCGGGCCGCGGCGTTGACGCCGACCGTGAAGAACGTCGCGCGCGCCCCCGCGTCGCGCAACGTGTCAAGCAGCATCGCCGTGTGCGGCCCCGGCCCGTCGTCGAAGGTGAGCGCGACGCACTTCGTCTTCGCGCAGTCGACCGTGCCCGCCTGGTTGCTGGTCGCCTCCGGGCTGTGCGTGGGCGTCACCTTCGGCGTGGTCTCCGGCGTCGGCGGCGCGGCCGCGCGGGCCGCCTCCCGGGCCCGCCGTCCCGCCGCCGACAGCAGCGGCTCCACCTCGGCGGCCGGTACGGCTTCCGCCACCCTCCCCAAGGAGCAGGCGCCGACCTGGCAGTCGTCGAACTCCACCACGAGATCCCCGTCGCGGTTGAAGGCCATCGAGTCGAACAGCTCGGGATTCGCCCCCACCCCGCCCGACCCGCGGGCCTCCAGCCGCCGGCTCACCTTCTCCGCCAGCCCGCCCAGCGCCGCCTCGCCGTCGAGCAGCCCGGTGGAGGGGAAGGCCTGCTTGGTCCGGCCGTCGTACCAGATCGTCCGGTTGGCGTTGCCCCAGTTGGCGCCGTAGAACTCGCCGGTGCGCAGCCGTACGGCGATGGCGGCGTCGGAGGCGACGGGCAGTTGCCAGTCCACGTTGAGCTCGGGCCGGGGGGCCGGTCCGTGCTTGACGGTGGACTCGCGGAAGGCGCGCAGCTGGCGCTCCGCCTCCTGCCTGACCTTGTCGTTGAGCGGGTCGGCTCCCTTGATCTCGGGGTAGGTGATGTGCACGTACCGGCCGCCGCCGTCCCCCTCGCCGAGGGTCCTGGTGACGAGCCCGTTGACCGCCGACGGGGTCACGAAATCGATCTTCGTCGGCTCTGCGGGGACCTTGTGGTCGCCCTCGGGGGAGGCGGTGGTCATGCCGCAACCGGCGACGAATGCGGCAATCAGCGCGATTCCTCCGAAGAATCGCATTTTGTGCATGCGGGCCAGGCTATGGGGGCCCTTTTAGCGCTTTACCTTCTCTTGGGAATCTTGGAGTCGAGCCTTTAGCGGGGTATGTACGTAAAGGAGTTGCGTGCCTACGATGTGATGGGTGCGGGATCTAGGACCGTCTACGGGGTTCATCCAGTCAACCCTTCTGCAGCGCAAGCTCCATGACCTGGTGCCGGGTGGTGCGCACACGTACGCGCGCGGCGACGACCAGTATCCGGAGGGCATGGCGCCGGTACTCGTGCGCGGATCGGGCGCGCGGGTGTGGGACGCCGACGGCAACTGTTTCGTCGAGTACGGCATGGGCCTGCGCTCGGTCACGCTCGGGCACGCGTACCGGCCGGTGCTCGACGCCGTGCGCGAGGTGCTCGACCAGGGCCTGAGCTTCAGCCGCCCCACCGAGCTCGAACTGCGGGCCGCCGAGGACTTCCTCGCCCCGCTGCCCGGCGCCGACATGGTGAAGTTCGCCAAGAACGGCTCCGACGCCACCTCCGGCGCCGTCCGGCTGGCCCGCGCCTACACCGGCCGCGACCTGGTCGCCGTCTGCGCGCAGCCGTTCTTCGCCACCGAGGACTGGTTCGTCGGCGCGCTGGAGATGAACGCCGGCGTGCCCGAGTCGACCAGGAAGCAGACCCTCCGCTTCGCCTACAACGACGTCGGCTCGCTGCGCGCGCTGTTCGACCGGCACCCCGGGCAGATCGCCTGCGTCATCATGGAGGCCGCCACCGCCCTGGCCGAGCCGGAGCCCGGCTTCCTCGAAGGCGTTCGCGCCCTGTGCACCGAACGCGGCGCGCTCCTCGTCTTCGACGAGATGATCACCGGGTACCGCTGGGCCTACCCCGGCGCCCAGGAGTTCTACGGCGTCCGCCCCGACCTCGCCTGCTGGGGCAAGGCCATCGGCAACGGCTTCCCCATCTCGGCGCTGACCGGCCGCCGCGAGGTCATGGAGCTCGGCGGCCTGCGCACCGACCGGGACCGCGTCTTCCTGCTGTCGTCCACCCACGGCGCGGAGACGGTGTCGCTGACCGCCCTGCGCGCGGTCATCCGCGCCTACACCGAGCACGACCCCGTGGCGGTCATGGAGGAACGCGGGCGCGCGCTGGCCGACGGCGTCAACTCCGCCGCCCGCGAACTCGGCGTCGCCGACCACGTCGCGGTCGTCGGCCGCCCCTCCTGCCTGATCTTCACCACCAAGGACGCCGCCGGGCAGCCGTCACAGCCGTTCCGCACGCTCTTCCTGCAAGAACTCCTGCGGCACGGCGTCCTGTGCCAGTCGTTCGTGGTCTCCGCCGCGCACACGCCCGACGACATCGAACTCACCGTCGAGGCCGCGCGCGCCGCCCTGCTCGTGTACGGCAAGGCCCTGGAGGACGGCATCGACCGCTTCCTCAACGGAGCCCCGGTGGCCCCCGCCCTCCGCAGCCGCGCCGCCCCTCGCCGGGTGCGCTGACGGCGGTTACGATCAGCCCATGGACGGCTACTACGGCAACTACGCTCTGGTCGCCGCGCTGCTGCTCATCGGCGTGGCCATCGTGGCCGGCGCGCTCATGGCCAACCGCCTCCTGCGCCCCACCCGCCCGACCGCGGAGAAACTGACCACCTACGAATGCGGTGTGGACCCGGTGGGCGACGGCTGGGCCCAGTCCCAGATCCGCTACTACGTCTTCACCTACCTCTACGTGGTCTTCGCGGTCGACGCCGTCTTCCTGTTCCCCTGGGCCACGGTCTTCGCCGCCCCCGGCTACGGCATGACCACGCTCGTGGAGATGTTCGTCTTCCTCGGCTTCATCGCCCTCGGCATCCTGTACGCCTGGCGCAAGCGCGTCCTGACCTGGACCTAGCCCCGGATACAGTGCCCCATGACGTCATGGCGGGACCGGCCGCGCACGCCGACGGCCGAAGGACTTCACGACGAGGCCGGCGACGATTCCGCCACCGGCGGCCGCCTCGCCCGCCTGGCCTCCTACGCCGCCGCGCTGCTGGTGCACCTGCTGACGCTCGCCCTCGTCGCCGCCGGGATCTGGCTGATCACGCGGCCCGGGTTCATCGGGATCATCCTCGGCGCCGGGGCGCTCGGGCTGGCATGGCTCATGGCGCCGCGGCCGGGGAAACTGCCTGACGGGGTGGCGCTGGGCCGTACCGACGCGCCCGAGCTCTTCCGGCTCGTGGACGAGATCGCCGCGGCGGTGGGCGCACCCCGCCCCCACATGATCGTCGTCACCGGCGAGGTCAACGCCGCCTACGGCACCTACGGCCTGCCGCGCCGGCGCTTCCTGGAACTCGGCTACCCGTTCTGGCTCGCGCTGACCCCGCAGGAGCGGATCGCGATGCTCGGGCACGAGCTCGCCCACTCCGTCAACCAGGACACCCGGCACGGATTCGTCGTCGGCTCCGCGCTGGGCGCGCTGGCCGAACTGCGCGAGACCGCCAGGCTGGACGGCGACACCATCACCTTCGGCAAAATCGTCGTGGCCCCGCTGCGGCTGGTCGCCGGCTGGTCGCACACGGCGCTCGAACGCATCACCCACCGGGCCACGCAGCGTGCCGAATACCGGGCCGACCTCATCTCCCTGCGCGTGGCCGGGTCGCAAGCCGCGCTCACCTCGATCGACAAGGGGCTCTGGGCCCTGCCCCACCTCGCCGACTACCTCGGCACCCAGGCCCACCAGGTACGCGGCGACCTGTGGGCGGCGGTCAGGTCCTACGTGGCCGAGGTGCCGGAGGACGAGCGCGACCGGCGCCGCCGCACCGCGCGGCAGCAGGAGGCGCGCGTGGACACCACCCATCCGCCCACCCACCTGCGCCGCGACCTGCTGGCCTGCCGGCCGTACACCGAACCGATCGTGCGCGCGCCACGGATGGAGCCCATCGACCGCGAGCTCGACGAGGCCGCGCGGCGGATCGCGAGCGAGATCGTCGACAACGCCCGCGCCGCGCTGTACATGTAGGGGGCTCTACTCTTCCGCCGCCACCCGCGCGAGAATGGTCAACATGGCCGATCTTCCGATGCCCACCGTGGGGCCGATCTCGCGGCTGGCTCCCAAGCCCATGCGGTTCATCCTCAACTGGGGGCGGCGCTACTCGCTGTGGGTGTTCAACTTCGGCCTGGCCTGCTGCGCGATCGAGTTCATCGCCACCTCGACCAGCCGCCACGACTTCATCAGGTTCGGCGTCATCCCGTTCGCCAACGGGCCCAGGCAGGCCGACCTCATGATCGTGTCAGGTACCGTCACCGACAAGATGGCGCCCGCGGTCAAGCGGCTCTACGAGCAGATGCCCGACCCCAAGTACGTGATCTCCTTCGGCGCCTGCTCCAACTCCGGCGGCCCCTACTGGGACTCCTACTGCGTCACCAACGGCGTCGACCAGATCATCCCCGTCGACGTCTACGTGCCCGGCTGCCCGCCCAGGCCCGAGGCGCTGCTCTACGGGATCATGAAGCTTCAGGAGAAGATCGCGGGGGAGAAGCTCAGCGACCGCTACATCTGGTCGCGCGCCCACAAGGAGGACGTGTGAGCTTCACCTCCTGGGGTGAGCGGGCCCAGCTCAGCGAGTCGTACGGCGAGCACACCGTCGACGTCGCCGCCGCCGACTGGACCGAGGCCCTCACCTACGCCCGCGACGAACTCGGCTACGAGTTCTTCGACTGGCTGACCGGCGTCGACGACCCGCCGGAAGGCTTCTCCGTCGTCGCCCACGTCTACAACCCCGCCGAACGCGCCCGGCTCCTGCTGCGCACCTGGGTGCCACGCGCCGAACCGCGGCTGGCCTCGGCCGTCGGCGTCTACCGGGGCGCCAACTGGCACGAGCGCGAGACGTACGAGATGTTCGGCGTCACCTTCGACGACCACCCCTACCTCGTGCCGCTGCTCCTGCCCGACGGCTTCGAGGGCCACCCGCTGCGCAAGGACTTCATCCTGGCCGCCCGCGTGGCCAAGGCCTGGCCCGGCGCCAAGGAACCCGGCGAGTCCTCGCCCGGCCGCCGTAAGATCCTCCCACCCGGAGTACCCGCCGACTGGGGCACTGGAGGTTAGGCCACATGCTTGACGTGATCTTGCGCTTCGCCGTCATCCTCGCGGTGTTCCTGCTCCTGCCGCTCATCATCGGACAGACCGAGCACAAGGTCATGGCGCACATGCAGTCACGGCTCGGGCCCATGTACGCCGGGGGCTTCCACGGCTGGGCCCAGCTCATCGCCGACGGGGTCAAGTTCGCCCAGAAGGAAGACGTCATCCCGGCCGCGGCCGACCGCCGCGTCTTCATGATCGCCCCTGGCGTGGCGCTCGTGCCGTACCTCGTCGTGCTGATCGTCATCCCCATCGACAAGAACGGCTTCGGCGTCAACCTCGACCTCGGCCTGTTCTTCGTGCTGGCCGTCATGGGCATCGGCGTGCTCGGCTCGATCATGGCGGGGTGGGCCTCGGCCAACAAATACTCCGTGCTCGGCGGCATGCGCTCGGCCGCCCAGCTCATGTCGTACGAGCTGCCGCTCGTGCTGGCCGCCTCCTCCGTCGCCATGGCCGCGGGCACCCTCTCGCTGCCCGGCATCCTTGACCAGTGGCAGTGGTGGTGGCTGCCGTGGCAGGCCGTCGGCGGCGTCGTCTTCTTCCTCGCCGGTCTCGCCGAGCTGCGCCGCCCGCCGTTCGACATGCCCATCGCCGAGTCCGAGATCATCATGGGCCCGATGACCGAGTACACCGGGATGCGGTTCGCCCTGTTCATGCTCGCCGAGTACGCGGGCATCGTCGTGCTCTCCTTCCTGACCACCGTGTTGTTCCTCGGCGGCTGGCACGGCCCCTTCCTGGCCGGGTGGATCTGGACGCTGATCAAGGTGTTCCTGCTGGCCTTCGTGGTGATCTGGCTGCGCGTCAGCTTCCCCCGGCTGCGCGAGGACCAGCTGCAGAAGCTGGCCTGGGTCGGGCTGGTGCCGCTGGCCCTCGTCCAGCTCGCGCTGACGGGGGTCGTGAAGGTGCTGCTTTGAGCGAGTTGCGCTCCGGCCTCACCGTCCTGTCCTGGTCCTCAGGCGAGCTCCTCATCTCCCCTTCCCCGGTACGGCTCACGCCCGCCGCCCTCCTCCACTACCGCTACGAGCAGACGACCGTCGGCGCCAACGGCCTGCCCGCCTACGAGCGGACCGTGAGCGGCCTGGCGGTGCTCGACCAGGACGGCCTCGTCCTCGCCGACCTGCCCGGCGACTGGGAAGGCGTCTCGGCCTTCGCGCGGGCCGGCGGCGTTCCTCTGCACGCGGCGCTCGACGCCCCCGCCGCCCGGGTCCGGGCGGTGCTGGCCGCCCGTGCGCCTGGCTGGAGGCGCATCGCCGGCGTCCCGCCCGCACCGGCCGCTCGTTGGCGTAGGCCGGTGGCGATCGGGCTGGGGGTGGCGGCCCTCGGGATCATGATCTACCTGACGTCGAACGGGTTCTGGTACGTGTGGCGGGGGTTCTCGGCGATCGGGCGCATGCTGATCGATGTCGTCGAGGTCAAGTGGCTGATCTTCTTGTTCAGCCCGTTGTTGTTGTTCCTGGCGCCTGTGCGCGAGCGCCTCACGCGGCGGAGCGTGCGCAAGGGGGTGATGGTGGGGTCGGTGGGCGGCCTGCACCTCAAGCTGACGTCCGGCATCCTGTACATCAACCGCGGCCCCCAAACCCTGACCGCCCTCCCCGTAACCCCCCTCCCCACCCCCTCCCAACCCACCGCCCCCACACGCACGGCCCCCACACGCACGGCCCCCACACGCACCGCCCCCTCCCCACCCGCTTCGCCCGCGCCCGCTTCCCCGGCGCCCGCGCCCTCCGCGCCCGCTTGGATCCCGCCCTCCCCCTCCGCGCCCACCACCCCCTCCGCGCCCACTTCCCTCGCGCCCTCCCCACCCGCTTCCCCCGCAGCCGCGCCCGCTTCCCTCGCGCCCGCGGATCCGCCACCTTCTCCGGTTGCGGACCTGCCACCCACTACCGCACCAGCGGTGACTCCCTCTCCTGCAGCGCAGGCCGACCACGCGCAGCCCCTCGGGGCGCCCTCCCCGGCCGACCCGACACCGCCCCCGGCCGACCCGACACTCTCCCCGGCCGACCCGGCACCCTCCCCAGAGGGCGTTCCCCTTGGGGCGCCGCACGCCGAGACCCCGGCGACCCTCACCCCCGACGCTTCGGCGGTGCCGCACTCCTCAAGCCCGGACCCGGCACCCGGCTCCGGCGCCTGGGCGGCACCGGCCGCCGATGCTCGTGTGGAAGAGACCCCCGGTGCCCAGGCGCCGTCGAACCCCGTCGACAGGCCGGAGCCCAAGGGCAGGGCCGAGGGGTTCGCCGCCCGGCTGTTCCTCTACCGCCACCGGGACCTGGCCGGTCTGGTGGTCCTGGCCGCCGACGGGCACCCGGTCCACCACCTCCCAGGCCCCTGGTCACCCGAGCACGTCAACCGGTTCGCCACCCGCCACAACCTCCCCCTGGAGATCCGCACCCTCACCCACGACGAATACCTGGCCCTGACCGCGGACTCCGCCGACGCCACCACGTGACACCGGAGGACCCGGTCAGTGCACGATCGCCAGCATCACGTCGGAGGCCGACGGCCGTTCCTCTGGCTTCTTGTTCAGGCACGACCCGATGACCCCGCGCAACGCAGGCGGCAGCGGCGACAGATCCGGATGAACCGTGAGCACCCTGTTGAACACCGCCGGAACCGTGTCCTCGCCGAACGCCGGACGCCCCGTGGCGGCGAACACCATCGTCACCGCCCAGCTGAACACGTCGGAAGCCGGACCCACCGCCTCACCCGTCAACTGCTCGGGCGACATGTACGGAGGCGTCCCGACCATCTTCCCCTGCGTCACCGTGACCTGATCCAGCGCTCTGGCGATGCCGAAGTCGATCACCCGGGGGCCGTCCGAGCCGATCAGGACGTTGCTCGGCTTGAAGTCCCTGTGGACGACGCCCGCCTTGTGGATGGCCGCCAATGCACCGGCTGTGGATAACGCGAGCCGTACCAGACTGTCCTGATCGCGCGGACCGTGCTTCTTGACCAGCTGTTCCAGGGACGGTCCCTCGACGTACTCGCTCACGATGTAGGCGTGCTGGCCGGTGATGTTGACGTCGAGGAGCCTGGCCGTGGAGAAGGTCGCCACCCTGCGCGCCGAGTCGACCTCGCGGGCGAACCGCGCGCGGGCCGTCTCGTCCACCAGGTCGTGCAGGACCTTGACCGCGACCCGGTTGCCGTTGGGCGCGGTCGCCAGATACACCGCGCCCTGGCCGCCGCGGCCCAGCAGGTGGAGGACGCGGTAATGCCCGATCCAGGCGGGATGTCCTGGCTGGCTCTGGAAGCCGGTGTGGCCGGGCGGCGGATGGTAGGTGGGGGTCGTGACCCGCTGGTGAAGGTCCAGAGGGGGCTTGAGGCGGGCCTTGGCCATGAAGGGGACCAGGATGCCGCTGTGGATCACGCCGCCCAGCCAGCTGATGCCGAAGCCGATGGTGATCAGTGACCGCATCGGGTCGGGTATCTGCTCGAACTCCTCGTACCCCACGATGGTGATCAGGAACGAGCCCACGAACACCGTGTAGACGACGGCGGCGATCGCGTGGAAGGTGCTGCGCAGCCAGAAGGCGGCGAAGCCGATGGTGAGCGGAGTGGCCAGGCCGCAACTGATGAAGGGGAGGATCGCCCAACCCACGAAGGCAGCCCAGATCCCGGCGCTGGGGCGGGCGGGGTGGGGGTGTGGCATGCCGGAACACTATCGGTCGGGGGTGACAGGGCGAGGTGGGGCGGCTCTCCTGTGGATAACTCGGGGACAGCCTGTGGATGTCTGTGGAAAAACTGGGGACAACAGTCTGGCTCATTCACCTCAGACGCATAGTGCGTCATGATGTTGAACCATGGTGCGGATACCGGGAGTAGGGCTGGCAAAAGGGCTGTCCATCACCCTGCGCCACATGCTGCGCAGATCCGTGACGCGGCAATACCCCGAGGTCAAACCCGCCCTCCCGCCCCGCAGCCGCGGCGTCATCGCGCTGGTCGAGGAAAACTGCACCTCCTGCATGCTGTGCGCCCGCGAATGCCCCGACTGGTGCATCTACATCGACTCCCACAAGGAGACGCTCCCCGCGCCGGAAGGCGGCCGCCCCCGCCAGCGCAACGTCCTCGACCGATTCGCGATCGACTTCGCCCTCTGCATGTACTGCGGCATCTGCATTGAGGTGTGCCCGTTCGACGCGCTGTTCTGGTCACCCGAGTTCGAGTACGCGGAGGGCGACATCCGCAACCTTCTCCACGAGAAGGAGCAGCTCGGGACATGGGTCGAGACCGTCCCGCCGCCGCCCGCCCACGACGCGGGCGCGGAGCCTCCCAAGGAGCTGACCGCGGCTCCACGCCGCCCATCCGGTACGGCAGGCCCCTCCGCCAGACCGGCGCCCTCAGACACCCCCGCGCCCCGCCGAACCCGCGACACCCCAGCCAGAAAACCGCCCCCAGAGGGCACCGGCGGAGAAAAACCCACAGAAGACTCGTCCACCGCGGAAACGCCCGCCGAGCGGACCCCCACAGCCGCAACCTCCACAGCCGCAGCCCCCACAGAGGGCCCGGCCCCAGAGGCACCGTCCCCAGAGGGTTCACTCCCCAAGGCAACGCCCACGGGTTCACTCCCCGAGGCAACGCCCACGGGTTCACTCCCCGAGGCAACGCCCACGGAGGCTTCGCGCACCGAGACAACGTCCACAGGCGGCGCACCGGCAACCGACGCGTCCACAGACCAACCGGCCACAGGCGCTCCCTCCACAGGCAGCTCGCCCACAGGAGCGACCGGACCGGCGCAAGAGCCCGGCGGCCGTCGTCCGCGCAGGCCGGCGACCAACGTCCGCGGCATCCGGCCCCCCGGCGCGCTACCCGACCCCGCCGGCCGTACCCCAGAAGCGAAGCCCGTACAGGACACGCCCGCCGAGCCCGCGCCCCCTGACGGCACGCCAGAGCCGGGGCCCGCAGAGCCCGAGGGCGGGCAGTTGTCCACAGGCGAGCAATCCGATGACGAGTTGTCCACAGGTTCGGGCGAGTCGTCGCGGCCGTCCGATTCGGGGGAGCAGACTTCTGCCGCGAGCCCGCGCAGGCGGCGGATGGCCGATCCACGGTCCATCCGTCCGCCTGGGCAGCCGCAGTCCGACGAGACACAGGAGTCCGAGGAGGATTCGTGACCGAGGCGGCGCCCTTCCTGCCACCCACCACGCAAGAAGTCGTGTTCTTGCTCCTGGGCGCGGTGGCCGTCGGATCGGCGCTGCTTGTCGTCACCACCAAGCAGCTCGTCCACGCCGCCCTCTGGCTCGTCGTCTGCTTCGGCGCGCTGGCCGGCGGATATCTGGTGCTGACCGCGGAGTTCGTCGCCTGGGTGCAGGTGCTGATCTATGTGGGCGCGGTGGTGGTGCTGCTGCTGTTCGGCATCATGCTGACGCGCGCCCCCATCGGACGCTCGGCCGACCTCGACAGCGGCAACCGCGTCGTGGCCGCCGTCGTCGCGCTGGCGACGGCCGCGGTCCTGGTCACGGTCGTGATCGACGGCTTCCGTACGGCCTACGCGCCGCTGAAGCCGGGTGAGGGCTCGGCGGGCGAGCTGGGTGCGAGCGTGTTCAGCACGTGGGTGCTGCCGTTCGAGGCGCTGTCCGTGCTCCTGCTCGCGGCGCTCATCGGCGCCATCGTCCTGTCCCGCACCGACATCCGCGGCGCCCCGCCGTCCGCGGATGAGGCCGGCGGCGATCCGGCTCCGGCTGAAGGTCCCGGGGGGCCCTAGTGCACATCGTGTACCCCGCGGTCGTCTCCGCGCTGCTCTTCTCCATCGGCGTCTACGGCGTGCTGGCCAGACGCAACACGATCCTCGTGCTGATGTCGGTCGAGCTCATGCTCAACGCCGTCAACATCAACCTGGTCGCGTTCGACATGTGGCTGGCCGACGTGCTCCACAGCGGTCAGGTCCTCACGCTGTTCATCATCGTGATCGCGGCGGCCGAGCTGGGTCTCGGCCTGGCGATCGTGCTCGCGCTCTTCCGCAACCGCCAGAGCGTCGACCTCGACCGCCTGCGCGACCTCGCCGAACCCGCCGGCCCGGACACCACCGCCGACGGCGACAACGGCGCCGACGGCGGCAACGGCGGGCGTGCCGACGACCACCAGCCCGCCGAACTCGGCACCGTCACCTCACCCCAGCTCACGGCACGCGGCAACGGCGCCTCCGACCAGGGCGACGGCGTCGGCCGCCCCGGTCACCCCGCCAGGCGAGGAGGCAACGCATGACCACGACGTCCTCGCCGTTCCCTCTGCTGATCGTGGCTCTGCCGTTCCTCGCGGCCTTCGCGGGCCTGCTCCTGTCCCGTCGGCCGGGAAGGCCGCAGGCAAGCCGACCCGAGGGCGCCGAAGCGGCAGGGCGGCCACACCGGGGCGACAACCGGCGCGCGGCCTGGATCGCCGTCCTTCCCACCGCGCTCTCGGCCGCTCTGGCGCTCTGGCTCGCGGCCGCTCAGGGCTTCGCCTTCTTCGCCGGACGCGCGGCCGCCCCCGTCGGCGCCGACTACGGCACGATCGTCACCGGTACGGTCCCCATCACGTTGACCCTCCAGGTCGACGCCCTGTCCGGTGTCCTCGGCGTCCTGGTGACCCTGGTGGCGCTGGCCGTACAGGTCTATTCGGTGGGCTATCTCCACGACGACCGGCGCTACCCGTCCTACAGCGCCTTCATCAGCCTGTTCACCAGCGCCATGCTGCTCGTCGTCTACTCCGGCGACCTGCTGGTCCTGTACGTGGGCTGGGAGGTCATGGGCCTGTGCTCCTACCTGCTCATCGGCCACTGGTGGGAAGACCGGGCCAACTCCAGGGCCGCCGTGAAGGCCTTCCTGGTCACGCGCCTCGGCGACGTCGGCTTCCTGTTCGGCATCTTCGTGCTCGGCATCTCGGCGGACAGCTTCCGCATCGCCGACGTGCTCGCCAAGGTGCCCGAGATGTCCACGGCCACGCTGGTCACGGCGACCATGCTGCTGCTGGCCGGGGTGGCGGGCAAGAGCGCCCAGGTGCCGCTGCACACCTGGCTGCCCGACGCCATGGCCGGTCCGACGCCGATCAGCGCGCTGATCCACGCCGCCACCATGGTCGCCGCGGGCATCTTCATCGTGGCCAGGCTCTTCCCCGCGTTCCTCGGGGCCAGGCCCACGCTCGACGTGCTGGCCGTCATGGCGGCGCTCGGCATGCTGGGCGCCGCCCTGGCCGCGCTGGCCCAGGACGACCTCAAACGCGTGCTCGCCTATTCGACGATCAGCCAGCTGTCCTACATGGCCGGCGGCCTGGCCGCGGGCTCCGACCACGCGGCCATCTTCCACCTGCTCACGCACGGGGCGTTCAAGGCGCTGCTGTTCCTGTGCGCGGGCGCGGTCATCCACCACGTCGGCTCCAATCTCATGAGCCAGATGGGCGGCCTGCGCCGTGAGCTCCCGGTCACGTTCGCCGCGACCACGATCGGTTTCGCCGCCCTCATGGGCCTGCCACCGGCCAGCGGATTCTTCAGCAAGGACAGCCTCCTGCTGGCCATGGACGGGGCGGTCAGCGGTGCCACCCTCACCGACGCCGCCGCGCTCCTGCTCTACGCCTGCGCCCTGGCCACCGTCGTCGTCACCGGCGCCTATTCGGCCCGTGCCTGGCTGCGTACGTTCTTCGGACCCGCGCGGACCATCGCCCTGCCCGAGCCGCAGCCCGGCACGGCGCACGTGGTCGACACCCGCGAGGCGCCGCGGACGATGCTGATCCCCATCGTCCTGCTCGCGGTCCCCGCCCTCCTGCTGGGCTTCGCCGGCGGTCTCCACCTCGACGCCGGCGTGGCCACGATCAGCGTGGTGCTGGCGCTGCTCGGCGCCGGAGTCGTCTACGCCTTCTGGCGCGGCGATCCGGTCGCCGACCCCGCGCGCATCCTCGGGCCGTTCCGCGTCGCCTGCGAGCGCGCCTTCTACGTCGATTCCGTCTACGCGGCCCTGTTCGTCCGTCCGATCCTCGCGCTGTCCCGGCTGGTGGTCAGCACCGACGACCGGGTCGTGGACGGCGCGGTGCGCGGCTCCGGCCGCACGGCCCGTGGCCTGTCGGGGGTCCTGCGCCTCGCGCAGAACGGCAACGTGCAGCTCTACGTCAGCGGCGTACTCGCCGGAGTGCTCCTGATCGTCGTCGGGGCGGTGATGTTCGCATGAGCGGGCTCAGCTGGCTGCCTGTCGCACTGCTGGCCGTACCTCTGCTGGGCGCTCTTGCGCTGCTCGCACCCCCGCCGGTGCTGCGGCGGACGCTGCGCCTCTACGGCCTCGCGGTCTCCGGCGCGGTCCTGGTGCTGGCCGCGATCATGGTGGTGACCTTCGAGTACGGCCAGGCCGCCCGCATGCAGTTCACCCTCGACCTGCCGTGGATCCCCGGCCTGGGACTCAGGTTCCATGTGGGAGTCGACGGGATCTCGCTGCCGCTGGTCGCGCTGACCGCCCTGCTGACGTTCCTGTGCTTCGTCTACCTGGGCGTCGGCGACGGCCGCGGCCAGGGCCAGTTGCTACGCCCCAGGGCGGGCGGCAGCCGGCCGAGGGCGCTGGTGTTCACGCTGCTGGTGCTCGAAGTCGGCATGATCGGCACCTTCCTGGCCCTCGACCTGCTGCTGTTCTTCGTGTTCTTCGAGATCGTGCTGATCCCGATGTACTTCCTGATCGCCGTCTGGGGCGGCAAGGCCCGCCGGGCGGCGGCGATCAAGTTCATCCTGTACACCCTGCTCGGCTCCGTCGTCATGCTGCTGGGCCTGCTGCTCATCTGGGCGCAGGCGGGCACGCTCGACATGGTGGAGCTGGCCGCCGGGCACGGCGCGGGAATGTCCAGGGCGGTCCAGGTGATCGCGTTCCTGGCGGTCGGCATCGGCCTGGCCGTGAAGACCCCGATGTGGCCTTTGCACACCTGGCTGCCCGACGCCCACACCGAGGCGCCGACCGTCGGCTCGGTGCTGCTGGCCGGCGTCCTCCTCAAGATGGGCACCTACGGCTTCGCCAGAATCGCCATCCCGGTCCTGCCCGAGGGCGCCGCCACCCTGGCGCCGTGGCTGGGCGCGCTGGCCGTGGTCGGCATCATCTACGGTTCCCTGGCCTGCCTGGCCCAGCGTGACCTGAAACGGATGATCGCCTACTCCTCCGTCGGCCACATGGGCTTCGTCCTGCTCGGCTTCGCCACGCTGACCACCGTGGGCATCAACGGCGCCCTGTTCGCCAACGTCGCCCACGGCCTCATCACCGGCCTGCTCTTCTTCCTGGCCGGAGCGATCAAGGAGCGCTACTCCACCGCCGACATGCCCTCGATCACCGGCATGCTCGCCACGCTCCCGCACCTGGGCTCGGTGCTGACGTTCGCCGCCATCGCCTCGCTCGGGCTGCCGGGCCTCGCCGGGTTCTGGGGTGAGATGCTCGCGCTGCTGGGCGCCTTCGACCCGGCCGAGCCGCTGTCCCGGCCGCTGTTCCTGACGTTCATGGTCATCGGCGGCCTCGGCGCGGTGCTGACCGCCGCGTACTTCCTGGTCATGCTCTCCCGCGTGACCCACGGCCTGCCCGGCGGCAGGGCCGCGCCCTCACCCGCACCCGGCCCGTCCGACGAGCTCGCGGACACGCGCCTGGAGAAGTCCGGTGAGCGGATCGGCCTGCTGTCCCGCATGCCCGACATCCGCGGCTACGAGATGGCCGCCTGGGTGCCGCTGATCGTGCTGATCCTGCTGTTCGGCCTCTGGCCCGGCCTCCTGCTCTCGCTCACCACACCCGCCGTCGAGGCGCTGCTGGGGGTCGTGTCGTGATCCAGTCGATCGACTACTTCGCCATCGCGGCGCCGCTGATCCTGGCGCTGGTGGCGGGCCTTGTACTGCTGCTCGACGCCTTCCTGCCCGCGACCCGCCGGGTACGCGCCGCGCTCGGCCTCATCACGCTGACCGGCCTGCTGGCCGCCCTGGCCTTCGTGGTGGCCCAGGCACCGGCGGCGGCCCAGGGCCTGTCCACGTTCTGCGTCCCGGAGACCCTGAACACCGGCCCCACTCCCATGTGCTCCTTCGTCGTCGACCACTTCACCGTGGTCTTCGCCGGTCTGGCCCTGGTGGCCGGGGTCGTCGTGGTGCTGCTGTCGATGACCGAGCTCGCGGGCGGTGGCATCCCGGTCGGCGAGTGGTACTTCCTGCTCCTCTGCACCCTCGTGGGCGCCGTCGCCCTCCCCGCCTCCCGCGACCTGATCATGCTCGTGGTCGCGCTCGAACTGGTCTCCCTGCCGGTCTTCGCCCTGACGGCGCTGAGACGCTACGACGGCCGCGGTTCGGAGGCGGCGGTGAAGCTGTTCGTGGTGTCCGTGGTCTCGACCGCCATCATGCTCTTCGGTGTCTCCCTGCTCTACGGCATCACCGGCACCGTCTACCTCAACCGCCTGGCCGCGACGCTGAGCGGCCAGCTCCCGGCCCCGGGCGCCTCCGGCGCGCTGCCCGCGGTCGTCGCGGTCGGCGTGGTCCTCGTGACGGCGGGCTTCGCGTTCAAGATCGCCGCCGTCCCGTTCCACTCCTGGGCCGCCGACGTCTACCAGGGCGCGCCCATCCCCGTCGCCGCGCTCCTGTCGGTCATCTCGAAGGCCGCCGGGTTCGCCGGCCTCATCCTCGTCCTCGTGGCCGCCCTGCGGGGCCAGGCGGCGACGTGGTCGCCGTTGATCGCCATCCTCTCCGCCCTGACCATGACCGCGGGCAACCTGCTGGCCATGCGCCAGCGCTCCGTCGTACGCCTGCTCGCCTGGTCCTCGGTGGCGCAGTCCGGCTACATCCTCGCCCCGCTGGCCATCGCCGCGGGATCGGGCGCCGCCATCGCGGCGTCGATGGCCTACCTGGTCCTGTACGCCGCCATGAACCTGGGCGCCTTCGCCGTGGTCATGCTCGTCTCCCGGAGCGCCCCGCGCAACGAACTGGACGACTACCGGGGCCTGGCCTTCCGTACCCCGGTCGCGGGCATCGCCCTGGCCTTCTGCCTGATCTGCCTGGCGGGCCTGCCGCCCGGCCTGGCGGGGCTGTTCGCCAAGGTCGTGGTCTTCCGCGAGATCGTCGAGGGCGGCCTGGGCTGGCTGGCGGTGGTCATGGCCGTCAACACGGTCATCGGCCTGTACTACTACGTGGCCTGGACCGCCCGCATCGTCACCCCGGCCGCCGCTCCCGTCCACGAACCCGCCCGGATCCACCCGGCCACCTGGGTCGCCGTCGCCGCCACCCTGGCGGTCGCCGTCCTGTTCTCCGCGGCCCCGCAACTGGTTCTCACCCTGACCACGCTGACGGGCTGACACCCTGGCACAGCGAGCACACGGGGCGAATGGCCGACCGAAACCAAAGGTCGCCGCCTGACAGGTCGACGCTGATGATCACTTCGCGGCCGTCACGTCCCGCCTGCTCAACCTGGTCGCACGGGACCGCTCCATCGCTCACCTGATGAGAAGGCGCACCACGCAGGAAGGTATTTTAGAGCGCGCACCCCTTTTCGGCGGGGTTTACAAATATGGCCGAACGGTTAATGGAAGTTTCAATTTGAATTGAATTTCCTGTGGCGGCGCCTTCGGCCTGAATTTTGTGTCTTTCCAGGTGCTTGCTTGCCTGTTAACTTCTCTGTGGAATCAACGATCGCGGAGGAGAGGCAATGCTCCACATCGAACTCGACGTCTTTTCTGGACGTCCGAATCCGCACTGGAAGCTCACGGCACGCGAAGAACGCGAACTCATCGACCGGCTCAAGGCGAATCGTTCCGGGCTGCGCCCGGTCAACGACGTCGAGTCCAAGCTGGGATATCGCGGAATGGTCGTGACCGCCGATCGGTCAAGCCAGGAACGCCTCACCGCATCCGGCCTGCCACCGAGCTTCCGCCTGAGAGAGGCCACCGGCCTGCGGGTGTCGGACGTCACGGAACGCTGGCTGTTACACACCCCCGGCTCGCAGGCCACCATCTCGCCCGAGGTCGGCGACGTGGCCGACCTGACCATCGGCACCCCGTCGGCACAGCAGGAATCGGGGGCCGCAGGTCAGATCGCGGCCTGCGCGACCTGGTCGTCCACCTGGGCAGACCTCAACACCTTCTGGAACGGCACCCGCCGCCCCACCAACAACTGCTACAACTTCGCCTCCAGTCTCGCCACCGGCACCTTCGCCCAGCCCGGCCGCGGCACCGGCAGCGTCTTCACCGCGCTGACCATCGCCAACATCAAGGCGGCGGTGTTCCGCGACGGCTACACCAGCGCCTGCAACGACGACAGGTTCGTCAGCTATCTCTGCATCTGGCCGGGGGAGGACTTTCACTTCTACCACCGGATCGCCGATTACTCCGGCAGCCTCCAGCGCTGGGCGCACAAACCAGGAAGCACACCGGCGACGAACGTCGACAATTCCGGGCTGGCCATTACCAATCCGGTGACATGCAACCGGGGCCCGTATACAGTGGACGGATCTCCGTACATCTATCCCCGGGTGAATCCGCGGTCCACTATCAACTAGTCAGGGAGTTCCAGTGGCTGTCCGGCTTGTTCTCGCGGTGATCGGAGTTTCGCTGTCCATGTTCGCCTGCGGCAATTCTGATGCCCAGGGCGACTCGCCGAGCGTGGCGACAGTCGAGATTTACTCAGGTCGGCCGAATCCGAGCTGGACCCTCGACAGGTCCGCGCGCTCCGCGGTGGTGACGGCGGTGGACGGCCTGCGGGTCGACGAGGGACTCAAGCCACCGGACGAGGGCAGGCTCGGCTTCCGCTGGATCGAGGTGACCGGTCTGGACACCTCGCACGGCCGCGTGGCACGGGCCAAGGTGGCCCCGCGCGTCGTCGCGCTGGAACTGTCGGCCGATCGGCGTATGGTCCTGCTGGCCGACCCCGAATCGAGCACACTCCAGGAACTCCTGCGGCACGCCGCGGGCCATGTTGACGCCGACGTACTCAACCTCATCCGTCAACAGATCCGCTAACGGAGGACACTCATGTCCGAATCAGTCTCACGTCGTACGATCATCGCCGGCATTCTCGTGGGCGGCGCCGCCGCGTTCGCCCTGCAGTCGGAGGCACTCGCGGGAGCCCCCGACGGCACCGTCGAGTCCTGGCTGCTGACCACGGCCAAGTTCTGACCGACAAGCGACACCCAGTGGACGCATGGCCAGGAGGGCGCCACCCGGCGGCAGGCCATGACTCCGCCGACCAAAGCGAAGGGCCCCTGGTGCGCGTAGGCGCAGACCAGAGGCCCTTCGTACTGCGTGTGGCAGGTCCAGGGTTCGAACCTGGGTAGGCTAAGCCGACGGATTTACAGTCCGCTCCCATTGGCCACTCGGGCAACCTGCCTTGTCAGACCCGCTTGCGCGGCGACAGGTAGAAGAATAGCGGACTTTCGAGGTGGACGTGACATCAGAATGTCCTGCTTGTGGTCGCGGGTCAGTGGCGCTTGGCGACGGTGAGGAGGACGGCTGAGTCCTCCACGGCTTCGACCGCGTGTACGGCCTGCGGAATGATCAGCAGGTCCCCGGTCATCCCGTCCCAGGACACTCCGTCGGACAGGAGCCTGACCCGGCCGGACACGACGTACAGGGTGGCTTCGCCGGGATTGTTGTGGTCGTCCATGCGGGATCCGGCAGCCAGGGCGATCATGGTTTGGCGTAGGACCTGTTCGTGCCCGCCGTACAGGGTGGTGGCGGAGCGGCCGCTTGAGGCGACACGCGCGGTTTCGAGCTGGTTGCGGGCCACCGCGGTCAATGACTGCTTGTTCAAAGGTTCCACCTCTCACCATCCTGGTCGTGGGTATTCCCGCAGCTCACCCCCATCTCCCCGGCCAAGGCTCGGGTAAACGACATTTGACCGGCAGAGCGCCGCGCGCGGATGCTGGCTAGGCTTGTCAGGCCTATCAAGGACTATCGGGCCGCGGCGCCCGTGCGGGCTATCGAGAGTGAAGAAGGCCGAGTCCGCCGTGACTTGGCCCGTCTGAGAGGTTTCGGGCATTGGCAGACTCGTCATTCGACATCGTCAGCAAGATCGACCATCAGGAGGTCGACAACGCGCTGAACCAGACAGTCAAGGAGATCGGGCACCGCTTCGACTTCAAGAACACCGGCGCTTCGATCAGCTGGTCCGGCCAGCAGAACATCGAGATCAAGGCGAACAGCGAGGAGCGCGCCAACGCCGCCCTCGACGTGTTCAAGGAGAAGATCATCAAGCGGGGTCTCTCCCTGAAGATCCTTGACTCCGGCGAGCCGAAGCTGTCGGGCAAGGAGTACCGCATGATGATCGCCCTCAAGGAGGGCATCGACCAGGAGAACGCGAAGAAGATCTCCAAGCTGATCCGCGACGAGGGCCCCAAGGGCATCAAGGCGCAGATCCAGGGCGAGGAGCTTCGGGTCAGCTCCAAGAAGAAGGACGACCTGCAGGACGTCATCACCCTGCTCAAGGGCAAGGACCTCGACGTGGCCCTGCAGTTCGTGAACTACCGCTAGCGACGCTCGGGGCACGCCGTGCCCCGAGCCGCTCACCCGCCCCTTCAGGTACGGCGGGCGCCTCCGCCATCTCGCGGGCCCCGGCCACTGCGGGCGACCCAAGCACCGCACCTCCCCGAGAAGCCGCGCCGGGCGGAACCCCGCCTGTCATGCGAGCCGCGCCGCTCCGGGCAAGGCCCAGCGCCGCTCCGCCTCGTGCCGTGGCTGGCAGGGCTGTGGGACGTGCCGCTCTGGCCGAAACCTGCGCCGCGCCGCCCCGTGCCTGTCGAGGCCACGGGCTGTGCTCGCTGTGGCCGAAGCTTGTGCCGCTCCGGGGATGGATCGCGGCGTGCTGCTCTGGCCAAGGACTGCTTCGGCCGGACTGGACCCTTGTTGACAGGCCCCCTGACCGCATGCCGTACCCCCTGACTGGTTGGTGGGGTTTCTGGTTTGTGCAGGTCAGCGTCCTCAATGTCCGGTCAAGTCGGGGAACGGGAGATTTCCGGAACGGCGTGCGGGATGGTGGGGCGGGAACGTTGGGGTGGGGGATGGACGTTGGAGCTGATGAACCCAGACCACGGAAGGGGGAGCCTTGCGTCGCAATGGTGTGCGCACTGCCGTGCTACTTGGCGGATTGTCGGCAGGGATCCTCGTCGTGGGCACCTGGGTGGGCGGCAGGGTCGGGCTCCAGGTCGCGTTGCTGATGGCGCTGGGAAGTTCCGGGGTCGCGTATTTCTTCTCCGACCGGATCGCGCTGTCGGCCATGCGGGCCCGGCCGGTCGGTGAGGTCGAGCAGCCGACGCTCTACAAGATCGTGCGCGAACTGTCCACGGAGGCGCGGCAGCCGATGCCGAGGCTGTACATCTCGCCCACGGCCCAGCCGAACGCCTTCGCCACGGGCAGGAGCCCCCGGCGGGCGGCGATCTGCGTGACGTGGGGGCTGACCCGACTGCTGGACGAGCGGGAGCTGCGCGGGGTCATCGGGCATGAGCTGTCACACGTGTACAACCGCGACATCCTCCTCTCGTCCGTTACGGCGGCGCTGGCCACGATGATCACCTGGGTCAGCTACGTCGCGGTGTTCTTCGGCGGCTCGGACGACGATGAGGGCCCCGGGTTCCTCGGGGCGCTGCTGATGATGGTGCTGGGCCCGGTCGCCGCCGGCATGGTGCAGATGGCGATTTCCCGGACACGCGAGTTCCAGGCGGACGAGTCGGCGGCCCGGCTGACCGGGGACCCGCTGGCTCTGGCCTCGGCGCTGCGGAAGATCGAGATGGGCGCCCGGCGACTGCCGTTGCCCGAGAACAGCAGGCTGACCTCGGCCTCGCACCTGATGATCGCCAACCCGTTCAGCGGATCGGGACTCGGCCGGATGTTCTCCAGCCACCCGCCCACCTCGCAGCGCGTGGCGAGGCTGGAGCGAATGGCGGGATATCGGCGCTGAGGTTCCGGCACCCGGTGGTGCACAATTGGATCATGGGGTTACGCATGCGGCTCAACGCGGCCGAGCAACGTGTCTGGAAGGCCTTCGAGACGGGCGCGTGGACCGAGTTCGCCGACCCCATCACCGGCCCCGGCCGCACCGCCGGCGAAAACGCGCCCACGGACGGTGAGACGTGGGGCCCCGAGCGCACCGTGCGCGGCGAGGTGATCTCGGCCCTGCTCCTCGGCGCCCACGAACCCGCCGCGGGCACCGCCCCCGCCGTACGGCTGCGCGGCGCCCGCATCACCGGCCAGATCGCCCTCAGAGGGGCGAACACCGCATACGAGCTCGCGATCAGCGGCTGCCACCTGGACGAACCGGTCGACTGCGCGGGAGCGACCACCAAGACGATGCGGTTCACCGACTGCCACCTGCCCGGACTGCGTGGCAGCGGCATGCGGGTGGCCGGACACATGAGCTTGTCGGGTTCGATCGTGACCGGCGCGGTCCGGGTGGCGCGGGCGGTGTTCGAGAGCGGTCTCTGGCTCGGTGGCACGAAGATCGTCACCACGGACGAGTGGGCGCTGTGGTCGGGCGCGATGGTGGTCGACGCAGGCCTGTACCTCAACAACGCCGACATCACCGGCGGCCTGCGCCTGGTCGGGGCGCGGCTCAACGGCGGCCTGTTCATGAACAACGCCACCATCCGCAACCCCGGCAAGGACGCGCTGGCCGCCGACAACATCACGGTCGAAGACATCTTCGAGGGCGATTTCCATGCCTTCGGGGTCGTACGGCTGCGCGGCGCCCGGGTCAACGGCACCCTGTCGATCACCGGCGCCATCCACAGCCCCGACACGCCGTACGCGCTGCACGCCAGCCACATGGAGGTCCGCGAACTCGTCCTGAAGCCCGCCGAACCCATCGAGGGCGTCGTCAGCCTCGCCCACTCCCGCGTCGGCACGCTCCGCGACGACCCTGACACCTGGCCGGAGAAACTCCGCCTGAACGGCCTGGTCTACGAAGCGCTGCGCGGCAGCGGCGTCACCAGGCGCATCGACTGGGCCGGCCGGGATCCGGCGGGCTTCCGGCCGCAGCCGTACGAGCAGCTCGCCGCGTGGTGCCTGCGCGACGGGAACGAGCATCTGGCCCGCCGTACCCAGCTGGCCAAGCTGCGGGCGCGCCGCCGTACCTTCCCGCTCAGTGGCCGTATCTGGGGCAATCTCCTCGACATCACCGTCGGGTACGGCTACCGCCCCTGGCTGGCCTCGATCTGGTTCGTCCTGCTGCTGGTCGTGGGCACGGTCGTCTTCGCTCTGAACCCACCCAGAGCGCTCAAGCCCGCGGAAGCGCCCGCGTTCGACGCGTTCGCCTACACCTTCGACCTGCTGCTGCCGATCGCGACCTTCGGGCAACGGGAGTTGTTCGATCCGGCCGGTTGGACCCAGGGGCTGGCGTACGGCCTGATCGTCGCCGGGTGGATCCTGGCCACCGCGCTGATCGCCGGAGCTACCCGGATTCTCCGTCCAGTGTGATCTTGCGAAGGATGGCCGGAAGGTCCGCGGGAAAGTAGGCCTCGTCCGTCGCCTCGAGCTCCTCCACGCTCCACCAGCGGTGTCCCAGCGTGGTGTCCTTCTCGATGTCCTCCATGTGCTCGAACGAGACTTCCGCGCCGGTCACCCGTACCGCGAAGAACGTCTGGTCCTGCGTGATCGCGTACTCGCCGAAGTCGAACGAGATCGTCCCGGTCGTCAGCGGCCCGGTGAACTCGCCGGCGGGCGCCGTGATCCCGACCTCCTCGTACAGCTCCCGGACCGCCGCGTCCAGCAGCGTCTCGTCGTGCTCGGCCGCGCCGCCGATCGTGAACCAGAACGGCTGCTCCGGCCTGGCCGGATCGAACCCGTGCAGCAGCAGGACCCGGCCTTCGTCATTGATGGGGAGTGCGCGTCCGGTGAACCGGCGCAGCGGGATCTTCGTCACGACCGACAGCCTAAGCCGCATTTCCCACGTAAGCCGACCGAGCCTTTCAAGGTCGGCGATGCATCGCGAACCGGACGGGCAACTAGCCTGGCCTGGTGAAGGTCCTCTACGTCATCGTCTGCGCCGCCGCGCCCGCCTCGGACGTCGGCCGCCTGGTCGAACTGGCCCAGGACGCCGGATGGGACGTCCAGATCGTCGCCACCCCGCAGGCCCTGGACTTCATCGACGTGCCCGCGCTGGAACTCCAGACCGGCAGGGCCGTGCGCAGCCGCTACCGCAAACCCCACGAACCCAAGCCGCCCAGACCCGACGCGATCATCGTCGCCCCGGCCACCTTCAACACCGTGAACAAGTTCGCCCAGGGGATGACCGACTCGTACGCGCTCGGCCTGCTCGCCGAGGCGCCCGGTCTGGGGATCCCGGTGGTGGTGCTGACCTTCGTCAACGCGGCCTTGTCGGCGCGGGCGCCGTTCGTGCGGAGCGTGGAGAGCCTGCGGGCCGAGGGTGTCGTGGTGGTGGCGGGATCGGATGGCGAACAGCAGACCCAGCCCTGGGACCTGGCCCTGAGAGAACTCAACCAACCCCTCTGACCCGGTACGGCCCGCCACCCCAGACCGCGCAGCCCGCAGACGAGCGGTTGACCAGCGGAGGGCGACCCCTCGGGCCGTTGGCCCGAGGGGAGCGGGCAGGCGGGGGTCTGGGGCCAGGTGGCGGCTGAGCCGATGGCCTGGGACACCGGGTGGGTGGTTGGGCGCCTTGGCGCGGGCGCACGAGGGCACAGGTGCGCGGGTGAGTCGTGGCGCGGTGTCCACAGGGGGCCGGGGTGGCGGGGGCAGCGCGGGGTGCTGGAAATGCGACAAACCGGCGCCTCGGTGGAGGTGCCGGTTCGTGCGGTGTGTTGCAGGAGTGTCTGCCCTGCGGAGAACCCGGGCCGCGTGTGGAATCGCGGCTGAGGCGCGGTCGGCCGGATCGGGAGGTGGCCTGGCCGCGGCCGAGTGCTAGCGGGTCTCGCGGTGCGCGCGGTGGGTGCGGCAGTTGGGGCAGTACTTCTTCAGCTCAAGCCGATCCGGGTCGTTGCGCCGGTTCTTCCGCGTGATGTAGTTGCGGTGCTTGCACTCCTGGCAGGCCAGCGTGATCTTCGGCCTAACGTCGGTGGCAGCCACGTGGGAGTGCCTTTCTACGTTCGGGACATGGACATACCCGTGCCCAGGCCAGGTGACCTGAGAAGGGCCGTAGCGGAGGCCGGACTTGAACCGGCGACACAACGATTATGAGCCGTTTGCTCTGCCTGACTGAGCTACTCCGCCTGGAGCCGGGCGAAACAACCCGGACCCGTAGAGGATACCCGACCTCAGGAGCACATACGTACATCACCTGGTCAGGTGGGTTGACCTCATCTATGCCTCACCGCTGAACTCATAACAAAAGCCTCGACCGAAAACTTCCGGTGAGGCCTGGTGAAGCTGGAGCCCCCAAACGGAATCGAACCGTTGACCTTCTCCTTACCATGGAGACGCTCTGCCGACTGAGCTATAGGGGCCTGTCCGCAGGCGCTGTCTGCGTTGCGGACAGGTGTAACCATACACGGCAGTCAGCGATGATGCGAACTGGTTCCAGGCAATCTCAGGGTCACCTCGGCACCCGTGCCCGTGTCGCCGAACTCCAGGTCAGCACCCAGCATCCGGGCCTGCCCGGCGGCGATCGTCAACCCCAATCCGACCCCCGTCCCGCGGGCGCTCGCACCGCTGGCGAACCGCTGAGGACCATGTTCTCGCAGTACGGCCAGCATGTCCGCGGGGAACCCCTGCCCATGATCCTCCACCCGCACCGTCATGCCGTCGACGGTGACCGTGACCGGCGGCCGCCCATGACGCACGGCATTGGCCACAAGATTGGCCAGAACGCGCTCGACCCGCCGCGGATCGGTTTCCACCTCAACATCCCGGACCACCACCAACCGCACCCCGCCCCCGGCGCCATCGCTCACCGGAGAAGCCGCCTCCGAGAGGTCCGGGTGCTCTGAGGACGTGTGGCCGGGTTCGGCAGTTGAGGGGGCGGGCACGGGGTCGGCGTGGGCGTGGGCGGCGGTGATGGCCCGGCGGGTCAGGGCGCTCAGCAGGCGGCGTTCCAGGGCGGGTCGCTCCGTGTGGGCGTCCAGGCGGGCCACTTCCAGGATGTCTTCGACCAGCCTCCCGAGTACGGCCGCGCGGTCGCGGACCAGCTCGGCGGGCCGCCCGGGAGGCAACAGCTCGGCGGCGGTCATCAGACCGGTGACCGGGGTACGCAGCTCGTGCGCGATGTCGGCCGTCACGCGGCGCTCCGCCTCCAGCCTGGCCTGGAGCGCGTCGGCCATCCGGTCCAGCGCCCTGCCCACCGCCACGACCTCGTCCCCCTGCCAAGCGCCCTCAGACGGTCGCACCACAGGCGGGGGCGGGAAGACGCGGGCGGTCAGGTCGCCGGACGCGATGGTGGCGGCGGTTCGGGAGACGTGGCGGATGCGGCGGCTCAAGCCCGTGGCCACCGCGATCCCCGCCAGACACGCCGCCACCGTGGCCAGCGCGCCCGAGGTGAGCAGGGTGCGGTCGAGGGCGGCGAGCTGAGCCTGTTCGGGGTGGTACGGGCGGGCCAGGGAGACGGTCTTGCCGCCCAGGGTGGTGGCGGCCCACAGGGTGCCGCCGTCCAGGTACGTGGCGCGGACGGGGCGGGTGGTGATCTCGCGGGACAGCGGCCCGGGGACGGGCCCGACGGTCAGGCCGGCGTCCTGACCCTCCGCCTGGCGGGCCAGGAGCGACTGGAACTGGGCGTCGAGCGTACGGCGCGCGGTGTCGAGCTGGGTGTCGGCGGTGCGCAGGTGGACGAGGAGTCCGATGGCCGCGGCCACCGCCACCGCGGTGAGAGCCAGCGACAGGGCGATCTTCAGGCGCAGGCTCATGAGCGCCTCAGCTTGTAGCCGAACCCGCGCACGGTCTCGACCCGGTCGTTGCCGATCTTGTAGCGCAGGCGTTGCACGTGTACGTCGACGACGCGGGTGTCGCCGTCCCAGGCGTAGTCCCAGACGTTCTGCAGCAGCGTGTCCCGGGACAGGACGATCCCGGCGTTCGCCGCGAACTCCAGCAGCAGCTTCAGTTCGGTCGGGGTCAGGGACAGGAGGGCGCCGCCCCGCCGTACCTCCATGGACCGGGTGTCGACCGTCAGGTCGCCGAACGTGAGGACGGCGGGGGCGCTCGCGGCGGCGGCGCGGCGCAGGACGGCGCGGATGCGGGCGTGCAGGACGCCCAGTTCGAACGGCTTGGTGACGTAGTCGTCGGCGCCGGCCTCCAGGGCGTTGATCACGTCGATGGCGTCGGACCTGGCCGAGATCATGATGATGGGGACGCCGCCCGCCTGCCTGATGCGCCTGGCCAGGCTGACGCCGTCGAGGTGGGGGAGCATCACGTCGAGCAGGGCCACGTCGGGAGCCTGGCGTTGGAAGGCGGACAGGCCGGACAGACCATCCGATGCCGTGCGTACGGCCAGGCCGTGGCGTTCGAGGGCCAGCTGGGTGGCCTCGCGGATCACGGCGTCGTCCTCGACGAGCAGGACGTCGGTCATCGGGGCGGCACCTCCAGCTTCTGGTCGGTCAGGTCGTCCTTGATCTCGTGGCCGGAGGTGACGGTGAAGCGGGCGTAGTAGCCGGTGCGCTCCAACCGCGTCAGGCGGCTGAGGGTGATCGTGGCGGGGTAGCCCTTGGCCTCGCAGCCGGGCAGGCACCAGGTGCCGCTCAGTTCGCCGGTGCCCACGGCGCGCTCGCCGCCCCACGACTGCCAGCGCACGCCGTTCATGCCGCTGAACTCGGTGAGCGCGAAGTCCGACGGGCGTTGCAGGGCGTCGCCCATGTAGGCGACGACGTAGACGGGACCGCGGGACTCCGACGGCGGCGCCGGGCCCTCGACCCGGACTCCACCGGCGGCGCCGCAGGCCGCCGTCAGGGCGAGCGCGAGGAACGTCAGAGCCTGTTTTCGCATGTCAACGAGGGTAAGGCGGAGCCTGTGTCGGTTATCCGGCAGCTTTGTAACGACGGTCCATCGGTAGCGTGATCACTTCGCACAGGTCGGCCAGATCCACATGCCTGGCGACGTCGGCCACGGACAGGCAGTCGGCGATCAGCCAGCCGTTGCGCCGGATCCGGAGCACCTGGCGGCCGGCCCGCGTGGCGGGGACGACCTCGTAGCCGCGGGGGCCCACCCATCGCCTGTCCATAGCGGCACAGAGTAGACCTCAGGACTCTCAATTTTCACGCAGCGACTCATGCCTCCTGGGCATCGTGGGTCAGAACCGGTAGTAGCCGGCGAAGCCCTTCTTGTCGGCGATGTCGTCGATGCGGACCTCGGCGCCGGTCTCGGGGGCGTTCATCATCTTCCCGTTGCCGAGGAAGATCCCGACGTGGTGCGTCTTAATGCGCTTTTTCGTGATTTTGCCGAAGTAGACGAGGTCGCCGGGCTGCGGCTTCTTCACCCGGTACATGCGCCGCACATGGTCGTCGGTGTTGCCGGGACCGAGCACGTCGGAGCCGTGCGCGAGCGCGTACACCCACCTCGTGAACCCCGAGCAGTCCAGCCCCCTGGTCCTGGCGGCGGGACAGGGCCGGATCTTGCCCTTGTAGCCGAGGCAGGTGCCCTTGGACGGGCCCGGCTCGTCGGCGTGCCCGCCGCCCCAGGAGTAGGTGATGTCCTTGCGCTCGATCTCGTAGGCGAGCCTGACGATGTCCGGCGCCACCCACTCCCTGATGGGCGCGGAGGCGGTGGCCAGCAGCAGCACCAGGGCAAGCGCGGGCAGCAGTCCCCGCCGTAGCCGCCCCGACACCCGCCTATGCCTCCGTTTTATTGGGAAAGTCGGGATATATCCTCATGCAAAAGCCGCAAGATCGCGCGGCTCAGCGCGCCTTCAGGTCCAGTTCCACCGTTCCGACCGTGAACCGGATCCCCACGCCTCCCTTGGCCGGCGCCTTGGTGGTGAACGTCAGCCGGACCTTCTGTCCCCGGTTCAGCCTGGCCACGGTGCACTTCACGGCCGTGCCGCTGAACTTGCAGCCGGGGGCCTTGACGATCTTCTGCCCGCCGTACGCCCGACCGGAGATCTTGATCGTGCCCGCGGGGTGCGGGCCGGTGTTGGCGATCGTGAGCGTGTACGAGCGGCGGCTCTTCACCTGGCCGGACACCGTCAGCTCGACCGCCGCGATGGCCAGCTCCCTGAGCTCGGACTCGCTGCCGTTGAAGGAGTTCTGCCCGCCGGCCAGCGTGCCCTTGTCGGCCGACTGCCAGAACGTGTGCCTCTCCCAGCTCTTCGGCAGCTCGCCGGGATCGGCGCCCCAGCGGGCCAGCCAGAGCGGGTTGGCCTTGAATTTGGCGGAGTCGCCGGTGCACGTCTTCCACCAGTTCGTCGTGGTGTAGATGATCGCCTGGCGGCCGGTGCGCTGGTGGTAGCGCTTCGTGAAGTCCTTGACCCACGTGACCATGTCCTTGGGGGACAGGCCGTAGCAGTTGTCCTTGCCGTTGCGGTCCTTGTAGGGGTTGTCCTCCAGGTCGAGCACGCCCGGCAGGGTGATGCCGTCGCCGGTCCAGCGGCCGCCGTTCTGCACGAAGTACTCGGCCTGGGCGGCGCCGTCCGACTCGTGCGGCTGGGCGAAGTGGTAAGCGCCGCGGATCAGCCCCGCGTCGGCGGCGCCCTCGAACTGGGCGGAGAACGTGGGGCTGACGAAGTCGCCGCCCTCGCTGGCCATCACGAACGCGAACTTCGCGCCGCCCGACGCGACACTCGCCCAGTCGACCTCGCCGGTCCAGTTGCTCACGTCGACACCCGGCACGCCGTCGACGGCCTGGGCGGGTAACGCGTTCGCGCCGTAACCGACCGCGGCCAGCGCCGCGGCCACCAGAACACGCTTCACGAGGGTCCCCTTTTCACCGATGAGGCCAAGATTTTCGCGGAGTACGGCAGGGCCCGCAACCGCTCTACTGCGGCATAGCCGAAATTTCTTGAAATCCCAGGTCGGAGCGCTATTTCGAATGATGGCTTACATGGCGTTTCCGCAGGTCAGCGCCGTATGTGAATGTAGTGTTCGCGTTTGCCTAAACCCCGCTGACCTGCGCAAGCTTGGGGAAATCCGCCCGCCTCCCAAGCAAGGGGCTGTTTGCCATGCCCATCATCAGCGCCCGGGGACTCACCCGGAGCTTCACCTTGAAACGAAAAGAGACCGTCGACGCCGTACGCGGGATCGACCTCGACATCGAGGACGGCCAGCTGGTCGCCTTCCTGGGTCCGAACGGCGCGGGGAAATCGACCACCCTGCGCATGCTCACCACGCTGCTGCCGCCCACGAAGGGCAGCGCCACGGTGGCCGGGCACGACATCGCCACCGACCCGTCCGGCGTGCGCGCCCGCATCGGCTACGTCGGCCAGAAGAACAGCGCGGGCGAGAACTACCGCGTCCGCGACGAACTCGTCGCGCAGGGCCGCTGCTACGGCCTTCCCATCCCGCAGGCGCGCCGCCGCGCCGACGAGGTGCTCGACATGCTCGACCTCACCCATATGGCCAAGCGCCAGCCGGGCACGCTCTCCGGCGGCCAGCGCCGGCGCCTCGACCTCGCGATCGGCCTGGTGCACGAGCCCAAGCTGCTCTTCCTGGACGAGCCGTCCACCGGCCTCGACCCGACCAGCCGCGCCGAGGTCTGGTCGCACATCCTGCGCCTGCGCGAGGCGATCGGGATGACCATCTTCATGACCACCCACTATCTCGAAGAGGCCGACGCCATGGCCGAGCGGGTGATCATCATCGACAACGGCCGGATCATCGCCGACGGCACCGCCGAGCAGCTCAAGAACGACCTCGCCGGCGACCACATCATCCTGACCACCCCCGACGCCGCCCGCGCCGCGGAGCTGACCGGCGGCGAAGCGGACGGCGGCACCGTGAAGCTGCGCGTCCCCAACGCCCCGGCCGCGCTGCCCGAATGCCTCAGAACCCTCGACGCGCACGAGATCAAGGTCACCGCGGCGGAGACGAAGCGCCCGACCCTCGACGACGTCTTCCTCGCGCTGACCGGAAGGAGCCTGGCCGATGACGACGTTCCTGCGTGACACCGCGACGGTCTTCACCAGGGAGTTCACCCCGTCGCTTCGGCAGCCGACGAACCTGGTCTTCGAGATGTTGCAGCCGCTGCTGTTCCTGTTCCTGTTCGGCTCGCTGCTGAAGGGGGCGACGGACACCTCGTGGCAGTGGTTCGTGCCCGGCATCCTGGTCATGATGTGCCTGACCGGGCCGATGGGCTCCGGCTACAACCTGCTCACCGAGGCGATCGGCGGTTCGCTCGAACGCCTCATGGTCTCGCCGCTGAACCGCACCGCCATGCTGGTCGGCCGGACGCTGAAGGAGATGGCCGTCCTGTTCCTCCAGGCCGTGCTGATCATCTTGCTGGCGCTGCCGCTCGGCTTCGAGCTGCACCTGGCCGGGGTGATCCTGGGGCTCGTGCTGCTGATCGTGCTGGGGGTGGGGCTCGGGTCGCTGTCGTTCGTGCTGGCGCTCAAGTCGGCGCCGGACGGCACGATGTTCTATCTGGTCACGCAGTGGGCGTTGTTCCCGCTGCTCCTTCTGTCGGGAGTGCTGCTGCCCGTGGACTCCGGCCCGACGTGGCTGCGGATCGTCGGATACGTGAACCCCGTCAAATACCTCGTCGACGCACAACGTTCGCTCTTCTCCGGTCAGCTGGGTGATATCTCTGTCTTGTACGGCGCAGCGGCCGCCGGCCTGGTGGCACTGATCGGCCTCTATGCCGGAACCCGGGCGATGCGCAAGGGCATCTAGACCCCGGAAGGGGTGACGACATGTCGAGCGAGCGCGACGACCTCGTCCAGACGCTGGACAAGCACCGCGGGTTCCTCCTCCACACGGTCCAGGGGCTCACCGACGAGCAGGCGGCCCGCACGCCCACGGCCAGCGCGCTGTGCCTGGGCGGCCTCGTCAAGCACGTCGCTAACGTCGAGGAGCGCTGGGCGCGCTTCGCCGTCGGCGGTGCCGAGCACATGGAGAGCGTGCCCGTCGACTGGGAGGGGCAGTTCAGAATGGACGCGGGCGACACGCTCGACGCCCTGCTCAAGCACTACGAGTCGGTGGCTCGGGCCACGAACGAGCTCGCCCGGACGCTCGACCTCGACACCTCGCACGCGCTGCCCACGGCGCCGTGGTTCGAGCAGGGGGCGCGTTGGTCGGTCCGCCGCACGATGCTCCACATCATCGCCGAAACCGCCCAGCACGCCGGCCACGCCGACATCATCCGCGAGTCCATCGACGGCCAGAAATCGATGGGATAACCCCTCAAGGGCGCACCATGGGATAACCCCTCAAGGGCGCACCATCCGTTACGGCTCCGCCACCCCACCCCCACCCGCCGCCGTGGGCGGGCGCCGATCGTGGGGATCGCTTCTCACGCCGGACGTGGCGCCCGCCGCAACGGCGCCACGTCACCCGGCCAAGTGGTCAACCCCAGAGACCGGCCAGGTAGGTCAACCCTCAAAGCCTGGCCAGGTGGGGTCAACCCCTCAAAGACCGCCCAGGTGGTCGGACCTCTGAAGACCGGCCACGTGGTCAAGGGCTGACCGCCAGGAACAGGAATGCGGCGAACAGCACCAGGTGAACGCCGCTCTGCAGCAACGTGGCCCGCCCCGGCACCACGGTGAGGGTGGAGACGCCGACGGTCAGGGCGAGCAGGACCATGTGGGTGCCGCCCAGTCCGAGCACCAGCGGCCCGTCCAGCCAGATGGACGCGAGCGCGATGGCCGGGATCGTCAGGCCGATGCTGGCCATCGCCGAGCCGAGCGACAGGTTGAGGCTGATCTGGAGCTGGTCGCGCCTGGCCGCGCGTACCGCGGCGATGGTCTCGGGCAGCAGGACCAGCAGGGCGATCACCACGCCGACGACGGCGTGCGGCAGCCCGGCATCGGAGACGGCGCTCTCGATGATCGGCGACTCGACCTTGGCCAGGCCGACGACGGCGACGAGGGCGATCAGGAGGAGGCCGAGGCTGACGGTCGCGGTTCTCGTGGTCGGCCTGGGCGCGTGGGCGTCCGGGGGCATGGCCTGGCCGTCGTGGGTGACGGGGAGGAAGTAGTCGCGGTGCCGTACCGTCTGGGTGAGGACGAACAGGCCATAGAGCGCGAGCGAGGCCACGGCGGCGAAGGCGAGCTGGCCGGGGGAGAACTCCGGGCCCTGGGCGCTGGTCGTGAACGTCGGCAGCACGAGGCTGAGTGTCGCGAGCGTGGCCACGGTGGCGAGCGCGCCGCCGGTCCCTTCGGCGTGGAACGCCACGACCCTCCGCCGGAGCGTGGCGCTGAGCAGGGACAGTCCGACGATGCCGTTGCAGGTGATCATGACGGCGGCGAAGACGGTGTCGCGGGCGAGCGTCGCGGTCTTCTCGCCGCCGCTGATCATCAGGCTGACGATCAGCGCGACCTCGATCACGGTGACCGCGACCGCGAGCACCAGTGAGCCGAACGGCTCGCCGACGCGGTGCGCGATGACCTCGGCGTGGTGCACCGCCGCCAGAACCGCCCCGGCCAGCAGCACCGCGACGATGATCACGACGACCATCGGCGGTTCCCGTCCCCACGTCAGAGCCAGCGCCAGAAGTGCGAGGAGAGGGACGGCGGTGGTCCAGTTGAGGAAACGGCGCATGGTATAGATCATGCCCTAAGTGGAGTGTCTGTTCACTTCTGTCCGGTTGGGCGATCGGGCATCATCCGTGCTCAGGGTCATCGTGCGGCAATGCCGGGGCCGTCGTGGGTTCGGGCGCTTCATGATGGAGCCGGGACGGCGACAGCCGAACCTTGTTCTGTTACGGTCGGGTCAAAGCTCAGGAACGCGTGAAGGGGCACGAATGGCCTTGAACCGTGATTTCGTGGGGCGGTCGTATGCGTCCGCCGCGCCGTACGAGGTCAGCCGGGTGAAGATCCGCGAGTTCGCCGCGGCGATCGGCGACCACAACCCGATCTACCGCGACCGGGACGCGGCGCAGGCCGCGGGACATCCGGACGTGGTGGCGCCGCCCACCTTCCCCATCGTGTTCAGCCTGCAGAGCGGCGGTGAGGCGCTGGCCGACCCCGAACTGGGGCTGAACTTCGCGATGGTGGTCCACGGCGAGCAGCGGTTCGAGTACACGCGGCCGATCTACCCCGGCGACGAACTGGTCACCCGGTCGACGATCACCGACATCCGCAGCGCCGGGCGCAACGAGCTGCTCACGATCAGGAGCGAGGTCAGCACCGTCGCCGGCGAACCCGTCTGCACCACCTACAACACCATCGTCGAGCGTGGAGGGGCGGCCTGAGATGACGGCGACGGTCAAGTACGACGAGGTCGAGGTCGGCCAGCAGATCCCCGCGGCCGACTACCCGGTGCGCCGCCTCAACCTGGTCATGTACGCGGGCGCCTCCGGCGACTTCAACCAGATCCACTGGAACGAGCGGTTCGCCAAGACCGTCGGCCTGCCCGACGTCATCGCGCACGGCATGTTCACGATGGCGCAGGCGGGGCGGTTCGTCACCGACTGGGCCGGCGATCCCGGCGCGGTGGTCGACTACGGGGTGCGGTTCTCCTCGATGGTAGTCGTGCCCGACGACGACGCGGGCGCGACGATCACCGTCAGCGGCGTCGTGGAGGAGAAGCTGGAGGACAAGCGGGTCGTCATCGCTCTGGTGGCCAAGTCCGCGGACGCCAACGTGCTGTCCAAGGCGCGTGCGGTGGTTCAGCTGTCCTGATAGAGGTGCCCTGTCCTGGGGTAGGGCGGTCGGTATGAGTGAAGTGCCGCACCACGTCATCGAGCTGGCCGAGCAGCGTGTGAAGGCGAGGGCGGAGCGCGACTACGCGCTCGCCGACGAGCTGCGCGCGCGGATCGAGCGCGAGGGGTGGCTGGTCAAGGACGCCCCCGACGGCTACACGCTGAGCGAGAAGCCGCCCTACACCATCTGGCCGACCGTCCGCTCGATCCCGATCAGCGCCGTCACCGACGCCGGCCCGCCCCGCCACCTCAACCCACGGGCCGTCGCCCCTGCCTCGGGCACCGGCCGCGACACGACCGGCGGCGACACGGGCCCTGAAGCGAGCCCCACAGCGGGCTCCACGGCGGGGACGGCCGGCGCGGGAGCCCAGGAGGACCCCGCCGCCGAACTGGGCTTCTCCGGCGACCCCGGATCGAGCGGGACGCCCGAGGACGACATGCTCCACGCGCAGCGGATCTGGGACGCCAGCCTGGCCGCCAACCGGCTCGACGACGCCGGGGTGAACCAGGAGCGGCAACGCGCCGAGATCGTCGACGTCACCGTCTCGGCGGGCCTGATCGCCGACGGCCGGCCGGACGACGTGCGCGCCTGCGTGGAGGCGCTGCTGGAGCACACCGACGCCGCCGTCCTCGCCCTCGACCTGGGCAACCGGGACGGCGCGGGCGACGTCCTGCACGAGTTCGCCGCCCGGCGGCCCGAGCGGGTGACCGTCTGGCACGTGGCCGAGCTGCCGCACTGGTTCGGGGGGTCGGCCGGGTGGAGCGCCTGCCGTACGGCATTGATGCGGTTGGACACCTCGGACGTGCACGTCCTGATGGAGACCTCCACGATCCTCACGGGCGACGCCCTCACGCCGCTGACGGCGGCGATCCAGCACGGCGCGGTCGCGGCCGGGTGGAAGGGCGCCGACCCCGACGCGGACGGCCACACGTGGCACGAGGCCGGTCCTGGACGGGTCCGCGCGCTCATGGGCTACCTGATGGCGGTACGGCGGGCCGAGGCGCTGGCCGCCATGCCGCAGGACGCCCGCTACTACCGCAACGCGGACCTGGAGCTCTCGCTCGGCCTGGACGGCGAGCTGGTGGTGCCGCAGGAGACGCTCCCCGTGCACGGCCTGCGCCACCACGGCTACCACGACGTCGACCAGGACTACCGCGAACGCGAGTCCCGCCGCACCTACGACCGGGTGCTGCGCCTGCTGCGCTCCTCCTGACGCGGGCGCCGGGTGCCGCGCATCGCGGGGGGCTCATAAGCTAGGGCCCCATGGAGATGCTGGCGCCGTACACCACGCTGGGCCTGGGCGGCCCGGCCCGCGAGTTCGTCGAGGCCGGTACGGCGGAGCAGCTCGTCTCCTTCGTGGCCGAGGCCGACCGCGACGGGGTTCCCACGCTGGTGCTGGGCGGCGGCAGCAACCTGGTCGTGCCCGACGAGGGTTTCGACGGGCTGGTGGTCAAGGTCGCCTCGACCGGGGTGCGGGCCGAGCGCGACGGCGGGCAGGTGCTGCTCACGGTCGAGGCGGGCGAGGACTGGGACGCGCTCGTGGCCCGCGCGGTCGCCGAGGGCTGGTCCGGCATCGAGTGCATGTCCGGCGTCCCGGGCCTGGTGGGGTCGACGCCGATCCAGAACGTGGGCGCCTACGGGCAGGACGTGTCGCAGACCGTCCGCTGCGTGCGGGCCTACGACCGCAAGACCCGGCAGGTGGTGGACATCGAGGCCCGGCGGTGCGGGTTCTCCTATCGCGACAGCGCGTTCAAGCGGGACCTGTCGCGGCACGTGGTGCTGGGCGTCACCTATGTCCTGGACATCTCCGAGCTGTCGGGCGAGGTGGCCTACAAGGAGCTGGCGGCGCGCCTCGGGGTGCCGATGGGCGAGCGGGTACGGCTCGCGGACGCCCGCGCGGCCGTCCTGGCCCTGCGCAGGAGCAAGGGCATGGTGCTCGACCCGGAAGACCCCGACACCCGCAGCGCCGGATCGTTCTTCACCAACCCGATCCTGACTCCCGGCCAGGCCGCCGAGCTGGAGCTGCGCGCGCCCGGCCATCCTCGCTGGGACCTGCCCGACGGCATGGTCAAGGTGCCGGCGGCGTGGCTGATCGAGCAGGCCGGTTTCCCCAAGGGGTACCGCCGCGGGCCCGCCCGCATCTCCACCAAGCACACGCTCGCTCTCACCAACCCCGACGGCTCGGCCACCGCGGCCGACCTGCTGGCGCTGGCCAGGGAGGTGCGTGACGGGGTCGCGGAGAAGTTCGGGGTGCGGCTGGTCAACGAGCCGGTGATGGTCGGCTGTGAGCTCTGACACCCTCGCCTGAGGAACATTCGGCGGGTTCGGCCTGTTAAAGTGGCCGAGATATTCCGAAGGGGAGTAGTCCCAAATCACGTGATCGACACACTGGCGTCCCGACGCCCGGTCACGTGGGCCTTCACAGGCGGACGAGACCTTCGGCCTGGCTGTCATGCCGGGCCGAAGAGTCGTGCCCCGGCAGGCGCTCCGGTCCGGTTCGTAGGAATGAGGACCGTTGGAAGCGTTCTGGATCAGTCTTGTGGCCATTTTCGTGGCGGAGCTGGGTGACAAGAGCCAGCTGATGGCGATGACGTTCGCCACCCGATTCAAGGCCTGGCCGGTGTTGGTCGGCATCACCATCGCCACGACCGTCGTGCACCTGTTCAGCGTGGCCGTCGGCGGGCTCATCGGCGACGCCCTGCCCACCACCGCGATCTCCGTCGCGGCCGGCATCGCCTTCCTCGGCTTCGCGCTGTGGACGCTGCGCGGCGACGAGCTGACCGACGAAGAGTCGAAGAAGGCCCAGCGCACCACCAGGAACGCGATCATCGCGGTGACGGTCGCGTTCTTCCTGAGCGAGCTGGGCGACAAGACGATGCTGGCCACGATCGTCCTGGCCACGCAGCATGGCTGGCTCGGCACCTGGATCGGCTCCACCGTCGGTATGGTCGCCGCGGACGCCCTGGCCATCGTGGTCGGGCGGATCCTCGGCAAGCACCTGCCTGAGAAGGCCATCCGCTACGGCGCCGCCGCGGCGTTCGCCGTCTTCGGCATCGTCCTGCTGGCCGACGCCATCTGGTAGCTCAGGTCGACAGCAGCGACAGCCGGTACGCGGCGGCGGCGGCCTCGCCCCGGCTGGAGACGCCGAGCTTGGCCAGGATGTTGGAGACGTGCACGCTGACCGTCTTCGCCGAGATGAACAGCTCGGCCGCGATGTCGCGGTTGCTGCGCCCCAGCGCCACCAGCCGGAGAACCTCCAGCTCCCGGGGCGTCAGCAGCTCCGACGTCGCCAACGGCGCGGAGGCGCCGCCCACCCGCCGGCTGAGCATCTCGATCTCCTCCACCAGCGGGGTGGCCCGCAGCGCCTCGGCCAGCGGCTGCGCGACCCGCAGCCGCGTGGCGGCGCCCTCGCGGTCGCCCGACTGGGCGGCGATGGTCGCGGCGTGCAGGAGCGCCTTGGCCTGGGCGTGCGGGCGGCACAGCCGTTCCCACGCGGCCGCGGCGGCGTCGAAGTCGCCGGTGTAGGTCAGGCGGTAGGCCTCGGCGGGCGGGCCCGAGATGCGCAGCGTGGCGGCGACCTCGGCGGCGTGGCCGCGTACGTGCTCGGACAGTGTGGGGTCGAGGGCCTCGGCCTGGTCGCAGACGTGGCTGATGAGGGAGAGCAGCCGCCAGCCGAGCGCCGACTTGCTGGACTGCGACGGCCGCGACAGCACCCGGTGGGCGACCTCCAGCGCCGACTCGGGCTCGCCTTTCAGCAGGTGCCAGCCCATGTGCAGGCGGGAGCTCGAGGTGATGTCCTGGACGAAGTCCTCGGGACGCTCCTTGAGCACGCCCAGCTCGGACAGGTTGCTCTCCAGCGTCGACAGGTCGCCGCGCGACAGCGCGATGTCGGCCTGGACGCGCAGGATGTGGTGGCGGGTGCGCAGGCTGGGTCCGAACCTCAGCGAGCGTTCCGCGGTCTCCAGCGCCTCGTCCCAGCGGCCGAGAAGTTCGAGGGCCTCGGCGCGGTTGTTGAGGATGAAGACGCCTATGGTCCTGATCAGCCCGTACTTCTTGGCCATGCGCTCGCCCTCGTAGGAGAGTTCGAGCGCCTCTTCCGAGCGGCCGAGGTCGTTGAGCGCGTCGATGTTGTTGCCGACGGAGCGCAGGATGAGGCGGGGCGAGTCGATGCGCTCGCCTATCGCGCGGGCGAGCTGGTTGGTCTCGTACTGGGCGATGCTGCCGCCGGCCATGGCCTGGCCGAGGGCGAGGTTCATGAGGAGTTCGCCCTCCAGGTGTTCGTCGCCGACGTCCCTGGCGATGAGCAGGCCCTCCTCGCACCTGGCGGTGCCCTCCTCGACCTCGCCCTGCAGCATCAGGTGCTGGCTGAGCTTCGTCAGCACCTCGGCGCGCGGGTGGCTGTGGTCGGGGACCAGTTCCAGGGCCTTGTGGAAGTCCTCGACGACGCCCATCTTGCCTTTGGAGATCTTGAACCCGGCCCAGCGCACCATGAGCATGGCCACGCGGTCGGGCTGAGTGTCCTCGTCGAGGCCGGCGAGCGCCGCCCGCACGAACTTCACGCCGCGATCCACCTCGGCGCTGTTGCCCGCGGCCAGCGCGGCCTTCTCCAGCACGTAGGAGTGGTCGGCGTCGATGCGCCCGGCCGCGCCCGGCACCTTGTCCCAGAGCATGAGCACGCGTTCGAGCAGTGGGATCGCCTCGGCGTAGGCGAAGGCCTTCATCGACTTGCGGGCCGCCTCCCAGGCGGAGATGAGGGCCCATTCGTCGTTGCGCGCGCCGTACCAGTGGTGGGCCAGCTCGACGGCGGCGCGACCGGGCGGGACGAGCTTGCGGTCGCGGGAGATCTCCTCGGCGTAGCGCGCGTGCAGCCGCTGGTGCTCGCCGGGCAGAAGCTCCTCGTGTACGGCTTCGCGGATCAGCGCGTGCCGGAAGACGTAGGCCCGGTTGTCGGCGATCTGCAGCACGTTCCCCGCGATGGCAGGACGCAGGGCGGACTCCAGCTCCAGGTCGGACAGGCCGCTGACGGCGGCGAGCAGGGCGTGGCCGATCCGGATGCCGCCGGCGGCGGCCACCCGAAGGACGCGCTGGGTCTCCTCGGGCAGGCGCTCGACGGCGCTGAGGATGAGGTCCTGCATGGAGTCGGGGAAGGCGCAGTCGCCGTCGGGGTCGTCGAGCAGCGCCTCGACGAACAGCGGGATGCCCTCGCTGCGCTCGAAGACCTTCTCGACCCTGGCGTATTCGGGGGTCCGGCCCAGGATCCCGGTCATCTGCTCGGCCACCTCGTCCTGCGACAGGCGGGGCAGGTCGAGCCTGAGCACACCCCTGACCCGGCTCAGCTCGGCCAGGACGGGGCGCAGCGGGTGCTGGCGGTGCAGGTCGTCGGATCGGTAGGTGAGCACGATCAGGACCTGGGCGGCGGCGAGGTTGCGGCTGAGGAAGGCGATGAGGTCGCGGCTGGAGCGGTCGGCCCAGTGGATGTCCTCGATGAACAGGACCGTGGGGCGGGACTCGGCGAGACGTTCCAGAAGGGTGAGGAACTGCTCGAACAGCCGGGCGCGGCCGGTGTCGGTGTCACCGTCGACGGTGGGCTCGCCGAACTCCGGCAGCAGCCTGGCCAGGTCGCGCTCGGCGCCCTCAGGCAGGAGACGGGCGATCCTGGCGGTGCCCATCTCCCTGACGAGCTGCCTGAGCGCGGCGGTGAACGGCGCGTAGGCGAGGCCGTCGGTGGACAGTTCCACGCAGCCCCCGAAGAGCACGTGGGCGCCGTCCTGGGCGGCCCGATCGGCGAACTTCTGCACCAGCCGGGTCTTGCCCACACCGGCTTCGCCGCCGAGCAGCACGGCCGTGGCGGTGCCCTGCCTGGCCGCGTCCATGGCGTCGGCGAGGTGGGCGAGTTCCGCTTCCCGCCCGACGAAGACGGGACTCACCATACGTCCCAGCATGTCATCCAGCATGTCACGCCTTACCTGTAGCTTTCGCCGCATTTATGGAGGCGCTGACCGGAGGCGCAGGGACCGACCGGAAGGCTTGTGGCCGGAGGCGGCGGGGTTGGGGGATGTGTCGAGGCGCTTTCCCGCCGGGTCAAGGAGGGTGTGAGGCCCGGCCGCGAGGGAGGTTGCGGCCGGGCACTCTTGTGGGGGTCATGACACGCGGCGCTTGCCGAAGACCGAGCGGCGCTCGGACTTGTTGCGGCGCTCCGCCTCACGTACCCTGCGGTGCTCGGCGGCGGCCCGCCGAAGCTCACCGGCTTGGCTCTTCATCAGCTGGAAGTCGAGCTCGGGGTTCATTTCCTTCTCCTTTGTCGTCTGCACCCCTAACACTCCTCCTAAGGCCCGGCCGGCCACATCGGTCGGATGCCTTATCTCTTGCCGAACCATCGGCTTACCCCTACCTAGGACACGCCTGCCACCCGCCTAAGGCAGGCCACGATGATGGCCCATGAGACGCATCGCGATCGCCGCGCTGGCGCTGTTCCCGCTGGTGGCGGCGGCGCCCGCCGCGGCCGGGGAAGCGGCCTGGCGGGTCTCCAGGACGGACGGATCCCTGGGCGGCTATCAGGACGTGGGCGCCACCGGCGGCGACGACGCCTGGGTGGTCAGGACCGGCCAACCCCTTCTGCGATGGAACGGCAAAGCCTGGCGGAACTCGGCGGGCGGGGCCGTGCCGTACCTGGTGACGGCGGCGGGGCGGGGGACGGCCTGGCAGTTCGTGCAGAGCCCGGCCCGAGTGGACGCCCGCCAGCTGACCGGCGGCAAGTGGTACGCGCGCCCGATCGAGGCCGAGGGCGCGCACGCGACGGCGGCGCTGGCCACGGGCCCGTCGGAGTGCTGGGCGGCGGGGCTGCGGCTCGGCCCGCGCGGGCTGCGCGACGTGGTGTGGCACTGGACGGGAAGGCGCTGGACGGAGGTGGCAGCCCCGCTGCCCATCACCGACTTCGCCGCCTCCTCCCCGAAGGACGTGTGGGCGCTCAGCAGCCTGGGGGCGGAGTCGCCCGCGCACGCCGCGTCGGTCCTGCGGCTGACGGACTCGGGGTGGCGGCGCTCGCCGGTGCCGTCGATCTCCCTGCCCAGCCGGTCGCGGGTCGGCGACGCCTACGCGGAACTGCACGACATCATGGCGCTCGGGCCGGACGAGGCGTACGCCGTGGGCGGAATCTCCTTCATCATCGGCGAGGAACGGGTCATGCGTGAGGCCCTGGTGCTGCGCTGGAACGGCACCTCCTGGGTACGGCTGGCCCACCGCCCGGCCGGGACCTCCTATACGAAGGTCGCGCCGGACGGAGCCGGAGGGCTGTGGCTGGCCACGCGGCGCCAGGATCTGCCGGACGTCCTCACCCACTACCAGGGCGGACGCTGGACGCGGACCCCGGTCGGCAAGGTCACGCTCAACGGCCTGGCCAACGTGCCGGGAACCAGGACGATGTGGGCCACGGCCGAAACGCGTGAGGCTGGAGTGACGCGCCAGCTGATCCTCGGCTATCGGTGACCTGATCCGGTTTGGAGGTAGCCTGCCCGGTCGGCGATGCTGTGGGGGTGTCATCTACTGTGACTAACTCGCTCGCGGACGTGGCGGCATCCGCCACCACGCTGCGGGCCTTCCTGCACGGCCTGCCCGGTGTCGACCGGGTCGGCGCGGACCAGCGAGCGGCGATGCTCGGCACCCGATCCATCAAGACGACCGCGAAGGCGCAGGCCATCGACCTGGCCATCTCCATGGTCGACCTCACCACGCTGGAAGGCGCGGACACGCACGGCAAGGTGCGGGCGATGTGCACCAAGGCGATGCGTCCTGGTGGCGGCGCGCCTCGTGTCGCGGCGGTCTGCGTCTACCCCGACCTGGTGGCCGTCGCCGCCGAGACCGTCAGGGGCTCGGGGGTGAAGGTCGCCTCGGTGGCCACCGCCTTCCCGAGCGGGCGCTCCTCCCTGGAGGTCAAGGTCAGCGACACCGCGCTGGCCGTGGCGGCGGGCGCCGACGAGATCGACATGGTGATCGACCGCGGCGCCTTCCTGGAGGGCGACTACCTCAAGGTCTTTGAGGAGATCGTCGCGGTGAAGGCCGCCTGCGGCCAGGCGCACCTGAAGGTGATCCTGGAGACGGGCGAGCTGGCGACCTATGACAACGTACGGCGCGCGTCCTGGCTGGCCATGATCGCCGGCGCCGACTTCATCAAGACCTCCACCGGCAAGGTGGCCCCGGCGGCCACGCTCCCGGTGACCCTGATCATGCTGGAGGCCGTGCGCGACTTCCGCGACGCCACCGGCCGCCAGGTGGGCGTGAAGCCCGCCGGCGGGATCCGCACCACGAAGGACGCTGTCAAGAACCTGGTCCTGGTCAACGAAACCGCGGGCGCGGACTGGCTGACGCCCGAGTGGTTCCGGCTGGGCGCCTCCTCGCTGCTCAACGACCTGCTGATGCAGCGAGAGAAGCTGGCCACCGGCCGCTACGCGGGCCCCGACTACTTCACCTTGGACTGACGATGGCCTTCGAATACGCGCCCGCGCCCGAGTCGCGCGATGTCGTCGACATCAAGCCGTCCTACGGGCTGTTCATCAACGGCGAGTTCGCCGAGGGGTCCGGCGCCCCCTTCAAGACGATCAATCCGGCGAGCGAGGAGAAGCTCGCCGAGATCGCCACCGCCACCTCCGACGACGTGGACCGCGCGGTCCAGGCCGCGCGCAAGGCGTTCGGCGTCTGGAGCGCGCTGCCCGGTTCCGAGCGGGCCAAGTACATCTTCCGCATCGCCCGCATCATCCAGGAGCGGGCCCGCGAGCTGGCCGTGCTGGAGTCGCTCGACAACGGCAAGCCCATCCGCGAGTCGCGTGACGTGGACGTGCCGCTGGTCGCGGCGCACTTCTTCTATTACGCGGGCTGGGCCGACAAGCTGGAGCACGCCGGGTTCGGCACCAGGCCGCTGGGCGTGGCCGGTCAGGTCATCCCGTGGAACTTCCCGCTGCTCATGCTGGCGTGGAAGATCGCTCCGGCGCTGGCCTGCGGCAACACCGTCGTACTCAAGCCGGCCGAGACCACCCCGCTGACCGCGTTGCTGTTCGCGGAGATCTGCCAGCAGGCCGACCTGCCGCCCGGCGTGGTCAACATCGTCACCGGCGCGGGCGAGACCGGGGCGGCCGTCGTGGCCCACCCCGACGTCAACAAGGTGGCCTTCACCGGCTCCACCGAGGTCGGCCGCATCATCGCCCGCACCGTCGCGGGCACCGACAAGAAGCTCACGCTCGAACTCGGCGGCAAGGCCGCGAACATCGTGTTCGAGGACGCCGCCGTCGACCAGGCCGTCGAGGGCATCGTCAACGGCATCTTCTTCAACCAGGGCCACGTGTGCTGCGCCGGCTCGCGGCTGCTGGTGCAGGAGTCGGTCCAGGACGAGCTGCTGACCGCGCTCAAGCGCCGCCTCGGCACGCTGAGGCTCGGCGACCCGCTCGACAAGAACACCGACATCGGCGCCATCAACTCCGCCGAGCAGCTGGCGAAGATTCGTGAAATGTCGGAAATTGGAGACTCGGAGGGCGCGGAGCGCTGGTCGCCCCCCTGCGACATCCCGGAGAAGGGCTTCTGGTTCCCGCCGACCCTCTTCACCGGCGTCGCCCAGTCCCACCGCATCGCCCGCGAGGAGATCTTCGGGCCGGTGCTGTCCGTGCTCACCTTCCGCACCCCGGCCGAGGCCGTGGAGAAGGCCAACAACACCCCGTACGGGCTGTCGGCCGGCGTCTGGACCGAGAAGGGTTCGCGCATCCTGTGGATGGCCGACCGGCTGCGCGCCGGAGTGGTGTGGGCCAACACCTTCAACAAGTTCGACCCCACCTCGCCGTTCGGCGGGTACAAGGAGTCGGGCTACGGCAGGGAAGGCGGGCTCGCCGGGCTGGAGGCCTACCTCGATGTGTGAGCACAAGCGCGGCAGACGCAGGGCCCGCCGCGGGCAGGCCACTCGGGGACACGCCTTCGCCAGGGCCGGGCGGCCCGGCCGTACCGGGTGGTTCGCGCACCGCTGCGGCGTCAGCAGGTGCGGTCAGATCTTCGCTCCTGTGCAGTTGACCCAGGAGATCACGTGGAGGGGGCGCGGCGATGAGTAGGTTGGCCGTTCGCAAGACCTACAAGCTGTTCATCGGCGGGGCGTTCCCGCGCTCCGAGAGTGGAAGGTCCTACGTCGTGACCTCGGCCAAGGGCGAGTTCGTGGCCAACGCGGCGCGTGCCTCGCGCAAGGACGCCCGTGACGCCGTGGTGGCCGCCCGCAAGGCCTTCCCCGGGTGGTCGGGGGCCACGCCGTACAACCGGGGGCAGATCCTCTACCGCGTCGCGGAGATGCTGGAGGGGCGGCGGGCGCAGTTCGCCGAGGAGCTGGGCGGGCCCAAGAAGGCCGCGGCCGAGCGGGTGGACGCGGCCGTGGACCGGCTGGTCTGGTACGCCGGGTGGTCGGACAAGATCGCCTCGGTGCGCGGGGCGGCGAATCCGGTGGCGGGGCCGTACTTCAACCTCTCGACGCCGGAGCCGACCGGGGTGGTCGCGGTCGTCGCGCCCGCCGACCCGCTGCTCGGGCTGATCTCGGTGATCGCGCCCGTCATCGTCACCGGGAACACGTGCGTGGTGGTGGCAGCGGAGAACGCGCCGCTGCCCGCGATCACGCTGGCCGAGGTGCTGGCCACCTCCGACCTGCCCGGCGGAGTGGTCAACCTCCTCACCGGCCACCAGTCGGAACTGGCCCCGTGGCTGGCAGCGCACATGGACGTCAACGGCCTGGACCTCGGCGGCGTCGAGGATCCTGACCTGGCGCTGAAGTGCGAGCAGGAGGCCGCCGAGAACCTCAAGCGCGTCTTCCGCCCCGCGTCCGAGGACTGGTCCCCGGACCCGGCCCTTTCCCGCATGACCCGCTTCCTCGAAACCAAAACCGTCTGGCACCCGGTGGGGATCTGACCCTCTTTTAGGGCTTCTATCCGTTACGGCGAGCCCCCGCTCACGCCACCCGCCGGCGTGGGCGGGCGCCGATCGTGGGGGTCGCCTCTCACGTCGGACGTGGTGCCCGCCGTCACGGCCTTTCGCCGGCCCCCTCTCCCGGCCTACCGGGGTGGGATGTGGTGGGTGTGGCGGAACAGGTCGGCCGGGTCGTAGGTCGTCTTGAGGTCCCTGAGGCGTTCGTATGCTGTCGGCTCGAAGGCCTTCTTCACGTTTTCTTCCGTCGCGTGGGCGGCGAACAGGAAGTTCAGCGCCTTTCCGCCGGTTGCCCAGGGGCGTAGGGCGGCTTCGGTCTGGGCGTGCTCTGGGGCTACCTCGCCGCCTCTGGAGACGATGCCGTAGAGGAACGAGGCGTCCCGGTTGCCGATGGCGTTCGGTGTGGCCGGCGGGCGGGACAGGGCTCCGCCCAGGTGGCGGATCTCCACGATGGTGGTGGTCAGGGACCTGGCCGCCTCCACCGCCTGGGGTGGCAGTTCCCGCAGGAGGCTGTGGGAGGACTGGGAGGCCACCGGGTCGGTCGGGTCGTTGTGGATGATGCCCGATCGGGTGTAGGGGATCTCCTCCACCTTGTCCATCAGGCGCGGGCCGTACGCGCGCAGGGGTTCTATGAGGCGCTCGCCCTCCTCCGCCGGGCCCGCGTAGGCGATGCGGACGTGGGTCGCCCGGCGGCCGCGCAGGGGTTCGGGGACGAACGGGACGTCGGGGAACGGGATGACGGCCACGGACGAGGTCATCTTCTCCGGGACGTTCGCCACCCACTCGCGCCACGCGTGCACCGCGTCGAAGCCGTCGAAGAACAGCGCGCCGCCGTACAGGGTCGTCACCGGGAACAGGGCGATTTCCAGGCCCGTGGCCATGCCGAAGTTGCCCCTGCCGCCGAGCAGGGCCCAGAACAGGTCGGGCTCCTTGTCGGGGGTGGCCAGGGCGAGGTCGGCGTCGGCGGTGACCACCTCGATCGCCTGGACGTGGTCGGCGGCGTAACCGTGCTCGCGGGCCATGAGGCCGATGCCGCCGCCGAGGGTGTAGGAGAGCGCGCCCACCGCCGGTGCGGCGCCGGACAGCGGGGCCAGGCCGTGGGCGGCGGCGGCCTCGATCACCTTGGACCACGGGGTCCCCGCCTCGATCCAGGCGGTCCTGGCCGCCGGGTCGATGCGGACGCCGTTCATTCTTCCCGTGGTGACGAGGACGCCGCCGTCACCCGCGACCGCCAGTCCGTGGCCGGTGGCCTGGACGGCCACGGGCAGGTCGTGCGCGGCGGCATGGGACACGGCGGCGCGGACGTCCGCGGCGTTCTCCGCGGCGAAGATCACGTCGGGGCGATGGCTCGCGGAGAGCTGGAAGCCGGTCCGCTCGCTGTCGTACTGGTCGGAGTCTGGGGTGATGGTGTGAGCCATACGGCCATCGTGCCCAGAGGCTTTCCATAAGTCCAAGAGCTGTTTCTGCTCGTAGCTATAATCCACAGTTATGGAACTGCGGCAGCTCGAGTACTTCGTGTCGGTGGTCGAGGAGGGCGGCTTCACCAAGGCCGCGACCAAGCTGCATGTGGCGCAGCCCGGTGTGAGCGCCCAGGTCAAGCAGTTGGAACGGGAGCTGGGGCAGCCGTTGTTCGACCGGTCGGGGCGCAGCGTGACGCTGACCGAGGTGGGGCGGGCGGTGCTGCCCTACGCGCGGGCCGCACTGTGGGCGGTGACCGGGATGCGCGACGTCGTCGACGAGTTCACCGGGCTGCTGCGGGGGCGGGTGGTCATGGCCGTGGTGACCGCGCCCTGGGCGCTGGACCTGGCCGGGCTCCTGGCGGACTTCCACGCCAAGCATCCGGCCGTGGAGATCACGCTCAACGAGATGGACCCGGTCACGCTCGCCGAGGCGCTGGCGGCAGGGCAGGTGGACCTGGCCCTGCTCGGGCTCGGGGCGCCGCTGCCCGCCGGGGTGGAGACCCAGGTGGTCATCGACCAGGACGTCGTGGCGGCGGTCGGGCACGGGCACGAGCTCGACGGGCGGGACTCTGTCACGGTGTCGGAGCTGCGAGATCATACGCTGATCACGTTGCCGTCGGGGACCGGGTTGCGGTCCATCCTCGAGTCTGCCTGCGCCGGTGCGGACTTCCGGCCTCGGGTGGCGTTCGAGGCCAGCGAGCCGTACTTCCTGGCCAAGCTGGCCGGTCACGGGCTGGGGGTGGCGATCCTGCCGCGGTCGGCGACCGCGCGGCATCACGACCTGCACGTGCTGGAGATCCGGGAGCCCGCCATGCGGGGGCAGATGGGGCTGGCCTGGCGTACCGACCAGCCCGCTGGGCCGGCGGCCCGTGCGCTGGTCGAGCACGCCAGGGCGACGATGGGCGGGCCGGGCTAGCTCCGGGTCAGGTGGTCGCCTGTGCCACCGCCGCCGGTGCGCGGCGGTAGGTGGCCAAGGTGAACAGCAACGCGGCCACGCCCAGTCCGGTGGAGAGGATGATCACGCCGGCTCTGCCGTACCACTCCAAGGCCAGGCCGCCCGTGAGGCCGGCCACGAACAGGCCCGCGTACTGGGCCGACGAGAGCAGTCCCAGTCCGATCGGCACGCTGTCGGGGACCGCGGCGACCGTCCGGTACTGCTGCGCGGGAGCCATCAGCCAGCCCACCGTTCCCCAGAGGAAGGCCCAGACCAGGGCGATCGGAAGGGACAGGTTCGCGACCGGGATCAGGGCGAGGAAGACGGTCGCGGCGACGAGGCTCAGGAAGACCATCCGGCGTGGGCCGTACGCGTCGGTGAGGCGGCCGCCGAGCTGGTTGCCGATGATCCCGCCCAGCCCCCACGCCCACAACACCGCGGGGAGCGGCAGGTCGAAGAGGGAACCGATGTAGGTGTAGGCGGTGAAGCCCGCGGAGAAGATCAGCAACTGGGTCGTCAGCACCGCCACCACACCTCGGTCGGCCAGCGGGGCGAAGCGGTCGCGCAGCCGTCCCGAGGAGGGGATCACCACTTCCGGCACCAGAACGGCCACGCCGATCAGGCCCACGACGCCGAGCGCCACCACCAGCCAGATCGTCGAACGCCAGCCGCCCGCACCGCCGAGCCAGGTGCCCAGCGGCACCCCGATCGCCGAGGAGACGCTGAGCCCGCCCATCACCAGCGCCAGCGCGCGGCCCCGGCGTTCCGGCGAGGTCAGCGCGTTGGCGACGCCGGAGGCGGTCGGCGTGAACATGGCCGCCCCGGCCGCGGCGATCACCCGCGTGGCCAGGATCAAGGGGTAGGTGGGGGCGATGGCGGTCAAGGCGTTGCCCAGGATGAAGACGGCGAGCGCGATCACCAGCAGGCGCTTGCGCGGCAACCTGGCCGTGAGCGCCGCCAGCACGGGCGAGAGAATGGCGTAGGCCAGCGCGAACACCGTCGCCAACTGCCCGGCCGCCGCCACGGAGATCTGCAGGTCACGGGAGATCGGAGGGAGAAGTCCCGCCGTGACGAACATGCCCGTCCCAACAGCGAAATTTCCCACAGCAAGTGGATAAAGCCTGGAATTCACTCCCACTACGCTGGCTTATAGTTGGATGGTTGTCAAACAATAGAACTGAAGTAGAGTGACATCATGCGCCAGCTTCCGCATCCGGACGCGAAGGACATCCAGCTCACGGAGGTGCTGAGGGTTTTGGGGGATCCCGTGCGGCTGGAACTGGTCGTCAAGCTCTCCGACGGTCGTGAGCTGTCGTGCTCCAGCGCCGGGGACGACCTCGACATCCACAAGTCGACGCTGTCGCACCACTACCGCGCGCTGCGCGAGGCCGGCGTCACCAGGACCCGGCTGAACGGTCGTGAACGCATGCTCAGCCTGCGCAGGGACGACCTCGACGCCCGCTTCCCCGGCCTGATCAACTCCATCCTCACCGCCGCCCACCCCGCCTGAACCCGTGCCCACCCCACCCCGGACCCCCTCACCCAACCCCACAACCACCGGCACGCCATCCGGCTCGTCGGGCACACCCGGCTCGCCTCTCGCGGGGCCGCCGGACGCGCTCGATCCGGCCATCGCCGCACTCGGCCTGGGGGATGGGTTGCCGATCGCTGGGGTGTTGGGGGAGTTGTCGCATGTGCTCGAACGGCATGGCGGCGCGGTGCTCACCGCGCCCCCCGGCACCGGCAAGACCACGGTGGTGCCCCTCGCGCTGGCCGTCGAAGGGTTGCGGGTGCTGGTGGCCGAGCCGCGGCGGCTGGCCGTACGGGCGGCCGCGCACAGGATGGGTGTCAGCTACACGATCAGGGGCGAGCGCAAGGTCGGCCGCAACCCCATGGTCGAGGTCGTGACCACAGGCGTGCTGCTGCAGCGCCTCCAGCACGACCAAGAACTCCCCGGCGTGGACGTCGTCATCCTCGACGAGTGCCACGAACGCCACCTCGACGCCGACACCGCCCTCGCCTTCCTGCTCGACGTCCGCGAGACACTCCGCCCGGACCTGCGCCTGCTGGCCACCTCCGCGACCGCCGACGCCGCGCCCCTGGCCCGCCTGCTCGGCGACGCGCCGATCGTGGCCGCCACCGGCGCCCTGCACCCCGTCGAGACCGTGTGGGCGCCGCCGTCCCGCGCGCTCGCGCCGCCGCACGGGCTGCGGGTGGACCCCGCGTTGCTGTCCCACGTCGCCTCGACGGTACGGCGGGCGCTGGCCGAACGGCAGGGCGACGTGCTGTGCTTCCTGCCCGGCGTCGCCGAGATCGGCAAGGTCGCCAGGATGCTCGCTGACGAGGACGTGCAGGTGCTCCAGGTACACGGCCAGGCCCCCGCCCACGTCCAGGACGCCGTGCTCGCCCCCGCCGAGGCCCGCCGGGTCGTTCTGGCCACGTCGGTGGCCGAGTCGAGCCTGACCGTGCCCGGGGTACGCGTGGTCGTGGACTCGGGGCTGGCCCGCGAACCGCGTACCGACCATGCGAGGGGGCTCGGCTCCCTCACCACGGTCCGCGCCTCGAAGGCGGCGGCCGTGCAGCGGGCCGGACGGGCGGGCCGCGAGGCGCCCGGCGCCGTCTACCGCTGCTGGACCGAGGCCGAACACCAGCGCCTGCCCGACCATCCGCAACCTGAGATCGCCCTGGCCGACCTGACCGGTTTCGCCCTCCAGGCCGCCTGCTGGGGCACTCCTGACGCCACCGGCCTGCGCCTCCTGACCTCGCCGCCGCCGGCCGCGATGTCGGCGGCCGCCCGTACTCTCGAAACGCTTGGAGCCCTTGAGCCCGGAACGGCGCGGGTGACCGATCGTGGGTGGCGGATGGCGCAGGTGGGCGTGCACCCGCGCCTGGCCAGGGCGCTCCTTGACGCCGGACCGGGCTCCGCCGAGGTGGTCGCGTTGCTGTCCGACCAGCTCCCCAGGGACGCCTCAGACGACCTGGCCGAGGTCTGGCGCTCGGCCCGTCGCGGCGCGCTGCCCCGCTGGCGCAAGGAGGTCGAACGCCTGACCCGGGCCGCCGCGGCGACGGGAGGGCGGCGGGGCACCGTCGACGCGGTGGCCGGGGTGACGGTGGCGCTGGCGTTTCCCGAGCGGGTGGCGCGGCGCAGGGGCGGGGCCTATCTCATGGCGTCCGGTACGCAGGCGCGGCTCGGCGAGGGTTCGCGGCTGGGAGAGGCCGAGTGGCTGGCCATCGCGGTGGCCGACCGGCCGGCGGGTTCCGCGACCGCGCGGATCCGGCAGGCCGTGGTGATCGACGCGGACACGGCCCGGCTGGCCTGCGAGGTCACGGTCGAGGACGAGGTGGCCTGGAAGGTGGCGCCCGGGGAGCGGCGCGGTGACGTGGTGGCGCGGCGGGTCGAGCGGATGGGCGCGATCGAGCTGGGGTCCAAGCCGCTGCGGGGCGCCGAGGTGCGGGAGGCTCTGCTGTACGGCCTGCGTACCGAGGACGTGCTCACGTGGACTCCTGAGGCCGTCGCCCTGCGCGAACGGCTGGCCTTCTGTCATCGGGCGGCCGGCGACCCGTGGCCGGACATGGACGCGTTGCCCGATCTGGCCGAGCAGTGGCTGGAGCCGGAGCTGTCGCGGGCGCGCCGCCGTTCCGACCTGGAACGCATCGACGTGGCCACGGCGCTGCGCAGGCTGATCCCGTGGAGCCGGCGGCTTGAGGAGGTCGCCCCGGAGCGGATCGAGGTGCCGAGCGGGTCGCGGATCCGCGTCGACTACTCGGGCGGGCAGCCGGTGCTGGCGGTCAAGCTGCAGGAGCTGTTCGGCTGGGACGACGCCCCGAAGATCGCCGGGGTGCCGCTGCTCATCCACCTGCTGTCCCCGGCGGGCCGCCCGGCGGCGGTCACGGCGGATCTGGCCTCGTTCTGGCGCGACGGCTACCGGGCGGTACGGGCCGAGCTGCGCGGGCGCTATCCCAAGCATCCCTGGCCGGAGGACCCTTTGACGGCGAAGGCCACCCGCCACACCAATGCCCGGATAATGGGGAAATGACCGACGAGAGGGTGCTGGCGGCGGCGCGCAACAACGCCGAGTGGTGCGACCTGATGTCGCGGGCGCACGGAGCCACCGGGCGCTTCGGCCCCGCGGTGTGGAGCAGCGACCGCAGGACGCCGCCCTACTACCCCGACGCCGTCACCCTCGACCCCGCGGCCACCGCCGCCGACGTGCTGGACGGCATCGACGCGGGCCCGTGGGCCTCGGTGAAGGACAGCTTCGCCGCGCTGGAGCTGGACGGCGGGTTCGAGGTGCTGTTCGAGGCGAGCTGGATCCACCGGGAGCCGCCCGAGGACGTGGCCGTGCCGGGCGAGGTGGGCTGGGAGCGGGTCGAGGACGCCGCCGTCCTGCGCGCATGGGAACGGGCCTGGAGCGGCGGGCACGACAACGAGCTGTTCCTGCCCGCGGTCCTGGACGGGGCCCGGGTGCTGGCCGGACGGGCCGAGGGTGAGATCGTCTGCGGCGCGGTGCTCAGCGGCGACGAGCGGGTGGTGGGCGTCTCGAACGTGTTCGCCGCCGGTCGCGACGTGGACGACGCCTGGGCGGGTGTGCTGGCGATGGCCGCTCGGCTGTTCCCCGGGCGGGCGCTCGTCGGGTACGAGAGTGACGTCGCGGCGGCGGCCCGCCACGGGTTCACCGCGATCGGGCCGCTGCGCGTCTGGCTGCACGAGGGCTCGTAGCGGCCCGCCGTACCGTCAAAGGCACACCGCACCCGCTGAAAGGCGCCCGCTAGAGGGCGTCGCGCCAGGTGGGGTCGGCGAGGACCTCTGCCGGACGCGTGCCCACGCCGAGGTCCTTGAAGCCGCTGGACGTCCCGACGCACACCACAGGCCCGTCGAAGGTACGGCCCAGCGCGCGGTAGGCGGCCAGGCCGGCGGCGCCCGAGAGTTCCTGCCAGACGCCCTGATCGGCCAGCTCCCGCTGGGCGGCGCGCATCGCGTCGTCGCCGACCGGCAGCGCCAGGCCGCCGCTGTCGCGGACCGCGAGCACGCCGCGGTGCCCGCCGACCGCGCACAGGATGGCGTAGGCGTCGGAAGGGCCGGCGTCGACGATCGCGGCGGGTTCGCCGTCGGCCAGCGCCCGCGCGGTCGGGGCGCCGGCGGCCGGTTCGCAGGCGAACATGAGCGGCACGTCCGTCGTCGCGCCCGTGCGGCGCAACTCGGTGAAGCCCTTCCAGACGCCGTAGAGGAGCTCGCCGTAGCCGGTCGGCGTGAACACCGCCGCCGGGACCCGGCCGAGCTGCGCGAACAGCTCGTAGGCGATGGTCTTGTAGCCCTCGGGGCCGTAGGGGTGGCCGGTGTGGGTGACGGTCTGGTTGCTGACCGGGTGGTAGCCGAGTTCGTCGACGATGTCGCGCAGCAGCGGCCAGCGTCTGTCCGCGTCCACGGTCAGGACCTTCGCCCCGTACGCGCGCACGAACGACTGGACGGCGGGCGGCGAGTCGGCGGAGGCGAGCACGACGGCCTTGAGCCCGGCGCGGGCGGCGTAGGCGGCGGCTGAGGCGCCGTGGTTGCCGGATGAGGCGACGACCACGCCGGGGGCGCCCGCGGCGAGTGCGGCGCTGACGGTGACGCGGTTGAGCCGGTCCTTGTGCGACCAGGTGGGGTTGCGGGACTCGTCCTTGAGGTGGACGCCGCCGTCGAGCTCCAGCAGCGGGGTGCCGCCCTCGCCCAGGGTGGGCGCGTGGAGCGGCGGCAGCAGCGGCGACCACCGCGCGATGTCGGGCAGCGGCGCCTGCTCGAACAACCCGGCGGGCACCCGGTCGTAGTCGTAGTCCACGTCGAGCGGGTAGGCCAGGGCGTCGGTGCCGGTCTTGGGACAGCCGCGGGTGAGCGGGGGGACGAGGGGATAGCTGATCGAGGGGTCGCCCAGTGAGCGCTGGGCGACGGCAAGCGATGGAGCGGTCACGCGTTCGAGCCTAGTGGGCTATCATCGTGATATCACTTCGATAGCAAGGAGTCGCGATGGAACGACGTGCCTTCCGCCTCAACGGCTTCCTGGCCCTGATCGTGGCGATCGCGCTGGCCGCGGTGGCGGGGCTGACCCTGCTCAACGGCGGGCTGTCCGGGCTGGTGCTCGCGATCGTCCTCGGGCTGGTCGTGCTGCTCATGCTCACCGGGTTCGCCGTGATCAACCCGAACGAGGCCAATGTCGTGCAGTTCATGGGCCGCTACGTCGGCACGGTCACCGACGCCGGCCTGCAGTGGGTGCTCCCGCTCACCACGAAGCGCAAGGTCACGCTCCGGGTCCGCAACTTCGAGACGGCCAGGCTGAAGGTGAACGACGCCGACGGCAACCCGGTGGAGATCGCCGCCGTCGTCGTCTACAGGGTCACCGACGCCGCGCGGGCCGTGTTCTCCGTCGACGACTACGAGGAGTACGTCTCCATCCAGTCGGAGGCCGCGGTGCGCCACCTGGCCACCACCCATCCGTACGACTCGCACGAGGAGTCCCGCACCAGCCTGCGCGACGGCGCCACCGTCGCCGAGGAGCTCACCACCGAACTGCGGGAGCGCACCGAGCTGGCCGGGGTCGAGGTGCTGGAGGCGCGCATCACCCACCTGGCCTACGCGCCCGAGATCGCCCAGGCGATGCTGGTCCGCCAGCAGGCCGCCCAGGTGGTCGCGGCGCGGACGCGCATCGTCGAGGGCGCGGTGGGGATGGTCCAGCTCGCGCTGAACCGGCTCGCCGCCGAGGGCGTGGTCGACCTCGACGAGGAGCGCAAGGCGCAGATGGTCTCCAACCTGCTGGTCGTGCTGTGCGGCGACCGCGCGACCCAGCCGGTGGTGAACGCCGGCAGCCTCTATGCCTGACAAGAAGAAGCTCCTGCTGCGCCTGGATCCGGCCGTCTACGACGCCATCGCCAAGTGGGCGGCCGACGACCTGCGCAGCGTGAACGGGCAAATCGAGTTCGCGTTGCGCCTGGCCCTGAAGGAAGCAGGTCGGGAGCCTCGCACCGAACGCTAGAAACCTGCAGACTCTATGCATGTTGTGGGCAGGAAGGTCCGCCGTGGAGATCGCGGCAGCCGTACGGCATGGGGACGTCGCGCCGGAGACCGTCGTCGAGGAGCATCTCCAGGTGATCGCCGAGCGTGATCCACGGCTCGGGGCCTTCCGCCTGGTCAGGGGGCGCGCGGTCGAGGAGGCGCGGGCGGTGCGCAAGCGCCGCGACCTGGCCGACCTGTCGCTGGCGGGCGTGCCCGTGGCGGTCAAGGACAACCTGGAGGTCGCGGGCGAGGCGTGCCGCCACGGCTCGGCCGCCACGTCCGCCGCTCCCGCGCGTGAGGACCATCCCGCCGTCGCCCGCCTGCGCGCGGCGGGCGCGGTCGTGGTGGGCCTGACCAACCTGCCCGAGCTGGGCCTGGTGGGCTTCGGCGACAGTGCCTACGGCACCGTCAGAAACCCCTGGGACCTCTCCCGTACGGCCGGCGGCTCCTCGTCCGGCGCGGCCGCGGCGGTGTCGGCGGGCATGGTCCCGATCGCCCTCGGCAACGACGGCATGGGCTCGCTGCGCATCCCCGCGGCCTGCTGCGGGGTGATGGCGCTGAAGCCGGGTCCGGGCGTGGTCCCGCCGCCGGTCAACGACTGGCGGGGCCTGACCGAGAACGGGCCGCTGGCGTGGAGCGTGGCCGACCTGTCGCTGACGTTGTCGGTGCTGGCCGCCGACCCGGGCCTGGCCGAGTCGTGGCGGACCGGCTCGCGGACGGAGCCGACGCGCCCGATGCTCCGCTCGGTCTGGGCCGACGACGGTGACGACCAGACCTGGGAGCACCGTCCGATCCGGCCGGACGCGAACGGACCCTTCGACCTGCGCGTGGCCTACGCGCCGCAGCCGCTTCCCGCGGGCCTGTCCATGGACCGGGAGTTCCGGGCGGCGGTGGAGGCGGCCGCCGAGACGCTGCGCGTGGCCGGGCACACGATCGTGGAGCACGAGGAGCGCCTGCCCGCCTGGCTCGGTCCCGCCACGATCGCCGCCTGGCTGGCCCGCTCGGGCGAGGCCGCCGACGGCCTGGACCGCGCCCGCCTGGAGCGCCGCAGCCGCGCCCTCGGCCGGGCCGGACGGGTGCTGGCCAGGCTCTCCCTCGACGGCACGAAGGGCAGGGAACGCTGGAGCGGCTACGGCGCCGACCGCTGGTTCGGCGACGCGGACGTGCTCATCACCCCGACGCTGGCCGCGGTGCCGCCCCGGGCCGACGGGTGGGCACAGCGGGGCCTGTTCAGCAACGTGCTGGCCAACGCCAGGTACGCGCCGGCGACGGGCCCGTGGAACATGTGCGGCTGGCCGGCGCTGTCGGTGCCGATCGCCACCCACTCGACGGGCCTGCCGATCGCCGTGCAGCTCATCGCGCCGCCCGGCGGCGAACCCCACCTGCTCGGCCTCGCCGCCCAGCTGACCACCGCGCATCCGGCGGTGCGCCCGCCGGGCTACTCGCTCTAGCCGGGCAGGGGCGAGATCCAGCCCAGCGCGATGCACAGGAAGATGAACGCCCCAAGCGCGATCCGGTAGATGACGAAGCCGGTGAAGCGGTGGGTGCTGATGTAGCGCAGGAACCAGGCCACGGCCGCGTAGCCGACCACGAACGAGATGATCGTGGCCAGGATCGTCGGGCCCCACGCGGGCGCCTGGCCCTCGCCGATCTCGGTCAGCTCCAGCAGGCCCGACGACAGCACCGCCGGGATGGCCAGCAGGAAGGAGTACTTGGCCGCGTCCTCGCGCCGGTAGTCGAGCAGGAGGCCGGCGGTGATGGTGCCGCCGGAGCGGGAGACTCCGGGGATCAGGGCCAGCGACTGGGCGAAGCCGTACACGATGGCGTGGGTGAAGCTGAGGTGCTTCTCCAGCGTGAGCTTGTTGCGGGCGGTGCGGTCGGCGAACCACAGGATGATCGCGAAGACGATGAGCGTGGTGGCGATGATGCGCAGGTCGCGGAAGACGGTCTCGATCTCGGTCTTGAACAGCAGGCCGAGCATGCCGATGGGGAGCGAGCCGACGATGATGAACCAGCCCATCCTGGCGTGGAACGCGCCGCGCAGGGCGGGTGTCCACAGGGAGCGGGTCCAGGTGGAGACGATCTCCCAGATCTCCTTGCGGAAGTAGATCAGGACCGCGGTCTCGGTGCCGAGCTGGATCACCGCGGTGAAGGCGGCGCCCGGGTCGTCCCAGCCGACGAGTTCGGAGACGACGCGGATGTGTGCGCTGGAGGAGATCGGGAGGAACTCCGTCAGGCCCTGGATCAGGCCCAGGACCACAGCTTCGAGCCAGCCGATCACGCGTATACCCTCCCACGCCCGTCTCTTTGACGAAGCGAGGTTATCGGTCGTTGGGGTTGGGTGGTGACAGCGTTGCTCTCGGGGAGCGGGATGGGTCCGGAAATTTCTGGAAACGGGTGTCGTCCGGTTGGGGCGGTCCAGACCGTAGTACCGGTGATGGACACTTTCGCCGAGTACGTGATGACGCGGTCAGCGCGGCTGCGCCGTACCGCCTATGTGCTCACCGGCGACTGGGACACCGCGGACGACCTCGTCCAGACCGCTCTGGCCAAGGCGTGGACGGCCTGGCGGCGGATCGACGGCGACCCGGATCCCTACGTCTACCGCATCCTCACCCACACCCACGCCTCCTGGTGGCGGCGGAGGTGGCGGGGCGAGGTGCCGACCGAGCGGCTGCCCGAGATCCCGGGCGGCGACTTCTCGGCCGAGGCGGAGGAGAAGGCCGCGGTGTGGTCGGCGATCCGGGAGCTGTCGGGGCGGCAGCGCGCGGTGATCGTCCTGCACTACTTCGAGGAGTTGACGCTCCCGCAGTGCGCCCATGTGCTGGGTTGTTCGCTCGGCACCGTGAAGACGCAGCTCGGCAGGGCGCTGGCCAAGCTGCGCGTACATCCGGGCATCCGGTCCGAGGAGGCGGCGCGATGACGTTCACCGAGGACGACCTGCGGGCGCTGCTGGACGAGCGCACCGCACCCGCACCCGAAAGGGCGACAGACGTGACCCAGATCGTACGGCGGGGCCGCAGGATGCTGATGATCCGGTGGGGGATGAGCGCGGTGCTGGCGGGGGCCGCCGCGCTGGTCGCGTTCCTGCTGATCCCCGGGCAGAGCCCGAACCCGGATCCGGTCCCGGTGGCCGCCGCGACCCCCTCGGTGACGCCGTCGCGGACGGTCGAGCGGGAGCCTTCCCTCACTCTCGGCGGCAAGGACCGCTCCGACGGTCTCTACTCCGACAAGTCGGCCGTCGGTCACGACCTGAAACTCACCCCCAAGTCCTCCACCATTGTGGTGCGGTGCGAGGAACCGGGCGCCTGGGTGGTGCTGTCGTTCAAGGGCGGGGCCGACAGGGACGGGGCCACGGCCCCGTGCGCCGGCCACGGGACCCGGTTCGAGGTGGCGGGGAAGGCCACGAGCGTGCGCGTCTGGGTGTTCCCGGCCAACGCCCCCGTGGTGGACCGGCCGCTCAAGGACTGCGTGCTGGCCGACAAGGAGAAGGGGCTCTGCGACGGCAGGTACGCCGCCGCCGAGCTCATCCGGTACGACGTCGCCCTCTCGCTCGCCGCCGACCTGGGCGTACAGGCCGGGGCCTGGTCGGCCGGGGTCTACGACCGGCCCTAGACCTTCCACGCCGGAGCCGCCTGCTCGGCGTACTCGGCGAAGTCGCGGGCCGGTCGGCCGAGGGCCTGCCGTACCCCGTCGGCGAGGTTTTCGTTACGGCCGTCGAGGACCTCGGCGAACAGCGCGTTGAGACCGTGGGCCTCGTCCTCGGGCACGCCGGCCGCGATGGCGCCGGCGGCGAACTCCTCCGGCGTGACCGAGACGTAGGCGACCTCGCGCCCGGTCGCGGCGCTGATCGTGGCGGCGGCCTCGGCGAAGCTGATCAGGCGGGGGCCGGTCAGCTCGTAGACCTTGCCGGCGTGGCCGTCCTGGGTCAGTGCCGCGGTGGCGACGTCGGCGATGTCCTCCACGTCGACGAAGGGCTCGGTGACCTCGCCGGCGGGCAGCGCGATGGTGCCGCTCAGCACCGGGTCCAGGAGCCAGCCCTCGTCGAAGTTCTGCATGAACCACGAGCAGCGCACGACCGTCGCCTCGACGCCGGCGCCGAGGACGACCTGCTCGGCCTCCTGGGCGAGTTCCTCGTTGCGGCCGGACAGCAGGACCAGCCTGCGCACGCCCGCCGTGACGGCGATCTCGGTGAAGGTGCGGATCCGGTCGAGCGCGCCGGGGAAGGCGAGGTCGGGGTAGTAGGTGATGTAGACGGCGTGGACGTCGCGGACGATGGGCGCCCAGGTGGAGTCGTCCTCCCAGTCGAACGCCGGGCGAGAGCCCTTGCGCACGTCGAGGCCCATCGCCTCAAGCCGCTCGACCACGCGGCGGCCGGTCTTGCCGTTGGAACCGAGAACCAGTGTCGTGTTGTTCGTCATGCCTCATAGTTAAGCGGCTGTGAATGAGACTGGACATGGTTGAAACGCGCCATTCCATATGCGATCGTCTCAACCATGGACCAGCTTGCCGCACTCCTCGACGGGCCACGTGCCCGGGGCGCTTTTCTGCTGCGTGCCCTCCTGGATCCGCCCTGGTCGATGCGGGTGGAGGACCAGGCGCCGCTCACCGTGGTGGGGGTGGTCAAGGGGCAGGCGTGGGTGGTGCCTGTCGGCGGCGGGCCCGTCCGGATCAGCCCCGGTGAGGTGGCGATCGTGCGCGGGCCGGACGAGTACGTCGTGGCCGATCAGCCGGACACCACACCCCAGATCATCATCGGGGCCGACCAGCACTGCACCACGCTGGACGGCGAATCGCTCTACCAGTCCATGGATCTGGGCGTGCGTACCTGGGGAAACAGCGCCGACGGCGACACCATCATGATCGTCGGGACGTACGCCATGGAGACCGAGGTCGGCAGACGGCTGCTGGAGGCGCTGCCGAAGCTCCTCGTGCTCCCGGGCGGGCCGCTGATCGGCCTGCTCGGCGCCGAGATGGTCCGCGACGAACCCGGCCAGGAAGCCGTGCTCGACCGGCTGCTCGACCTGCTGCTGATCTCCACGCTGCGCTCCTGGTTCGCCGACCACGAGGCGCCCGCCTGGTACCGCGCCCAGAGCGACCCGATCGTCGGCAAGGCCATGCGCATGCTCCACAACAACCCCGCCCACCCCTGGACCGTCGCCTCCCTGGCCGCCGAGGTCGGCGTCTCGCGGGCCTCGCTGGCCAGGCGCTTCACCGAACTCGTGGGCGAGCCGCCGATGGCCTTCCTCACCGACTGGCGCCTCGCCCTCGCCGCCGACCTGCTGCGCGAGCCCGGCGCCACCATCGGCTCCGTCGCCAGGAAGGTCGGCTACGGCAGCCCGTTCGCCCTCAGCACCGCCTTCAAACGGGTACGGGGCGTCAGTCCCCAGGAATACAAGGTCGGATGAAACCCCTGGTGCTCGTCGACATCGACGGCGTGCTCAACCCGCTCGGCCGGCCGTCCGCGGACTTCCGGCGCTACCGGTGCGTGCTCGAAGGCGAGACCTACACGGTCCACCTCAACCCGCGGCACGGCACCTGGCTGCTCGAACTGGCCGTGCGGGCCGGCGCCGAACTCGTGTGGGCGACCACCTGGGAACACCACGCCAACGAATGGATCGCCCCCCGCCTCGGGCTGCCCACCTTGCCGGTCATCCGGGTGGCCCAGGATCGTCCGAGCGAGGTGGGGGAGATGTTCAAGACGCCGCACGTGGCCGCGTACGTGCGGGGGCGGCCGTTCGTGTGGTTCGACGACCTGCTGTTCTCCGCCGACGAGCACTATCTCAGGGACCACCCGGACGTCGGCGACTTCTTCCTCGTCCAGGTCGACCCGAAAAGGGGACTGACCAGGCAACATTTCGACCTCGCCGCCGAATGGCTCACCCTGTCAGGGTTTTCTCAGGGTCCATAGTGGAACGCGAATCACCTGGTTGTCCGTTTTACCGGGTGAGTTCGCAACCAACGGAGGAGCGAGATGTACCGCTCGAAGGAGCACAGGATTCTGGCCGGCGTCTGCGGCGGCATCGCGGACAAGCTCGGCTGGTCGCCCACTGTCGTGAGGGCGCTGTGGCTGCTGCTGTCGCTGCTGCCCGGCCCCATGTGGGTGCTTTACATCATTCTCTGGATCGTCCTGCCCAACGGCCCGCGGAGCTACGCTCACTAGTATGAAGTCGCGCCCGCTCACGCTCATCCAGGACGATCTCGTCGGCTACGACGAGGCCATGGACCGCATGACCGACCTGGTCGGTCAACGGCAGAGAGACGAGCGGCGCGACACGCTGTGGTTGCTGAGCCACCCGATGGTCTTCACCGTCGGGCGGCGCACACCGCTGGAGCACCTGCCCGACCCCGCCCGCGGGGTGCCGGTCGTGGAGACCGGCCGCGGCGGCCAGCTGACCTACCACGGCCCCGGCCAGCTCGTCGGCTACGTGATCGTCAAGCTCGGTGAGGACGAGGGCATCGTCGACTACGTCCGCGAGGTGGAACTCCGCCTCGTCGAGGCGCTGGGCAAGCTCGGCCTGCCCGCCGAGCGCCGCGACACCCCGCCCGGCCACGAGCTCCTGACCGGCGTCTGGACCAGTGAGACCAGCCGCAAGATCGCGTCGATCGGGATGCGGCAGAGCCGCGGCGTCACCAGCCACGGCTTCGCGCTCAACGTCGACGGCGACCTCGAACCCTGGCACTGGGCGGTGGCGTGCGGCATGCCGGACGTCGACATGACCTCGGTCAAGCGCGAGCTGGACGCCGCCACCATGACCGAGGTCCGCGAGATCGTCGCGACCGCCTTCGAGGCCTCCGCCTAGGGAGTGGGGACCTCGTCTCTTAAGGCGTGGGCACCTCGTCCACGGTACGGCGGGGCCCGGTGAACCAGCGCTTGGCCGACAACATCCACCACAGGGCGATGCCCGCCAGCACCACGCCCACCGCGAGCGGCGCGTAGTTGACCGCCGTCCAGGTGAACTCGGCGTTGCCCGGGACCCCCTTCGGCGAGACCGGCATGATGAAGTAGATCGAGATCACGATGATCTCGATGATGGCGATCCAGTTCAGGACCTTGTACTTCGAGCCCAGCGTCCACGGTCCCGGCACGAACGCGGCGCCCTGCTTCAGCCGCAGCCAGATCGGGATCAGGAAGGCCAGGTAGAGGCCGATGACCGCGATCGAAACCACCGCGAGGAAAGCGACCGGCGCGGCCGTACCGGGAGGGGCCCACAGGGCCGGGAGCGTGATCAGCAGCGCCACGCCGCAGCCGGCGAGGATGGCGTTGACCGGGGTGCGGTTGTCGTTCACGCGTGACCACAGCCGCCAGCCGGGCACCGCGCCGTCCCGCGAGAACGCGTAGGTCATCCGCGACATCGAGGTCACGCAGCTCATCCCGCAGAAGAACTGGCCGAGCGTCGAGATCGCCAGGATCAGCGTCGCCGGAGCCCAGTCGAGCGCGGTCGTGAAGATCGTCGCCACCGCGCCGCCGCTCTCGTTGATCGCGTCCACGTCCGTGGCCGCGAACAGGAACGCCAGCAGCACGATCCAGCCGCCGATCGCCGAGTAGAAGATCGACTTCCAGAGCCCCTTGGCCGCCGACGTGGCCGCGCCGTGGGTCTCCTCCGAGACGTGCGCGCACGCGTCGAACCCGGTGATCGTGTACTGCGTCAGCAGGAAGCCCAGCGGCAGCACGTAGAACCAGAACGGCAGGCCGCCCGTCCCGTCGCCGAAGCCGGAGTTGTTGATCGTCTCGGTGAACACGAACGAGACCGACTGGTGCTGCTGCGGCAGGAACACCAGAAGCCCGACGACGACCGCGGCCCCCGCCACGTGCCACCAGACGGAGACGTTCTGCAGCACCGAGATCAGGCGATGGCTGTAGATGTTGATCAGCGCGTGGAGAATGAGGATCACCGCGAAGAAGCCGAACACCCTGGCCAGGCTCGGTTCCCAGGTGGGGAAGAACTGCGTGAGCGTGAGGTCGAGGAAGGTGGCGCAGCCGTAGTCGACCGAGGCGGTGACCGCGATCAGGCCCACCAGGTTCAGCCAGCCGGTGAACCAGCCGTGGATGGGTTTGCCCAGCTTGGTCGCCCACCAGTAGATGCCGCCCGCCGTCGGATAGGCGGAGACGAGCTCAGACATGCAGAAGCCGATGATCAGGATGAAAATCGAGATCAGAGGCCAGCCCCAGGAGATGGCGACCGGGCCGCCGTTGTTCCAGGCTTGGTAGAAGGTGGTGAAGCAGCCGGCGAGGATGGAGATGATCGAGAAGGAGATGGCGAAATTGGAGAAACCGCTCCAGGTTCGTGCGAGTTCCTGCTTGTAACCCAGCTCGGCGAGTCGTTTGGAATCCTCATCCACAGTCATGTGGTCTCCTCGGGGGGTTCTTTGGTCTACCTCTAGACCAATTCGTTCCTCCGATCAAGCGGTTACACGAGAGTTTCAAGGTAGTAAGAGATCCTCTTGGTATTTCGCCCCCATACGAGGCTCTCCAAAGGTGCTCCGCTGCGCTCCGTACGTCCTGCCCGTCCCCACCCGACAGGCTCGGTCCAGCCGTGGTGCGCGCTTCGCGCGGTGGGGCAAGGCTGTGTTGTCCAGTCGAGCCGAGCCTCAACCTCCGGAGTCGAAGCCCATGCCCGGAGGTCGCCCCGTTGGGCGCCAGGGCGGGGTCACCCGGTCCGTCGCGGCGCGCCGACGTACCTGGTCAGAGTTCAGGGGAGAGGGGCCCCGGTCTTCCCGGTCACGAGTTCGCCGTCCCGCAGAGAGGCCGGTTCGAGGGCGTCGTCCTCGTAGAAGCGCAGGTGCAGGGAGAGGTCGAACGCCGACTCGCGCACCCTCCGGTCAAGCCATCGGATGAATTGCGTCGCCAGGTCGAAGTCGTCCGCGTGGATCTCCTGGCGCGAGGTCAACGCCCATCCGGGGCGTCGTTCCTCGGGGCCGCGACGCTCGAGCGCCGAGAAGAGCACTCCGCGGATCCTGGCGGCGGCCCCGCGCTGGGCCAGCGCGGGGAGTCGTACCGCCGCCCAATAACCTTCCCCGCTCGCCGCGACCCGGGGATCGTCAGGGTCGTCGACGAACTCGGCGGGGAAATCGGTCACGATGGTGAACGCCTCAGGCTCCGGCCCGAGCCCAAGGTGCCATCGGAGTTCGGCCACTTCGGTTTCTGAGAGGTCATCGGGAAGATCGGCTGTCACCAGCAGTTCGTACAAGTCCGCCATGGCTGGACATCTTCACATATGCGGCTCCGACGGGAGGCGGTGATCTAGCATCCGGGCATGCTCGTCGTCCTCGTGAACGGCCTGCCCGGCTCGGGCAAGACCACGTTGGCCCAAGCGCTGGCCGGTGCTCTCGCGCTGCCTCTTCTCAGCAAGGACCGGGTGAAGGAGACGCTGGCCGACGTGCTCGGCGCCGCCCCGCCCGGCTCATCCCGAGCCGAGTGGAGTCGCAGGCTCGGTAAGGCCGCCGGTGAGACCCTCTGGACTCTGCTGGCCGATGCGTGCGGCGGTGCCGTACTGGAGAGTCCTTGGTTGCGGGATCTTCGTCCGGTGGTCGTGGACGGGTTGCGGCGGGCGGGTGTGGCGGCTTCTCAGGAGGTCTGGTGTGACGTTCCCCCGGATCTTGCCCTGCGCCGGTATCGGGCGCGTGCCGGGCGGCACCCGATTCATCTTGACTCCCGGGTGGACGATGAGCTCTGGCGTCATTGGGTACGGCAGGCGGAACCGCTCGCGCTCGGGCCTGTGCATCGGGTGGACACCACGGGTCCGGTTGACGTCGCGGCTCTGGCTGGCCGGGTGACGGCGGCCCGCGTCAGGTGATCGCGTCCACCAGGGCGTGGCAGAACGCCTTGAGGTCGTCGGGTTTGCGGCTGGTGATGAGGGTGCTCGGGGCGTCGGTGTCCACCACGATCTCCTTGTCGACCCAGGTGGCTCCGGCGTTGCGCAGGTCTGTTCGCAGGCTGGGCCAGGAGGTGAGGGTGCGGTCGCGGACCACGCCGGCTTCTATGAGGGTCCATGGCGCGTGGCAGATGGCCGCCACCGGCTTGCCGCTGTCGAAGAAGCCGCGGACGAAGTCGACGGCCCGCGGGACCGTGCGCAGGAGGTCGGGGTTGGCCACGCCGCCGGGGAGTACGAGGGCGTCGAAGTCGGCGGCGCTCACCTCGTCGACGGTGGCGTCCACGGCGAAGACGTCGCCCTTGTCGAGGTGGTTGAAGCCCTGGATGGAGCCGGAGGTGGTGGAGATCAGGCGCGGGGTGCCGCCGGCTTGCTTGACGGCCTTCCAGGGGTCGAGCAGTTCGATCTGCTCTACGCCTTCAGGGGCTGCGAGGAATGCGATCATCTTTCCCTGCATGGTTATTTCTCCCTTTTTGGGCCCCCTTTCCGGGTGTGGTGGAGATATGCGTGAGGGCGATCAGCGCGTACCCGGCAGTGAGGAACACGGCGCTGAATCCTAGCCCCGCCAGCACATAGTCGAAGAAGCCGATCTCGGTCAGGCGCAGATGGCGGCGGGCCATTCTGACCGGTAGATCCGGGGCGGTGAGCAACACCAGCACCGCGTATCCCAGGGGGAAGGCCAGCCACTTGAACGGGTCGGCCCAGCCGGGGCGGCGGGTGTGCGTGAAGGCGGTCCAGTCGACCAGGACCATCAGCGGCGTGACCCCGTGGAGCAGCAGGTTACGGGCGGACTGGGGCAGGGGGAGGGCGAAGAAGGCGACGACTCCGGTCACGACCAGATAGAGGGTGACCGCGCCGCGGACGGAGGGACCGCCTTCGCGGCGGGCGGCCAGGAGCCACAGGTAGTAGGCGGCCAGCACGGTGTTGCTCTGCACCGTGAACGTCACCCAGGGATCGCGTAGTTCGACGAGTGCGAGTGCGACTCCGGTGAGTGCGGCGGCCACCAGCAGGATTCGCCATAAGGTACGCATGAACACCGGCCTTAGCGTCGCGCAATTCGGCTGAGTGCGGCGGCCACCAGCAGGATTCGCCATAAGGTACGCATGAACACCGGCCTTAGCGTCGCGCAATTCGGCGGATCGGTACAACCAATGGCCCGGCACTCACGCGTCGGCCCCGCCTCCTGAAGGCGCGCGGCGGAGGACGAGGTGATGGGCCGCCGCGGCCAGGGTGGCGCCGGCGGCGTACCAGAAGAGGTCGGGTGGGTTGAAGGTGCTGCCGAGGAGCGGGCGCAGGAGCGCGGGGATGCCGGCGAGCTGGGTGAACTCGATGACCCAGCTCACCCCGCAGGCCAGCAGGGCGGCGATCCACGGGCGCACGTGCGGGCGGATGAAGACGATCACCAGGTAGATCAGCACGGTGTAGAGGGCGTCGCCGGAGTACTTGGCGAAGGGGCCGGAGAACAGCGCGCGTACGCCCAGTCCCGCGGCCACGGTGACGGCGGCGAGTACTGCGGTGGGCAGGCGGGACATTCCCCAGAGCCTAAATGGCTTCGACCGGGGCGCGCCCGGCTGGCTAGCATCAATGCACGTGAGCGCGACGATGGTAGTGAAGAACCTGGCCGCCGGGCACGGGGAGCGGGTGTTGTTCTCCGGGCTCGACCTGGTGGCGGGTCCTGGTGACGTGATCGGGCTGGTCGGCGCCAACGGCGCGGGCAAGTCGACGTTGCTGCGGATGCTCGCCGGGATCGACGCGCCGGAGGAGGGCGAGATACGGCTGAGCCCGGCCACGGCCGTCGTCGGCCACCTGCCGCAGGAGCCGGAGCGCCGGCCGGGGGAGACGGTCAGGGCGTTCCTGGCCAGGCGTACGGGCGTGACCAAGGCGCAGAAGGACCTCGACGAGGCCACTCAGGCCATCGTCGAGGAGGCCGCGGGTGCCGACGACCTCTACAGCGTCGCCCTGGAGCGCTGGTTGTCGCTGGGCGGCGCGGATCTGGACGAGCGGGCCGAGGAAGTGGCCGCCGAGCTGGGGCTGAAGGTCGATCTGGATCAGCCCATGACGACGCTGTCCGGCGGGCAGGCGGCTCGGGCCGGGCTGGCGTCCCTGCTGCTCAGCCGGTATGACCTGTTCCTGCTCGACGAGCCCACCAACGACCTCGACCTCGACGGGCTCGACCGGCTGGAGACGTTCGTGCGGGGGCTGCGGGCGGGCACCGTGGTGGTCTCGCACGACCGTGAGTTCCTGGCCAGGACCGTGACGAAGGTGCTGGAGCTGGACCTGGCCCAGCAGCAGGTCAACCTGTACGGGGGCGGCTACCAGGCCTATCTGGACGAGCGCGAGGTGGCCCGCAGGCATGCGCGCGAGCAGTACGAGGAGTATGCCGACACCCGCGCCGGGCTGGAGGCCCGCGCGCGCACGCAGCGGGCGTGGATGGAGAAGGGCGTCAAGAACGCCCGCCGCAAGATGCCCGACAACGACAAGATCGGACGCAACGCCCGCATCGAGACCACGGAGAAGCAGGCGGCGAAGGCCAAGCAGACCGAGAAGATGATCGAGCGCCTGGACGTCGTGGAGGAGCCGCGCAAGGAGTGGGAGCTGCGGATGGAGATCGCCGTCGCTCCCCGCGCGGGCGCCGTCGTGGCCACGGTACGCCAGGGCGTGGTCCGGCGGGGCGGCTTCACCCTGGGCCCGGTCGACCTGGAGATCGGCTGGGCGGAGCGCGTGGCGATCACCGGGGCCAACGGCTCGGGCAAGACCACGTTGCTCGGCGCGCTGCTCGGCCGTGTTCCCCTGGACGAGGGTCACGCGGCGCTGGGTCCCGGCGTCGTGGTCGGTGAGGTGGACCAGGCCAGAGGGCTGTTCGTGGGTGAGGAACCGCTGATCGACGCCTTCACCCGCGAGGCCGGGCTGGTTCCGGGTGAGGCGCGTACGCTGCTGGCCAAGTTCGGGCTGCGGGCGGGGCATGTTCCGCGCGCCGCCGCGACGCTCTCACCCGGCGAGCGGACCCGCGCGGCGCTGGCGCTTCTGCAGGCCAGGGGCGTCAACCTGCTGGTGCTCGACGAGCCCACGAACCACCTCGACCTGCCGGCGATCGAGCAGCTGGAGTCGGCGCTGGCGAGCTACCCCGGCACACTGCTGCTGGTGACCCATGACCGGCGCATGCTGGAGGCCGTGCAGGTGGATCGCCATCTCAAGGTCGACGCCGGGCAGGTCTTTGAAAATTAACACCGCTCCAGGAAACGAGAATGAAACAATTTTCCGCCACTCGTTGACACGCGACTACGGGATGGTGTGCCTTTCTCTACACAGGGAACCCCCCGCCTGAAGGTGAGGCACACATGAAGAGATGGCTCGCGCGCCTGTCGGCGCTGAGCGTGGCACTTGTCATAGCAGGTCAGGGTCAAATGGCCCTCGCTCAGGAACCGGCGGCGGGGAAGAAGATCGTCCGCGTTGGCGCGACCCAGGCCGTCGACTCGATGAATCCCTTTCTCGCGGTCCGGCTGATCTCGACCTCGGTTCACCGCTGGATGTTCGGCTTCCTCACGGTCCCCGACTCCAAGACCTTGAAGCCCAGCCCCGACCTGGCCGAATCGTGGACGTCGTCGCCGGACGGCCTCACCTGGACGTTCAAGATCCGGCAGGCGAAGTGGTCGGACGGCAAGCCGGTCACCGCCGACGACGCCGCCTGGACCTTCAACAAGATCATGACGGACGAGGCGGCCAAGACCGCCAACGGCCCGGCCGTCGAGAACTTCGAGAGCGTCACCGCCTCGGGCCAGGACCTCACCATCAAGCTCAAGGCCCCGCAGGCCTCGATGCTGGAGAACCCCATCCCGATCATGCCGAAGCATGTGTGGGAGAAGGTCACCGACATCGCCAAGTTCGAGGCCGACCAGTATCCGGCCGTCAGCAGCGGGCCGTACATCGCGACGGAACACAAGAAGGACCAGTACGTCAAGCTGAAGGCCAACCCCGACTACTGGCGCGGCAAGCCCAAGATCGACGAGCTGCAGGTCATCTTCTATGACAACCCGGCCGCCGCGATCGTCGGGTTGAAGAAGGGCGACATCGACCTCATCGGCCGCCTCGCCCCCTCCGACTTCGAGGCGCTCGCCGGTGACGCCAACATCGAGCAGTGGAACAAGCAGGGCAGGCGCTCGGCGTACCTGCAGATCAACCACGGCGCCACCACCACCGACGACAAGCCCGTCGGTGACGGCCACCCGGCGCTGAAGGACCCGAAGGTCCGCACCGCGCTGCACCACGCGATCGACAAGGCCAAGCTCGTCGCCGAGGTGCAGAACGGCCTGGCCAAGCCGGCCGACGGCTCGATCGTGCCGCCGATGTACACGGACTTCTTCTGGGAGGCCGCCGGCGCGGAGAAGATCTCCTACGACGTGGCCGCGGCCAACAAGATCCTCGACGAGGCCGGCTACAAGAAGGGCGCCGACGGCGTCCGCACGATGCCCGACGGCAAGAAGAAGCTCGAGTTCCGCTTCAGCATCCACACCGACACTCCCGTCGAGGACAAGCTGGCCGAGTACCTGACCGGGTTCTTCAAGGAGGTCGGCATCACGCTGACCACGAACCGGCTCGACTCCAGCAAGTTCACCGAGGAGACCGGCGTCACCGGCCTGTTCGACATCGCGATCAGCGGCTGGTCGGTCAACCCCGACCCCGAAGAGGTCCTGGCCACGCACCTGTGCAGCCGGCGGCCGAACGCGGCCGGCGAGGGCGGCGGCACCGAGTCCTTCTACTGCAACCCCGACTTCGAGAAGCTCTACCAGGATCAGCTGAAGGAGCTCGACCGCCCCAAGCGCGCCGAGATCATCAAGCAGATGCAGAAGAAGCTCTACACCGACGCTCCGGTGATCGCCATCTACTACCCGAACGACCTTGAGGGCTACCGCAAGAACACGATCACCAGCGTCACCTCGATCCCCGAGGGCGACGGCATCATCTACGGCGGCAGCAGCTTCTGGCCCTTCTACACGCTGGACGCCAAGGCCACCGCGGCCGGCGCCTCCGGCTCGGGCGCCGGCGGCTCCAACACCGGCCTGATCATCGGCATCGTGGCCGCGGTCATCGTGGTCGGCGGTGCCGGATTCTTCCTGGTCAGGCGGCGCAAGGGCGTCGCGGACGAACGCGAATGACAGCTCCGCTCGAAGCCATCGAACCCGCCGCCGAGCAGGCGGCGGGTCCCGGTGACGAGCGCCCCGCCTACCGGGGAACGCTGCGCTACGCGGCGGTCAAGGCGGGCGGGGCTCTGCTCAGCATCGGCATGGTGATCATCGGTACGTTCTTCCTGTTCCGCATGCTGCCGGGCGACCCGGTGCGGGCCCTGGCCCAGGGCAGGAACATGACACCGGCCCAGCTCGACCTCGAACGCCGCCGGCTCGGGCTCGACAAGCCGCTGTTCGACCAGTTCCTCGACTTCCTGACCGGCACGCTCCGGCTGGATCTGGGCACCTCCTACGAGTACAAGCGCCCGGTCCTCGACCTGATCTGGGACCGTCTGCCGGCCACGATCCTCCTGGCGGGCACGGCCCTGGTGGTCGCCGTCGGCCTCGGCGTCTGGCAGGGCACCAAGGCGGGCTGGCGGCGCGGCAGCCGCTTCGACCGCTTCTCCACCAGCACCTCGCTGATCTTCTGGTCGGTGCCGACGTTCTGGCTCGGGCTGCTGCTGCTCATGGCGCTGGGCAACGGGATCGGCCCGATCCCGGGCATCTTCCCCACCCGCGGCATCGAGAGCGTGGACGCCCCGGACGGCTTCGCGTACGTCCTGGACGTCGGCATGCACATGGTGCTGCCCGTGCTCACCATGGTCGGCGTCGTCTACGCCCAGTACCTGCTGGTCATGCGCTCGTCGCTGCTGGACGAGGTCGGTCAGGACTACATCACGACCGCACGGGCCAAGGGCCTGCGCGACGACGAGGTACGGCGCCGCCACGCCGTGCCCAACGCCCTGCTGCCGACCGTGACGCTGGTCTTCATGCGCATCGGCTTCGTCGTGGGCGGCGCGGTCACGGTGGAGGCCATCTTCACCTGGCCGGGACTCGGGCAGCTGTTCTACCGGGCGATCAAGGTGCCGGACTTCACGCTGATGCAGGGCACGTTCATGCTGCTGTGCGTCTCGGTGATCCTCATGAACACGCTGGCCGACGTGGTCTACCACGTTCTCGACCCGAGGGTGAGGTCGGCATGACCGCGCTCACGTGGACGCGCAGGAAGATGGCGTTCAGCCGGTTCTGGACCACGTTCCGCCGCCAGCCCGCCGGTGTCGTCGGGCTGGCCATCCTGCTGGTCGCCGTCGTGCTGGCGCTGATCGCGCCGCTGTTCATCGACGAAAGCGTGACCGGCGTGGTCTCGGACACCGGGAAGAGGTTCGGCGCGCCCGGCACGGACAGCGCCCTGGGCAACGACGAGTCCGGGCGCTCCATCCTGGAGCTGATCTGGTGGGGCTCGCGGACCTCGTTGCTCATCGGGTTCCTGGCCGCCGTGCTCGCCATGGTGATCGGCACCGTGATCGGGATCGCCGCCGGGCACTTCCGCGGCTGGATCGGCGCCGCGCTGATGCGGGTCACCGACTGGTTCCTGGTGCTGCCGTCGCTGGTGACCGCGCTGGTGCTGGCCGCCATCCTGGGCGGCAGCATGACGACGATCATCGTGGCGATCGGGGTCACGGCGTGGCCGTCCACGGCGCGGCTGATCAGGGCGCAGACGCTGGCCGTGGAGGCGCGGCCGTACATCGAGCGCTCGAAGGCGCTCGGCGCGGGGCACTGGCACATCATGACCAGGCACGTGCTGCCGAACGTGGCGCCGCTGCTGCTGGCCAGCACCACGCTGGAGGTGGCCAGCGCGATCGTCACCGAGTCCACGCTGGCCTTCCTCGGCGTGAGCTCCAACAGGACGTCGTGGGGGACCATGCTGCGCGGCTCCTACGACTGGAACGCCGCCTCCAACGGCGCCTGGTGGTACATCGTCATCCCCGGCCTGTGCATCGTCGCCGTCGTGATGGCGTTCACGCTGGTCGGCCGGGCCCTGGAAGCCGTGCTGAACCCGAGGTTGCGATGAGCCTGCTCGAACTGGACGACCTCCACGTCACCTACCGGATCGCCTCGGGCGAGGTTCCGGCGGTACGCGGGGTCTCGCTGAAGCTGGCGGCGGGCGCGGCGCTGGGCGTCGCGGGCGAGTCGGGATCGGGCAAGTCGACGCTGGCCATGTCGCTGCTGCGGCTGCTGCCCGCCGACGCCCGCGTCACCGGCAAGATCCTGCTCGACGGCGAGGACGTGCTGACCATGAAGTGGGGCCGCCTGCGGGCGGTCCGCTGGGCGGAGGCGTCGATCGTCTTCCAGGGCGCGCAGCACGGCCTCAATCCGGTACGCCGCATCGGCGACCAGATCGCCGAGCCGCTGCTGGTGCACGGCCTGGCCAAGCCGGAGGGCGCGCGCAAGCGGGTCGCCGAACTGCTCGACCAGGTGGGTCTGCCGTCCTGGCGGGCGCGCAGCTACCCGCACGAGCTGTCCGGCGGGCAGCGGCAGCGGATCATGATCGCGATGGCGCTGGCCTGCGAGCCCCGGCTGATCATCGCCGACGAGCCGACGACCGCGCTCGACGTGATGGTCCAGGCTCAGGTGCTGACGTTGATCAAGGAGCTGGTGGCTTCCCAGGACATCTCCCTGATCATGATTTCTCACGATTTGTCGGTCCTGGCGGATGTGTGCGGGGAGCTGGCCGTCATGTACGCCGGCCGCATCGTCGAGAACGGCCCCTCCCACGAGGTCTTCCACGACGCCAAGCACCCCTACAGCAAGGCACTGGCCGCCGCCTTCCCGACCGTCGGAGACCCGGTCTCCCGCATGGCGCCCAAAGGCCTCGGCGGCGACCCGCCCGATCCGATGCAACTGCCCGGCGGCTGCTCGTTCCATCCCCGGTGCCCGGTGGCGGTCGAGGCCTGCCCGACCCTGGACACCGAGCTCTGGTCCGCCGGCGCCGGCCGTTCCGCTGCCTGCGTGCACGTGAAGGAGGCGTCATGACCGAGACCGAGACGCCCGTGGAGCGGACGGCCGCCACCCGCACCACCCTGCTGGAGGCGCAGGACCTGCACGTGGACTTCGCCTCGCGCGGGCGGCGCGCCCGCGCCGTCGACGGCGTGAACCTGGCCATCGGCGAGGGCGAGATCGTCGCGCTGGTCGGCGAGTCCGGCTGCGGCAAGACCACGCTCGCGCGCACGCTGCTCGGCCTGGAGCGTCCGAGCTCCGGCACCGTCCGATACGGCGGCGCGTCCCTGTCCTACGACTCCCGCTCGCTCAAGGCCTACCGGCGCGAGGTGCAACTCGTCCTGCAGGACCCGACCGGCTCGCTCAACCCCCGCCACACCGTGTACGAGGCGGTCGCCGAGGGTCCGCGCATCCACGGCCTGCCCGACGAGGAGAAGGTCGTCGCCGAGGCGCTGTCACGGGCCGGGCTCCGGCCGCCGGAGCGCTTCTTCCTGCGCTACCCGCACGAGCTGTCCGGCGGCCAGCGTCAGCGCGTCGTCATCGCCGGGGCGCTCGCGCTCAACCCGCGCGTCCTGGTGGCCGACGAGCCGGTCGCCTCGCTGGACGCCTCCGTACGCGGCGAGATCCTCGCCCTCATGCTCAGGCTCCGCGCCGACCTCGGCCTGTCGGCCCTGGTCGTCACCCACGACCTGGGCCTCGCGTGGAACATCGCCGACCGGGTGGCGGTCATGTACCTGGGCCGCATCGTCGAGTCCGGCCCGGTCGAGCAGGTCCTGACCGCGCCGCGCCACCCGTACACGCAGGCGCTGATGTCGGTGCTGCCCGAGTCGCCGGAACGCGTCATCCTGACCGGTGAGCCCCCGGACCCGACCCGCATCCCGGGCGGCTGCCGCTTCCACGCGCGCTGCCAGGTGCTGGCCTCGGGCAAGGCGGAGGAGGCCGGGGTGGCGGCCAGGTGCAGGACCGAGACGCTGGAGATCCTGCCCGCCGTGCCCAGCGCGCAGGAGGCCTGCCACTACGCGGCTCTGACCACCTGATACGAGGTCAGCCCAGGTCGGCGTCGTGGACGAGGACGGCGGCCTGGACGCGGTTGGCGAGGCCGAGTTTGGCCAGGACGCGGCTGACGTGGGCCTTGACCGTGGCTTCCGTCAGGTGGAGTTCGCGGCCGATCTCGGCGTTGGACAGGCCGCGGGCCAGGCAGCGGATGACGTCCTCCTCCCGGCCGGTGAGCAGGGCGAGCCGCTCGCGGGCCCGGTCCGCGCGTGAGGGAGCCCGGTCGGCGAAGGCGGAGATCAGGCGTCTGGTCACCGTGGGCGAGAGCATGGCCTGTCCCGCGGCCACGGTGCGGACGGCAGCGGCGAGCTCTCTGGGCGGCGTGTCCTTCAGGAGGAAGCCGACCGCGCCCAGCCGGAGCGCCTCGTGGACGTACTCGTCCAGGTCGAACGTCGTCAGCATGACCACCTTCGGCGCCCGCTCCCCGGCCAGGACGCGGGCGGCGGCGGCCAGGCCGTCGGTGCCGGGCATCCGCACGTCCATGAGCACCACCTCGGGACGCAGCCTGGCCGCCGCGGTGACGGCCTCGTCGCCGTCGCGGGCCTCGCCGACGACCGAGATGCCGCCCGCCGCCTCCAGGATCATCCGCAGGCCGGACCTGACCAGTTCCTCGTCGTCGACGACCAGGACGCGGATCATGCCGGGATCCTGGCGCGTACCCGGAAGCCGCCGTCGGGTGCGGCGCCGGCCGCGAGCGTGCCGCCGATCAGCTCCACCCGCTCCCGCAGCCCGACCAGGCCCCACCCCGACGGCGCCGGCGTCGTCGCCGGCGCCGTCGGGGCCGGGCGGGCGTTGTGTACCTCTATCTCCAGGTCCGCGCCCTCGAAGCGGAGGGTCACGGCCGTCGGGGCGCCGCCGCTGTGTTTGTGCACGTTGGTGAGGGCCTCCTGGACGATCCGGTACGCCGTCCGCTCCACCGCGTCACGCAGGGGACGGCGTTCGCCCTCGTCCCGGCGGGTCACCTCGATGCCCAGCTCGCGGGACTGGTCGAGCAGCCGGTCGAGGTCGGCGAGCATGGGCTGGGGGTCGCGGGAGGTGTCGTGCCGCAGGACGCCGAGCACGTCGCGGAGGTTGGTCAGCGCCTCCCTGCCGATGCCGCCGATCAGCGCGGCGGCCCGCGCCGTACCGTCGTCGGGGGCGCGCATCTCCAGCGCGCCGGCGTGCAGCACCATCAGCGAGACGCGGTGCGCGACGACGTCGTGCATCTCACGGGCGATGCGCGCGCGTTCGTGCGCGCGGGCCCGCTCGGCGCGCATGACCTGCTCCTGCTCCAGGCGTTCCGCGCGCTCGCGGGCGGCGGCGCGTACCTCGGCCCGCGCCCGTATCCACAGCCCGGCCAGCAGCGGCACGACGATCGTGAGCAGGGCCATGAAGAGCGCGTTGACCGGCGTGGCCGTCACCATCTCCCGCTCGCCGCCGACCGCCCGGCCGATCGCGACCGACAGAGCCACGGCGAGCGCGGCGGCGCCCAGGTAGGCGGCGACGTCACGGCCGCGCCGCAGGCTGGCGCCCGCGTAGTAGGAGGCCAGCATGATCGGCGGCCAGATCCCCAGCCCCGCGTACGCCGCCGCGCCCACGACGGCCAGCGGCCACCACGCGCGCGGGGCGTGCCAGGCGGCGACGGCCGCGACGCCGGCGATCGCGAGCAGCACAGGCAACGGCAGCCCGGAGGCCACGCCGAGCTGACCGGTGGCGGGCCCGAGCGAGAGCGCGAACATCGCGAGGCCGAGGAGGACACGGGGCATGCTTCGAGGGTATGGCCGGTTGACCTGCGCGTATGACGACGAAAGTAGGGGGTGCCGATCGACGTTCGCAGCGGGCGTGAGCGGGCGGGTCACCGCGAGTCTGGGGCCATGAAACGCACCCTGACCCTCGTGACCGCCGCCGCGCTGACCCTCGCGAACGGCACCGCCGCCCAGGCCGCCACCACGCCTGAGCTGCCGCGGCCCACCGGCGAGGCCCCCGTGGGCCTGTCGACCCTGCATCTCGTGGACTCCTCCCGGCCCGATCCGTGGAACCCCGCGGCCAAGAGCCGCGAGCTGCTGGTCTCGGTCTGGTACCCGGCCAGGAAGGCGGGCGGGAAGCCGGTGCGCTACGTCAGCCCGGAGGAGTCGGCGCTGATCCTGAAGCAGTTCCCCGAGGTCCCGCCGGAGATCCTCTCGCGGACGAAGACGCATGCCACCACCGACGCCGTGCCGCGCAGGGGGCGGCTGCCGCTGGTGCTGATGTCGCCGGGGTTCAGCTGGCCGAGGGCGACGATGACCACGCTGGCGGAGGACTTCGCCAGCCGCGGCTATCTCGTGGCCGCGGTCGAGCACACCTACGAGGCCGTCGCGACCTTCCCCGACGGCCGGACCACGACCTGCCTGGCCTGCGTCAAGGGCCAGGACCTGGCGAAGGTGGCCGCGAGCCGGGTGAAGGACGTCCGGTTCGTGCTGGACGAGGTGAAGAAGCGGTGGCGGGTGGGCGGCGTCGCGATGGTGGGCATGTCGGCCGGCGGCAACACCACCGCGCACGCGATGCTCGCCGACCGGCGGATCAGGGCGGGCGTCAACCTGGACGGCACGTTCAACCCGGTTCCCGGGCGGCTCGCGCGGCCGTTCCTGCTGCTCGGCAACCCCGCCTCGCACGAGCCGGCCGGCAAGGACACGACCTGGGGCCAGGCGTTCGCGAACATGACGGGCTGGAAGCGCTGGCTGACGATCGACGGCAGCGTGCACGCGAGCTTCACCGACTACGGCGTCCTGCAGCCGCAGATCGGCCTGCCCGACTCCGAGATCGGCGGCACCCGCGGACTCCTGCTGACCCGGACATACGTAGGAGCCTTCCTGGACAGGCACCTGCGCGGCGAGAAGGCGCCGCTGCTGGACCGGCCGGAAGACTCCGCGGTGAAGCGCTGGAAGTAGGTGAGCGGGGGCTCTCCGCGGAGAGCCCCCGGCGGCTCAGAAAGCGGCCGCGTTCTCCTGCGCCCACTGGGCGAAGGAACGCGCCGGGCGGCCGGTGACGCGCTCGACGGTGTCGACCACGGTGTAGCCGATCTCGGGGGTGTTGCCGAGGGCGTCGACCAGGAACTCGATCAGCTCCGGGCCCATGCCCTTGGCGGCCCACATCTCGCGGGCCCCGGCCTCGGTCAGCTCCTCGAAGGCGACCTCCTTGCCGATCGCCGCGCCGAGCTGGCGGGCCTTCTCCTCGGTCGTGACCGCCTCGGGGCCGGTCAGCACGAGCTCCTGGCCGTCGTAGCCGCCGTCGACAAGGACCTTGGCCGCCACGGCGGCGATGTCGCGCTCGTGCACCATCGCGCTGAGCCGCCCGCCGAACGGCTCCTTGATGACCTCGCCGGCGCGGACCGTCTCGGCCCACCACTGCTTGGTGTTGGACATGAACTCGACCGGGCTGAGCAGCGTCCACTCCAGCTCGCTTCCGGTCAGCGCCTGCTCCAGGGGGCCGTCGGCGCGGCCGCCGAGGACGGTGGCCCGCCGTACGCCGTGCTTCTCGGCCAGCTTGACGATCAGGTCGCCGTTCTCCAGCGGCTCGTAGTTGTCGCCGGCGAAGTTGATCAGGTGGACGGCGGTGACGCCGGCGAAGGCGGCGTCGAGGGTCTCGGGCTGCGCGAGGTCGCCGGCGACGACCTCGACGCCCTCGGGCAGCCCGGCCTTCTCGGGGTTCCTGGTCAGCGCCCGCACCTGGTGGCCGGCCTCAAGCAGCTCGGCGACGACGTTGCGGCCGACCGTACCGGTGGCGCCGGTGACGAGGAAAGTCATGGGAAGCTCCTTCTGAAGAGTGTGGAACGGAACGTTCTGATATCACTCTAACAGAACGGAACGCTTTATTCCACATATTTCTTCAGTGAGATGGCGTTGGCCGCCCGGCCGATGCCGCCCGCGATGCGGTCGATCATCGCGTCCTTCCAGGGCAGGCGGGGGAGCAGCTTGATCATCTTGAGCTGGAACCAGATCATGCCGGCCGACGCCAGGACGATGCCCTTGATGTTCGTCGGGCCGAGCTTCTGGTTCTCCTCGACGAAGTGCCGCATCTCGCGCTCGTAGCCCTCCAGCGAGCCGCCTGCCAGCTCGCCCGCCAGGACGTACGCGCCGACCAGCGCCAGGCTGGTCCCCTGGCCGGAGGCGGGCGAGGCGCAGTAACCGGCGTCGCCGACCAGCACCACGCGCCCCTTCGACCAGGAGTCCATGTGGATCTGGGTGAGCGTGTCGCGGTAGAAGTCGTCCGACCGCCGCACCGCCTCCAGCAGTCTGGGCACCTCCCAGCCGACCCCGGCGAAGGCCTCGTGGACGTCCTGCTCGCCCGACCACATGAACAGCGCCTTGGCGTCGCCGTCCTGCTTGGTGCTGTAGACGTTGGCGGTACGGCCCGGCGCCAGGTGCACCGCCTCCTCGCGATCCAGGCCCAGGTGGTTGGGCACGGTGGCGATCGCGATCTGGTAGCCGAGGTCGCGGGCGAACCGCTTCTCCTCGCCGAAGGCCAGCCCGCGGACGTTGGAGTGCACGCCGTCGGCGCCCACGACGTAGTCGAAGCGGCGCGGGGCCGAGCGCTCGAAGGCGACGGTCCCGTCCTCGTCGATGGCGGTGATGGAGTCGTCGAACACGTACTCCACCTCGTCGCGGGTCAGCTCGTAGAGCAGTTCGGTGAGGTCGCCGCGCATGATCTCGGCGTCGTCCTTCTGTCGGCCGCCGAACAGGTCGGCGTCCATGGTGGCCATGACCCGGCCGCGGGCGTCGTAGTTGGTCGCGATCGTCATCTCGGTGCTGTGCGCCCGGACGGCCTCCAGCAGTCCCATCCGCTCGATCACGGTGAGCGCGGCGCCCCGGATGTCGACCTTGTAGCCGCCCTTGCGGATCTCGGTGGCCCGCTCGACGACGGTGACGGTGAAGCCGTGGCGGCGCAGCCAGTAGGCGGTCGCGGTGCCGGCGACGCTGGCGCCGGAGATCAGGATGTTCGTCATGTCCTGAACGGTACACTTGTCTTAGACGCTTGTGCAAGACGTTTGTGCTAATCTTCTGCCATGGGAAATCGCGAGGAACTGCTGGCCGGTGCCAAGAGCTGTCTGCTGGAGAAGGGCTACTCGCGCACGACGGCGCGCGACATCGCCAACGCCTCGGGTGTGAGCCTGGCCGCGATCGGCTACCACTTCGGCTCGAAGGACACACTCATGAACGAGGCGTTGTTCGACGTCATGCGCGAATGGGGCGACGAGCTCGGGGCCACGCTCACCGCCGACCTCAAGCCGGACGTCACCCCGCTCGAACGTTTCGAGAGCGCCTGGGACCGGGTCGTGGAATCGTTCGAGCGGATGCGGCCGCTCTGGGTCACGCAGTTCGACCTGCTCGGGCAGATCGACCATCTGCCGGAGGTGCGCGCCCAGCTGATCGGCGTCATGGGCGAGGCGCGTACGGGGCTGGCGGAGTTGTTCCAGGGCATCGACCCGGCCGCCGAGCCGGAGCGCGCCCGCCTGGTCGGCACGTTCTACCAGGCCATGCTGACCGGGCTGCTGGGCCAGTGGCTGCTCGACCCCGCGAGCGCGATGAAGGGCCGCGACGTCGTCACGGCCCTTCGCTCGATCGTGTCCTAGGGATGCGCCGTCTCATGGGCTGCCGTCGGCTTTGACGGGCGCAGGACTCCGGCTCAGTCCCGCCGAGCTCGCGGCGTACCGTGCGGCGCGCTGAGATCAGGAGGCGGACCTGCGACGATACCGGTCGTGATTTCCTCGATCATCGCCGTTGGCGCCACACTCGTCGTCTGGTCCCTGATGGCCGGGAAGTTCGAGCAATGGCGGCTCACCGCGCCCGTTGTCGCGGTGGTGGCGGGGGCGCTCGTGGGACTGACGGTTCGCGACAGCATCGGGGAGACGCTCAACACGCACGCGGCGTTGCGGGCGGCGGAGATCATTCTGGCGGTGCTGTTGTTCATCGACGCGGCCGACGTCCAGGACGGGATGTTGGGCCGCAGTCCCGGGGCGGCGCTACGGGTTCTGCTGATCGCGCTGCCCTTGAGCCTGGCGCTCACCGTGGCGATGGGGTGGTGGTTGCTGCCGGAGGTGGCGTGGCCCGTGCTGCTGGTGATCGCGTGTGTGGTGATGCCCACCGACTACGCGCCCGCGCAGGCGATTCTGCGGGATCCGCGGTTGCCGGCGCGGGTGAAAGACGTGCTCAACGTGGAGGGCGGATACAACGACGGGGTCGTGTCGCCGATCATCCTCTTCGCGTTGGTCCTGGCGGGAGACGGCACGAAGACACAGACGCCGGGGGACGCACTGGGCTCGGCCTGGCCTTCGGCGGCGAAGGCGATCCTGGTGGGCCTCGCGCTGGGGGCGCTGCTGGGCTTCTTGGTGAGCCGCGCCGGACGGGCGGGATTCATGAGCACCCAGTCGAAGCGGCTGGTCGTGGTCGCGGCGCCGTTGCTGACGTACGGCACCGCGGTGGCCATCGGCGGCAACGGGTTCGTCGCGTCGTTCGTGTGCGGGTTCGTCTTCCATGCCGTACGGCAGAGCGAAGAGACGCGCCGGGAGATGGAACTGATCGACGACATCGGCTTTTTGCTCGGTGTCGTCATGTGGTTCGTCTTCGGGACGGCGGCCTTGTTCGCGCTGTGGGGAGGTGTGGACTGGAGGCTGCTGGTGTTCTGCGTGGCAGCGCTGACAGTGGTGCGGATCGCGCCGGTGATGTTGTCGCTCATCGGGTCCGGAGTGCCTGCCAAGGAAGGGCTGCTCATCGGGTCGCTCGGGCCGCGTGGGACGACGTCGATCGTGTTCGGGCTCCTGGCCTTCAACGAACTGCACGACGACGTTGCCATTCTCGTGCTGACGGCACTGGTGATCACTGTGCTCGGCAGCGTCGTCCTGCACGGGCTGGGCTCGCCCGTCGCCGCCCGGAGGTATCGGCCCTAGCTCAGCCGCGCCGTAGATCGGTCCATAGATCGGTCCATAGGCGAAAAATCGAAATCCGTCCTAGCATCCTCCGGGACAACGGAACCGCCGCGAACGCGGGCACGGGCGCGGCGGTTCCTCGGCAACCTTCAGGTAACCGCAGGGGAGTCTACGTGACGCTGTTGGTAACAGGTTCGAGCGGAAAAGTCGGCAGGAGGGTGGTCGCCGGGCTGGTCGGCGCCGGTCAGCGCGTACGCGCGATGGCCCGTGACCCGCAGGCCGCCGCGGCTCTGCTTCCGGCAGGGACCGAGGTGGTCCAGGGGGACTTCGAACGGCCGGAGACATGGGCGGCCGCGCTTGACGGGGTGGAGCGGGTGCATCTGTTCCCGTTCGCCGGCGGGAGCTTCGTCGAGGCGGCGGTCGCGGCGGGGACACGCAGGTTCGTGGTCCACTCGGCGGTGGCCGCCGGCTTCGACCCGGCCCCGGGGCAGGGGCCCGGCCAACCGCATGGGTCCGCGCTGCGGCGCCACCTCGACGAGGAGCGCGACGGGCATCGCATGGTCGAACTGGCCGTCGAGGCCAGTGGGGCCGAGTGGACGCATGTCCGCCCCGGTCTGCTGGCCAGTGGCGCGCTCGACTGGGCCGAGGAGATCCGCGGCACCGGTGCGGTGCGCGCGCCGTACCCGAAATCGGGCAGTGCGCTCGTGCACGAGGCCGACGTGGCGGAGATCGCGGTCGCCGCGCTGCTCACCGACGAGCACCTCGGGGCCGCGTACACCATCACGGGGCCGGAGAAGGTCACCCAGCTGGAGCAGGTGCGGCTCGTCGGCGAGGCGATCGGGGAGGAGGTCCGCTTCGTGGAGCTGACGCCTGAGCAGGCGCGAGCGGAGTGGTACGACCCCGAGCAGGGCGTCGACCACGAGCTCCTGGACTGGGTGCTGGAGTTGCGGGCGGCCCTGGCCGACGAGCCGGACCTCATACCCGCCACCGACACCTATGAACGCCTCACCGGACGGCCGCCCCGCACGTTCGCGCAGTGGGCGCGCGACCACAGGGCGGACTTCCAGGTGAGCGGCAGGGAGGGCCGGCGATGACGGTACTGGTGACGGGAGCGACCGGCAGGGTCGGGCGCGGCGTCGTGGCCGAACTGCTGCGGGCGGGCGTACGCGTGCGGGCGCTGACGCGCCGGCCGGAGAGCGCCGGGCTGCCGGAGGGGGCGGAGGTGGTACGCGGAGACCTGGAGAACCCCGAGTCCCTGGCGGAGGCGCTCAAGGGCGTCGAGCGCATGTACCTGTTCCCGGTGGCGGAGACGGCCAGGGAGGTGGTCGCGATGGCCAGGCGGGCCGGGGTGCGGCGCATCGTCGTCCTGTCCGGAGCGCTGGCCGAGGAGGAGGCCGACGACGAGGAGGGCGGCTACCGCGCGGTGGAGGTCGCGGTCCAGGAGTCCGGTCTGGAGTGGACACTCGTACGGCCCGGCGAGTTCGCCGCCAACTGGCTCGACTACGCCGCAGACATCCGGGACAAGCGCGAGGTGCGACGGCCATTCGGCGAGGCGGTCACCAGGCCGACGCATGAGGCCGACATCGCTCTGGTGGCCGCTCGCGCCCTGGTCGAAGAGGGGCATGCCGGGCAGATCTACGTCCTTGCCGGTCCCGAGGCTCTGACGGTGGCCGAGCAGGTGCGGCTCGTCGGCGAGGCGATCGGGGAGGAGGTCCGCTTCGTGGAGCTGACGCCTGAGCAGGCGCGAGCGGAGTGGTACGACCCCGAGCAGGGTGTCGACCACGAGGTCATCGACTGGCTGCTGGACCTTTACGGCACGTCGGCCGGAGGGAGCGGCAGGGTCCCCGGCTCTGACACCTTCGAACGCCTCACGGGCCGTCCGCCCACCTCGTTCGCCCGATGGGCGGCCGACCACGCTCACGACTTCCGCTGATCCGCACCGGCTCATCAACCAGATGAGCCGGTGACTCCTGGGCAGGGCTAGAAGGCGCTGATGGTGGCGGGCGCCCGCTCGGCCCTGCTCAGCGTGCGGATGACCGCCGTGGCCCCATGCCGGTGTACGGCCAGCCGCGCCAGCAGGTCGACGACCGGATCGATCACCGAGTCCGGCAGCTCGGGCGTCTCAAGCCCCACGCTGGCCGCCAGGTCGTCGGAGTGCACGACGATCTCCATGAGCCGCGTGAGCAGGAAGTCGTCCAGCCGCAGCGACCAGCCGTTCCAGTCGAGGTGCACGACCCGGTCGGCAGGTTCGGCGGGCAGCGCCGCGGTGAGGTGGGCGAGCACCTCGGCCATCCGGCCGGCCAGCACGCCGGGACCGCAGGCGGCGATCGACTCGCCGCCCTGCCGGATGGTCAGGTTGCTCTCGTGGTCGAGCCCGGCCTCGACCCAGGGCGAACTGATGTAGTGCTCGATGAGCGCGATGGGCGGCTGGAGGGCCGGTCGCGGCAGGACCTCGTCCACTCTGACCAGTTGGTGACCCAGATGTCCGGCCAGCCCGCGGACGCTGAACTCGGTCAGCGCGCTCGGCTTCTCCCACGCGGCGGCGACCGCGGGGTGGCCGAGCAGCGCGACCGCCGAGCCGGCGGCGATCAGGTAGGACTCCCGAATCTCACCCATGCGCATGCCTTTCGGAGGGGTCAGGTCGTTACTCGCGCCAACACTATCCCGCCGACTATCAGCGCCAGCGCCGCCATCCTGCCCACGGACACCGGGTCGTCGTTGAGCACGATGCCGAGGACGATCGCGCCCACGGCGCCGATGCCGGTGAAGACCGCGTAGGCGGTGCCGACGGGCAGCGTGTTCATGGCCAGTGACAGCAGGAACACCGCCGCCGCCATCAGCAGCAGGCTGACCAGGGTGGGGATGGGCCGGGTGAAGTTCTGGGTGGGCTTGATGCTCTGCGACCAGGCGACTTCGACCAGGCCGGCCAGGGCGAGAATGAGCCAGTTCACTTGGACGCCTCCTTGAGGGCGGCACGGCGCGACTCCTCGTGCTGCTCGCGCAGGTGCGACAGCCGGGGGTCGATCAGGGCGTTGGCCAGTTCGGTGCTGATGAAGGAGACGTCCTCCACGTCGAAGTGGCCCTTGAAGAAGTCGCGCAGGTAGCGCTCCTGGTAGTCCATGGGCTCGCGGACGGTTCCCGGGCCGTAGGCGCCGCCGCGGGCGGAGGTCACCACGAAGCGGCGGCCGCGCAGCGACATCTTCGGGAAGGTGATCTGGTCGAGCCAGGCCTTCAGCGACGACGGGATCGAGTAGTTGTACATCGGGGTCCCGATCAGCACGACGTCGGCGGCGACCACCTCGTCGAGCAGCGGCTTGAGCGTCTGCCAGGCCTCGCTCTGGGCGGGGGTGGAGACGGCCTCGCCGTACCGGGAGATGTCGGTGATCTCGTGCCGGAGCACGTGGTCGCACAGCTCGGTCCAGGCCTCGGTGATGTGCGGGACCGGGTCGGCGGCCAGGTCGCGGTAGAGGTATCCGGCACCGGGGTGGGCGGCGCGCCAGGCGTCGGCGTAGGCGCGCGACAGCTCACGGGAGAAGGAGGCACGGCGGGCGCTGGCGTCCAGGTGAAGCAGCATGGGTCTCTCCGGAGTTAAGTGGACGGACTGTCCGCTTAAACGGACGCACTGTCCGGATATATTCCTGGGTATGGAAAGAGCCGATGCCGCCCGCAACCGGGCCAAGATTCTGCGGGCAGCGGCGGAGTTGTTCGCCGGCCGGCCGCCGCAGGACGTCACCATGGACGAGATCGCCAAGGCGGCGGGCGTCGGGCGGGGCACCCTGTACCGCCGCTATCCCGACCGGGCCGCCATCGCCGTCGCGCTTCTGGACGAGCACGAGCGGGCGCTGCAGGAGCGGCTCATGCAGGGCCCGCCGCCGCTGGGCCCCGGCGCGCCGCCCGCCGAGCGGCTGGCCGCCTTCTACGCGGCGATGTGCGACCTGCTGGAGGACCACGCCCACCTGGTGCTGGGGACCGAGGTGGGCAGGCAGCGCTTCGAGACCGGGGCCTACGGCTTCTGGCGCGTGCACGTGCGCTCGCTGCTGGCCGCCGCCGGCACGCCGGGTCCCGACGCGCTGGTGGACGTACTGCTCGCGCCGCTGGCCCCGGAGGTCTACACCTACCAGCGGCGCGAGCGCGGCCTGACCAAGAAGCAGATCGCCGACGCCCTGGCCAGGCTGACCACCGCCCTTTAGGCGGTGGCCGCCGCTCTCCACGCGGCCTCTAGGCGTCCTTGGCCAGGGTGCGGTGGATCGTGGCGCGGATGAACGAGCGGGCCAGCATCGCCCGGCGGGCGCGGCCGAGCTTGGGGCCGGGCGAGCCGTAGCGGCGGGCCCTGACGTCGGCCACCACCCGCTCCGGCGCGCCCAGCTCGGCCAGCACGTCGAACGCCTCCCGCTTGGTGATCAGGCGGTTGTCCCTGAGCGTGACCGTCGCCCTGGCCACCGTGATCAGGCCGAGGTCGACCCAGATGTCCTGCAGCCAGCGCTTGAAGCCGTCGGTCTTCAGCAGCCAGAAATCGGCCAGGTCGGCGCGGATGAACGCGTGCAGTTCGGCGTCGCTGACCTCGGGAAGCAGGTCGGGGACGGCGGCGCCGTACAGCTCGACGGGGCTGGAGTGCAGCTCGCGGCGGGTCACGGCCGTGACGGGGCGGTGGAACAGCTCGCCGTGCGCGGCGGTGAGGTGCCGCGCGGTCAGGTCGGGCAGTTCGTCGCGGACGATGTAGGAGCAGTGGAGCAGCTCGGGGAAGCCGCCGTGGATCTCCTCCAGCCGCGTCGGGTCGGTGACCGGGGACTCGACGACGGCGATCAGGTCGAGGTCGCTGCGGCCCGGCTGGTAGTCACCGGCGCCGAGCGAGCCGTGCGCCCACAGGGCGAGCAGCGGGACCTCCTGCCTGATCTCGCCGAGGAAGCGCGTGAGCAGCAGGTCCGTCTCGGTGTGCATGTCAGGCGCCGAACAGGGCGCTGACGGACTCGCCCTCGTGGATGCGGCGCATCGCCTCGGCCAGGGCGGGCGCGATGGACAGGACGGTCAGCTTGCCGCCGGACTTGTGACCGGGCACGGTGTTGGTGCAGACGATCTCCTCGACCTCGGGCCGGTCGCTGAGCCGTTCGATCGCCCCGCTGGAGAACAGGCCGTGGGTGCAGGCCACGCGGACGCTGCTGACGCCGCGCTCCTTGAGCCGGTCGAGCAGTTCGATCATGGTGGTGCCCTTGGCGATCTCGTCGTCGAGCACGATCACGTCCTTGCCCGCCACGTCGCCGATCACCGAGCTGATCACCACGCGGTCGTCACTGAAACGCTGCTTGGCGCCCATCGCGACGCCGGCGCCGAGCCGCCGGGCGAAGGCCGCCGCCTCCTTGGCGTTGCCCAGGTCGGGGGAGACCACGACCGTGTTGGACAGGTCGTACTGCCGGAAGTGGTCGGCCAGCTCCCGCAGCGCGTGCAGGTGGTCGACCGGCACGCTGAAGAAGCCGTGTACCTGCGGCGAGTGGAGCGTCATCGTCAGCACGCGGCCCGCTCCCGCGGCCACCATGAGATCGGCCACGAGCCGGGCGCCGATGGAGATGCGCGGGGCGTCCTTCTTGTCGGAGCGGGCGTAGGCGTAGTGGGGGAGGACGACCGTGATCCTGGCGGCCGAGGCGCCGCGCGCGGCGTCCAGCATGAGCAGGAGCTCCACCAGGTGTTCCTGCGTGGGCGGGACCAGGGGCTGGATCAGATACACGTCGCGCTCGCGGCAGTTGGCCGGCAACTGTACTTCCAGGACGTCGTTGGCGAACCGTTTCACGCCGGCCGGGTGCAAGGGCGTGCCCAGATGGGCGCAGATCTCCTCGGCCAGTTCGGGGTGGGCACTTCCGCTGAAGACAGTGATGTCGCGCACGCCACGCAGGATAGTGGTCGGCGCGTTGACCACGCTTCGCGGTCGTGAGCTGCCATAACGTAGCGGCCATGCAACTGTCCCGTGGCCTGCGCCTGCTGATCGGCACCGCCGCCGCCGTCATCGCGCTCGCCGGGATCAAGCACATGAGCCAGATCATCGGGCCCGCCTTCCTCGCGCTCACGCTGACCATCGCGGTCAGCCCGCTGCGCAGGTGGCTGGCGCGCAAGGGCGCGCCCGGCTGGGTCACCGTGTTCGTGCCGCTGGCCACGGTCATCGTCGTCATGGGCGCCCTGGCGCTCTCCCTGGTGGTGGCGCTCGCCCAGCTCGCCACGCTGGTGCCGACCTACGCCGCCAAGTACCAGGAGCTGCTGGCGTCGCTGACAGCCGAGCTCGGGCGGCTCGGGATCACCTCGGAGCAGGCCAAGACGATCTTCAGCGGACTGGACATGGGTCAGCTCGTCAGGGCCGCTCAGGGCATCCTGACCGGGCTGCTCGGCGTGATGTCGGCGGTGGTGCTGATCGTGCTGCTGTTGTTCGGGATGAGCCTGGACGCGAGGTTCATGCACGGGGCGATCCAACGGCTGTCGCCGTCGCCACTGGTCTCGGCGCTGGCCGGGTTCGCCAAGGGCACCTGCAACTACCTGGTCGTCTCGACGTTGTTCGGGCTGGTCGTGGCCGTGCTGGACACGGTGGCGCTGGCGATCCTCGGGGTTCCGCTGCCGCTGCTGTGGGGACTGCTGGCCTTCATCACCAACTACATCCCCAACGTCGGCTTCATCATCGGGCTGGTGCCGCCGGCGCTCCTGGCGCTGCTGGCGTCGGGCCCGGCCACCATGCTGTGGGTCATCGCCGTCTACTGCGTGCTCAACTTCGTGATCCAGTCGGTCATCCAGCCCAAGTACGCCGGAGCCTCGGCCGGGCTGTCGACCACGCTGACCATGCTGTCGCTGCTGGTGTGGGCCTACGTGCTGGGCGCGCTGGGCGCGATCCTGGCCGTGCCGCTCAGCGCGTTCGTCCGGGCCGTGCTGCTCGACGCCGATCCGGCGACCCGGTGGGCCACGCCCCTGGTCGCCGGGCGGGAGATCACTCCCCGTCCATGAGGCCGAGCTGCTCCAGCAGGTCGGCCGGGTCCCAGTACTGGCGGAAGTCGGCGATCTTGCCGTCCGTCAGCTCGGCGAAGATCGCGCCGCGCAGTTCGAGGCGGCGGCCGGTGGGCTCGATCTCCAGGTCGTCGTCGAGCCTGAGCGGTCCGGTGTGCAGGGCGGTCATCGTCCACTCCGCCACCACCGGGCCGCCGGGGAACTCGACCGGCACCGCCCGCACCTGGATCTCCGACAGGGCGTCGCTCCTGCCGACGGCCTCGGCGATGAGGTCCTCGATCGAGGCGATGTCCTCGCCCGCGCTCCAGCCCACCACGTCGGGCGAGTAGAACTTCCGGATCGCCGAGGCGTCGCCGGTGGCAGACGCGTTGAGCGCGCCGAGCAGGATGTTCGTAGCTTGTGCCATAAGTGGGTTCTTATCCGGAAACGGGGCAAGGACCGCTCAAGTCCGGGTCATGGCATGACGTAATGGTGCATCACGGCCGGTTGGCCGGCGTTGTTCAGCCAGGTGGCCCGGGTGGTGGCGACCCGCCGCCAGCCGGTGCGCTCGTACAGGGCGATCGCGGCCACCCCCTCGTCGGAGACCTCCAGCGCGAGCGGGCCGTCCGCCTGCCCGCGTACGGTCGCCATCAGCTTCTCCGCCAGACCCCTGCCCCGCCCGCCCGGCGTCACGAAGAGCCTGGCGACGGTCAGCGCCCGCGCGCTGCCGACGATCTCGGCCACGGCGGGGTCCAGATCCTCGGGCACCAGCCCCACGTGGCCGACGACCGCTCCGGGTTCCACGGCGATCCACGCCCGGACCATGGACGGCGGAGCCAGCCAGCCCCGCGGATCCGCCGGCCACGAGACCGGGTAGCCGTCGGCCTTCTGAACCTCGGCCAGCGCCTCGACGCAGGCGCCCAGGTCCGCCTCAAGCCTGGGCCTGATCATCCGGCCACCGCCGCGGGCGTCAAGACGTCACCGCGGCCGGCGTCAGGGCGTCCAGGTCCGGCAGCACCTTCCAGGCCAGCGCCAGCGCGTCGGCGGCGGGCGGGTAGACCGGGTGCGGGATGGCGAGCACCCGCATGCCGGCGGCGTGCGCCGAGCGCAGGCCGTTGCTGGAGTCCTCCACGGCCACGCACCGCTCGGGCGCCACGCCCAGGTCGCGGGCGGCGGCCAGGTAGCCGTCGGGGGCGGGCTTGCCGCGCTCGACCTCCTCGGTGGAGACGGTCGCCGCGAAGTGCGCGCCGAGCCCGGTCTCCGCCAGCACGGTGTCGATCAGCGCGCGGGGCGAGGAACTGGCCAGGCCCAGCGGCACGGCCGCGGCCATCCGCGCCACCGCCTCGACGGCGCCGGGCAGCAGGGGGACGCCCCTGTCGTGGTAGCGGGCCTTCATACGATCGACCACGCCGCGGGCGATCTCGTCGGGCGGGCGCCGTACACCGAGTTCGTGCAGGTAGGCGGCCCATTCGCCGGTGCTCATGCCCATCAGCCTGGACTGGGTGTCGGGTTGCCAGACGCCGCCGTGCTCGGCGACGAAGGCGCGCCGTACCTCCTCCCAGACGGGTTCGGAGTCGACGAGCACGCCATCAAGGTCGAATACACAGGCTTCCACCACCTCAGGGTACGAGCAGGCCCCAGTACACCCCCCACGGGATGAAGACGAGGCCGGCGACGGCGGCCAGCCGTACGCGGAAGGAGGAGGCGCGCCACTGCGTGAGGCAGGTGAGCGCGGCCACCGCGGCAACGGCGGCGAGCAGCTGCGCGGCGAGCCAGGTCAGCGGGCGGCCCATGAGCAGCGGCCCGGCCTGTACGCCGCGCGAGGTCGAGGACAGCAGCAGCGAGACCAGCGTGTACGCGAACGCCACCAGCGACAGCGACCCGGAGACGGCGACCAGGCGGGCGGGCCAGCTGCCGGGGCCGAGCCGCCGGACGGTGGAGGCGAGGAACGCCAGCGACAGCAGGGCCATGGTGCCGATCTGCGGCTGCCACGACTCCCACCAGGCCGAGGGCGGCGTGTCCACGCTGCGCGGCTGGGCGGGCAGCGGCTCGGTGACGGCCGCCGGGACCCTGCCCGCGGCGACCTCGCGCACCCAGGAGCCCACGGCGTCGGCGTAGCCGGGGGTGAGCGCGCCCGAGTTCTGGTGCAGGGAGTGGCCGGCCCCGGCGAAGAACCTGACGGTGAGCCCGGAGGGGATGTTCGCCTGGAAACGTTCCGCGCTCTCGGCGGGCGGCACCTGGTTGTCTTCGGCGCCCCACAACGCCAGCACGGGCTGCTTGATCCGGCGCAGCTCGGGGGCCGGGTCGTGATAGGCAGAGGCGAACAGCCCGGCGTCGGCGGCCAGGCGGTGGAAGGTCCGGGCGTACGCGCTGCGCAGCGAGCCCTGGATCCCGGCGCGGTCGAGCTTGCCGGCCGCGTTCCACGACTGGGTGCGCAGCGGGCTGAGCCCGGGGCCGCCCACGGTGACCAGGAACTCCACGGACGTGCTCCGGTTGGCGGCGATCGGCGCGACCCAGCCGCCCTCGCTGACGCCCCACAGCCCGGCCCGGCCGACCGAGGGGTGCCGCTTCAGCGCCGCGAAGGCGGCGAGGGCGTCGCCGGCCAGCTCGTGGTAGTCGCGACGGGTCGAGCTGTAGCCCGCCGCGCGCTTGTCGGGTGCCAGGATCACCAGGCCCTGGCGGGCGAACGCGTCCGCCTCCGTCTCCAGGTCGCGCCAGCTGTTGCCGCCGCCGGAGCCGTGCACGAGCACCAGCCCCGGCCGCTTGCCCGCGGTTCCGGCGGGCTCGAAGATGCGGCCGCCGAGCTTCTGGCCGTCCCGTGTGGTGAAGGTGATGTCGGTGGTCTTCACCTCCGCCTGCGCGGCCGGAGTGTGCAGGAACAGGGTCAGCAGCGCCGTGGCGACGAGTTTCATGAAGTCCAAGTCTCGAAAAATCGGGCTTTGAGGGCATCGCCGGTGCGGGCGATCTCCGTCCTCGGTCGCGCGGGGGATTTCGGCGCCCGTCCACAAGGGGATACTGAGGCCTTGTGTCCGAAATGTTCCGTAGCTGGGAGCGGCGGGCCGCCGCCTGGCTACGCGGGCTGCCGCCCCTCGTCGTCGACTTCGCCATCGCCCTGCTGGTGCTGGTCGGGCAGAGCGTGCCCTTCTTCTACACCACGCGGAAGCTCGGCCCGGAGCCGTGGAGCATGGTCGAGTACTGGCCGGTCCTGCTCGGGGTGGTGCCGTTGCTGGTGCGCCGCCGGTACCCGCTGACCGTGCTGACCCTGTGCGTCGCCTCCGCCGCCATCTACTCCCTGCGCGACCCCGACCTGCCGGCCCAGCCCATCTGGTACGGCTGGCTGGTCGCGCTCTACACCGTCGCCGCGCTGTCACCCCGCTGGAAACGTTCGCTGGCGATCCTGCTCAGCATCGCGCCGGCCATCGGCGTCTCGCCGGTGACCTTCATCCGCGGCGTGCTCAGCGCGCTGGGCGCCTACGCGCTGGGCCGGGCCACGGTGCACTACCGCGAGCGCGCGGCGCTACTGGAGGAGCGGGCCGTCGAACGGGAACGGGCCAGGATCGCCCGCGACATGCACGACATCCTGGCCCACGGGATCAGCATCATGATCGTGCAGGCGGAGGCGGGGCCGCTCGCCGTACGGGCCGCTCCCGAACGCGCGGAGAAGGCCTTCGAGGCGATCGGCGCGGCCGGGCGCGACGCGCAGGCGCAGTTGCGGCGGATGCTCAACCTCCTGAAGGAGGAGGAAGGGCCGCGCGCCCCGCAGCCCACGCTCGCCGGCCTGGCCGGCCTGGTCGCGCGGGTCTCGGAAGCCGGCCCCACGGTACGGCTGGCCGTCACGGGCACCCCGTCCCCGCTCCCGGCCGACGCCGAGGTGGCCGTCTACCGGATCGTGCAGGAGGCGCTGACGAACATGGTCAAACACGCGCAGGCCACCAGCGGCGTGGTCCGGCTCGACTGGAAGGACGACGAGCTGCTGATCACGGTCGCCGACGATGGCCGCGGTTCGTCGCCGGGGAAGGGCGGCGGCCACGGGCTGATGGGCATGCGCGAGCGGGCCGCCGCGTACGGCGGCGCGGTGGCCGTGACGCCGGATATTTCGGGATTTGAGGTTGTCGTGAACTTGCCGATCGGAGACCAGCAGTGACCATCACCGTCGTCGTCGCGGACGACCAGGAACTCGTCAGGAGCGGGTTCGCGCTCATCGTGGACTCCCAGCCCGACATGTCCGTGGTGGCGGAGGCGGCCAACGGACGCGAGGCCGTCGAGGCCGTCCGCGCGCACGCCCCCGACGTGGCCCTCCTCGACATCCGCATGCCCGAACTCGACGGCATCGAGGCCGCCCGGATCATCTGCGCGCAGACGCCGGCCAAGGTCATCATGCTCACCACCTTCGACCAGGACGACTACGTCTACGACGCCCTCCAGGCCGGCGCGAGCGGCTTCCTGCTGAAGGACGTGCGCAGGGACGACCTGGTCCACGCCGTACGCGTGGCCGCCGGCGGCGAGGCCCTGCTCGCGCCCGCCGTCACCCGCCGCCTCATCGACGACATGGTCCGGCGCAACGTCCGCCCCGGCCCGCCGCCGCGCTCGCTCGACCCGCTCACCGACCGCGAACGCGAGACGCTCACCCTGCTCGGCCGCGGCCTGTCCAACGCCGAGATCGCCGCCACGCTCGTGGTCAGCGAGCACACCGTGAAGACGCACGTCAGCAACGTGCTGAGCAAGCTCGGCCTGCGCGACCGGGTCCAGGCCGTCATCGCCGCCTACGAGAGCGGCCTGCTGCGCCCCGGCACGTCAGGGGTGCAGTGACAGGCCCTTGAGCAGCTTGTCCACCAGATTGCGCGGACCGTAGACGGCCAGCCCGACCAGCGCCAGGTCGTCGGCCGCGACGGCGCGGACCGCCGCCCGGTTGTCCGCGTCGTGCCCGGTCTTGAACATCTCCTCGATGAACACGGCCGTCCCCACGCCCTTGGCCACGGCCTTCTCCCTGACCGGCCGCAGGTCGTCGGCGGCGTAGACGAGCACCGGCTGGCGGAACAGGGCCAGGTAGCCGTTGTCCGAGGCGTCGGCGTAGGGCTCGCCGATCGTCTCCGGGTACGCGCCGGCGACCGCCCCCGCCAGGAACGCGGTCACGTTGAGCTTCTGCCAGGTGGCCAGGTCGGGGCGGACCACGATGGCTATCTTTGTATCGAAACGCATGCTCGTGAGCATGGCCCCGCCGTACCGGAGACGTCTTGAAGGCTCGTGCGCAGGACTGGTCGAGCTACTGGCGTGCGCCCGATCGCCCGCTGGAGGCGATGCACGCGCACTTCGTCGAGCACGTCTACCACCGCCACAGCCACGACAGCTACTCCTTCGGCGTGACCGAGGACGGCGCGCAGTCCTTCAGCTGCCGCGGCGCCGCCCACACCAGCGCCGCCGGCATGATCATGGCCTTCAACCCCGACGAGCCCCACGACGGGCACTCCACCACGGAACTGGGCTTCACCTACCGCATGGTGCACATCGGGCCGAGCCTGGTCGAAGGCGCCCTCGCCGACCTCGCCGGGGACCGCGCGGGCCTGCCGCTGTTCGCGGCGCCGGTGGTCGCCGACCCCGTGCTCGCGGGCGCGCTGCGCCGCCTGCACACCGCACTGCTCGACGACCGCGCGAGCGCCCTGCGCCGCGACGAACTGCTCGCCGTCACGCTCGCCTCCCTGGTACGGCGGGCCGCCACCACCCCTCCCCGCCTCATCGCCGCGGGAGCCGACGACCAGGTCGCCACGCTCGTCCGCGACCGCCTGCACGAGGCGTTCCTCGACGACCTGACCGCCGACGACCTGGCCGGGGCCGCCGGCCGCAGCCGGTTCGCCGTCTACCGGGCCTTCCACGCCAAGTACGGCATGCCGCCCAGCGACTACCAGCGCCAGCTTCGCCTGCGCGAGGCCCGCCGCCTGATCGCCGGCGGCCTGCCCATCAGCGACGCCGCGGCCGCGGCCGGCTTCTCTGACCAGAGCCACCTGACCAGGTGGTTCACCCGCGTCTACGGGCTGACCCCGGGCGCGTACCAGCTGTCAAGCACTCTGGCATAACGTGATGCTGGGACCAGATGTTATGGTCCGGCCACCCGCGTTCACCGGATCTTCAATCATGCGCTTCACCTGCGGAAACGCTGATTCTCCCGTGCTGCCATAACGCGCCGTTCCTAACAGGTTGATATGCCCGGAAAGGCGGCTTTCCCACTTACGTTGACGGCGCGCCCCCCAATTCGAGGAGAGAAACCCCATGCTCCGCAGGCACGTCGTGGGGATGAGCGTCGCGCTCGCCCTCACCCTGGCAGTCGTCCCGGTGGTGGCCTTCGCCGCCTCCGCCGGCGAACCCCCCAACCCCTACGCACAGGCGCGCGAACAGGCCGCCGTCGTCGCCAACCCCGACCCCAAGGTCGTCGCCGCGCTCCAGCGCGACCTCGGTCTGACCGCTGACCAGGCGCTCGCCCGGCTGGTCAACGAAGCCGCCGCCGCCCAGGTGGAAGCGGACTACTCCGCCCGGCTGGGCACGAACTTCGGCGGTCTCTGGGTGACCGGGCCGACCGCCGAACTGGTCCTGGCCACCACCCAGTCCGCCGGCTTCTCGCAGATCACCGAGCTGGGCGCCAAACCGGTGCTGGTGTCCCACTCGGTCAACGATCTGAAGGCCGTCACCGCCCGCTTCGACAAGCTGGCCCGCCGCATGCCCGCCGGCGTGCACGTCTGGTACGCCGACATCACCGCCAACAAGGTCGTGCTCCAGGCCAAGGACCTCGTCGCCGCGCAGAAGTTCGTCGAGTCGAGCGGCGTCAACGCCGCGCTGGTCCAGCTGCAGAAGTCGGAAGAGCAGCCCAGGCCCTTCTACGACGTACGCGGCGGCGACGCCTACTACATCGGCAGCGGCAGCCGCTGCTCGGTGGGCTTCGCCGTGAACCGGCCGGGCAGCCAGGGCGGCTTCGTCACCGCCGGCCACTGCGGCAACACCGGCGCCACCACGACCGGCTTCAACCGCGTCGCGCAGGGCACCTTCCGCGGCTCCTCCTTCCCGGGCAACGACTACGCCTGGGTCGAGGTCAACAGCCAGTGGACGCCCACCAACCGGGTCAACGGCTACAGCCAGGGCAACATCACCATCACCGGATCGACGCAGGCCGCGGTCGGCGCCTCGATCTGCCGCTCCGGCTCGACCACCCAGTACCACTGCGGGACGATCGGCGCGCACAACACCAGCGTCACCTACCCGCAGGGCACGATCACCGGCGTCACCCGCACCTCGGTCTGCGCCGAGCCCGGCGACTCCGGCGGCTCCTTCTTCTCCGGCAACCAGGCGCAGGGCGTCACCTCCGGTGGCTCCGGCAACTGCTCCAGCGGCGGAACGACCTTCCACCAGCCGGTGAACGAGATCCTGCAGACGTACGGGCTCACGCTGCCCGGCGGCACCGGAACTCCCACCTCCACCCCGACCTCGACCCCCACCGGGACACCCCCCGGCGGGACGTGGGCACCGTGGACCGCGTACGCGGCGGGCGCCACCGTCACCTATGACGGCGCCTCCTACCGCTGCCTGCAGTCCCACACCTCCCAGCCTGGCTGGACACCGCCGGCCGTCCCTGCCCTCTGGCAGCGGATCTAGTCCGGTAGGCGAGCGCCCCCGGAGCGGCGGCTCCTGGGGGCGCTCGATCATTGTTTGGCCAGGGTGACAGTTGCCATGCTCACCCCGTCAGGGCTGGCAACTTCCCCATCTAGGCCATATCCCACCTGCGAATTAGGCTCCGCATTTGGCATGTCACCCGCGGGGCGGGGCGTCGAGGTGACACACCTCCCGGCGGGTACTCACGCAGCCCTTCAGGGAGGTTTCTCAGTGCCGAGCAATCCCCGTTTATCCGTCGCCGGACGCTTAGCCGTGGGCACCGCCGCCCTCGCACTCGTCCTCACCGCGGCGCCGCCCGCCATCGCGGGCCCGACACCCACCCCGGTGGACAAGTGGCGCGTCACGCCGCTCACCGGCGGCCAGCTCGTCGACGGCGACAAGTCCGCCACCGGCAAGCTCGCCAAGAACGACGCCGCGCTGCTCAGCGCCACCAGCGCCGGTGAAGTGAACGTGATGGTCAAGCTCGACTACGACGCGCTCGCGGCGTACCGGGGCGGGCTCAAGGGCCTGCCCGGCACCAGCCCGTCGGTCACCGGCAAGTCGCTCGACGTGGGCAGCACCGACGCCAAGAAGTACGAGACGCACATCACGAAGATCGAGAACGACTTCCTCGCCGCCCTCGGCAAGACCGTCCCCGCCGCCAAGGCAGGACAAAAGCTGCGGGTCGTGTACGGCGGCATCGCCCTGCGCCTGCCCGCCAACCAGGCCAAGAACCTGGTCAAGCTGCCCGGCGTCGCCGCGGTCCAGTCCGACGCGCCCGAGCAACTGCTCACCGACTCCAGCCCCGCCTTCATCGGCGCCCCCGCCATCTACAACAAGCTCGGCGGCGCGCCCAGCTCCGGCAAGGGCGTCAACGTCGGCATCCTCGACTCCGGCGCCTGGCCGGAGCACCCGTCCTTCGCCGACCCCGGCACCCTGCCGGCGCCCGGCCCCACCAAGGACGGCACGCCGCGCATCTGCGACTTCGGCGACAACCCGCTCACGCCGGCTCCCGACGTGTTCGCCTGCAACAACAAGCTGATCGGCGGCGGGCCGTTCCTGGACACCTACAACGCCGTCATCGGTGGCGAGGTGTACGGGGACTCCGCGCGTGACTCCAACGGCCACGGCACCCACACCGCCACCACCTCCGCCGGCGGTCCCGTCGCCGACGCCAACCCGCTCGGCATCAGCCGCGGCCCCATCCACGGGATCGCGCCCGCCGCGCAGGTGTCGGTCTACAAGGTCTGCGGCGCCGAGGGCTGCTTCCCCTCCGACTCCGCGCAGGCCGTCGGCCGGGCCATCCTCGACGGCGTCCGGGTGATCAACTTCTCGATCTCCGGTGGCACCGACCCCTACAGCGACCCGGTCGAGCTGGCCTTCCTCGACGCGTACGCCGCCGGTGTGCTGGTGTCGGCCTCGGCCGGCAACGACGGACCCGGCGCCGCCACCGTCAACCACGTCAGCCCGTGGGTGACCACCGTCGCCGCCTCCACGCAGACCCGGACGTTCCGCTCCACGGTCACGCTCAAGGGTTCCGGCACCAACACCGCCACGGTCTCCGGGTCCACGGTCACCGCTGGTGTCGCCACTCCGGCGCAGGTGGTGCTCGCCTCGGCGCCGCCGTACTCGAACGCGCTGTGCACCACTCCGGCCCCGGCCGGACTGTTCACCGGGAAGATCGTCGCGTGTGAGCGCGGGCCGAACCGCGTGCTCAAGGGCTTCAACGTCCGGCAGGGCGGCGCCGCGGGCATGCTGCTCTACAACTCCACGCCGCTCGACATCATGACCGACAACCACTGGCTGCCGACCGTCCACCTGGACAAGCCCGACGGTGACGCGCTGCTGGCGTTCCTCGCGGCCAACCCCGGCACCACCGCAACGTTCGCGCAGGGCACGAAGACCACGTGGCAGGGTGACGCCATCACCACGTTCTCCTCGCGCGGCCCCGGCGGCGACTTCCTCAAGCCCGACGTCACCGCGCCCGGCCTGCACATCCTCGCCGGAACGACGCCGACGCCGGAGAGCCCGCTCGAAGGCCCGCCCGGCAACCTGTACCAGAGCATCACCGGCACCTCGATGTCCTCGCCGCACGTGGCCGGCTCCGCCGCGCTCGTCTTCGCCCTCAACCCCGGCTGGACGCCCGGCCAGGTCAAGTCGGCGCTGGAGAGCACCGCGACCACCAAGGTCACCAAGCAGGACCGGACCACCCCGGCCGACCCGTTCGACACCGGCGGCGGGCGCATCGACCTCACCAAGGCCGGCGACCCCGGTCTGACCATGGACGAGAGCGCCGCCAACTTCGTGGCCGCCGAGACCGACACCCTCAACCGCATCGACCTCAACCTGCCGTCGGTGAACGCGCCCACCATGCCCGGTGTCATCACCGCCAAGCGCACGCTCACCAACGTCACCAACAAGACGCTCACCTTCACCGCCACCGGCACGACCGTGAACGGCGCGCACATCGCCGTCCTGCCGCCGCTCGTGGTGGTCAAGCCGGGCAAGAGCGCCAAGATCGAAGTCGTGATCGCCGCGCCGGAACTGCCCGACGGCCAGTACTTCGGCCAGGTCAACCTCAAGCAGGTCGGCGGCTCGCGCAACCTGCACCTGCCGGTCGCGTTCTTCCGCAAGGAAGGCGCCGTCCCGATCGACCAGACCTGCGCCCCGGCCGCCATCCCGCGCGACACCGGCGAGTCGGTCTGTACGGTCTCCGTCCAGAACAACACCCTGAAGGACGCCGAGGTCACCGCGCTCAGCACGCTCGACGGCAAGCTGCGCCTCAACTCGGTCACCGGCGCCACCAAGGTGGGCAGCCAGATCGCCACCACCAAGCAGACCCTGGCCGCCCGTCAGCCCGACAGGCCCGGCATCGCCCCCGGCACCAGCCCGGCGGGTTACCTGCCGTTGTCCGACTTCGGCATCACACCCGTCCCCATCGGTGACGAGCAGGCGCTCAACTTCACCGTCCCGCCGTACGTCTACGCGGGCAAGACGTACAACCGCATCGGCATCGTCTCCAACGGCTACAGCGTGGCCGGTGGCACGAACGGCAGCGAGGACATCTCCTTCACGCCGCAGACCCTGCCCGATCCGGCCCGTCCGAACAACGTCCTGGCCCCGTACTGGACCGACCTCGACGGCACCGGCGCCCCGGGCATCTACGCCGCGACCCTCACCGACGGCGTCAGCACGTGGCTCGTGCTCGAATGGCGGGTCAACCTCTTCGGCACCACGGCGCAGAAGGTCTTCCAGCAGTGGATCGGCGTCAACGGCACCGAGGACATCAGCTTCACCTTCGACCCGGCCAACCTGCCCGGTGACCCGCCGGCCGGCTTCGGCCTGACGGTCGGCGCGGAGAACGACGAGGGTACGGCCGGCGGCCAGATCACCGGTCCGCCCACCACCGACCTCCGCGTCACCAGCACGCCCGGCGCGCCCGGCGGGACCCTCACCTACACCATGAAGGTGAAGGGCGTGGTCAAGGGAGTCGGCTCGGTCACCACGGCCACCTCGACCCCGCAGGTGAAGGGCATCACCGTGGAGGTGGACAAGATAACCGTCCAGTAATCCGCCTGATTCGCTAGGAGGGGCCCGGCCGTGCGCCGGGTCCCTCATCCATGTGCCGGGGCTTGTCCTCGCGGACCCACACGACCCCCGGCAGCGTGCCCACCGCCACCTTCGGCCCGTCGGCCACCACGACGACCTGGCCGGGACGGAGCTCCCTGAGCACCCTCAGCCCGGGAACCTCGGCGACGACCGCCCGGAACTCCGCCGGAGAGCAGTCGATCCCCACGACGTACGCGACCTTGGCCATCTCCCCACGCTACTTGCGGAGCGCTCCGCTCCGCTTTAGAGTTCTTATCGGAGCGAAGCGCTCCGATTTGAGAGGATGTTTGTGATGGAAGACGCGATCCGTCAGCTGGTGGCCGACGCCTCCCGCCACCAGAACGACCCCGAGCCGTTCCTGGCCCTGCACGCCGACAACACGAGCCTCGTGAACTTCGGCGGACGCCGCGTGGTGGGCAAGGACGCCGTCGAGAAGGCCATGAGGGCCGCGTTGGCGACACCGCTGGCCAAGGTGGTGACGAGTGCGGAGGTGGCCGACATCCGGTTCGTACGTCCCGACGTGGCGATCGTCGGTGTGCTCAAGCGGGTCTCCGACGAGCGGGACGGCGGCGACGACCCGCTGCACGCGACCGAGGGCTGGCTGACCTACGTGCTCGTGGAGAACGACGGGAGGTGGCAGATCGCCTCCGCCCAGACCACCCCGATCCTCAAGCCCTAGTCTCGCGGTCGTTCTGCATGTTGAGCAGGATGAAGGCGGCCAGCGGCACCGCGGTGACGGCGGCCAGGGCGAGCACCGTCGTCACCGCCTCCGTCCCGTCGATGGCCGAGATCAGCACGTACACCGTCGAGATCCCGAAGATCACCGCCATGGTCCCCTGAAGCAGGATCGCGCCCCGGCGGCTCTTTCCCCGATGGACACGGACGGCGATGACGATCGTGAACCCGAGCAGCCCGAGATAGAACAGGCCGGTCAACCAGCCGGTGAGCGAGGGCGTACCACCCAGTTGCTCTCCGAGAAACGCCAGGGCGGCGATCGCGAAGAAGACGACCTGCACCCAGTGCAACGCCACGGCACCCTTCAACAGCCTGGACATACGCCTATCTCCCTGGACCGGTTGGGCACCGCCTCCATGCGCTGCCGCCTGCGCCCAAGGCTGCCGCCCCGACCTTGCCGCCCCATCTCACCGACGTTTCACCGACACAAGCGAGAAGAACCCCATGATCCGCTCCACGCCCGGCACCAGCCGGTACGCCCGCCGATCCCAGCAACCCGGCCGTCAAGCCCAGCCCGGTGATCGCAGTGATCACTGTCTTGCTCATGGCGACTCCTTCGTTTCTCATCGGCCATCTCGACGAGAAACGCTAGGCCGGGCCGCGGCGGGAGCGCGTCGTCCGTTGGACGTCACCTGACCGTGCACCGTTCGCCGTACGCACTACACCAGACGAAGCAGACCTCAGAGGTTGCGGGAGATCACCAGGCGCTGGATCTGGTTGGTGCCTTCGAAGATCTGCATGATCTTGGCTTCTCGCATGTAGCGCTCGACCGGGAAGTCCCGGGTGTATCCGTAGCCCCCGAACACCTGTACGGCATCCGTCGTCACCTTCATGGCGGCGTCCGTGGCGACCAGCTTGGCCACTGATGCCTGCCGGCTGTACGGGAGGTCGGCGTCGCGGCGGCGGGCGGCGTCGAGGTAGGTGGCGCGGGCGGCGTCCACCGCGGCGGCCATGTCGGCCAGGACGAAGGCGAGCCCCTGGTGGTCGATGATTTTGCGGCCGAAGGTGGTGCGTTCCTTCGCGTACGCCACCGCCGCGTCCAATGCCGCCTGGGCGAGGCCTGTCGCGCACGCGGCGATGCCCAGTCTGCCCGAGTCCAGGGCGCTGAAGGCGATCTGCAGGCCCTGGCCTTCGGTGCCGAGGAGGCGGTCGGGTTCCAGGACGGCGCCGTCCCAGTGGGCCGTGGTGGTGGGGATGGCGTGCAGGCCCATCTTCTCCTCGGGGCGGCCGAAGGTGAGGCCGTCCACGGCGCCGGGGGCCAGGAAGCAGGAGATGCCCCGGTTGCCCTCGCCGGTCCGGGCGAACAGGGCGTAGAAGTCGGCTATGCCGCCGTGGGTGATCCAGGCTTTGGTGCCGGTGATTCGGTAGCCGTTCTCCACCTTCTCGGCTTTGCAGGTCAGGGCTCCGGCGTCGGATCCGGCCTGGGGCTCGGACAGGCTGTAGCCGCCGATCTGGCGTCCGGCCAGCATGTCGGGCAGCCACCGGTCGATCTGTTCCGGCGTGCCGTACTGCTTCAGGGGGAAGCAGGCGAGCGTGTGGACGCTGACGGCGACCGCCACGGCGGCCCAGCGGGCCGCCAACTCCTCCAGAACCTGCAGATAGACCTCGTACGGCTGGCCGCCACCCCCCAGCTCCTCGGGATAGGCCAGCCCAAGCAGCCCGACTTCCCCCAATTTCGTGAAGAGGCCGGTTGGGTAGGTCTCGGCCCGTTCGTGTTCGTCCACGCGGGTCGCGAGCTCCTTGTCGGCCAGCGTGCGCGTGAGGTCGAGCAGGTCGTGCGCGTCCTGGTTGGGGAGGAGGCGGGATACGGCCACGTGTCTGTCTCCGATCTCAGAGTCCGGCCAGGGCCGTGCGGGCGCGCTCGCGGAATTCCGCGACCCGGGCGAGCTTGATGTCCTCGTATCCGCGGATCATGTCAGGCAGCGCGGCGATCTCGGCGACCGCCTCTGCGCTCGTACCCGCTGAGAGGGCCTCACGCACCAGGGTGCGGTATTCGTGGATGAGCTCGCGCTCCACTCGGCGCACGTGAGCGTAGCCGAAGGGGTCGAGGGCGGTGCCGCGCAGGAAGCGCGCGGCCCGCAATGTGCGGAACACCGGCTTCGCGGTACGGCGCAGCTTGATCTTCCGCTTCATGCCCAGGGCGCGCAGGATCGGCGGGTGGAGCATGACCGCGACCTTGTCCTCGGGGGCGAACTCGGTCTCGAGGTGGAGCCGGGCGACCTCGTACTCGTCCTTGTAGGCCATGAGTTTGTACAGGCCCTTGGCGTAGGCGATGGCGACATCGTCGTCGTCGGCGAGTTCGGCGATCTGCTGGACGTCGTCGGAGTAGGTGCGGGCGTAGTCGGCGTTCTGGTAGCCGGTGAGGTCGTCGGTCCTGATCGCGAGGATCTCGGCGAACGACTGCGTCTTCTCCTCGCTCGGCCGTTGGAGCGCGGCGGCCCGGCCGTGGGCGAAGGCGGCGAGGTTCTTCTCGACGGCCGCGCCGTTCATGCGGATCGCGCCCTCGATGGCCGTGGCGCTGATCGGCAGGCAGCCGTGCTGGTACGCGGCCCCGACGAGCAGCATGTTCGCCGGCATGTGGTCACCGAACAGTTCCTCGGCCAGCGCCTGCGCGTCGAGGTAGAGGTTGGCCTCGGAGCGGGTCGCGGAGTCGATGCGTTCGACCGCTGTCTGCGCGCCGGGCACCACGGCCCGGCCGGTGACCATCTCGGCCGTCGGCACCACCGCCGTGTTGATCACCGCGACGGTGTGGTCCTTGGCGAGCACGCCCAGGTTGCCTTCCGCCGCGGCGCCGAGCACGTCGAAGCCGATGAGGACATCCGCTTTCGTGGCCTTGACCGAGCCGGTGATCGGCTCCGGCGAGACGCGTACGTCGCTGATGACCGGGCCGCCCTTCTGCGCCAGCCCGGTCTGCTCGAGACCGGCGGCGTGCAGGCCGTCGAGGTGCGCGGCCATCTGCAGGATCTGCGAGACGGTCACGACGCCGGTGCCGCCGATGCCGGGCATGCGCAGCGTGACCGCGCCGGCGAAGCGGGGCGTGGGCTCGGGCAGGCCGGCGGGCGGCGGCGGGAGCGGCTTGCTCTTGCGCGGACCCGGCTCGACCAGCAGGAACGACGGGCAGTCGCCCTTCAGGCAGGTGAGGTCGGAGTTACACGAAGGCTGGTGAATGCGGGTCTTGCGCCCGAACTCGGTCTCCACCGGCTGAACAGACAGGCATGTGGACTTCTCCCCGCAGTCGCCGCAGCCTTCGCAGACCCGCTCGTTGATGACGACCAGTTCGGCCGGGGTGGGCAGTTTGCCGCGCTTGCGGAGCCGGCGTTCCTCTGCGGCGCACCGGTCGTCGTGGATGAGCACGGTGACGCCGTCCACCTTGGCGAGCTCGCGTTCGGTGTCGGCGAAGTCGTCGCGGTGCCGTACCGTCGCGACCGGATCGAGCCGCACCCCGCGATAGGAGGAGGGGTCCGCGGTCGTGATCACCACGCGGCGCACGCCCTCGATGGCCAGCCACCGCGTGAGCTCGGGGATGGCGAGCCGGCCCTCGGCGCGCTGGCCGCCGGTCATGGCGACCGCGTCGTTGTAGAGCAGCTTGTACGTCATGGACACCCCGGCGGCCACCGCGGCCCTGATCGCCAGCGAGCCGGAGTGGTGGAAGGTGCCGTCTCCCAGGTTCTGCACGAAATGCCGGTCCTCGGTGAACGGCGCCAGCCCGATCCACTGCGCGCCCTCGCCGCCCATCTGGGTCAGTCCGAGCTGGGTGCCGCGGCCGTCGCCGTCCAGCGCGATCATGGCGTGGCAGCCGATGCCGACGCCGACCAGCGTGCTGTCGTCGGTGCGGGTGGAGAGGTTGTGCGGGCAGCCCGAGCAGAAGTACGGCGTGCGGGCGGCGACCACCGGCAGCATCCGCGACTTCCGGGCGCCCCTACCCGATCCGAGTCCAAGCGCCTTGGCCACGTCGGCCGCGCCGACCGTCCCGCGCAGCGGCAGCAGCCCGCGCACCTTGGGCGCGTGGGCACTGCCGTAAAGCACCGCCTTGAGGTGGTCCTCCAGGAACGGCACCTTGTCCTCGACGACCAGCACCTCCTCCAGGCCGTCGAGCATGCCGAGCAGGTCGTCGCGATCCAGCGGGTACGGCATGCCGATCCGGATCAGCCGGATGCCCAGTTCCTCCAGGTCCGCTCCGGCGTCGGCCAGGGCGCGCTGGGCGGCGGCGAGAGCCGTACCGGAGGCGACGATGCCCAGTTTGGCCTGGCGCGCGCTGAACAGCACGCGGTTGACGCCCGCGGCGCGCGCATAGGCGCGGGCGAGGTCGAGGCGGCGGGTGAGCAGGTCGTACTCGGCGTCCAGCGCGGCGGGTCCCACCAGCGTCGGCGGCTTGGTCTCGGCGCGGTCGTGGGCGGGCAGCTCGGGGCGGAGCGTGTCCAGGTCGACGGTGGCGGAGGCGTCGGCCACGTCCGCGACGATCTTCAGCCCGACCCAGAGGCCGCTCGCCCGCGACATCGCCACCGCGTGCAGCCCGAACTCGACGATCTCCGCGACCGAGCCGGGCACCAGCAGCGGCATGCACATGCTCTGGCACATCGGCTCGCACGAACTGGGCACCGTCGAGGACTTGCAACCCGGGTCGTCGCCGATCCACGCGACCGCGCCGCCCTTGGCCGCGGTGCCGGCGATGTTGGCGTGCCGGATGGCGTCGGCGGCACGGTCGAGGCCGGGGTTCTTGCCGTACCAGAAACCGGTGATGCCGTTGTGCTTGCGCCCGGGTGCCAGGCCGAGGAGTTGGGTGCCGGCGACGGCCGTGGCCGCGAGCTCTTCGTTGAGCCCTGGCCTGAACACGACGCCGGCAGGATCGAGGTGCCTGGCGGCGCGGGCCATCTCCAGGTCGACACCGCCCAAGGGCGAGCCCTGGTAGCCGGAGACGAAGACGCGCGTGTCGAGCCCGCGCTCCTCGTCGATGCGGCGCTGTTCCAGCGTGAGCCGTACCAGAGCCTGGATGCCCGAGAGCAGCACGCGCCCGTCGAGAGCCGTGTACTTGTCTTCCAACGCCACCATGCGCCAAGTGGAGCAATCCTGGTGGTCCTTGCACAAGTATCAGAGGACATAATGCGATAAAGACGCAAATTGTTTGCGAGGCCTGGCTCGTCGTGTGGCCTGGTTTGCGTGAGGAGCGAGCGTGAGCGAGATCGACGAAATAGACCACCGGCTGCTACGGCTGCTGCGCGAGGACGGCCGCCGGACCTTCTCCGAGATGGCCACCGAGGTGGGCCTGTCCGTCGCGGCCGTCAAGCGGCGGGTGGACCGCCTGCGCGAGGCCGGCGTGATCACCGGCTTCACCGTGCAGGTGGACTACGCCAAGCTCGGCTGGGGCATCGAGGCCTTCACCGAGGTCCGCTACTCCGGCGCCACCCCGGTCAGCGAGATCCTCCGCTCGACCACCGCCGTACCCGAGATCCAGGCCGTCTTCACGATCGCCGGCGACCCCGACGCCCTCATCCACCTGCGGGTACGCGACCTCGACCACCTGCAGCAGATCATCGACGGCCTGCGCAGAACCGGCAACGTCACGGGCACCAAGACCCTGATGGTGCTCGGCTCCTGGACCCGCGACGCGCTGCGCACCCCCCGCCGGGGCGGCTAGAGCAGCCGCCTGATCTCGCCGTAGGCGCGGTAGAAGCCGCCGCGGCCGGCCGACCGCACGCCGTCGACCATGTACCGGGCGCCCGCCTCGCGGACCGTCTTGGGGAACTGCACGTTCCACGACTCGTAGCCCGGAGTGACCACGCGCACCCGCAGCCGCTCGCCCTCCTGGACGCACTCCACCACGACGCCGTCGCCCGCCCCGGTCTCCAGCACGGTCTCCAGCACCGCCGACGGCTCGACCACCTCCAGCGACGCCGCCGCCTTCACGTCCACCGGCTGCGGCACGTCGCCCGCGCGGGCCGCCGCGATGGCCGCCTCGCCGGCGTCGATGCAGGCCAGCGAGCCGTCCGTGGTCACGATGTAGAGGCGGTCGTCCAGGAACTGCATCGAGAACGCCGAACCGCACCCGGTCGCGAGCTTCCACAACCGCTCGCCGGAGGCGTCGAAGCAGTAGACGGAGGAGTGGTTGTCACCGGCGAACACATGGCGGCCGCCCGGCGAGGTGGCGCAGGAGTAGACCGCGCCGTCGCACTGGTAGACCGCCTCCACCCGGCCGTCGCCCTTGGCCAGGCGGTGGACGGTGCGGCGGGCCGTACCGGCGTAGACCGAGTGCTCCTCCTGCCAGCCGAACAGCACGTCGCCGGCCACCTTGTTCTCCCAGACGAGCGTGCCGTCCGCGGTGTCGTAGCGGGCGACGCCGTTGGAGTGGCCGTGGTAGACGGCGTCCTCGTCACACCTGACCATCCAGGCCGAGTCGCCGCTGCCGGAGCGGGCCCACTGGAACTCGTCCTCGTAGTCGATCGTGGTGATCCGGCCCGCCCGGTCGGAGACGCCGAGCACGCCGTCGTTGATGTCCAGCCAGTAGATGTCCACGTCAGCCGCGATCTCGTAGGCCGACCTGGGCACCTTGCCGCTCAGGTCGTAGACGCGGCCGTCGTCGCAGCCGGCGTAGATCCAGAAGTCGTCGGCCACGATGCACTTGACGCCGTCGGGCAGCCGGAAGCGGCCGGTCACGGTGCCGGAGTGGGTGACGGTGTAGACGTCGCCGCGCTGGTTGCCGACCCAGCAGCGCTCGCCGTCCACGAAGATCCCGAACGCGGCCGCGCCGCTGTCGAACCGCCACAGCACCGGGGCCTGCTGGGCGGTCGAGCGGGTGCTGGCCATGGCCCTGCGCGTGATGGCCCGGCGCTGACGCACTCCGCGTACGGCGGGGGCGTACCCCTTCCGGGTCTTCTCCCCGATCTTCTTGGCCGCCGCGGCCTGGGCCTTGGCTTCGCTGGGGAAGGCGGTGACCTTGGTCTGACCTGACTCGCCGATGCGCCCGTAGGTGATGGTGACCTGCGTGCCCGCGACGGTCACCTCGTAGTACTTGTGCGCTCCGCCGCCGTCTTCAGACAGCTCCAGATAGGTCATGTGCGCTTCTCCAGTTTTGCCAGGACTTGATCCATTTGTCGGGAGACTAGAGCAAGCAGGCGACAGATTCCGCTAGATCAAGTAGGCGAGGCCGGTGTAGAGGACGATGCTGAACGCGACCAGGCCGAGAACGAAGGCGAACACCCAATCGGTGAAGCGCCAGCTCGCCCCGGAGAGCCGGGCGTAGACCTCAAGCCCGATCGGAATGACGACCACCTGGACCAGCGACACCACCAGCCCCAGGTGCAGCAGGGTTACTTCCCAAGAGGGCACGGACTTTCCCTGGGCGGCGGCCAGGGCCACGATTTCGCCGCGCCCCAGCCAAATCATGCAGGTGCCGTTGAAAATGATGAAACCCAGCGCGTCCACGGGTCCCAGGCCGGTCTTTTCTCTGCCGGCCGTCTTGTGGACGGGGCGGGACCATCTGACGACGGCCGCGGACCTGTTGGTCCAGGTGCGGCGCTTCCGCCGGGGAATGTAGGTGCGCGGGCTGAGCACCGCCCGGAAAAGGGAGAGGAGCCGGAACTTCTCCGGTATGCCAAACCTGACCCATTCTTCGCGGGCGACGGTCAGAATCGCCCGCGTCTCCAGAAGAAGCGCAAGAAGAAGGACAGGTACGACCTGCGCGACTAACGAGGCGTACTCCTTGGTCATCGCCCCAAGGTAGCGTGGCCCGCCTGGGCTTCCGCGACGGCCGGGCGGATCATCCACCGGTCGATGGGGTCCTCGGCGTAGGCGGTGAAGCCGTGGCGTTCGTACAGGCGCTGGGCCGGGCTGTCGCGCAGCACGATCAGCCGGAACACCTTCTCGTCCGTCAGCACCTTGTGGAGGATGGCGGTGCCCACGCCGCGTCCCTGTGTTGCAGGGGAGAGGTAGAAGTGCTCCAGCCAGACTCCGTCCTCAGCCGGTCGCAGGGCGATGCTGCCGGCGAAGGCGCCGTTCACCTCGACGATCGAGGTGTGCTCGGGGAGGAAGGCGTCCTTGAAGCGCTGTCTGACCCGGTTCGGGTCGAAGCGGCCGAGCCGTTCCAGGTCCGGGCGGAGCACGACGGCGCGGAGCTCGGCGATCGGGTCCCCGTCCGCCGGTACGGCAGGGCGTAGCGACCAGCCGTGCTCAGAGGTCAACGGAGAACTCCACCTGGATCAGCGGCCGGCCGTCGCCGAAGTCGTGGTCGCGTGTCGCGCCCGTCTCCGCGAAGCCGCTCTTGGTGTAGAAGCGGCGCGATCGCGGGGTGTCGCGCAGGGTCCACAGATGGGCGCGGGTGAAGCCGTCGTCCTTCAGCTGGGCGAGGGTGGCGGTCATCAGGGCGGGGGCGACGCCGGTGCCCCAGCCGTCGGGGTGGGCGTAGAAGCCGTGGACCTCGGCGATGCCGCTCACGGTCTGGGAGGGGCCGAACCAGGACAGCGCCAGCGGGCGGCCGTCGCCCTCGGCGATGGAGATCGTGTCCTTGAGCGGGGAGAGCCGGGCGTGCCAGCGGGTACGGCGGCTGCTCACCTGGTCGGCGGCGAAGGCCGGGTCGAAGAACGGCGCGTAGGCGACGGCCCAGGAGTCGGCATGGATCTCGCCGAGGACGTCCCCGTCTTCGATCGTCGCGTGTCTGATGGTGATGACCACTGTGCAACTCTAGCCAAATGCGGACAATTCTCATCATTGGCACCGTGGGTGCGGGCAAGACGTCGGCGGCCGAGGAGGTCGGCGAGCTGCTGGCGGCCGCCGGTACTCCGCACGGCGTCATCGATCTGGACGCGCTGTCGCGCGGGTGGCCGCCGCCCGCGGGGGACCGGTTCAACTTCGAGCTGACGGTGCGGAACCTGCGGAGCCTGGCGGCGAACTTCCGTGACACCGGCGCCGAGCGGCTGGTGCTCGCGGGGGTGGCCGAGAACGGCGAGCACCGCAGGAAGATCGCGGAGGCGGTGGGCGGCGAGCTCACGGTCTGCAGGTTGCGGGTCGACCTGGCCACCGTACGGGAACGGCTGGCCGGACGGCACGTGGACGACCCGGAAGGGCTCGGCTGGCACCTCAAGCGCTCCGTCGAACTCGACCGGATCCTGCGCGAAGCCCAGGTCGAGGACGTCGTCGTGGACGGCTCCGGCCCCGTGACCCAGGTGGCGAAAGAGATCCTGAGAACGATCGGCTAATCCCACAGCGGCAGGCGGGTGCCCGCGGCCCTCGCGACCGCCGCGCGATACAGGGCCTCCGCGGCGGCGACGTCCTGGATGGCGGTGCCCGTCGAGTCGAAGACGATGATCTCGTCGGCCGACAGCCGGCCGGGCCGGACACCGGTGATCACTTCGCCGAGCTCGGCCCGGACCGGGGTGTCCGGGCGGTGGTGGAGTTCGCCCACCTCGGCGCACTGGTGGGTGACGTCGGTGACGAGGGCGGCCCCGGCCAGCAGATCGGCGTGGAGCTCGCGTTTGGCCGGAGCGTCGGAGCCGATCGCGGCCACGAGACTGCCGGGCCGTACGTCGGCCAGGGAGAGATACGGCGTGGTCGACGGCGTCAGGGTGACGACCACGTCGGCGGCGCGGGCGGCGGCGCCGGGGGAGGGCGCGGCGGTGAGGTCGTGCGCGGCGGCGAAGCGCGCGGTCTTGTCCGGGTCGCGGCCCCACACGAGCACGCGGGAGATGTCGCGGACGGCGCGGATGGCCGCGACGTGGCTGGCGGCCTGCGCGCCGGTGCCGAGCACGGCGAGCGTGGCGGCGTCGGGGCGGGCCAGGTGCCGTACGGCCACCGCCGTGGCGGCGGCCGTACGCAGCCGGGTGACGGTGGCCGATTCGAGGAGGAGGACGGGCTGCCCGGTGCCGCCGTCGAACAGCGCGATGACGCCGACGATGCTGGGCTGCCCCAGAGTGGCGGGCCGGTCGTAGAAGCAGGCGCCGATCTTCACGCCCACGACGCCGCCGTGACCACTGGCCTTGATGTGGAACTCGCCCGGCGGGCTGTCCAGGTGGGCCAGCCGGCTGGGCAGGGTCCGGCCGAGGGCGTAGTCGGCGAAGGCGTTCTGCACGAGGTCGATGTAGTCGGCGGGCGCGAGCAGGCGTTCGACCTCCGACTGGGTGAGCATCAGCATGGCTGTCAGGCCCCCACGGTTCCGTCGACCGCTTCGCGCAGGAAGTCGGCGTGCCCGTTGTGCCGGGCGTACTCGTGGATCAGGTGGAGCATCACCATGCGCAACGACACCTCGGCCTCCCAGCGGGCGTTGTAGGCGGTCAGGTCCAGGGAGGCGGCCGCGCGTTCGATCCGGCGGGCGTGCTCGACCTCCGCCTCCCAGGCGCCGAAGGCCTCCTCGCGGGTTGCGCCGGTGGCGTCGTAGGCGGTCTGGAAGTCCCACAACGTCGCCGACCACACCATCGGCAGCTCCTCGCCGTCGACCACCCGGCGGAACCAGTGCCGCTCCACCTCGGCCATGTGCCGCACCAGCGCCATCAGCGACAGCGTGGACGGCGGCATGGACCTGCTGCGCAACTGCTCGTCGGACAGGTCGTCGCACTTCATGGCCAGGGTGGCGCGGTGAAAGTCCAGATAGGACCGGAGCATCTCGCGCTCGTCGGCGATCAGCGGAGGTCCCACACGCTCGGTCGTCATCCGGAGAGGCTACCGAGGCCTTGACGCTGCGTGCCAAGCCGGGGAGACTCCATCACATGTCGCTATAGTATTTTATTTCGAGGAGCACCCCCATTCCATGAGCGCCATCCTCGCGCTGGCCGCGTTCATCGCCGTCATCGTCATCTGGAACCTCGCCTTCAAGCGCAACATCGCCGAGTCCATGTTCGTCGGCTTCCTGGCCTGCACCGCCTTCGCTGGCCTGGGCGCACCCGCGCTCGCCTGGGAGAGCCTGATCGAGGGCATGAAGTCCGAGGTCACGTACGCCGCCCTGACCTTCGTCTTCGTCAGCGAACTGCTGACCAGGATCGGCCTGATCGGCCGGCTGATCGACATCCTGAGCTCGCTGCTCGGCCGGCGCCGCGGCGGCGCGCTCTACGCGGCCACGGTCGGCTCTGGCGCGTTCGGCGCCGTGGCGCACAACGGCGCGGCCATCGCCGCCACCATCGGCTCCATCGCGATCCCGTGGATGAAGCGCTCGAAGACCAGCGGCGACACCGCCGCCCTGGTCATCTCCGGCAACGCGGGCGTCGGCGCCGTCTTCCCCTTCAGCGGCGCGTTCTTCCTGCTGCTCGCCGCCCCGACGGTCGCGCCGGTGCTGAACGCCGACCAGATGATCGTGCCGATGTTCGTGGTCGCCGCGTGGACCGTGGTGATGCGGCTGGGCATCGCGTACGTGATCGTCCGGCGGCGCGGCGTCGACCGCATGGACCCGGGCGACGTGCACCCGCTCGCCGCGACCCTGCGCGCCGGCTGGCCCTCGATGCTGGTGCTGGCGGCGGTCGCGCTGCCGATCCTGGCCACCGCCGGCGCGGGCGCGCAGTGGGTCGTCGACCGGATCGGCGAGGACGCGGCCGACACGATCCCCGTGCTCTTCTGGCTGCCCATCTTCATGCTGGTCGTCGGGATGATCGTGGGCCATCGGAGGCTGCCGCGCCGTACCGGCGAATGGTGGGCGATGCTCGGCGAGATCAGCCCCAAGTTCGCCGTCGTGGGGCTGACCATGGTCTCGGCCTTCGCCGCGTCCGCCGCCCTGTCGACGCTCGGCCTGGGCGAGCAGCTCGCGCCGCTCATCCAGCGGATGCAGGGCGTGCCGGCGCCGGTCGTGGTCGTGGTCGTCGGCCTGGTCGTCCTGCTGGTGTCCGGGCCGCTGAGCACGACGGCCACGATCGCGGCGGTGGGCTCGGTCGGGTTCCTGGCGCTGACCGGCGCGGGCATCGAGCCGCACCTCGCCTACGCCGCGCTCATCGTTTGGGCCAGCGCGGAAGGCTGCTCCCCGCCCGGCGCGGCCCCGCTCTACGTCGCCGCCGGGATCGCCGGCAGCGACCCGGTGAAGATCTTCAGGCCGGTCATCGGCTACTACCTGGTCCCGTCGTTCGTGGCCGGGGTCGTGGTCGCGCTGAGCCTGCTGTGGATCCCGTTCTAAAGGAGGATGTCCCATGTACGCGCTGCTGCTCACCGTCTTCAGGCTGCTGCTGATCACCTTCGTGCTCGGCGGCGTGGCCGTGACGTTCTTCCAGGTGGCGGGCATCCTGATCGCCAGTCCGGGCCTGACGTCGTTCTTCGGCGGCGACTTCGCCGACTGGACCTGCGTCGTGGCCGCGCTGGCGGGGATCGTCTCGTTCCTGCAGCTCTACACGAAGGGCGCGAAGGGGGCGAAGGACGCCGAGGAGCTGGTCTAGCCGGCCGCCGCGACGGGCCGCTGCTTCCTGCGCCGGTTGGCATTCTGCAGATGTTCGCGCATCCGGATCGAGGCGATCTCGGGGTTGCCCTCCGCCAGGGCCTCGTAGATCGCGCGGTGCTCCCTGGCCGCGTGCTCGGCACCGGTGTTGCCGAGCCGCGAGAAGAGGCGGAAGCGCTGCACCTGGCCGTTGAGCGAGCGGTAGGCGGTCTCCAGGAACAGGTTGTCGCACTGCTGGGCGATCAAGCCGTGGAAGCGGTCGTCGGCCGCCCAGTAGGAGCGGAAGGAGCTCGACTCGGTGTCGGCCAGGCCCACCGAGCGGTCGAGCTCCTCGACCGCCGCCAGCAGTTCCTCCAGGAACTCCGGCGTGGTGCGCCGGCAGGTCTCGTAGGCCAGCGCCGGCTCCAGGACCAGCCGGGCGTCCATCAGCTTGCCGATCTCCCTGTCGGTGAACATCGGCGCGACCCGGTAGCCCTTGAGCGCCTCGCGGACCACCAGGCCGGTGTGCTCCAGCCGGGCGAGTGCCTCGCGCAGCGGGGTCTGGCTGACGTCGAGTTCGCGCGAGAGGGCGCCGATGTTCAGGGGGGAGCCGGGAGCCCGCTTTCCGGTCATGAACTGGTCGAGCAGCACCTCGTACATCTGGTCGGCCAGGGGCTGCTTCTTCTTGCGGGCCTCGGACATCACGTTCCTCTCGTCGAGCCGATTATCCCAGGCGATCGGCTCCAGGATTTATCGCTATAGTATAGTTTTGAAGGAAAGGATCTCCCTCATGCGTGTGCTCGTGACCACGGCCTGGCTCCAGCCCGGCGATCATGTCGACCGGCTGCTCCAGGAGGAGGGCCTCGAGGTCGTCCACAAGCGCTCCGGCCGGCTCGTCGACCTCGTGCGGGAGGTGGACGGCGTGGTCGCCGGCACGGACGCCTTCACCGCCGAGGTCCTCGCCGCCGCGCCGAAGCTCAAGGTCATCGCACGCACCGGCGCCGGCTACGACAACATCGACACCCAGGCGGCCACCGAGCGCGGCATCGCCGTATGCCCGACTCCGGGCGTCAACCGGCGCGCGGTCGCCGAGCACACCCTCGCCCTGATGCTCAACTGCGCCCGGCTGCTGCCCCAGAACATCCTGTCGGTCAGGAGCGGCGGCTGGGAGCAGCCGAGCGGCCGCGAGCTGGCGGGGGCGACGCTGGGCATCGTGGGTCTCGGCGCCATCGGCAAGTCGGTGGCCGAGCTGGGCAGCCTGCTCGGCATGGACGTGCTCGCCTACGACCCCGACCTCGACCGCGACTTCGCCGCCCGCACCGGCGTGCGCGCCGTTCCGCTGGACGAGCTGCTGCGCCGGTCCGACTTCGTCAGCCTCCACATCTTCCTCGACGCCTCCACCCGCCACCTGATCGACGCCGCCGCGCTGGCCACGATGAAGCCCACCGCGTACCTGATCAACACCGCCCGCGGCGGCGTGATCGACGAGGACGCGCTGGCCGACGCCCTCGAACGCGGCGAGCTGGCGGGCGCCGCGCTCGACGTGGTCGAGGTCGAGCCGCTGCCCGCCGCCAGCCGCCTGCGCGCGCACGACAACGTGATCGTCACCGCCCACGTCGGCGCCGCCACCGCCGAGTCCCGCGCCCGCTCCGGCCGGATGGCCGCGCAGGCGGTCATCGACGTCCTGAACGGCCGCGCCCCCGCCTTCACCGTCAACCCCCCGAAGGTGTCCTGACATGCGCTTCGACGCGAACCTGAAGTGGTTGTTCACCGAGCTGCCGTTCGAGTCGCGCTTCGACGCCGCGGCCGCGGCCGGCTTCGAGGGCGTCGAATACCCCGATCCCTACGACCACGACCCCGCCGCCCTCGCCCGCCTCCTGCGCGAAGCCGGGCTCGAACAGGTGCTCATCAACACGCCGCAGGGCGCCGACGCCTGCCGCGCCGCCGGCTTCCGCGAGGGCTTCGACCGGGCGATGGAGTACGCGCTCGCGCTCGGCGCCGGCCTCGTCCACGTCCGCGCCGGCACCCGGCCCGAGGACGTCAGCCGCGAGCGCGCCGAGGCCCGCCTGGTCGCCAACCTCGCCTGGGCCGCCGGCCGGTCGCGCGGCAGCGGCGTACGCCTGGTGCTGGAGGCCCAGAACCATCGCGACAGCCCCGGCCGCGTCCTGCGCACCCAGGCGCAGGCCGCCGCCGTGGCCGAGGCGCTCGACGCCGACCACGTGGGCGTGCTGTTCGACCTCTACCATGCCCAGGTCGACGAGGGCGATCTGACCACCAGGGTGCGCGAGCTGGCGCCGCACACCTTCCACTACCAGGTCGCCGACCCGCCCGGCCGGCACGAGCCCGGCACCGGCGAGATCGGCTGGCGCGCGGTCTTCGCCGCCATCCGCGAGAGCGGCTACCGAGGCTGGATCGGCTGCGAATACCAGCCCCGAGGCCGCACCCTCGACGGCCTCGGCTGGATCGAGGAGCTGGCCGGATGACCCGCATCGCGCTCATCAGCGCCACCCCCGCCGCGATCGCCCCCGCCGTCGCGGGCCTGGCCGACGCGTTCCCCGAGGCCGAGCCCTGGAACCTGCTCGACGACAAGCTCCTCGCCGACGCCCGCGCGGGCGGGCCGAGCGCGCGCATGTCCGCCCTCATCGGCTACGCGGTCGACGCGGGCGCGCACGGAGTGCTGCTGACCTGCTCCCTGTACGGCGAAGCCGCCCGATCGGCCGATCGAGGGATCCCCGTCCTGGCCCCCGACGACGCCGCGTTCACCAAGGTGGCCGAGTCCGGATACCGGCGCGTCCTGACGGTGGCCAGCCTGGAGGAAGCGCTGGCCGACTCGGTCGCCCGCCTGACCGGGGCGGCGCCGGGCGTGGCCGTGGACGGCGTGGTCAGCCCGGCCGCCTTCCAGGTCACCGACGGGCGGGCGCTGGCCCGAGCGCTCCACGACACCTGCGCCCCTTACACGGCCGGGGTGGAGGCGGTGGTGCTGGCCCAGTACTCGCTGGCCCCGGCCGCGGCCGAGCTGGCCGGGTCGCTCGGCCTCCCGGTGGTCTCCGGCCCGCACACCGCCGCCGCCGCGCTCCGGCGCGCCGTCCTGGAAGGCGAGCGGCCATGATCGGCGCCATCGCCGACGACGTCACCGGCGCCACCGACGTCGCGGTCGCGCTGCACCGGCACGGCCTGCGCACCCTGCTCTTCTTCGACACCCCCGCCGCCGCGACCGACCTGCCCCCGCACGACAACCCCGCCGCCGAGGCCGGTCTTCCCCCGCACGACGCCGTCGTCATCGCGCTGAAGACGCGGACGGCGCCCCGCGCGCAGGCCGTCGAGCGGTCGCTCGACGCCCTGGACTGGCTGCGCGCCCACGGCGTCGGCCAGGTCTACTTCAAGTACTGCTCCACCTTCGACTCCACCCCGGACGGCAACATCGGCCCGGTACTCGACGCCCTGGCCGACGCCCTCGACGCGCCGCTGGTCGCGATGACCCCGAGCTCGCCCGAGCACGGCCGGACGCAGTACCTCGGCCACCTGTTCGTGGGCGAGAGGCTCCTGTCGGAGTCGCACATGCGCGACCACCCGCTCACGCCGATGACCGACTCCTACCTGCCGCGCGTCCTGGAAGCCCAGTCCGCGCACCGGGCCGGGGTGGTCCCGCTGGAGACGGTGCGCGGGGGACCGGCGGGCATCGGCAGGCGGCTGGCCCACCTGCGGCGCGAGGGCGTCCGGTACGCCCTGGTGGACGCGGTCGAGGACGGCGACCTGACCGCGGCCGGGCAGGTGCTGGGCGGCCTGCGCCTGGTCGCGGGCGCGGCGGGGCTCGCCGCCGGACTCGCTCGGGCCCACGAGGTCGGCAAGATCCACGAGGCCGTGGGGGACTCGCCCGCGCGCGTGCCGGCGGGGCGCGCGGCCGTACTGGCGGGGAGTTGTTCCGCGCGCACGCTCGAACAGGTCCGCGCGGTGATCGAGCACGGACGGCCCGCCCACCGCCTGGACGCCCTCGCCGAGCCTGACCCCGAGGCGCTCGCCGCGAACGCCCTGGCCTGGTACGACGCCCAGCGGCCCGAGGACGGCGCCCCGCTGATCTACTCCAGCCTGCCCCCGGCCGGGCTGCACGAGGTTCAGCGCGCGCTGGGCCGTGAGCGGTCGGCCGAGCTACTGGAGTCCGCGCTGGGCGAGATCGCCCGCGGCCTGGTCGAGCGCGGTGTCACCCGGCTGGTCGCGGCCGGTGGCGAGACCTCGGGCGCGGTCGTCCGCGCGCTCGGCGTCACCGGCGGCGTGATCGGGCCCGAAGCGGCCCGGGGCGTCCCCTGGATCTTCACCCCGTCGCTCACCCTTCTGCTCAAGTCGGGCAACTTCGGCGAGCCCGGCCTGCTGCTCGACGCCTCACGATCGGAGACCCCATGAAGCTGTTCAGCACCTTGGCCGTGAAGAAGGCCTTCGACGACGTGCTCCTCGCGGAGTTCACCGGCAGGACCGGCATCGCGGTCGACGGCGTCTACGACCCGACCACGCAGCTGATGGCCCGCATCCGGGCAGGTGAGCGCCCCGACGTGATGATCGCCGTCACCTCCGCCTTCGACGAGCTGAACGGCGCCGCCGTCCTCGACCTGTCCACGAAGACGGCGATCGCGAAGACCGGCGTGGGCCTGGCGGTGCCGCCCGGCGCGCGGCTCCCGGACGTCACCACGCTCGACGCCTTCAAACGGGCCCTGCTCGACGCCCGCAGCGTGGCCTACTCGCGCACCGGCGCGAGCGGCATCTACTTCGCCCGCCTGATCGAGGAGCTCGGCATCGCCGAGGAGGTCAACGCCCGCGCCACCGTGATCGACAAGGGCTTCATCGCCCACGCCGTGGTGGACGGCCGCGCCGACATGGCGATCCAGCAGCTCAGCGAGCTGCGCTTCGTCCCGGACGCCCGGATCGCCGGGCCGTTCCCGGCCGAGGTGCAGCATTACAGCGAGTTCTCCGCCGTGGCCGCCACGGCGGCCGACGGCGAGGCCGCCGCCTTCCTCGCCTTCCTCACCTCCGACGAGGCCCGGCGAGCCTACGGGCAGACCGGCCTGGAACTGCCCTGACCGATATCCACGGGGTGCGGGCGCACGCCCGCACCCCCTCGCTCAGTTCACGTCGATGGTGAACGTCGAGGTCGTGTTGCGGATGTCGGTGTGGTTGCCGCTGAAGCGCAGCCCGTTGAACGTCACCGAGCCCACCGCCGGACCCTGGCCGGGCTCCGGCAGTTCGTTCGCCCACAGGCCGAAGCCCGACTTGGCGTCGAAGGCGTCACCCGACTTGCGCGCGCCGCTGATCGAGATGTCGGTGAGGACCGTGTCGGTGATCGGGTTCACCGGCCGGCCGCCCAGATACTGCGTCTGGAACATGATCCCCGAGTACGTCGGATCCACGATGTCCACGTCGCTGATCCTGATGCCCTGGAACACCTTCGACGCGGAGAACAACCAGATCGCCGGGAACGTCTGCTGTCCCCAGAAATGCCCGCCCGCCCGGACGATCGAGATGTTCTCGAACCGGGTCGGCGTGGGGCCGAAGCCCCGCATCTGGATGCCGAAGTCCAGCGAGCTGACCGTGATGCCGGAGTAGACGAGCGTGTCGGCTATGTAGATGTTCCTGAACACGTTGTCCTGCCCGCCGTACACGGCCACGCCGGCCGCCCGCCAGGTCAGGGTCGAGGTCAGGTTCTCGTAGACGTTGCCCGTCTGGTCGGCGTCGTTGATGTCGATCGCGGCGAACAGCGCGAAGCTGTCGTCGCCGGTGCCGCGTGCCTCCACGTTCCTGACCGTGTTGTCCGAGCTGCCGTTGGTCAGGTTGATCGCGTCGGCGAACGTGTCACGCACCCGCGAGTTCGTCACGGTCAGGTTGCGCATGTTGGTGCCCCAGAGCATGCACATCTGGTGCTCGACCCACACGTTGTCGATGGTGACGTTCGCGACGCCGTTGAGGTCCCAGACCTTGCCGGGGCCGTCGTTGCGGATCACGTAGTTGCCGAACGAGGCGAACCCGCTGAACGACGAGCCGCCGGCCGAGCTCTGCACGTCGAACCCGACGTTCGTGTTCTCCTGCCCGGAGGGCGACAGGAACCGGGTGAACCACGGGCCCGCGCCGGTGACCTTCACGGCCTTGCCGTACACCTGGAACTTCTGCGCGGTCGGGTAGTCGCCGGCGGGCAGGTAGACGCCCACGAGCGCGGGGTCCTGGCGGGCGCGGTCGAGCGCGTTCTGCACGTCCTGGTGCGTGAATCCAGCCGGTACGGCATAGCGTGCCGGATCCGGGTTGCCCTGCGGCGTGGCCTGCTCCAGGTTGATGAAGTCGATCGCGAACGTGCCGCCGTTGGCCGCGTCCTTCTGCAGTTTGATCTTGCTGCCCTGCGGCACGGTGGTGCCGAGCGTCATGTTGGCCTCGTCGTAGATGTGGCGGGGCGGGCCGGCGCCGGGCGAGTTGCCCGGATTGGCCTCGTCGCCGTAGAGCCAGGCGTACTTCGAGGTCAGGTTGATGGCCTTGAGGAAGGTCCCGTTGACGTAGACGTTCAGCGTCGAGGTGGTGCCGTCGGGGATGGAGTAGCGGGTGACCAGCGTGTTCGCCGCGGCCCTGGTGGTGAACTCGACCGAGGCGCCGGTGGAGTTCAGCAGGACTGCGCGCCGTCCCGAGGCCTCGCCGGCCGGGTCGCCGATGGTGCGGTTCGGGCCCACGAGCTGCGCGCCGCCGCCGGGCACGCCGTCCTCCGCCTCGTACATGTCGTAGGGCAGGTTGGCGCCCCTGCCCACGAACAGGGTCTGCGTGGTGGTGTTGTTGGCCCGCTTGACCGGCAGCTCGTTGGCGTCGTCCGCGATGACGGTCTTGACGGTGTACTTGCCGTTGGCCGCGGTCCAGGTGCCGAGCGTGATCGGCGGGGCGGTGGCGCCGGCGTTGATGACGCCGGAGTGGGAGCCGGTCAGCGTGCGGATGACGGTGCCGGACTCGTTGGCGACGGTCAGCGTGACCCCGTGCGCGCCGCCGGCGGAGGCGAGGTTGCCCTGGTTCTTGATCGCGACGGAGAACGTGACCGTGTCACCGGCCGCCGGGTTGCCCGGCGTCCAGCCGACAGGCGCGGCGAGCAGGTCGGAACTGTCCACGGGCCGGACGGTCAGCGGGTTCGGGTGGTTGTAGGTGTTGTTGCCCTCGTTCTGCTCGATGACGGCGTTGCCCTCGTCGACCTTCGCCGACAGCGGGTACGAGCCGGCCGGGCGGGTGCCGATGCCGGCCGACACCGTGGCCGAGGCCCCGGCGGCGAGCGCGGCCACGTTCGCGGTGCCCGCCTTGGTGGTGCCGAGGTACAGGTTGACGTCCGTGGCGCCGGACGGCTCGGTGCCGACGTTCCTGACGGTGGCCGACAGGGTGACGGCGTCGCTTTCCACCGGGTTCGCGGGGGAGGCGGACATGCCGGTGACGGTCAGGTCGGGGTTCGGCGCCGGGGTGCCGATCACCTGGAGCTCGGCCACCTGGCCGTTCGGCGCCCCCGTGTTGGCGCTGAACGACAGCCGCACGCCGGCCAGGCGCGCGTTCAGGGGGATCGTCACCGTGTTGCCGGAGGCCGGGTTGAAGGTGTAGGCGGCGCTCGCCTTCCTGACGGTGTAGCCCGAGGCGCTCTGGTCGCGGCCGAGCACCTGGAGGGTCTGTGTCCGGGTGGCCCAGGCGGCGTCGGGGTTGAGCTTGAGGACGAGGGAGGAGACGTCGGCGTTGGCGCCGAGCTCGACGGTGAGCGTGTTCGGGTACCCGCCGCCGCCTTCCCAGTAGGTGGCGAGGTTGCCGTCGTTGGCGTTGGCCGGGACATAGACCCAGGTGGAGCCGCTGGCGGTGATCGGCTTGTTCAGGGCGAGGTTGGTGCCGCCGCCATCGCCCGACCTGGTCACCGTGTCGCTCTCGGGGGAGCGGTTGCCTGCCGCGTCCTTGGCTTTCACGTAGTAGGAGACGGTGGCGGTGGGCGGCTGGCTATCCGTATACGTCAGGATGTTTCCGCCGACTGTGGCCCTGAGGGCGTTGTTCGCGTAGATCTCATACCCCGTCACCCCGACGTTGTCGGTGGAGGCATGCCAGGTCAGCCTGATCTGGCCGCTCGCCGGCTCGGTGAAGGCCAGGTTGCCCGGGGCCGCCGGGGGTTGGGTGTCGGGGCCGGTGGCCGGGCCGTACACCTCGAGCTCCGAGATCTGACCCGCCGGCCAGCCGGTGTTCGCCGTGATCGACAGGCGCACGTAGCGGGTGCTGACCGCGGTGACGTCGATGGTCGCCGTGGGGCTGAACGTGTGGGTCGCCTGGGCGCCGATGGTGGTGAAGGTCGTCCCGTCGGTGCTGCCCTGCACGGTCATCGTCTGGGTACGGCTCGGCCAGCCGGCGGGCAGCTTGAGCACCAGCCGATCGACCGTGACGGCGGAGCCCAGGTCGACCTGGACCCACTGGGGGAGGGCGTTGTTGGCCGACTCCCAGTACGTGGCCTGGTCGCCGTCGGTGGCTCTGGAGGCGGGGTAGACGTCGGTGAAGCTGCCGGCCGAAGCGGGCTTGCCGAGGGCGAGGTTGGGGCCTGCCTGGGCTTGGGCAGGGTGGGGCGTCAGAACGAAGGATAAGGCGAGTGCGAGTAACGCGAGCATGCGTCTCATGGGCGGGCCCTTCGTGACGGGGGGTGGCCAAACCATAAGATGACGAACAAATGACTGCAATATTTCGACTGGATTGCGCAAATTCTCGACAAGCCTGCGGGAGCGTTCCAGAGGCCGTTGGGCTGGCAGGACGAGCCGGGAAATCCCTCGACCCGCGCGCAAGGGCTTACGTCACACCCCCGCAAGCCCACGCAAGCCCATGACGTGGATTTGCGCCCGGTCTCGCACACCACGCGACTGTGTGCCCCCATCGGTCAGGGGTGCGTGCCGTCGCGGGGTGGGGCTTGAAACCCGGATCGTCGGCATCTCGGCGCGTCGGGATGTGCAGGGCTGGATGGGTGCGAGGTGGGGTATGGGCTGCTTGTGCTTTATGTCTTTGGGTTTGAACAGACCGGTGTCGTGCTGAGCGACCTCTACTTCATCGACCCGAAACCAGCCAAAGGCCAGGAAGGTCCCGAGCATGGCGTCCGGCTGGAGGTCAGAGAGCTCGAGCGGGGCGCGCTCAAAGGGACGATCTACTCGGCCCAGCCCATCGCCGTAGGCCGGCCTATCTGGCGGGTGGACCTGCTGGAGTCGGTGGAAGGTACGCCGGGCAGCTTCGACAGGACCCACCACCATCCGGAGTTCACCGGATGGGATCCGAGCTCACGCGTCTTCGACCGGGCGCTCACCGCCGACCCCTTGGGTTGGCTGAACGACCGGCTCACCGAGGCCGCCGGGCCGCTGGCCGTGCTCGACGAGGCGGATCGGGGCGCGCTTCGCCGGGCCGTACCGGAAATCGTGGAGGCGGCGGGGCGGTTGCTCGACGGCGTGCGCGCAGGCACGCTTGGCACCGCCCCCTCCTCTGGCGCGCCCCTGACGGACGCGCGGGCCGGTTGGCTGTAGCTCAGAGCTTGACGAGCTTGGCGTACGGCACCGTGATGCGAAGGGTCTCCGTGCCGAAATCAACGACAACGGCGACATCCTTCTCCACCCGGATGACCGAGCCCAGCCCGTATTTGTCATGGCTGACCAGGTCCTGCACCTCGAAGTCGGGCATCGGAGGCGCAGGGGCCTGAGGAACGTTGAAGGGACTTCCTGGCAGGGGACGCCGGACCGCGGCTGTTCTGGGTTTCATTACGGTAAGTATGAGCCCATTTGACACGCGGCGGGGGTTTTCTGGATATCAATCCGTACTCGGCGGCGCTCGCCGGCCCGTTTCCCTCGGCCAGCACCCGGCTGCGGCCACAAAAGATCTACGTGACCGGCCAGGTCAGACACACTTTCCACCGGCCGCCGCCGCGTCCGTCCGCAGATCAACGGTGCGTGGATGCTGGAGGAGCAGGCTCCCACGGGCGGTACGAACACGAGCTTACGGCAGACAGGCATCCACCACTCCGGCCTCATGCGAAAGGCGCGGGCATTTCTATGCGGTACGCCGCCGGTGGAGCAGGGCCTCGACCATCGAGGTGAGCAGGAATCCCATCGCGACCAGGGCCAGGCCGTGCTCGACCCACTGGGCGGCCGGCCCCCACTTCAGCGACTCGGCCAGCAAGCTCTGCGGCACCCCGGTGGCCAGGCCGATCACGTGGGTGAGGACCACCCAGCCCGCGACGACGCCCATCGCCCACACGGCCCATGGGGGGTATCGGTCGACGGACAGGGAGTTGCCGAGTCGGATCGCCGCCAGAGCGCGATTAATGGCCATATGATCCACTATGGCACTTCCCGGTTTGACCTGACGCCGGTGTCAACGTTCTAGCGTTCCGGACCATGAAGTTCGGCATCAGCTACAGCACGCCCTACTACGGCGTCGACCCCCAGAAGATCGTGGCCTTCGCCCAGCTCGCGGAGGAATGCGGCTTCGAGTCGATCTACCTGCCCGAGCACATCGTCCTGTATCCGGGGGCCAAGGTGGGGACGTTCGAGATACCACCGGCGCTGCCGTACCTGGACCCGCTCGACTGCCTGTCCTTCATCGCCGCCGCCACCGAGCGCATCCTGCTCGGGACCGGGGTACTGCTGCTGCCGTACCACCACCCGGTGATCCTCGCCAAGCGCCTGGCCACGGTCGACGTACTGTCCGGAGGCCGCATGCGCCTGCTCACCGTCGGCCTCGGCGCGCTGCCCGGCGAGGCCGAGGCGATCGGCGTCGACTTCGCCACCCGCGGCCGCCGCGCCGACGAAGCCATCGACGTCCTGCGCCTGTTGTGGGCAGGCGGCGAAGAGGGCGTCAGCCACTCCGGCGAGTTCTTCACCTTCACCGACCTGGTCAGCTTCCCCAAACCCCACCAGGCCACCCACCTGCCCATCCACGTGGGCGGCTCCAGCCGCCCCGCCGCCCGCCGCGCCGGCCGCCTCGGCAACGGCTACTTCCCCGGCGGCCGCCCGGACCCCGCGCAGTGGGACCTGGTCCGAGCCACCGCCGCCGAGTCCGGCCGCGACCCCGACACCCTGGAATACACCAGGACCGCCACCATCGACCTGTCTCCGGAACGGCTCGCGGACCTGACCGCCGAAGGCGTCACCCGAGTAGTCGTCAGCACTTCGGCCACCTCGCTCGACCAGCAACGCAAGGAACTAACCGACTTCTCCCACCGCTTCGGCCTCTAAGAGCACCGACATGGAATCCCAGGCCAGGGCAAGGCGGGTCGGCGGGTAGGTTATGGATCATGCTCATTGATCTCACGGACAGAACGGCCCTGGTCACCGGCTCCACTCAGGGCATCGGGGCGGCGATCGCGGCGGGCCTGGCGCGGGCCGGTGCCCGGGTCGGGGTCAACGGCCGGAGCAGGGAGTCGACCGCGGCGGCGGCGTCCCGGTTGAGCAGTGAGGTGCCGGGCGCCCAGGTCGTCGCGGTCGCGGCGGATCTGGCGACCGAGGAGGGCACCGCGGCCGCCGTGGAAGCCCTGCCGGACGTCGACATCCTCGTCAACAACCTGGGGATCTTCGAGTCGCGCCCCGCCCTGGAGATCGACGATGCCGAGTGGCGCCGCTACTTCGAGGTCAACGTCCTGGCCGGTGTCCGGCTGACGCGCGCGTACCTGCCGGGCATGATGGAGCGCTCGTTCGGCCGGGTGCAGTTCATCGCCAGCGACTCGGCCGTCGCGATCCCCGCCGAGATGATCCACTACGGGATGAGCAAGACCGCGCTCCTGGCGATCTCCCGCGGCTTCGCCAAGGCAGCGGCGGGAACCGGCGTCACGGTCAACTCCGTGATCGCCGGCCCCACCCACACCGGCGGCGTCGAGGACTTCGTCTACCAGCTCGTCGACCGCGACCTGCCCTGGGACGAGGCACAACGCGCCTTCATGCGCGAGCACCGCCCGCAGTCGCTCCTGCAACGCCTCATCGAGCCGGAGGAGATCGCCAACATGATCGTCTACCTCAGCTCGGCGCAGGCCTCGGCGACCACCGGCGGCGCCCTCCGCGTCGACGGCGGCTACGTCGACGCGATTCTCCCCTGACGAGGAAGCCCGCTCGCTGGATACGTTCGCCCCCATGGGCGAAAGAACAAGATCACTGAGTACGGCACTCGCGATGGCGCTTGACGTAGCCGACCCCCGGACGGCCTACCGGGTGTGCGGCACGAGCGCCGCACTCCTTCAAGGCGTCCCCCTCCCCGCCAGAGACGTCGACATCTTGCTCGCCGATCGGGAGGACCTGGACAGGTTCGCCGCGGCACTCGCCGCCTTCCCCTGCCTGTACGAAGCCTCGTGGCTCCCCGAAACCTCGCAGTACTTCACCAGGTTCGACGTGAACGGCGTCGACGTCGAACTCAGCACGGTCGAGCGGCCGGCCGATTCGGACGCCCTCGAATGCGTGGGCAGCGGACCATGGGAGCACCACGTCCTGATCACGTGCGGCTCTCACCAGGTGCCCGTCGTCCGCCTGGAACTCCGGCTGGCCACCGAACTTCTGCGCGACCGGCCCGACCGATACGACCCTCTCCTGGACCACCTGATTACGCACGGGTTCGACGCCGATCTGCTGGAACGCGCGATGGACGCCCACGCCATCCCCGCGCACCACCGGCGGCTCGTCCACGCCCGCCTGCGGCTATGACACCAGCAGCAGTCGCACGTCCTCGGCCTCCGGCACGTCGAGCCGGTCGAAGATCTTCAGCGCCTCGGTCAGACAGGCCCGCGCCCGCCCCGGCTGCCCCCGTTCACCAAGCGCCCGGCCGAGCACGGTGAGGGCCATCCCCTGCCCCCACTCGTCGCCCGTGTTCGTCAGCACCGCCAGCGCGTCCTCCGCATGGTCGATCGCGCGCTCGGAACTACCGACCAGGAGGTAGGTCTCGGCCATCCGAAACAGCGTAGCCCCCTCCCACTCCCGTTTCTTCAGCTTGCGATTTTCGATCAGCGCCGCCTCCAGCTCGGCCAGCGCCTGCTCAGGATGTCCCGCTTCGCGCAGGACCACGCCCAGCTGGTACGCGGCCGCCGCGTCCTTCCTGCCGTCGCCCACCTCCAGCATGATCTTCTCGGCCTCCCTGGCGGCGTCGAGCGCCTCGCCCATACGGCCCAAATCAGCCAGGGTGCGCGCGAGGTTCCCGAGCGCGACCGACACGTTGGACACGTCGCCGAGCGAGCGCCACACCTCGGCGGCCTGCCGGTACCAGCCCGCCGCCCCCTCCATTTCCCGCCGGCCCATCGCACTGCGGGCCAGCAGGTTGAGCGCGTCGGCGTACGTGTCCAGATCGCCGTGCTCAAGGCTGAGGTCGCGCGCGGCCAGGCCGTCTTCCATGGCCGCGTCGAGTTTGCGCCTGTTCACCCGGGTGATCCCGCGCACGCAGCGCGCCTGCGCCTCCAGAGCCCCGTCCGCGCGGTCCGCCGCCGCGGCGATCAGCAGGTCGCCCAGCCGCTCATAGCGGGCGGTGTCGGACTCGAAGCCGATCACGTCGGTGGTCAGGTCGAGCAGGATGATGGCCTGGCCCAGTTCGTCGCCGGGGGTGCGCGCGATCTGTTCGAGGCAGCTGAGCAGGCCTTGCTCCTCCTCATCCGCCCAGTCGACGACGGCGGCTTCGTCGGCGAAGCGCAAGCCGGCCGAGCGCGTGACGACCTTGTCCGGGCGCAGGTCGCCCAAGAACGTCAACCGGAGCGCCGCGGCCGCCGTGGCCAGGTAGAAGTCCAGCATCCTGGCGAGCGCGGCCCGCCGTACCCCTGAATCGTCAGGGCGTGATCGGGCGTAGATCTTGAGCAGGTCGTGGAAACGGTAGCGGCCGGGAGAGGGCGACTCCAGCATGCTCAGGTTGACCAGCGCCTCGCACACCTCCTCCGCGTCCGGCTCCGGCAGGTCGAGCAGCGCCGCCGCGACCGGCAGCGACAACATCGCGGCATCCGGTACGGCCAGCAGCTGGAACGCCCGCGCATGCACCGCGTCGAGCTGGTCGTACCCCAGCGAGAACGTCGCCTCGATCGCCAGATCGCCCGCCCTCAGCTCGGCCATCCTGCGCCGCTCGTCCGACAGCCGGTCGCGCATCGTGGCCACGCTCCAGCTCCGCCGCGCGGCCAGCCGTGCGGCGGCGATCCTGATCGCCAGCGGCAGGAACCCGCAGGCCGCGACCAGGTCCATGGCGGCCCCGCGTTCGGCGGAGACCCGCTCCTGCCCGACGATCGTGGTGAACATCAGCAGCGCCTCGGCCGGCCCCAGGACCTCGAGGTCCACCTGCCGCGCCCCGGACAGTCCGGTCAGCCGGGCCCTGCTCGTGACGATCACCCCGCACCCCGCCGAGCCGGGCATCAGCGGCCGTACCTGACCGGCGCCGGACGCGTTGTCGAGCACCACGAGCACCCTCCGGTCGGCGAGCGCGGTTCGGTACTCCGCCGCTCGCTCGGCCAGGTCCTCCGGCGGCTCCTCGTACCCGAGCGCGCGCAGGAACCCGCCGAGCACCACCCCGGGCTCGACCGGCCGCGCGCTCGACCCGCGCAGGTCGACGAAGAGCTGCCCGTCAGGATAGTGACCGGCCAGCCGATGGGCCGCGTGCACGGCCAGCGTCGTCTTGCCCACCCCGCCCGCCCCGGACACGGCCGAGATGACCAGGGCCGACGCCTCGCCGGAACCCAGCGCGGCCACCATGCCCTCCACCTCGCGCTGACGGCCGGTGAAGTCGGCCGCGTCGGACGGCAGCTGCCGGGGCACCTGCCGCGGCGGGACACGTTCGGACGGTCGGCCGAGCGCCACGTCCGCGCTGATGATCCGCTGGTACAGCTCCGCGAGCTCCGGGGAGGGGGCCACGCCCAGCTCCCGGTCCAGCAGCTCGCGGGTGTCGGTGTAGACGCCGATCGCCTCGGCCTGCCGGCCCGCGAGGTAGAGGGCCAGCATCAGCAGCGCGCGCATCCGCTCATTGGTCGGGTGGTCGGCGCACAGCGCGGTGAGCTCGGGGACGACGTCCGCATGCCTGCCGTTTCCGAGATCGGCGTCCAGGCGGCACTCGAGCGCGGCCAGCCGCCGCTCGTTCAGGCGCGTGCGCTGGGCCTCGGCGAAGAAACCGTCCAGGCCGGCCAGCGGCTCTCCCTGCCAGAGGGCGAGCGCCTCGGAGTAGCGCTGCTCGCCGTACAGACGCTCAAATCGGACGACGTCGCGCTCACCGCCGAGCAGGACATAACCATGACCGACGGACGACAACACCTCCGCGCCGAGCACCCCGCGCAGGCGCGAGATGTAGGTCCGCAGCGTGCTGAGCGCCGTGCGCGGCTGCTCGTCACCCCAGATCGCGTCGATGAGCAGGTCCGGGCCGGTCGCCCTGCCCTCGGCGAGCAGCAGTACGGCCAGCACCATCCGTTGCTGCGGCGAGCCGAGCTTCAGTTCCGTGTCACCGCGCCAGGCGCGCAACGGGCCGAGCAGCGAGAACCGCAGGTCGTCCGCCATCGTCGTCCTCCTAACCGCAGGGGTCTGCCGCTTCTGCGCCTCCCTCGGTGAAGTCGCTGCCTCGATCGGCTGACGGAGGGTGTTCTGGGTGCCCGCAATCGTAGAGGATCTACTTCTCGACGATCGTCCACCCTTGGCTCTGAGCTTTGAGCAACTCCCGGATGAGGCTACGGGCGTTGGAGTCCCGTTCGGCGATCACCCGCAACGTGCCGGCGGCCCGCCCAACCCGCTCGACAATCGCCGCGATGACATCAACCGATTCTCCCTCAGCACCGATGAACGTCTCGAAGCCAGGTTCCGGCTGAAAACATCCCCACCAGTCGAGCATTACGCAAAGAGCGGTCTGCCTTGCCGGCCCGGGATGCTCGGCGATGATTCCCAGGAGGACGTCGGTGCCTGCGACGACGGCTGGATAGAGCGTCCCGGCGTGGTCGTTCCCGATCACTGATCGAATATGAGTGCCTTGCTCCCTATCTCCGCGCAGGGCGGCGAAGGCCTCCGGAACGGCTTCAGGCCGGTACCACTCCGGCCCGGGGATCGCCGCCCAATCCACAGCCTGTGGGTTCATGGGGGGGTGTCCCTATGGTTTTCGTCAAGTGGCCAGGGCTTGCTGGGTTCGGGTTTTCCGTCGGGATTGGTAGGGCTTGCGGTCGCGGAGCATGGCGTAGATGACGTCTGAGCGGCGGCGGGCCAGGCAGATGAGGGCGGCGTTGTGTTTTTTGCCCTCGGCGCGTTTCTTGTCGTAGTACTCGCGGCTCTCGGGATCGGCCAGGGAAGCGAACGCGGCCAGGAACATGGCGCG